>DGUP01000012.1 GCA_002394685.1 Treponema sp. UBA4307 | reverse complement strand
TTATTGAATGAACCGACATAGCAAAAGAAAGAGCCGCAGCATCTGGGTCAGGAAAATCTGCAAAGCCTTTTACCTGAAGGGCATAAAATACTTTTTTAGTTGCTTCTATCATAGCTTTTGTTTCCATAACCATGATTTCAGTTGCGGCAACATCGATTGTTCTCTGTGACATTATTATTTTATATAACTGGAACATTTGAGGATTTGTACAGATATTTCTGTATGCATCTATCATCCGTGTGAGAATTTTTTCCAATGAATTTTTTTCTGAAAGCAAATCCAGATTCATTTCACCATCTGTAATACTCTTCTTAGCCTGGTCTCGTAAAAATGAATACATTGTTTTTATGATTTCTTCGCGAGATTCAAAATGCTTATATAAAGCCGGTTTGGAGATTCCCAGTTTTTCTGCAATCTGATTCATCGAAACTGCAGCCAGTCCGTATTCGGATGCAAGCTCTAGAGTTGCTTTAATTATTTCAGATTTCCTGTCCATATCCTTAGGTTACCTTTCAATAACTATACTAATACCGTTCGGTAACCTATGTCAATATACTTTCCCAAAATTGTAAGTTTGCATTATACATACTTTTTTTTCTGTTTTCTTTTATTTATTAAAAGAAGAATTACTAAAGGAAGGAAGTTTGAAATCACAATTCTTATAGCTTGAAATTCATCAGTTCCAGTACTACCGTCTCAACTTTCAGAATACCCCCCGGAGCATACCTTCTTCCGCAAGAACATTTATGATATTTACAATTCCACAAATTATAAAAGCCAGAGCAGATATACTTCAAGGTATTTTTCCATTTATGCCTGATTTTATAATCTCTTCGATTGCATCATCATATTTTTATTTCTGAATTACTTATTCGCATTCACAGCTACAATAATTGTTTCAATTGCCAAAATAAAAATGATTCCAATAAAGATCCAGAGACCAGATTTGAAAAATGCCATAATCATCCCTAAAAGCCCTGCAATCACAAAGCTCCAGCCAATAATACGTTTTACTTTTGTATAATTTTCCTCTTTTACTTTTATATTCAGCAGGAAGTTTTCAGCTTTTGGAAGATAATTTCCCATTATGATAAACATGATGGAAATAATTAATACAACTATTTTTGGAATCTCAAGAATCAGGCCAAGAGAGTACGAATAGACCAGAAAAAATATAACAAGTGCAAGTACTGGAATAAACCATTTAATAACATATACAAATTTTGATTTTACAGTTTCTCCACTTTTCTGGGCTTTAAAGTAAAAAGAAAAGTTAACGACTAAATTAATTATAGCCAAAAAGACAGGAAGAAAATAAACTGTCACCCAGCGAGGTCCCCAGTTATCAGGTTCTCCATTTGCATCAAAATGAATAGGCATAAGTTCCGGAAGCTTGTTCCACATAATAATTCCGTAAATCATAGGACATAAACATAAAAATGAAGTAATAATAGCAGTTGCATCAATTAAACGATTTTTATTTTCCATTTTCCTCTTCTCCTTTATTGTGTTCTTTTTCAAACTGGCCGAACCAAAGCATGATTTCTTCAAAAATAGAAGTATTAAGATCGTAGTACACAAAGTTCTTAAACCTGCTCTCTTTGACTAAATCTGCTTTTTTCAGAATGGAAAGATGATATGAAATGGTTGCACCTGTCATATCAAATTTCTCTCCAATTTCGCCAGCTGATTTTTTTCCTTTCTTTAACATTACCAGAATGTCCCGTCGAACTGGATCTGACAATGCTTTAAATGTCTCTTGAAATCCCATGGCAACCCCTGGATTCATCTATTTAGATAACTCTCTAAATACTATATTAAACTTAAGAACAGATTTGTCAAGAAGTATTTTGAATTTTTTCTAAATAGTTTAAATATGGAATTTGAAAACTATTGGATTTATCAAAAAAAAAGAACGGATTCCAGCCGTGAAGCGTCTTGCCCCCCCCCAGCCAGTATTTTTGATTTTTTTATTCAATCCTAAAAAAACCGCTGCAATAACTTTCATTTACAAAAAAAAAGCTTTTTATACAAATTTTGACATTGTTAAATTAATCAATTATGTACTGGATTTTTCATCAGAAAAAACATTAAAACTAACTGAATAAAAATCTGATTTATGATAAAATAAAAAATATAAGGAAACTTTATGGCAAGTATTTTAATAAAAGACACAAACCGCGAACAACGTGAACAAATTGTCAGGGAATCCCTCGGCGGTGATTACGATGTATGCTGCGGTTATGAATCAACCGGAATCAATTATCAGCTTTATATCGATGGAATCAAAGAACTGCGCGAACTGAACATGGAAGCAAACTGCGGATTTGAAGTAGCTCATCCAGCAGAAAGAAAATCTGGCTGCAATATAATTTAAAGGAAATATACGAAAATGGTAAAACACATAATTTTATGGACATTAAAAGAAATGAGCGATTCTGAAAAAGAATCTGTTAAAGCCGCAATCAAGGAAGGTCTCGAAAGCCTTAAAGGTAAAATCCCGGGTCTAGTAGACATTAAGGTAAACACAAATGGACGACTCACCTCTTCTACTGCTGACTTAATGCTGGATTCAACTTTTGAATCTGCAGAAGCCCTCAAAGGATATTCAAAACACCCGGAACACGTTCTTATTGCAGACACTAAGGTTCGCCCATATATCGTAAGCCGCGACTGTCTGGATTTCGAAGTATAAACTAAGTCCAGAACGAAACTCTAGTATTGCTCATTTATTTCTGCAGGAACTTTCTATTGTTCGTCGTTGTTTTTGCTCTTATTTTCGAATTTTGTATAAGATGAAAGGAAGATTACTTCTACATCACCAATTGGACCGTTACGTTGTTTTGCAACAACAAGTTTTCTATCAAGTACAGGAATTGATTCTTCCCCTTCCTGAGCAGTTTTCTTTCTATCTCCATGAATGAACATAACAACATCCGCATCCTGTTCTATAGATCCAGATCCACGAAGATTTGCCAGAGTCGGTTCATTTCCTTCTGCATCACGGGCAACCTGACAAAGAACAATGATTGGAACATTTAATTCACGGGCAAGTGCCTTTAATGACTTAGAAATATCTGACTGCTGTTCCCAGGTTTGTTTTGCAGGATTTTCTGAAGTAATAAGACCGATATAGTCAATAAAAATGATTTTAACCCCTTTATCTGAAACCATTTTTCTTGCCTGAGTTCTCAAATCCAGAAGTTTCATATTTGGAACATCACAGATGTAAAGAGGTGCATTATAACAACGCCCTGCAGCATCATTAAGCTTTTGAAAATCTTCAATTCTAAGCATACCGGAACGAATTTTTCCACCAGGAATACGGGCAACCTGAGACAAAAGACGTGAACAAATCTGCTCTGCTGACATTTCAAGTGAAAAAAATCCGCATGGAATATTTTTATCTACTGCAATATGTTCCATCATCGTAAGGGCCAGAGCTGTTTTTCCCATGGAAGGACGTGCTCCAATAATGGTCATTTCCCCATTCTGAAAACCACTCAAAAGAAGATCCAGCTGGTTCAAACCTGAAGGAATTCCTGAAAATGAACCTTTATCTTTATAACGCTTGTCAATTATCTGTATTGTTTTTACAACAAGCTGCTGCAAATCAAAAATTGTGCTGGTAACATTATTTTCCGTAAGCTTAAATATTTTACTCTGTGCTTCTTCAAGAATCTGACGACTATCCTTAGTTTCATCAAAACTTTCAGCTTTAACTTCAGAAGCCATTTTAATCAGATTTCTCTTTGTTGAAAGATCCAGAACTGTATTTGCGTAGTATACAATATTTGCACTTGTTGGAACTTTATCTGTGAGAGATGAAATGTAAGACATTCCACCGGCTTTTTCCAGATTTCCATTTTTATTCAATTCATCAACAAGGGTAAGAATATCTCCTGTAGAGCCGGAAATACTTAAACTTACTAAAGCCTGATAAATTAACTGATTCTGAGGATTATAAAAATCCGATGCTTTAAGCATGGATGATACTTCACTGAAGGAATCCCAGTCTAAAAGGATGGCTCCAAGTGTTGCCTGTTCAAATTCCAGATTATGTGGTGGGACCTTATCTTTAAGTTCCATTATCAGTCTCCTTGTAAAATGCTTTTGACAATTATAGTGTAAAGTAAAAAAAAAGCCCACAGAAAAAACTGTGAGCTTTCGTGCAAAGATTAAAACTACTGACTGGAGATTAATTACTCAGCAGCTGGAGTTTCAGCCTTCTCTTCTGCAGCTTCAGCTGAAGCAGCTTCCTTTGAAGACTTCTTTGCAGGCTTTTCAGCCTTTGGTGCTTCCTTTGTCTCCTGTGGCTTTACAGCAAGTTTTACTTCAGCCAGAGAAGATTCATAAAGGTGTACCTTAAATGAATAGTTACCTACGTTCTTGATTGTAAGTCCAGGAACTTCAATCTTCTTGCGTTCAATATCATATCCATTCTTAGAGAACCAGTCTGCAAGTGTCATGTTTGTAACAGCACCGAAAAGCTTACCGTTAGCACCTGCTGGCATAATCAATTCAATTTCGAGAGCTTCAAGCTTTTCCTTCAGGCTTGCTGAATCAGCACGCTTCTGTTCCTTGCGCTTCTCAATTTCATCTTTTCTTGCTTCGAATGCAGCCAGTGTTTCTGGTGTGCATGGGAATGCAAATCCGTGTGGGAAAAGATAGTTGCGGGCATAACCGTTTGCAACATTCTTTACATCACCCAGTTCTCCAAGGTGTTTAACATCTTCGTTAAGAATTACCTTCATATCAAGCTCCTATTAATTTTTCAGCCTACGTCACCAGGAGTTGGATCGCAGGCTGTTATTTGAAAAATAAATTACCTTAAATTAAGGTTCAAGTAATTGATTACTCTGTTACGTATGGAAGGAGACAGATAGCGCGTGCACGCTTGATTGCTACTGCCAGTTCCTTCTGGTGCTTTGCACATGTACCAGTGATGCGGCGTGGAAGAATCTTACCGCGTTCTGTTGTAAAGCGGCGGAGACCATCAGCATCCTTATAATCAATCTTTGCCTTGTTAGCGCAGAAACGGCAAACCTTCTTGTGGAAGAAAGACTTACCCTTTCCATTGCGACCGCCACGAATTTCATCTTCGCGGCCAGCGTTCTGAAGCTGTTCCTGTGACATAACTTCTTTCTTTTCTACAGATTCGTTTTCATTAACTGTGTCTGACATAATTTTCTCCTAAATTGGATTGTTTATATTCCACTACATAAATCCGGTCTTAATAAAAACGGATTAAAATGGAATATCCTCAGGGAAATCACCTGAGTCACCACCGAAAGTATCTTCCGGAGGCATGCTGTAAGCTGAGTTCTGCATTTGAGCAGCAGGATTAGGAGTATATGAATTCTGTGGCTGCTGATAACCCCCGGCAGATCCAGCCCCATTATAGCTTGAACCTGCGTTATCAGAACGTCCGCCAAGAAGTTCAACTGAATTAGCAACAATTCTAACCTTGCTAAACTTCTGGCCATCTTTTTCCCATCTGTCCTGTCTCAATGAACCCTGAACAGCAATCTGCTTACCCTTTGTCAGGTACTGTTTAACAGCTTCAGCTGCCTTTCCGTAGTATGAAACATCAAAGTAGTTTACTTCGCTGACCCACTGTTCACCTTCTTTACGGCTTCTGTTTACTGCAATAGAAATTGCACAAACAGCACTTCCGCTCTGCATGTAAGATAATTCAGCATCACGGGTAAGACGTCCAATGAGCACTACGTTGTTCAAATCTGAAGTTGCCATTATTTCCTCCTGACGGGTTTATAAATGTTTAAGCGTTCTTTTCTTCTACTACAACGAAAAGATACTTAAGAAGGTTGTTGTTGAACTTGAATGCAGCGTCCAGTTCAGCAATCTTAGCTGGGTTAGACTTGATGTTAAAGAGAACGAATCTGCCGCGCTTCTGCTTCTTTACTTCATAAGTAAGGTCGCGGTCGCCATATGATTCTTCCTTTTCGATTTCTGCACCGAATTTAGCGAGGTCTGCACGGAGTGCTTCGATTCCGGCATTGTACTTATCATCCTCTACAGGATAGATAGTCATAAGTTCATACTTTCTCATTTGTATGTACTCCTTATGGTCAAAATGGGAGCTACCTGCGTAACTCCAAGGGGATTTCAACTATAAGGGAAAAATCAAATCAAGTCAACGGTTTAAGGAGCGCTTTATAGTAAATTCCTTGACTTACAAGGTTTTAAGCCTATATAATTTTATTATGCAAAACAATAGATTTAAGATCAGGGCTGTGACTCTTTCAGTTCTTTTTACTATATTTTTCTCCATAAATGCCGCTGCAAAAGTGGATTACTATCAACTGGCAAAGAGTGGATCATTTAAAGAAATTAAATCAGCAATTACTGCAAATTCAGGCCTTATTAATCAGAAATTCGGGGATAACAGGGCTACATTTCTTATGCTTGTATTAAATTGCGACAGAGAGCTGGAAATTGTAAATTACTGTTTAAAATCCGGAGCTAAGGCTAATGATTCAACTACAGATAAAATCACCCCCCTTATGTTTGCGGCACAGTATGAAACCCACGCTGATGTTGTTGAAAGAATAATCAGTTACGGAGCATCTTCAAAATCTGCAAAGAGAAAGAGAATACTTGAAAAAGATTCCTACGGAAAGACCTGTCTTGACTATGCTCTTCTCAATGCAAAACTTGATACATACTCAATTCTTGCAAAATATGTTAATGAAGAAGATCTTAAGGGGTCTTCAAGTGACCGGAGCAGAACCGTTTCCGTAACTTATGACGGTGAAAATAAACAAAACACTGAAAACAGTAAAAACAGCAGTAAAAGTAATACAAAGGCTGAAAATCAAAAGGACAGTAAATCAGACTCAAAAACTGACATAATAAAGGATACAAAAAAAGAAAATATTACACAGTCCGAAACTGTTTCAGAAACTCCTGCAGAAAAAACAGCTGCAGAAGCAGTTACAGAAAATAAAACAGTCACACCTGCAGCAGAAGTCGTTTATGACGTGTCTGCAAAAGGAAGCGATGGTTTTACCCTTCTTATGATGGCAGCTAAAGCAGGAAATGACTGGGATGTTAAAAATCTTCTCTCAAAAGGAGCTGATGTTAATGCAAAGGATTCAGACGGCTGGACAGCACTTATGTATGCAGTCCGTTACTCCAACAGTCTGGCCCTGGTCCAGTCCCTGATTGATGCAGGGGCTGACATAAATGTAAAGAATTCATATAATGCTACTCCGCTGCTTTTAGCAGCAGACTATTCACAAAATGTACAAATCATCGACCTGCTTCTTAAGAACAGAAGAAATACAGAGGCTGAAGTACTTAACGCCTTTGTACTGGCTCTGTCTTCAACAGAAGGTCCTGTTCATGTAAGAAAGGCAAAAATTCAACTTTTCCTTAACAGGGGAATTTCTGTAAATCTTATGTGGAAAGGAAAAACTCCTTTAATGTATGCAGCCCGATATACTGATGATACAGAAATTATTCAGTATCTTTTAGACTGCGGTGCAAAGAAGGATATTACAGATGAACATGGAAAAACCGCTTTTGAATATGCAAAAGTTAATTCCAGTCTGAAACGGGACGATATATACCGGTCTTTGGATCCGGCAAATTAAATTCAGGAATATATAATGCGAATTACTGGTGGGGTTTTAAAAGGAAGAGTTACAGAAACACCTTACGGAAAAATGGCAATCCGGCCTGCAATGGACAAAATGAGAGAATCCGTTTTTGCAATTCTGGGGCCGGAGCTTAACGGAAAATCATTCCTTGACCTTTTTTCCGGTTCTGGAACTATAGCCATTGAAGCTGTCAGTCATGGGGCAAAGGATGTATCCTTATGCGAAATGGACAAGTCAAAGGCTAAAACAATCCTTAAAAATGTTAAAATTGCTGAAGAAGCCGGTGTAAGAATAAATTGTCATTTTATGGCAGTTGAATTATTCTTAAAGCGGAATAAGGGAAAGTATGACTATATTTTTTTAGATCCTCCCTTCCCTTACAAATTCCGTGCATCCCTGCTTGAAACAATATCAGAAAGAGATCTTTTAACAGATTCAGGAAAGGTTATGATTCACTACCCTGCTGAAGATCCTCTTCCTGATGAGTTTAATAATCTTGTTAAAGTTGACACACGAGTCTACGGACGTTCAATTGTCAATTTTTATCAGAAGAAAAAGACAGGAGTTGAGAATAATAATAACTAGTTATATTAAAGAACATTTTGTTATAATTCTTGACATTTGATGTTTTAGAGATAAAATTGTAGTAAGTTATTTATGGATGATGATTTAAAAAAGCAGATTGATTCAATTCATGAACCTTTCGGTTTCATTAAAGTCACAGATAATCCAGTTTCAGGTTTGAATGACCAGCAGAAAGTCTTATTGAATCGTAAGGCCAACGAACTATACAACCAGGGAAAATACAATCAGGCTGAAAGGATTTATGTTACAACAGGTTATTCAGATGGACTGACCCGAATTGGGGAAAAATACCAGGAGAAAAACGAATATATTAAAGCTTTAAGAATGTATCTTCTGGCACACAACAAAAGAAAGTCAGACCCGCTTCTTGAAAAATTTGCAGGTCTGCTGTCTGAAATATTAAAAGAGGATTAACACTCTTGTACTGTAATATTTTACCTAAATTTTCAGATTGTTGCGTTTATGAAGATTCTTAAAGTATTTATATAAAACAGAGAGGTAAAAAAGATGGAGCGCAAATTTACAGGCGATGCCCAGGAGATGTTTGAAGATCACCCATTAATGGATGCCATTCAGGAAATGGCTCATGACGAAACAATTAATGCGGAAATCTCAGAACTTTCAAAAAATGGTTATGCATTTCTTAAGGAAAACAAAGTAAAGGAAGCTATTGATTCCTTTAGTAAAATTCTTGAGATTGAAGACAACAATAACTACGCCCTTGTAGGTTTAGGAGATTGTCAAAGAAAGCAGAACCATTTCCAGGATGCTATCAATTACTACCAGAAGTGTCTTTCTTTCCATCCGGGTAACAACTATGCCCTTTTTGGACTGGCAGACTGCTACAAAGCACTTAATCAATATCATAAGGCAATCGATATCTGGGAACAATATCTGGTTCATGATGACAGAAATATTACTGTGCTTACACGTATTGCAGATGCTTACAGAAAGATCAGGGATTTTAAGAAGTCAAAGCAGCTTTATCTTCAGGTACTTGATATGGAGGAAAACAATCCGTACGCCCTTATTGGACTAGGCCACCTTCATTATGATTTCAAGGAATATAAGGACGCTTTGTACTACTGGTCAAAGATGGTTGATTCAAATCCTCAGAATATTGATATTCGCGTTCTGACATCAATCGGTAATTGCCACAGAAAACTCAAAACATTTGATAAGGGGCTTGTATATTTTGAAAAAGCCCTTGAGATGGATCCAAAGAATTTCTATGCACTCTTTGGTATTGCAGACTGTTATCGCGGTATGAATCAGCAGTTCCGTTCCGTTGAATACTGGAACAGAATTCTTGAAATTGATCCAAAAAACAAAGTTATTTTAACCCGTGCAGGTGATGCTTACAGAAATACTGGAGATTACAAAACTGCAGCAGATTACTATAACCGTGCCATGAATATTGATTTCGATATTTATGCTGCCCTCGGTCTTGCTCTTATCTGCAAAGGCGAAGGAAAATACGACGAAGCAATTGACAGACTGTCTAAACTTATTCGTGATGATGACAAGAACTATCGTCTTTACATCGACCTTGCTGACTGTTACATAAAGGTAAATCAGAAACAGAAAGCTGTTGAACTGCTTGAAAATTTCCAGAAAAACGGCATGAGGAATCAGTCAATTTCAGAAATGCTGGACAAACTCAGGAAAAATAAAGCATTATACTAGGCAATGGACTCTAAAATTACATTAATCGGCCTTAATGCAGAAGAAATCTGCTCTGCACTGAATCTTAAACCAGCATTCAGGGCAAAGCAGATATTCTCCTGGCTTTACAAAGGCGTTAGCTCTTTTGAAGAAATGAAAAATCTGGACAAGACAACTCTTGCCCTTCTTAATGAAAAAGCCTGCATATATTCATCCAAAGTTACTAATATTCTTAAGGATCCGGACGGAACGATTAAGCTGCAGATTACTCTTTCAGACAAAAAAGCAGTAGAAACAGTTCTTCTTACAGACCGTGAAGGTCGTAAAACAGCCTGCGTTTCATGTCAGGCCGGCTGCCCTATGAAGTGTGCCTTTTGTCAGACAGGACAGCTGGGACTTGCAAGAAATCTTACTCCCGGAGAAATCGTTGAAGAATTCCTTTTTCTGGAAAAAGAAGCTGGAAAACTTGATAACATTGTTTTTATGGGCATGGGGGAACCTATGCTGAATCTGGATTCAATCCGGAAAGCAATCGCAATTTTAAGTGATACCAGCGGAAGAGGACTGGGTACTAAAAGAATCACATTAAGTACATGTGGAATTACAAAAGGTATTTATGATTTAGCCGATAACGGTCCAAAAATCCGTCTGGCAATTTCCCTTACTACGGCTGATCCTGAATTGAGAAACCAGCTTATGCCTGTAAACCTGACAAATCCTCTCCCCGAATTAAAAAAAGCTATTGCCTATTATACAGAAAAAACGGGGAAAAGAGTTACTCTGGAAGCTGCCCTTATGCATGATAAAAACACAAGCCGTAAATGCGCAGATGAAATGATTGCTTTTGCAAAAGGCCTTGATGTTTATATAAATCTCATTCCCTGGAATCCTATTCCTACACTGGATTTCACTACACCAAGTTACAGGGAATGTGAAAATTTCGTAGGCTGGCTTGAAAAAGCTGGGTTAAATGCAGGTTGCCGCATGAGAAGAGGAAACAGCATAGCCGGTGCCTGTGGACAGCTGGGACGAGTTCAGACCGATGACGAATAATATTACCTGGTACTTTTTTTAATCTATTATTCAGCTGAAATAACATTTAGCCTCAATTTTTTGATTATTTAGAATTTTTCTATATTGATTAATTCTAAGGTCGAGTTTATAATTACATTACTAATTAAAGGCTTTCGGGAGTACACCAATGCAGAAAAAAATATATGTTACAGGTATGGATGATGCAGCTACAGCAGGAAAAGTAGATGCTGCGGTTAAGGCAGTTGCTGGAGTTACAAATTCAGTTTCCAATGTAGACAAATGTCAGGTATGTGTTGATTTCGATGAAGGAACAGCTGGTGTAGAAGATGCTATCAATAACGCTATTTCTTCTACCGGTGTAATCGTTTTGGCTTAAAATGAAAATCACAATTCTTGATGGAAATGCTTTGAATCCGGGAGATTTGTCCTGGAAACCTTTAGAAGCATTTGGAAAATTAACCATCTATCCGCGAACTTCTCCAGAAGAAACCGCAGAGAGAATTGCTGACAGCGAAATAATCCTCTTAAACAAAGTAAACATTACCGAAGAAATTCTGTCAAAATGCCCCTCTCTTAAATACATAGGTGTTCAGGCAACTGGTTATAATGTGATTGACCTGGATGCATGTAAAAGACACGGGGTAACAGTAACAAATGTACCTTCTTACAGCACTGCAGGTGTTGCTCAGATGGTCTTTGCTTATATTTCTCATTTTGCAAGTCAGGTTGCCCTTCACTCTTCAAGTGTATTTAATGGAGACTGGATTAAGAGCCCTGACTTTTGTTACTGGAAAACCCCGTTAATAGAACTTGAAGGAAAGACTTTAGGCATTTTTGGTTATGGCCATATAGGTCAAAGAGTAAGTGCCATTGGTAAGGCATACGGATTAAGGGTAATCGTAAATACCCGTACACCAAATAAAGATATTGAATTCCCTGTTGATTTTGAAACTCTTCTTAAAGAAAGCGATTTTTTATCCCTTCATGCACCTTTAACAGATAAAACTTTCAATATAATTAACAAAGATTCTCTGGCAAAAATGAAAAAAAATGCAATACTTATTAATACTGCCAGAGGAGCTTTAGTAAACGAAAATGATGTAAGCAATGCCCTTATTAACAGGGAACTGGGTGCTTATGCCTGCGATGTAGTAAGTCAGGAACCGATGTCTGCTGCCAATCCTCTTTTAAAAGCACCAAACTGTCTTATCACACCACATATTGCCTGGGCAGCAACAGAGACAAGACAGAGACTTTTGAATATAGTAATAGAAAATATACGCTGTTATCTATCCGGAAAACCTCAAAACGTTGTATCGCTGTAAGTTTTTCGGATTAAAATAAATATTTCGAGGAAACAAAAAAATGGGAAAAACAATCGCACAGAAGATTTTTGAATCACACATGGTGGATCAGCCTTTTGAAGGCACAAATGTCTTAAAACTGGACAGAGTTTTCTGTCATGAAATCACTACACCAATTGCCATTAATGATCTTGTTGAACGCAATAAGGATCGTGTATTTGACAGCACAAAGATTAAGGCAGTTATTGATCACGTAACTCCGGCAAAAGATTCAAAATGTGCTCTTCAGGAAAAAATTCTCCGCGACTGGGCCAAGCGTAATAATATAAAAGATTTTTTTGACATTGGCGCAAACGGAGTTTGTCACGCTATTTTCCCTGAAAAAGGATTTGTTCGTCCCGGATATACAGTAATTATGGGAGACAGTCATACCTGTACACACGGAGCTTTCGGCGCTTTTGCTGCAGGAGTTGGAACTACAGACCTGGAAGTAGGAATTCTTAAAGGCGTTTGTTCATTCAGAAATCCTAAGGCTATTAAGTTTGTACTTAACGGAAAACTTAAGAACGGCGTTTATGCAAAAGATGTAATTCTCTTTTTGATTGGACAGATTGGTGTTAATGGAGCTACAAACTGTGTAGCAGAATTTACAGGTCCTGTTGTTGATGCAATGTCAATGGAAGAAAGAATGACTATCTGTAACATGGCAGTTGAAGCAGGGGCTACAAGCGGCATCTGTTTCCCTGACATGACCACAGTAGAATATCTCTGGCCATTTATTAAGGATGAATATCCTTCAAAAGAAGCTGCTCTGGAAGATTACAGCAAGTGGAGAGACGACCCTGATGCAGAATATGAAAAAGTTCTTGAATATGATCTTTCAAATCTTGAACCAGTTTGTACTGTTGAATATAAGCCTGACCAGATTAAGAAGATTTCTGAAATGAAGGGAACTCATGTTGATCAGGTTTATATTGGTTCATGTACAAATGGTCGTATTTCAGACCTGAGAATTGCTGCACAAATTCTGAAGGGACATCATGTTGCAGAAGGTGTTCGTGGAATTGTAAGTCCTGCAACTCCACACATTTATGAGATGGCACTTGAAGAAGGCCTTATTAAAATCTTTATGGAAGCAGGCTTCTGTGTAACAAATCCTACCTGCGGAGCATGTCTTGGAATGAGTAACGGTGTTCTTGCAGAAGGAGAAGTTTGTGCCTCTACTACAAACAGAAACTTTAACGGCCGTATGGGTAAAGGAGGCATGGTTCACCTTATGAGTCCTGCTTCTGCAGCAGCAACAGCAATTGCCGGAACAATCGTTAATTCTGAACTTTTTGAAGGCAAATAATTAGATTTTATTAGATTTTATATTGTAAGATATAATAAAACAGCATAAATCGAGAATAAATCATAAAAGGGGAAATTTATGAAACAGTTCGGTGGAAAAGTATTATTTTTGGATCGTTCAGACATTAACACTGACGAAATCATTCCTGCAAAGTATCTCACAGAAAATACAAAGCAGGCTTTGAAACCATATTTACTTGAAGATTTAAAGCTTGATGGTTTTAATCCAAAGGCCGACATCTCAGGAAAAAAGGTCATTATTACTCGTGAGAACTTTGGTTGTGGTTCCAGCAGGGAACATGCACCATGGGCTCTGGAAGTAAACGGCATTTATGTTGTTATTGCCGTAAATTTTGCACGCATATTCCGCCAGAACATGTACAACTGCGGTTTACTTGCCCTGGATATGTCTAAAAAGGATATAGACGATATGTTCCGCACATTTGCAGATAAGGATACTGAATGTAAAATCGAACAGAAAGAAGATGGAACATGGAAGGTAAAACTTATTGCAGGTTCATTGTCAACCAGCTACCCTTTCAAGCTTGAAGGTTTTGAAAAGGCTCTTGTTGAAAATGAAGGATGGATTGGCTACGCTGATTCAAAATATTAATCCAGAAAAATAAATAAAGGCATGTGTTTCATTTTTTGAATTGCACATGCCTTTTTTTTAATCTGCTTTAGATATTAAATCTCTTTTTACAAGTTCATCTGCTATAAGGGAAGCAATTTCTTCCGGTTTGTATTTTGATGTATCAATCACCATGTCAGCAAATGAATAATCATTATTATCTATGTTGTATAGTTTTTTATAACGCCGGCTATCTTCAGAATCCCTCATTGCAGTAAATTCCTTGATTTTTTCCAGATCCCCGCCTTCTCTATTAAGAATTCGTTCCGCTCTGGTTTGATCTGACGCATACAGATAAACTTTTAAATCAGCCTCTTTAAGCATCCATATAGCAAGACGGCTTCCTAATACGCAGGATTCTTTTAGGGCCAGTTCAACCTGTCTTGTATCAACTGTTACGTCAAAAGAATCATCTGTTTTTGCCTGTTCAATTACATCAGCCAAAGTAATACCTTTTTCGGCTGCAAGCTGTCTGAATGTAAAATTAATTAACTTTACGCCCAAAAGTTCAGATAAAATAGTGCTGACAGTTGTGTTGCCGCAGCCAGACTTTCCGCTGATTGCAACTCTGACTTCATTGTTTACTTTATAAGCCATATGTACTCCTACTCTACATTCTTAGACTGTTCACGAATATTTTCAAGAGCATCCTTTGCAGAAATAACCCTTTCACCAACTTCCAGAAATTGATTCTTACTTCCAATTGTATTAATTTCTCTGTTTGCTTCCTGGCAGATAAAATCGATTCTTTTTCCAGGTGTTGGATTTGTATTTATTTCATTTCTCAAAGCAGAAAGATGTGAATGCAAACGTATAATTTCTTCATTTATAGTATATTTTACAAGCATGGCAGCGGTTTCTGTCATAATACGGTTTTCATCAACATGTTCGCCGAGAAGTTCCTTAAACTTAGTTGTAATTTGATTCTTAAACTTTTCTTCCATCTGAGGCTGCCATTGTTTAAAAAAGGCTGCACATTCATCAAGAACAGAAAGTTTTTCCAGTAAATCGATTTTAAGATTTTCACCTTCCCTTCTGCGGTCCTGAATAAACTGTTCAAAAACTTCATTGAATATAACCTGTATTTTATTCCAGTAAAGTTCTGCATCGTAATCATGAGAAATGTTTAAAACACCTTCCTGCTGTAAAATAAAAGAAAGGGGAATATCCTTAACATCCCTGCCCAAAGTTTTAGCAACTTCTAAGGCAGCTTCCTGATACATTTTTGCAGCCTGAGAATCAACAGAAACTTTAGCATTAGAATTCAAGTCTTTTACTCTGATTGTAAGGTCAATTTTTCCCCTGACAATCTTTTCAGTAACGCATTTTCGAATACGAGATTCAAGCTGATTTAAAAAATATGGAAGATTAATATTTAAATCCAGAAAGCGTGAATTGACAGATTTTATTTCAACAGAAATTTGAGTTCCATCAATTACATCTTCTTTATAGCCGTAGCCAGTCATACTATTCATTTTAGATTCCATTCACCTGTAAAAATTAAACTAATCTGCAAGTTTTTCCAGAAGTTTACTGCCAACTTTCCAGTTATCACCTGCACCCATTGTAACAAAAAGATAGCCGTCAGGATATTCTTTACCAGAATCTTCCTGTAAAAGTTTGTATACTACATCAGCTGCCTGCTCAAACTCCTGAGCATAGATTACATTTGAATGATATTTACGTGCATGTTCAGCAAGTACTTCACCAGTAACAGTTGCTTTTGATGCATCCTCTCTTGCGCTGCCGTAAATTTTATTAATTATTACAGTATCTGCATATTTGAAACTGGATGCAAATTCTTCAAGAAGAGCCTGTGTGCGGGAATAAGTGTGACTCATAAAATCTACAATTATTTTATGACCGGAATAAAAATCCCTGAATCCTTTTAGAGTTGTATTTATTGCTGTAGGATGATGACCGTAATCATCAATAAGGATTAATTCCTGACCATTTGGAGTTTTAGTTCTTGCAATTACTTCACTACGGCGTTTTCCTCCGGAGAATTTTACAAGACCTTCCTTTATTCTGTCTTTATAATCCTCGATTCTTTTTCCATCCTCAATAAGGAATCTGGAAATTAAAGCGGCAGCACCACATGCATTGAGTAAATTATGATCCCCAGGAACAGAAATTTCACAATCCCCCAGTAAATCAATTTTAAACTGATGCCTTCCGTTTTTTATCTGACCAAAAGTAAGTTTATAATCACCTTCAGCATTTACTCCATAAGGAATGAAATTGATGTCACTTCTTTTTTGTCTTGCAATATTTGCAGTTTCTACCGCACCAGAATTGTCTGCACAATAAATTAAATCTCCGCCTTCAGGCAGCTTCATTATATATTCTACAAAAGCATCCCGAATACTTTCGTATGTAGGATAATAATCCTGATGATCACTTTCAACAGATGTGAGAAGAATTTTTCTTGGTGAAAAAGAAAGAAAATGTCTCTGATATTCACAGGTTTCTGCAACAAAATAATGTTTATTATCAGGATTAAAACTTCTGCTGGTCATAGTACAGCTATTGTCAAATGATGAAATAATGCTTCCCGCAAGAGCCTGGGAATTTAAATCAACATACTTTAAAATTGTACCTGCAAAACCTGTTGTAGTTGTTTTTCCGTGAACTCCACATATTCCTGCACTGAAAGCAGTCTGGCTCACAAGTCCAAGTGCTTCAGAATATAAATACATGGGGATATTTTTTGATTTTGCTTCAATTAAATCGGGATTTTTTTCAGAGCTGTAAGCGGAAGAATAAATTACATAGTCTACATCTTCAGTAATATTTTCTCTGGAAAAAGGTAAAGCTTTAATATTAAGTTTTTCAAGGATTTCGTCTGTGTAGAAACGTTCTGAGACGTCAGAACCAGTAATAACCGCACCTTTAGCATGTAATAATTCTACAAGTGCAACCATTCCAGTTCCCTTTATTCCAACAAAATGTACATGTTTGTTTTTAAAATCAATCGATAAAGAGTCTGTCATAATGATTATGATAATACTCCTTTATGCGATATTTTACAACTGAATGTAGAAGGTGAAAAGGACTTATAATATCTTAAAATGGAATAAAAGGATTTTTATCTCTGTCCAGACAATTCCAGATATATCTGATCTGCCAGACCAAAGCTGGATGACTTTGTAATCTGTTCTGCGTAGTTATCGTACAACATATCTTCGTACATATCTCTGGCATAAGAGTTTTCCTGACCAATGAGGTTGCTTTTCATTACGGTAGATCTCATTGAAGAAAGCATGGTTTTAACAAGATAATTTTCCATTTCCATTGCAGATTCATAGAGTTCTGAAGTTTTATCGATTTCAGGCTTTTGAGCTTTTCCATAATAAGCTCTTGCTGCCATTCCTTGAGGAGCTGCATGCTTATCTTTTTCAGAAGTAAAAGTTCCTTCAAAGCCCTGCTTGTAGTCACCATTAATTCTTTTTCCGGAACTTACCTGTGAACTTGAAAGATTTGTTGTACCTGTATAATTTTTCTTATTTTTATTAGATTCTGCTGTTTTTAAAATATCCTTAAAATTATTATACTGAGAATCTTTTAGAGTTTGTGAAACTGAAGCAGAACCATTTGAAAGAGTACCGGTAATATTTGTTCCAGAAATTCCACTAACTGCCATTTTTATCCTCCAGTTTAATAAACAGAATTAATATTAAAACTTAAAAAAGTTAACGCTTTAAGTTTGCTGCTGTCTGAAGCATTGTATCGCTTGTCTGAATTGCCTTTGAATTAAACTCATATGCTCTTTGGGCAACAATCATCTGAACCATTTCATTAACAACAGAAACATTGGACATTTCAATGAACTTATGTTTCAAAATACCCATTCCTTCCATACCAGGACGATTAGCAATTGGTGCACCAGATGCATTTGTTACTTTGTATAAATTGTCACCTTCACTTTCCAGACCTACAGCATTTGGAAAGCGGTAAAGTTCAATCTGACCAACTTCTGTTGGTTCATTTGAACCGTTTACTTTTACACTTACTTTACCGTAATCTGAAATAGAAAGAGTTTCCAGCTGAAATCCTTCCGGGAGAATAATTTCAGGAATGACTCTAAGACCATTTGCAGTAACCAGCTGACCTGTCATATCAACTTTGAAAGTACCATCTCTTGTATATGCCCAGCTTCCATCATACTGCTGAACCCTGAAAAATCCGTCTCCTACGATTGCAACATCTGTATCTACATGAGTTGCCTGAAGAGATCCCTGGGACATAATTCTCTGAGTAGCTCCCAGTTTTACACCAGCACCCATTTCAAGTCCAACAGGTGTTACTGTATCTTCAGTTGCAGGAGTTCCTGCAAGTTTTACTTTCTGATAAACCAGATCCTCAAATTCAGCACGATGCTGCTTGAAACCTGTTGTGTTAACATTTGAAAGGTTATTTGAAATAGTATCAATCGCAGCCTGCTGACCGTTCATTCCTGTTGCTGCATTCCAAAGACTTCTTACCATAACTTATTCCTTCTCACCTGATTATCTGTTTACTCTTACAACCTGACCCCAAAGTGTATCCATCATGGAATCTTCTGTCTGAATTGTCTTCTGATTTGCCTCATAAGCTCTGTTTACTTCAATCATCTGAACCATTTCATTTACTACATTTACATTACTGGTTTCAGTGTAACACTGGAGCATATCAGGCCTTTCTTTGCCTTCTGCAATGTGATAATCACCTGCAATATTATTTGTTTTCCAGAGTGAATTTCCCTGCTTATCAAGATATCTTTCATTATCAAAACGAACAATTTTAAAACGATCTACTAATTCATTATCATTTTCTGTATAAATCATTCCGTCTTTATTTACGAAAAATTTATCATCTTCAAGCTGAATAGGTCCATTTTCACCAAGAACAGGATATCCATCTTTTGTAAGAAGAATTCCTTCTTTTCCTAAATGAAAATTTCCATTTCTTGTAAAGCGTTCACCATCTGGAGTCTGGACAACAAAGAACCCTTTTCCACTAAGGGCCATATCTGTTTTGGTTTCTGTTGATTTAAATGATCCCTGCTCAAAATCAGTATAAATTTCATTTGTTTCAACTCCCAGACCTAATTTTCCAACAATCGGCATTGAATCAACTGAAGCACCAGCAAAAGCATAAACTCCATCGTCTCTTGTTCTACGCAAAAGGAGTTCACTAAAATTTTTATTGACAGCAATATCCTTTTTAAATCCTGTTGTATCAACATTTGCCAGGTTATTTGAAATTACATCAAGTCTATTCTGCTGTGCGTTCATTCCGCTAGCACCAATATACCAACCGCGAATCATGCTTTACCTCTTATTCTGATTATCGGATTAAAAAAAAACGACTTAAGTATTTCTCAATGAATTCTTTTAATTATTAAGTAAAAAAAATTAGATTGGAAACGTTTCCATTTATCTATTTTGTTGCAAAATGAAGAATTCCGTCTTATACTTTTTTAAGTAAAGAATAGTTAAATGTTATTAAAAAAAGACTTTTACAGAGGGTTTAAAAAAGAAAAAAAGCCTTCTGCCTGAAAAAAAGCCTTTTTTAAGGAGAAATTTTAATGGCAGCAGCAGATTATTACTCAACTGAAGAACCACGGGTTCTCGCCATCATTTTAGGTGGTGGTAAGGGAACTCGTCTTTATCCATTAACACAGGAACGCTCTAAACCTGCAGTTCCATTTGGTGGAAAATACAGAATCGTTGATATTCCGATTTCAAACTGTATCAATTCCGGTTTTAAGAAGATTTATCTTCTTACACAATTCAATTCAGCATCATTGCACCTTCACATTATTAATTCGTATAACTTTGACCGCTTCAGTCATGGTTTTGTTGAAATTCTTGCAGCAGAACAGACACTTGAACATTCAGGCTGGTACGAAGGAACTGCAGATGCCGTAAGAAAAAATTTCCAGCATTTTAAGGTTCAGCATCCTACTCATTACATCATTCTTTCAGGTGACCAGCTTTACAGAATGGATTTAAGAGCTTTTATGGATACCCACATTAAATCTGGAGCAGACATTACAATTGCAGCAAAGGCTGTTAATCGTGAAGATGCTTCCGGCTTTGGAATTATGAAGGTTGATTCTTCAAATAGAATTACTGAATTCATGGAAAAACCTGCTAAAGATGCAGATATTTCTGAATGGAAAATTCCTGCTGAAGCCCGTGGGGATTTACCTGCAAAACTGGAGTACCTTGCTTCAATGGGTATCTATATCTTCAATTCTGAAGCAATGGATGAAATGCTTAACAATGATTTCATGGATTTCGGTAAGGAAATCATTCCTATGGCAATTCAGACAAAAAAAGTTCAGTCATATATTTTTGATGGTTACTGGGAAGACATTGGAACAATTAAGAGTTTCTATGAAGCAACAATTGATCTTACAAATCCAGTTCCACATTTTAATTTCTATGATGAAGGAAAACCTGTATACACACACATGCGCAATCTTCCTCCAAGTAAAATCAATAATGCAGATCTTACTGCAACTCTTGCCAGTGAAGGTTGTGTAATTACAAATTCCCGTATTCAGCACTCTGTAATTGGTGTACGTTCAATCATTAATGAACATTGTGACTTAAACGGTGTTGTAATGATGGGTTCTGATTTTTACGAATCAGATGAAGAAAAAGCTGCTAACAAAAAGAAAGGAATTCCAAATGTAGGAATTGGTGCAAACTGTAAAATTGAAAGAGTTATCATCGATAAAGACGCTAAAATTGGAGATAACTGCAGCATTAATGCAACTGGTAAAAAATATGATGATGGAGACCATGGTTTATTCTACAGCGCAGACGGCATCATAGTTATCAGAAAGGGCGCCATTATTCCATCGGGAACAGTAATTTAGTTTCCTTCTTTTAATCAATTTCTTACGAAGTCAACCGGAATCTTACGTTGTAAGTTTCCGGTTTTTTTTTGCATATTAATTATTTATAAAATCAGATAAAAGATTAAATGCTTCCACAACCTGTCTTGTTTTGTCAGTAGCAACTTTTGCCATGATAGGATTATTCTGGTATTTGTCCGGATGATAATACTTAATTTTTTCTTTATATGCTTTTTTTAAGTCATCAAGGCTGGCACTTGGTGTAATGTCCAGAAGTCTATATGCTTGAGAGATTTCAGGAGTTATTTTTTTATATATTACTTTCTTTTCTTTTTTTTGACTTTTGGTAGATGATTCAAAATTGAAATTATTTTTAGGGCCATCTTCTTTAGTGAATGAAGATTGAGATTCTTCTTTATTCAGCTTTTCAGATTCTTTCGGTGAATCACTATCTGATTCTTCTTCCAGCCGTATAAAATTTACGTGCCCTGACTGGAGAGTTTCAGATAATAAATCACCTAGACGGTCATAGAGAGACCCTTTATCATCTTTTTCCATTTTAATATTACTCTTCAGATTCAATACCCCATTCCTGCAATTTTCGCTGCAGTGTTTTTCTTCCAATGCCAAGTATTTCAGCTGTTCTGCTTTTATTATTGGAATTTTGAGCCAGAGTTTCTGTTGTAACTATTTTTTCTGCTTCATCCAAAGTAATTCCCATAGGGACCTGAATGCTTTCAACTCCGGTAGAAGCTGAAACTGCAGGAGGAAGATCATCCAGCTGAATTTCATCACCTGAACACATAACAACAGCACTTTCAACACAGTTCCGCAGTTCACGAATGTTTCCCGGCCAGTCATATTTATACATACAACTTTTAGCTCTGCTTGAAAAGCCCTTAATATTCTTTCCATTCTCCTGATTAAATTCTTCCAGAAATGAAGAAATCAATAAAGGCAAATCCTCTTTTCGTTCTCTTAAAGGAGGAACATGAATGTGAATAACGTTCAGGCGGTAATATAAATCTTCCCTGAAGTGGCCGGCTTTCACTTCTTCTTCAAGATTCCTGTTAGTAGCACAAATTACACGGACGTCAACATCAATTGTCTGTTCGCCCCCTACTCTTTCAAATTTTCTTTCCTGTAAAACCCGAAGAATTTTTATTTGAACATTCTGATTAATTTCACCTATTTCATCCAGAAAAATGGAACCTGTATGGGCAAGTTCAAAACGTCCTTTCTGCATTTTTTCTGCTCCGGTAAAGGAACCTTTTTCATGTCCGAAAAGTTCACTTTCCAGCAGAGTTTCACTTAATGCAGCGCAGTGAACTTTTATAAAAGAATTATCCTTTCTTGAGGAAAGTTTGTGTATGGCATTTGCAACTAATTCTTTACCAACTCCACTTTCACCGGTAATTAAAACAGTAGCCCTGCTGTCAGCAACTTTTCTTATTGTCTGCTGAACTTTTTGCATGGCAGGAGAATTGCCTATCATTTCTGCAAGAGCGTTTTTATCACCAAGTTCTTTTTTTAACTGCTGGGACTGAAGTTTAACTTCCCGATTTTCAAGAGCCCTCTTAACAATCATATTAAGCTGGTCCAGATTTAATGGTTTTGTTAAGAAGTTATATGCTCCGTTTTTCATTGCTTCCACAGCTGCATCTATACTTCCATGCCCTGTTAAAATAATTACAGGGATTCCAGGGGTTTCACTTGTAACACGACGGAGAACTTCTTCCCCGGAAATTCCAGGCATGCGTAAATCTGTTATTACACAGTCTATATCTCCGTTAGAAAGAAGTTTTAATCCTTCCTCACCATTTTCTGCAGTTTTTACATTATAATCTTCCAGTTCAAAATTTGAGGCCAGACCTTCCCGTATATTTTTTTCATCATCTATTATGAGAATTGTAAATTTCACCTGTCTTCCTCCTTTTTATCTTCAAGAAGCATGGTTGTCCGCTGTGGAACAGGTAAAGTAATTGAAAAACTTGTTCCGTGTCCTTTTACTGAATGGACCTCAATATCACCATTAAACTCTTTAATTATTTTATAAACCATTGTCATACCAAGACCGGTTCCATTTGCTTTAGTAGTATAATATGGCTCAAAAATTCTTGCAGCAGTTTTTTCATCCATGCCGCAACCATTGTCTGTAATGGTTAAATAATATTTTTCATTCTTTATGAAAGATTCAAAAAAGAGAGTTCCGTGATTTATATCACTGTTAAAAGATTCCGGAAGTTTGTTTTCTTCTTCATTAAAACGAATTTGATTCTCATCATTTTGTAACTGACTTTCAGAGCAAAAGGCTTTATCTAAATCAACAGATTGAGCTGTTCCAAAACGCTCCTGAATTGCGAAAAGAGAATTTTGTGCAATATTAATCAAAACCTGTCTGAAAAGATTTTCATCAATTAAAAGTCTTGTCTGATTATTCATCAACTGACACTGAATTTCTACATCTTTGGAATTAAATTCCGGAGTAAAAAACTTTACAGTCTTTTCAATAACCGAATCAACATCAACAAGAGAAAATTCCGGCTGAATCGGACGAACTGCAAATAGAAAATCCAGAACTATTTTATTTAGATTCTCGATTTCTTCATTAACTACGGAAATATAATCTTCGAGAAATTTTTCTTTGGGAAGAAGACCATCACCTTCCCTGGACTTTTTGATTGCCTTTTGAAGAAGCTGAATATGAATACTAATCGCTCCCAGAGGATTCTTTATTTCATGAGCAACAGAGGCAGCAAGGTTTGTAAGAGACCTGAGACTTTCCATTCTGTGAGAGAGAATTTCTTTCTGACGTTTTTCCGTAATATCTTCAATGGTAATTATAGACCCTGAAATCATTTTTTTAACACAATCTTTTTCAGTGTCTTCAATTTTCTGAACGAGAGGAAGTATCTTAATATTTACAAAATGAACAGATTCATTAAGGGTAAAACTAAATTCGTCTGAAATATTTGTTTTATCATTTTTGCAGGCATTATACAAAAAATTTGAAATATATTTGTCATCAATTAAATCCCAGAGGTAGTGTTCATTTTTTTGTTCACTCTGTAATAAAATAAAAGGAAGATTTCTTTCTGCAGCCTTATTCATTGAAATAATCTTCCATTCCATATCAAGAAGAATTATTCCACTGGAAAGACTTTCCATTACAGAATCAAAAATATTATTCTGAGTCATTACAGTTTCAAGTAACTGTTCAAGTTGTTCATCAGAAAGTTTTGAAAGTTTAGAACTTGCTTTTTTTACGAAATTATTCATTAACTAATTCCTTCAAAATGCTGGAATCAAAATAATTTATCTGCTTAAGATTGCGAATAAGTTCTTCAAGAGAATTTACAGGATTCTGATTGTAAACATTTACATTATTGTAAGCATATTGAAGAGCCCTGATTATTTTTGAAGAAGCCTCTGCTCCTTTTGCAGTTTTTGTAAGAGGAGACTGTATCTTAAGAATTTCCTCTAGAAAAGCCCGAAAAATTAGCCTGGGATTAAAATTTGAACAGGCTGTACTAATGCTTTTACAGTCTGGTGTTTCCCCCTTGCTTATTTCATTAATAAAATTCTGCGCCTGATAATGAATTGCATCAGGATTTACAGGAAGATAATTCTGCAGAAGTTTATCAATTGATTCAGGTAAGCCCCTTGAACCTTTTGGAATATAATGAAAAACTCTGTCTATAATAATCTGCTGCTGCTGAACAGATCGTTCGAAAAATGCATAGTTTCTCAACCGGCTTAAAATTGTTGGCAGCACTGCAAGACGGTTGGTTGTTGTAAGAATAAATTCCGTATCCTCAGGAGGTTCTTCGAGAATTTTTAAAAGTGCATTTCTCGCACTTTCTGCCATTCTGTCAGCATTTTCAATAATAAGTACTTTCTTACCATTTGAGGAAGACAGGCGTGCCCAGTTTGAAAAGTTTCTTATCTGTAAAACGGGCAGCTGGTCATAAAGATATGAATCTTCCAGTTTCTGACAGAAAGTGTATATATCTTCTACAATAGTGTTCAATTCATCATCTTCAGGTAAGGAATTTCTTGAAGGATTAATTAATTCAAGATTCTCTTCAATACTCTGAAGAATCGGTGAAAATTTAGAAAGTTTATCATCACCCTCCCACAGCATAGGATTAAAGCGGCTTGTGAGTTTACGCACAGAACGAATGAACAAAATACGGGCAGCCTTCAAATGACTTGTATTATTGTATGCAGCATTCATAAATGTTTCTGATGCGGCTTTAATTTCAGTTATTCTGTCGCTGGGACCTGTAATTACAACATTCTGATTTATAAGTACACGATTTTTTTTACAGGACGGACAGTCACAGGTCCATTCAGCATTTTTCTGACATCCCAGAATTCTTGCCAGCTCCAGTGCTGCCGTAAGTTTTCCGGAAGAAACAGGTCCTGAAAATAAAAGTGAGCCTGGTAAGGTGTTATGCTGAATATCATCTTTAAGAAGATGACTTGCACTCTGAAAAAGTACATTATCAAACATTAGAAATCACTTCCTTGAAAAAAAGCAAAGCCTGAAGTTCATTTGTTCCAGACTGATTAATATTCAGAGGTCTGGTAATAAAAGGAGTCAACAGTTTATAGAAGAATGAACCAGAAAGCAGTTTTGAAAGATTAAACCATGGCTGTACGCTGATTACCAGGAGAATAAGTCCTACAATTGCTAAACCTTCAATAATACCAAAAACGAAGCCTAAAAAATGATCCAGTGGATTTAAAAGAGGCGTATCAAACAGTTTTTGGAGACTCAGCTGAATTATCTTAAGCACTAAAAATACCACGACAAATATTGCAAGAAATGCCAGAATTGCAGCAAGAACATGCTTATCAATATATTTTTCAAAAACTACAGTAAGTCTTTTATAAAAAAGAATTGAAATCCAGATTGCAACAATAGGAGCTCCTTTTTCAAACAGTTCTCTAAATAACCCCTTTATTACAGCAACAATTGCAGAAATTAAAATAATTGCACCAAAGATAAAATCCAATACTGTAGAGCCTGTCATTCTTTAACCACCTTAAAAAGAATCTCTGCAATTTTACGGGCAGGTCTAACACCTTCAGAAAGTGCTGCAGAATTTTTTGAAAATTCCTTGCGCTTTTTCTTGTCCAGAAGTTCTGTCAGGGCTTCACGAAGATTTTCCTTGTTTGCATCCTCTCCTGCCAGAACATATGCAGCCTGATTTTTTTCAAAGTAACGGGCATTATCAACCTGATCACCTCTTGTTCCGGCACCACATAAAGGTACCAGTACCATAGGTTTACCAGCAACAGAACTTTCCCAAATTGAATTGGCACCGGCTCTGGATAAAATAACATCACTAGCATGAATTACAGATGGCATTTCGTTGTAGATAAAAGCATAAGGCTTATAATCAGCATCATAAGAATTCATGATTGGTGCATTTTCATCAGCAAAAGCTTTTCCAGTCTGATGTACTACAACAAAGTTCTCCTTAAGCCATTCAAGATTTTCAATTACCATATTATTAATCTGTCTTGCACCCAGACTGCCCCCAAGTACAAGGAGGATAGGCTTTTTATTTTTTGAATCAATATTGAGGAAGAGTTTTCCCTCTTTTGAACTGTTATCATAAAAGACCGGACGTACAGGATTTCCTGTTACAGTACATTTTTTCTTTAAATCATCAGTAAAATATTTTTTAGTTTCTTCATAGGTAACGAAAATTCCATCTGCATTTTTACTGTTGAGCCTTGTTGCAAGACCTGGAGTAAAATCACATTCATGAGTATAAAATGGAATATGAAGTTTTTTTGCAGCACGACAAGGAGGAACAGATACGAAACCACCCTTTGAAAAAAGCAGATCCGGCTGAATTTTTCTTAAGGTCTTTTTTGCCTTAAAATATCCTGCAGCAATTCTAAACAAATCTGTAAAATTTTCCCAGGAGAAATATCTTCTTAATTTACCACATGGAATTCCAATAAATTCATCAATGCTTCCCCCCTGAGAAGTCAGGTTCTTTTCAACAAGATTTTTGTCCATTCCACGGTCAGAACCAATCCAGTAAATTTTTACAGGAACATTGTTTTCTTTAAATATTGTCTTAACTTCATCAGCAACAGCGATTCCAGGATAGATATGACCACCTGTTCCGCCCCCGGCAAATACAATTTTAAAAGTTTTTGTTTCAGACATAATCAGTTATCCTTCGGTGGGTATTTATTGATTAACTCAACTAAATCAGGACGTTTAAAAAGACTGGCGTAAGTTCTTGCGCTCATTCCCATACTGTCCTTAAGGTCAGGATCTGCCCCATGATTCAGGAGCAGTTCGACGATTTTAGCATCTCCGTTTCCGACTGCCAGTACCATTATAGGCTGTCCATCTGAACTGATAAAGTTCAAATCAGCCCCTTTTGATATAAGGTATTCGGTTATTTTTAAGTTTTTTCTCCATACAGCATCCATTACAGGGGAATAACCACGATCTGTGGAAATTGCATTTATATCAGCTCCCTGTTCATACAGCCAGGCAACTTTATCAGCACAATCATTTCTTGTGGCAATTGAAATGAGAGGCGTACCTTCTGAAGTGCGGGCATTACAAAGCATACCGGCATCTGCAAATAATTTACAAATATCAGTATCATCTTTAGCAATGTAGGTTGCATAACAGTCACTTGTAAATGGAATGCCTAAAGTGAAAAGCTGGACTAAAGCCTGTTTCTGATTATCTGCCCTTTCAAAAGACTGATAATCAGCTTCAAGATTTCTCTGCAGTTCACTTAAATTATTATAAATATTTGAATGTGAAAGACCAGCCTTAGTCAGCACCTCAAATTTATCATCATGAGCCTTACTCTGATAGATGTATGTTTTAACGTTATTACCACACAATGCCCCCATCAAAAAAACATAATCATCAATATTTTCCATTTTGGAAGAATCTGTAACAAGACAGTGAGTTGCCTGAGACACATGTCTTGATGCTTCAAAAAGCTCATCCTTTGGTAAACCGTTTCCTACAATTATTTCGTAAGGAATGACTCCATGTTTATTTTCTAAGAAATTTCTTAACTGGATAAGATTTTCATCATCCTGAGAGTTTGCGATAATAAGCCAATTCATAAATTCAATTATAAACCACCATAGCAAGTTTAACAAGACGAAGAAATCAGGGGAATCTGTAAAAAATAATTCAAAAAAACATAAGAGTTTATTGATTTTACAGGATTTATATTCTTTTACCAGGTAAATTTCTCAAGATAATCAGAAGTTTCCTTCTTAAAATATAAATCCTTCCAGTTATTTTTTGTCAGATTGTCATAATATTGCTTTACTGAAACATTGCTGTCATCAGAATAATAATCAACTACCCATTTGTAAACTTCTTTTGATGTACTTTCAAAAAGGACAAATTCCGGACAATCCTTAAATATGGCATAATTTGAATAAGGCTTAAAAGTAAATCCTTCAGCCTCTTCTTTAATAGATACAATCTTATTATTGCTGTCCAGTCCTAAAATTACTTTCCAGCCGCCTACAAGATTAGATGTAATTTTTGCGCTGTAATAATTAATATCCTTCTCCTTTCCCTCAAAAGAAAGTGAGCTTGAATAAAATTCAGCATTTATATCCATATAGAATTTCTCTTTGTTATTAAACTTTTCAAGAAAATCCTTCTGATCTCCAATATAGCGGAGATAAGTTCCATCAAACTGATAGAGGCGTTTGCTGCTTAAGGAATAAAAATCTCCAGTTTCCCTGTCTTCTGTAAAGAAAACTGTGGAAGTTTCAGGAGAAACAAGATAACCAATATACGGGAAGAACTGTTTAACACTTCCAAGAATTTTGTTATTTGTGATATAGCAGGCCTTTACCCTCTCCTTCAAATACGAAGTCTTATATTCAGGAAGAGCAAAAATCTGACCTGTTAAAATTGAAAAAAATGCAATGGCAAAAATTGTACTTTTGATTTTGTTTTTCATATTTTCCTCTGTAAATAATAATACTCCTAAATTACACTTATGGCAAACCTTCAATTGGTTCTTAAGGCTATATTTAAAAAACAAAAGACCTGAAAGAAGTTACAAACTTCAATCAGGTCCATTACAATAAATGATTTAAATTACAGTGTTACGTGAACATTAAGTCCGCCAGACCAGATAAACTGAGAAGCATCATTTGCTGCAGCTGCAGCCTGAATTGTTCCAAGGTCAGCACAAACATTGAAAGAAACAGAGAAAATACCGAAGTTTCCGCCCAGACCAAGATAAAGCTGAGGCTGAATTGCATTTACATCAACTGTAACTGTTCCATCTTCATTTGTAGTATAGATTTTACCTTCACCCTTTGTAACAGAACCAGAATCAGAATCTGTACTGTAAGTTGTGCTGCCGTCTTCACTGGTTACTTCATATTTCCATGACCAGTCTGATGCTGAACGTGCATACAGAGCTCTTCCGCCAAGGAAAACTTCTACAATACCAAAGTTCTTTGAAAGCTGAAGATTAGCAAAGTAAACATTTGTATTGTAAGAAAGTCCCAGCGCAGCTTCTGAATTGTATTTAACACCCTCGTATTCACCTGCTTCATTTCTGTTAACAGCAAAAGATCCATTAATGTAGTAGTAGCCGCCTCCAAGGGAAATCTTTGGAACAATAAGACTTCCTTCGTACAGGCAGTAGCGGAGATCAAGTCCAATAGCTGTGTAAGAAACAGAACCATTGAAGTTGCTCAGATTCCATTCCCAGGAATTTGAAATGCTTTCTGCCAGAGTTGCAGGATCTGAATAGTCAATATTCTTGAAGGATGGAGCTGTAACCATTCCTGAAATACCAATATCAAATGGAAGGATAAGACCTCCAATTCTCAAATCAACAGATGCTGTTGGAAGCAGGAACTTATCTGGAAGTTTGAAGCCCTGAATTTCATATCCTGCGATTGTTGGAGTCATTTCAGAAACCATTCCGCCTGTAAGAGCATCAGCAGCGCTTTTGAATCCGGAAAAATCAATCAAAGTTCCACCAAAAGATGCACCAAATCCAAATTTCAATCCAGGGTAAATTGTTCCAATAAATGCGTTTGACCACACATTCTGCATTGTTGCAGCGTCAGGAACAGCTGTATTAACTGTAGTTGCAAAACTGTTTAAGCCTTCAGAAACAGCTTCTCCGTCAAAAGCGCTATCAGCAAAAGCTGTTGTTCCAAATGTAAGAGATGCAGCAGCAAGAAGGGCTGCAATAGTTTTCTTATTGTTCATAGTTATCTCCTTATAATTTAAAGGTTCATACTAATTTTTAGTTTAATTCAAATTATTTCAAATTACAATTGAAAAAACAATTATTAGAGTTTTCTAAGAATCGGACTTTCATATAATATTTGCCCTAATTCCATATTTGTTCTATATTTTATTTTAACAAAATTAATAATTAGCAGATTTTTACGGGAGGATTCATGACAGAAAAATTTGAAAACTGGACAGCTTACGATGAATGGCTGGTGAAAAACTATAAAGAATATGAAATCATTGCTGTTAATGAACAGGAAGATAAATCAATTGTTGCGGAATTCATTACAAAAGAAGAGTTTCAGCAGAAATATGGGTCACATTAAAAAAAATTAAAAAAAAATTTAGAAATTTTTAATTTTGCTGTTGACACAAATTTGTAAATAATATATAGTCTTAAACATCAACGACATGCCGGTGTAGCTCAGTTGGTAGAGCGGAGGACTGAAAATCCTTATGTCGTCAGTTCAACTCTGACCGCTGGCATCAAGACTGTAACTTTTAGTTACAGTCTTTTTTTTTTGCCCATTTTCTTTTTTATATATCAAAAATTATTTTTATCATATTGACATTTTTCGTCTATATGTCAAAATACCTTATCTTTTAATTAGAATTAACAAAACAGGAAATAAAAATGGACAATTCAAAACTCCAGAAAGGACTGGGAGAAAATATTCCAGTATTATTAAGAAATAAAGTAAAAAAAATCCCTAACCACACTTTACAGGCTGTTAAAAATAAAAGCGGTATTTTTGTTCGATACAGTTATTCTCAAGTCTATCAGCATATAATTGAAGTTGCCTGGGCCCTTAAAAAACTTGGTGTTAAAAAAGGTGACCACATCGGCATGATGAGTGATAACCGCAGGGAATGGCTTATTTCAGATTATGCCATTCTTTCTCTGGGAGCCTGTGATGTTCCAAGAGGCTGTGATTCCATGGGAATTGAAATGAGGTTTATTCTGAATTATGCAGACTGTAAATTTTCTTTTTTTGAAGATGCAAGACAGTTAAACAAAGTTCTGGAAAAAATTGAAGAAGTTCCCTGTTTGAAAACTGCAATTCTTTTTAATCATGCAGATGAAAAAACGCTTTCGGATGCAAAGGAAAAAGGGATCAGTGTCATTTATTTTTCTACCCTTGAATCTGAAGGTTCCCAGATTACAAAAGAAGACTGGATGGAAATAGAAAAGAATATGGACTCTATTTCAAAAGATGATCTTGCAACAATAATTTTTACATCGGGAACTACAGGTACGCCGAAAGGAGTTCAGCTCACTCATGATAATATGATTGCCCAGTGTGAATCAGCACATTCCGCATTAGGCTTAATGCAGTCGGGAGATTTATGGCTTTCTGTTCTGCCTATCTGGCATTCTTTTGAAAGGGCATTCTGTTATATGGTTATTGCTCTGGAAGGTGGATTCGCCTACTCTAAACCAATTGCTTCAGTAATGCTGTCTGACATGCAGATGATTCAGCCACAATGGATGAATGCAGTTCCCCGCCTCTGGGAAGCTGTAGCACAGGGCCTTTACCGGGAAATAAATAAGCTTCCATCTTTTACAAAAGCTTTTTTCAAATATTCAATAGCTTACGGTAAACTTTTCTACTCCATGAAAATTCTTGTTAAGGGATTGCGCTGCCGTTACAGATGGTCTCCCCGCATTCTGGACACTTTGATTGGAATTATACCATTCTGTCTTTTATGGCCAGGGTATTTTGCCGCAGATAAACTTGTTTATTCGAAAATCAGGGCAAAGTTCGGAGGAAAATTCAGGGCCGCAATTTCAGGAGGTGGAGCCCTTCAGCCAGAAACTGAAAGATTCTTCAATGCAATTAATTTTAAACTTCTTGAAGGATATGGAATGACAGAAACAGCTCCGGTAATCTCAGTAAAGAATTCTAAAAGGCCAAGAATCAATAATGTTGGAGTCATATTTCCTGATTTTGATGTAAAAATTGTTGCGGAAAAAGATGGACAAATAGCCAGTGACAAGCCTCTTAAAGCTGGCAAAAAAGGTTTGATTTTAGTCAGGGGCCGGCAGATTATGAAAGGCTATTACAAAAGAGATGACTTAACAAATGAAATTATTGACAAAGACGGCTGGCTCAACACCGGCGATTTAGGAATGATTTCATATGATAAGGAATTAAAGATTGTAGGCCGCGCAAAAGACACAATCGTTCTTCTGGGAGGAGAAAACATTGAACCTGCAGTTATTGAAAAAGCTCTTAATTCAAGCAGTTATATTGAAAGATCAGTTGTTCTTGGTCAGGATAAAAAATATGTTGCGGCCCTTATAGTTCCAGATGATGCAAATATTCTTTCTTATGCTGAAGAAAACGGAATTGTTTTTGATAACTACGAAGCCCTTCTGGAAACTAATGAAATTCAAAATCTTATCCGAACAGAAATAGATACTTTGGTAAATGCAAAAACAGGATTCAGGACCTGTGAAAGAGTGTTTAATTTTATTCTTCTGCAGAAAAAATTTGAACTTGGGCAGGAAATTAATGCTAAACACGAATTAATGCGTCACAATATTTCCAGACTCTATAAAAAACAAATCTCAAAACTTTTTGAAAAATAAAAAAAATCCGGTTTCAGTGATGAGCCTGGAACCGGATAAGTTGAATAGCTTTTTTTATATAGCTACAGATTAACGCTTAAGGTTGATGATAGTTTCAAGCATTGAATCTGAGGTTTGAATAGTTTTTGCGTTTGATTCAAATCCACGCTGAGTAACAATCATATCTGTAAGCTGTTCACTTAAGTCAACGTTAGACATTTCAAGTGTACCAGCCAGCATTGAACCCTTACCCTGTGTATTTGATTCACCAATGTTTGCCATTCCAGAGTTTGTTGATTCTATATATGTATTGTCACCCTTCTTTTCAAGACCGCCCTGGTTTGTAAATGAAGCCATTGCAATCTGACCAATTGTTCTTGTAGAACCGTTTGAATAAACACCTGTGATTACACCAGACTGATCAATATGGAAGTTATCAAGATAACCAAGGGCATATCCATCCTGATAGTTAGCCTTTGTTGTTGATTTCGATGCAGCCTGAGTAATTGTATTGTCCATAGAACCAATAGTTCCCAGGTTTAAGTTAAAAGTCTGACGATATGGATTTCCGTTAGCATCAGGATTTGAATCAGGAACATTGTAAGAAACCTGCATAATAATATCCCCTGCTTCACCAGATGTATTTCCTGCACTGTCAGTAATTGAAATCAGGCGTCCCATATTATTGAACTGAAGTGTATATGTATTACCTACACCATCAGTTGTGTTATAGCCTACTCTGGTTTCAGAATCAATTCCGTTTTCATTATCAACATTTACAGTAGCCTGCCATGTATTTGGCTGACCAGGAACTTTTCTAAAATTCATCTGAAGAATATGAGTATTTCCGTAGCTGTCATAAATCTTAACAGATGTCATGTGTGTACCTTCCTGAATCTGCTGAGGAGTTGGATCATCAGGAATTTCAGGAGTGTTCTTGTTCAAGTTACAAAGGTAGTGTACAAGTTCTGTAGCTTTTGGAGGATCTTTCTGACCTACTGGAATAACCAGATCTGTAGGTGTAGCTGATGTCTGAATAACCTGTTCACCATTATAATCCTGTGCCATCCATCCCTGTACACGAAGTCCATTGCCAGGATTTACAAGTGTTCCTTCAGAATCAATTCCAAATACACCGGCGCGGGTATAGAATGTTTCATCACCCTTTTTAAGTACAAAGAAACCATTACCCTGAATTGCAATATCAGTTGCAACACCAGTTGACTGAAGGTTTCCCTGAGTAAATATGGTATCAATTGAAGCAACGCTCATTCCTAATCCAACTTCCTTAGGGTTTACACCACCTACTTCATCTGTAGGACGTGCAGAACCTGCAATCTGCTGACTGATCATGTCCTGGAAGTCTACACGACCTTTTTTAAAACCGTATGTATTTACGTTTGAAATGTTGTTTCCAATAACATCCATTCTTGTCTGGTGATTCTGCAAACCGCTTACACCAGCATATAAAGATCTCATCATATAGCTACCCTCATTCTTTTGTAAAATTAATTATCGTAAACAGTTGAAATGCGGTTCATATCGAAAAGCATACCATTTACCTGAACCTGTGGACTTGCTCCACCTGTAATGGCAGTAACAACACCAGTAGTTGTCACTCCGTTCAAATCAAGGTCAACTGTCTTACCCAAAGTACCCATTGCAGAGTTTGAAGTAAGTGTAGTATTCAACTTGCTGAACTCGGCATTCATATTTGTCATCTGTTCCAAAGATGAGAATTGAGCCATCTGTGCAATGAACTCTGTATTCTCCATTGGAGATGTTGGATCCTGGTTCGACAGCTGTGCAATTAAAAGCTTTAAAAAATCATCCTTGCCCAACGACTGCTGAGTCTTGCGTCCTTCAACGACCAGCGTTTTGTTGTATGCATCGACCTGCATATTAAGTTTTGCCTGGTCTTCCGCACTGATTGTTGGATTAAATCCTGTTGAATCCATTTCCATAAATATGAACTCCTTCTCTGACTAAGCAACTACATTAATATAGTAGTCACTGTCCTTTGTGTAATGCTGAGCAAGGTCTTCTTCAAGAGAAAAGCTTTCAGAAGAGCTGGAATAATCTGAATAAACTTTTCTTGAAAAAAACTCATTTGCTGACTGCTGTCCATGTCCCTGAGCAAAATTATTTGATGATGCATTATCATTCATTGCTAAAGTAATGTTTGCATTTTCAAATCCCTGCTGCTGGAAGGACTGCTTAAAGCTGTCAAGGTTCTGCTTGAAAGCTTCCATGGCCTCTTTACTTGATACAGTAATTACGCCGGTAATTGACTTATCGGATAATTGCAAATTAATCTTAACATTTCCTAAACTTTCAGGTTTCAAATTTAAGTTGATTGTTCCCTGATTGTTATCTTTAAGAATAATTGTTCCGGCCTTTACAAAATCTGGTACATTACTTCCAATCTGCTGTGTAAGCATCTGCTGGAATGTTGAACCACTCGCCTGTGCAGTTTGATCATTTGAAGCTAAAATATTTTGTGCACTTTGATTCTGCAAAGTATAAGTTACATCAATCTGATTGTCCCTTATCTGTACAATTTCAGCTTTAATATTTTTTGTAGATTCAAGTTCAAGTTTCTCTTCAGGAATTTCACTTCTCTGATCAACAATTTGAATAGCTTCATTGGCCTGCTGAACAGGAATATCTTCTGAAAGATTCAGTTTTTCTGACATATTTTCTTCAGAATTAAAATCAATATTTTCATCAAATATTTTCTGAATCTTAGAATCTGATTTTGAATCGACTTTTTTTGCGCTTGAATTAAATGTCTGTGAAATCTCAGGTTTTTCTGAAATTTCTTCATGTTCTTCAGAAATTACATTCTCAACAATAGAAGCAAGTTCCACATTTTCAAGATCAAGATTGTCTCCAGTACTTTTTTCTTCCTGATCAAATACTGAAGGATTCTGAGAAAAAAGAGCCTCTTCTGCTGCTGCATTAACTGACAATTCAGTTTTATCTGCAGATTTAAGAGATTCTTCTGCTACAGAATCAACATCAACCTTTTCTTCGAAAGACTGAATATAATTGTTAACTGCATAGTTTTCAGCTGCTGCAGTTTCATCCATTTCATCAGTCTTTGACTTAACATCCTTGTTGTTAATCCGGGAAGTTTCATCTGCTTTTACAGATTTTTTTTCATCCTTAGATTTTGCTTCCTCAGATTTTTTTGAAGAATTTGTTTTTGGTGATGAATCAACATCGTCTTTTACAGATTTTTCCCTGGAAATTTTAGATAAAATATCCTTAAAAGAGTTTTGACCATTCTTTTCCGGAATAATCTGAGTCTGTGGAGTTTTAACGTCTTGCGAATTGGGTAAGTTTACTTTGTTTGCAACAAAATCCGCTGCTGGTGTTATCACGAGCAATACCTCCATTTTTTTTAGAAAACCAGATATTGCCCTAATACTTTAAGCCGGATTAATCCTCTTCAAGGGTAAATGGCTTGTTGACCATTTTACGGTTGATTTCAGCTGCCCTTTCAGGCGGCATAAGCGAAAGCCAGTAGGCTACAGTTGAAGAAGTTCCTAAAGCTGTGTGAATTTCATCAGCCTTACGGAATACATCAATAATCAACTGATCATCCATACCTACAAGGATATCCACAGCCTTTTTTGGCTGCATACCTTCAAGGTTCGCCACAATATCTTCGATGTTCCTGTTTATATCATCGTATTTTTGAACTTCATTGTTAAATGTTTTTTCTCTTTCATCTAAACTTTTTTCTAAATCTTCCAGCTGCTGGGCAATCTGAGCATTATTTTCCTCATTTTCCGCAATCTGAGACTCTCTTTTATCAAGTTCCTGAGAGCGTATGTCCAGAGCTAAAAGTCTTTTGGCCCATCGGTCATTATCAAGATCTGCAAGGGACAAATCTTCCGGAGACGAAGCTGAAACTGAGGTCTGTCTTTCCAGTTTAAGAATCTTATAAACCGGCTTAAAAAGTGACTTTGCCTGGATTACACCAAGATAGTCGAACCATAGTAGTCCTGCCAGAATCAAAATAATTATGAGAAGCAATAAAAGAAGTGATTTTCCAATTACTCTTGTGCGACGAGCCATTTTTTTCCTCTTATCCTATATATCGAGTGTACAACTAAGAGACTTTAGTTGTACAGGGATATATAAAGAATCTTATTTTTCAATCAAACCTGCAATGGCAGCACCTAAAGTGATGTCATTATCACGGCTTACGATTTCGTAATAGAGATTACGCTGTTTAACAAGAGTTTCTTCCAGGTAACCTTCAATTCGGCCAAAAACTTTATATGTTTTGTAGAAAGTAGTTCCATCACAGAGAAGACATACAGGTTCAGAAGCATTAACACCTTTACCGCTTTTAATTACAAGAGCGGAAAGAATTGCAGCTGCAAGGCGGGCTGTTCTTTCTACAAGAGCATCCAGAAGCTGGAAGAGAGTTTCGTAATCATTTTCATCAGCAGAGTCCTTTGCCTTTGCTCCAAGAATGCTGTTTGTACTGTATGGGGCATGAAGGAATCTGTCTAATTCAATAAGTGTCATTCCATCAAGTTCCAGGAGGGAATTTGCAAACTTCTCAGAGAAAAGTCCCTCTTTTGCAGCACTTGTAATGATTTCATAAGCAACAGGTCCAAGATATGCACCTGAACATTCCTTTTCAATGACTGCAGTTCCCGGGTTTACGCTCTTTTTATCAAATGCAATGTCAAAATCAGAACGGATAACTTTTCCAAACTTACCGTTTTCACAAACAATAATCTGCTTTTTAAGGTTCTTGTATGCAGGATCTTCGCTCTGAATGTAGGCACCATTCATACCTGTTCCCAGAATAAAGCCGATATATGAAGAATACTTTTTGCCTTCATCCGGAGCAGCGGCACCGGCAAGTAAAGCAGCAACAGTATCATTAAGAAGTGTTACCTTAACATTTTTCTTCCAGCCATGTTCTGCAAGAGCTCTTGAAAGTTCTTTACCAATATGACAGCCTACAACTTCAGGAGCCTTTACTTCCTTTGTAAAACCAAGAAGGATTCCGTCGCCATCTTCAGTAATTGTCATTGGATAAGAGAAACAGAAACCTATATTTTCAGCTTTATCCTTAAGATGCTCCAGATTCTCTGCAAACTTATCAAAAAATTCCTTCTTTGAAAGTTCTTTATCAACTCCCGGCATCTTTGTTTTTTCCATAAAGTCGATTGAAGGTTTTCCAAATTCGTCAAATGTAACAAGACACGAACGGAAATTTGTACCACCGGCATCAATTGTGATAACAGATTTTCCTGCTGCTGATTTCTCAGGAGGATTCATATAAGTACGAATCATATCCTCATCTGCAGGACGACCTGAAAGCCCCTGATCCATGTCATAAAGCATTGCTTCAACAACAGTATTAATGTCTGTGTGAACTGGAAAATTATGTCTGCTTAAGAAAGCGGCAACTGAATGTTTCATATTTGCTCCCGAAAATTTGTATTATTCTACCTGATTTTAAAAATCAAACTATTTTACCATATATGACGGAAAATTCAAGATTGGGAACGTTTCCAAGACCTTTACATTTTAATTTATTGAATTTAGAATCAGTCCCTATGCTGGAAGAAAGTCTTAAAGATAAATTAAACCCGGAACAGTACAGGGCTGTAACTACCCTGGAAGGACCAATTCTGATAATTGCAGGAGCAGGTTCCGGAAAAACAAGGGTTATTACATATAGAATTGCAAACATGCTGGAAAAAGGCATTCCTCAAAGCCAGATTCTGGCCCTGACTTTTACAAACAAAGCCGCAAAGGAAATGGAAGAAAGAGTAAAAGATTTAACAGGGAAAAAACTTCAGAATCTTACAATCAGCACTTTTCATGCTTTTGGAGTTCGCATTTTAAGACAGGAAATTGAAGCCCTGGGATGGAGGCCGAATTTTTCAATCTATGATGAAACAGACAGAAAATCCCTCATAAAAGAAACCGGAAGGGAGCTCCACTACTCCCAGGACGCCATGGATCTTTATAAGATTGGAGCCCTTATCAGTGACATTAAAACAGGCCGGAAAAGCTGGCAGACTGATACAGACATGTACAGGGATTTATACGAAAACTACCAGTCAGGCCTTAAATTATATAACGCAGTGGATTTTGATGATTTAATTGTTCTCCCAATAAAACTCTTCAGGGAAAATCCGGAAATTCTAAAAAGATACAGAGACCGTTACAAGTACATCATGGTTGATGAATTTCAGGATACAAGTCATCAGCAGTACGAGTTCATGCATCTTCTGGCAGACAAAAATATTGCAGTTGTTGGTGATGATGACCAGAGCATATACAGCTGGCGTGGTGCAGATTATCAGAACATTCTTAACTTTGAAAAAGATTTTAAGGGCATGCAGGAAATCCGTCTTGAACAGAACTACAGATCTACGGAAACAATTCTTGCTGCAGCAAATGGAGTTATTGCCCACAATACAAACCGCAAAGACAAGGAACTCTGGTCTGGAAATGGAAGCGGAAAGCCGATTGAAATCTATATGCCGGAAAATGAAGCGGCAGAAGCAGATTTTATTGCTGAAAGCATTCAGGGAATTGCCATGGAAGAAAAACGTAAGTACGATGATTTCGGCGTACTGATGCGGGCAAATACTCAGAGCCGCCCTATTGAAGAAGCATTTCTTGAAGCAAATATTCCTTATGTTATGAGCGGCGGTACAAGCTTCTTTGAAAGAAAAGAAATCAAGGACATTATTTCTTACCTCAGAGTTATTTCAAATCATGATGATGACATAAACCTTTTAAGAATTATTAATACTCCGAGAAGAGGAATTGGAAGAACTACAATTGAAGCAATCAATACAGTTGCAAAAGACATGAACTGTTCCCTCTGGGATGCAATTGAAGCGATTACAACATGTCCGGAAGAAGCATGCCCTGTAAGCCAGAATACACGTTTTGACTTGTCAGCATTTGTTAGTATCATTGAAGGATGCAAATCAATGCTCAGCGGTAAAGGCTTGAGTAAAAAGGTTCAGTCAATGGTTGATGAAATAAACTACTTTGATTACCTCATTTGTGAAAATCCTAAAAGTGAAAAGGCTGCCCGGTTTAAGTACCAGAATATTGAAAGCCTTATCCGCTCAATGGAACAGTGGGAAAATAATCCTCAGTATGATGATACAAGTCTTTATGCATATTTAAACAGAATTACCCTGCTCTCCAGGGATGATCTGGATGATGAACAGGACAAGGGTAAAGTCAATTTGATGACGGTTCATGCAAGCAAGGGACTTGAATTCCCGGTAGTCTTTATTGCAGGTGCAGAAGAAGGGCTTATGCCTCACATGAGGGCTGTAGAAGAAGGAGGTGACGCTGCTGTTGAAGAAGAACGCAGACTCTTTTACGTTGCAGTAACACGGGCCCAGGACAGACTTCTTATTTCTTCCTGCCAGCACAGAAGAAGGATGAATTCCAATATTGAATGTGAACCGAGCCGCTTTCTGGATGAAATACCGAAGCAGCTTGTTCAATACCATGAACCTTCCAAAGAAGTTGATGCAGAAAAAAGCCATGAACTTTTGCAAAATATGTTAAAAAATCTTGCTAAACCAAGAGTTCCAAAGCTTTAACGAAGCAGGCTTTTGTTTTTTTTCGGTTTATTTGCCTAAATCCAAAAGACGTCTGTCGTAACTTTCCGGTGGATCAGATTTTATGCTGAAATCAAAATCAATAGGCCCTCCGCTTACCGGGAAAAGAGGTCTTTTTGGAGGTCTTTTTCTTTCTGCAGCAAGGGCAAGAATTTCTTCAAAAGTTCTACTGCCATCAGTTAAAACAAGATAAGGCTCTCCAAAAACACAGATTGTTGAAGTTTTCTGAGTTTCTACAGAATATGAGCCGTCACTTTTTCTAACAGTACGTTTTACCAGTACAGAATTTGTTGTATATTCATCAGGAATTTTTGAAGTCTTAGTAATATTCCTGATTTTCGTTCTTCTTCCTAAAACACAAGTAAAATTTCTGTCTCCTGCAATTAAATGTTTTGGAACTGAAAAGCTTTTTTCTCCGTCATTAAAAAATGCGATTCCATCTGCCTGATATTCCATGTCTGTTTCCCAGTAGCGTATGTGGTAACAGCCTTCATCGGTTACGTAATAACTGAGGAGTTCATCATTTATAACGGGAGGACAAACAAGAATTCCACTGGCATTTCCCTCATCCCTCCAGAATCCATTCATTGTCTCAGGATAAGCCTGTGTGTTTTCATCTATTCCCCTAAGCTTAAATTTTAAATACAGTTTATTTCCAATTACAGCCAGGGGTATATGATATATAGTTTTATCATGAGGATATTTTACCTGCATATCCCATGCACCGCTAATTTCCTGGTCAGCTTCAAATGTAGTTCCATTGGAAAAAGTTACGGGCATATTATATGCTGAAGTGTACAATTCATAAGTTAATGGTTCAAAATGAATTTCCAGCTGTTGTGCAGTTTTAGAGGTTGAATCATTTAAAGGTCTTGGATGAGTGATTGAATAAGCATCACTTTCTGCAGTTCTATCTATGTACCACTGATAGAAATTTTTTAATGCAATTTCAGGAATGCGTCTGCCATTATTCTTTACAACATAAGATGAATCGAAAATCACGTATCTGTTAGAATTTTCCCAGATTCCTTCAAGCATAAGGGGAATTGTTTCATCAACAACAGACGCAGAATAATCCCCTGCAGCCAATTCCTGCGACACATTCTGTCCAAAAATAAAGGAGGAAACAAGGATAAAAGCAGAGAAAATTAATATTTGTTTGTTTTTAGAAAAAAGCTTTAACTTCACCCTTCACTTATCGGAAAAAATGAAGGGCATATAAAGGTTTTATTGCTGAGAAGAATTTCTGTCTTCCAGACAAAGACCAGATTCTTTTGTGTAAGCTTTTGTTGCAAACTTTTCAGCAAGATTATCACGGGCAGTAAAACGGATGATTTTTCTTTCTTCAAAGGCCTTCTTTATCAAATCATCTACACCAAGATTTTCATAAATCTGAACAGCTTCATCTATCTGAGCTTTTAGAACAGGATGTCTTGGTGAAAAAAGAACACAACAGTCTTCATAAGGAAGAATTGAAATTCCGTAAGAACCGATTTTTTCTGCACAGCGGACAATATCTTCCTTGTCAGTACCAATAAGAGGACGAAGAAGAGGTTTATCTGCAAAATGCTCCGTTACAGTCATATTCTGGATTGTCTGACTTGCAACCTGGCCTAAACTTTCTCCTGTAATAAGACAATCTGCATTAATTCTTTCTGCAAGAAGATTGCAGGCCTTCATCATACAAACTCTCAACATAAGGGTTGTAAAAGCTTCAGGAGATTTCTTTTTAATTTCCATCTGAACTTGTGTAAATGGAATTATATTCAAATGGGTATCAAGACCGTAATCACTTAAAACTTTTGCCAGATCTTCAACCTTTTTCTGAGCTTCTTCTGATGTATAGGGATATGAATGGAAATAGGCACATTCTATCTTCATTCCCCTGCCGAGCATTTTGTATCCGGCTACAGGAGAATCAAGTCCTCCGCTTAAAAGAAGCAGACCTTTACCACTTACACCAACAGGCAGGCCGCGATGGGTCTTTTTATGATCAGTGTATACAAATACTTCATTTCTTACTTCAACATAAATTGTTAAGTCAGGATTATGAACATCCACGGAAAGAATTCCAGAATCATATGCCGGAGCTGAACACTGGCGGGCAATTCCATAGGAATCAAGAGGGAACTCTTTATCTTCACGGCGGGCATCAATTTTGAAAGTTTTTGCTCCATTGTCCCGTGCTTCTTTACACAATTCAGTAACTTTATCAGTAATTGCCTCAACAGATTTTTCAACTTCAATAACCTTTGCCCATCCAGTAATTCCTAAAAGATGGTCAAGTGCATATTCTACTCCCGGGCAGGATTCCTTTGTTGCGTGAACATATAAACGTCCTGCCTTAAGTGCAACATGTGCATCCACAGTTTCCAGGACATTTCTAAGATTTGCCACCAGCTGCTTTTCAAAAGTTTTTAAATTTGATCCCTTAAGGGTTAATTCTCCAATTTTTCCAAGGTAATGTTCTGTAAATTTAGAATCAGTTTCTTTTGTCTTTGTATATTCCATAAAAAATCCTGTAAATAAAATAAGCATAAATAAAACATACTTAATTTACAGTTTTATTAAGGAATTAACAAGTGAAGGAACTTATCATAGATGGAATAATGTGCTATAGTTTGGTCTATTGAAGCAAGAACAGAAAAACTGGAACAGCTTTATCAGAGTCTTTTACGCACTAACAGCAATAAAGATTTAAACTAGTCTTACAATTTGAAAAAAGGAATCCCATATGACAGCATTGGAAAAAGAAAAAATTTTTACACTTTTAAAGACATTTTCAGACTGGAATTTGGGCTATTCTTCTCCAGATTTTCAGGAAAATGTGCAGTTTCAGGATGATGTAATTCAGGAAGAAAGGATTGTTCCAGTTAAAGAACCTTCATCTGTTGAAATAAAAAACATAGACCCCCTTTCTCAGGAAGAACAAGGATCCTTTGTAAGTCCAAAACCTCTTACTCTGGATACCTTAAAACAGAGAATTGAAAAATGTCACAACTGCGTCCTTTCACAGCACAGGCTGAATGTTGTTCCAGGGGAAGGAGTCTCAACCCCTCTGGTTCTTGTAATTGGAGAAGGACCTGGTGAAGAAGAAGATAAAACAGGACGACCTTTTGTAGGTAAAGCAGGTCAGCTTCTTGATAAAATGCTTAATGCCATTTACCTTGACAGAAATAAAAACTGTTATATAGCAAATATCGTAAAATGCAGGCCTCCTATGAACAGAACTCCAATGCCGGATGAAGCAGGAGCATGTTCTGTATTTCTTCAAACTCAAATCCGTATTCTTAAGCCTAAGATGATTCTTGCTCTTGGACGTACTGCCATTCAGAATCTTCTTCAGACAGATAACGGAATTAATGCAGTCAGGGGAAAACTCCTTGACTACAATGGAATTCCTGTCGTTGCAACCTACCACCCCAGTGCTCTGCTTCGGGATGAGTCCCTTAAAAGACTGGCATGGAGCGATTTAAAATTTTTTGCAGGTCATTTAAAAAGTCTTGCTCCAGATTACATGAAATAATAAAACAGACTGAAGATATGACAAAATATATTGATGTTGTATTAAATGTGCCCCTGAATCAGGCATTCACCTATAGAATACCGGAAGACTCTGACAGTCAGATTACAGTTTCTGACGGTGAAGATTATTTTGGCCGCCGCGTTGAAGTCCGATTTGGAAACAGAAATCTTACAGGATTTATAACCGGGTGCTATGAAAGTCTTCCGGAAAGTTGTGCAGTCAGTGAAGATAAGATTCGTCCTGCCAAAAGATTCCTTGACCAGGAAGCCCTTCTGACTCACGAATTATATGATCTTGCAAAATGGATGACTGATTATTATCTCTCAAACATCGGAGAAACTGTTTTCACAATGATGAACTTTGGTAAAAGGGAAAGTGAATATTCAGTTTTTTCTTCAGATGATGACTTTATTGCAGAAAAAGAAAAAGAGTTAAGCGACGAACAAAAGGCTGCATCAGAGGGTATTCTCGATGTGAGTCAGGGATACTTTCACTATCTGTATGGAATGACCGGAAGTGGAAAAACAGAAGTTTTTCTTACAGCAGCAAACAAAGTTCTTAATCAGGGGAAAGGAATTATTTATCTTGTGCCGGAAATCGGATTAACACCACAGGTTCAGGAAGCTGTAACCCATCGTTTTGGCAATACCGTTGCAGTTTTACATTCCCAGCTTACTCCAAGCCAGAAACTAAAGCAGTGGCACAGAATATTAAATAAGGAAGCAAGAATTGTTATTGGTGCAAGAAGCGCGATATTTGCTCCTGTTCCAGATTTAGGACTGATTATCATTGATGAAGAACATGATTCTTCCTATAAAGCAGGAAATGCACCTCGTTACCATGCAAGACAAGTAGCAATGAAAAGAGCCTCTACCTTAAAGATTCCTCTGGTTATGGGTTCGGCAACCCCTTCAGTAGAAGCATGGGCATCAATTGAAAAGAAAACAATACAAGTTCATACCCTTACGAAAAGACTTGCTGGTGGAGCGATGCCACTGATTAAAACAATAGATTTAAGCAGTCATTCAAAAAGCGGTTCCTGTCTTTCAAAAGAACTTGAAAATGAAATAAGGCATACTTTGCAGGAAAAGAGACAGACCATTCTTTTTTTGAACAGAAGAGGTTTTACCCATTTTTTCCGCTGTAACAGCTGCGGCTATGAAATGAAATGCAAAAACTGTTCTGTAAGTATGACTTATCATAAAGCAGAAAAAAGACTCAGGTGTCATTACTGCGGATTTTCCCTTGAACCTCCAAAAGTATGTCCAAAATGTCAGTCACTTGATGTTGGATATTCAGGATTTGGAACAGAATTTATTGAAGCTGAGGTCAAGGCTAAATTTCCAGCTGCCAGAATTATCCGCGTAGACACAGATGCCTTGAATCATAAAGGAGAACTGGAAGAAAAACTTACTGCATTTAAGAATGGGGAATATGATATTCTCCTTGGTACTCAAATGGTTGCAAAAGGATTGAATTTCCCTAACCTTAAACTTGTAGGGGTTGTTCTGGCAGACACTTCACTGCACTTACCTGATTTCAGAGCCGCTGAAAAAACATTCTCTTTAATTACGCAAGTTGCAGGCAGAGCGGGAAGATTTTTTCCAGACGGAAAAGTTTTAGTGCAGACTTATTCACCTGAAAGCGAACCTATTCTTTACGCTGTAAAAGGTGAAACAGAAGAATTTTATAAAAATGAACTGGAGACAAGAAAAATGCTTTCCTTTCCTCCTTACACAAGACTGCTCCGCTTAGTTTTCCGCTCTCAAATTCCAAAAGCAGCTTATGTAGCAAGTCAGGGAGCAAAAGGAATTTTAAAAATGAATTGCTGCCCTGATGTACAGATTTTAGGCCCGGCAGAATGTCCGCTGGAAATGGTTAACAATAATCACCGCTGGCAAATCATATTAAGGGGAAAAGAAATTCGCTCCCTTCAGAAAATGGCTGCTGCATTTGTACGGGGCTATAAGGCACCAAAAGATGTTTATATTGAAGTAGATGTAGATCCTGTCAATATGCTTTAAACATGACGCCTGATTCCGTCAAAATTTATCTTCCAGAGAAACAAGCCTTCAGGAGGTGCAGTAAGGCCTGCTTTTTTCCGGTCACGACTTTCTAAAACAGCTTTAAAATCATCTCCGGATTTCCCATTCTTTTCCATGGTGATTAAGGTTCCAGTAAGTGAACGAACCATCTTCCACAAAAAAGCGTTTGCTTCAATTTCAAATACAAGAAGATCCGGGTCTTTTTCATCCCAGAAAAATCTTGCTCCGTCAATATAGCGATTTGTTGAAAGACTCTGGTCCCCTGCAGCCTGAAAAGTTTTGCAGTCAATTTCACCTTTCAAATGAGAACACATTTGATTAAGCACATCTACATCAGGACGATTAGGAATTGCCCAGCAGTAACGCGTATCTCTTGCAGCAGGGACAGAAGTGCAGTGAATGAAATAATGATACATTCTTGATGTAGCCGAAAAACGTGAATTAAAATCATCAGGCACTTTTTCTGCTTTATGAATACGGATATCCCCTGGAAGAAGACCATTCAATGCCCTTACGTAATTTACTTCTCCGATTGAATCAAATGGAGAAAAAAAATTTGCCGCCTGTGCCCTGGCATGAACCCCAGAATCTGTTCTGCCTGAACCATAAAGCTTAACCTTCTGCTTCAGCATTTTTTCAAGAGCACCTTCTATCTGCCCTTGAACTGTACGTGCCGCTTCACTGCCATCAGGATTATCCTGTCTCTGCCAGCCGCAGAAATCAGTTCCATCATAAGAGATTGTAAGTAGGATATTTGTCATAATGCTTAGTCGTCTTCACTGAAAATATTATTGGATGAAAGTTCATTGGCCATCTTATCGTACAAATCCTTTGCAACTTCAAGAAGAGGTCCCGGTTTATTTTTACTTGATTTTCCCAGACCAAATATACGTGCAATTGATTTTTTTGCCTGATCAAGTTTTTGAAGTCTAAGCTCTTCATCCTCATGCTGACCATATTTAAATTCCAGAAGGCCAGATAAATAAATTACTCCATCGTATCCAAAATTTTTGTCCATATCAGGGCCGAAATTTGAAACAGTTTCTATGGATTCAACACGTCCGCCTTCATTAATTAAAGTCTGCTGATAAAAGAAAAGAGCTTTTCTGTAAAAAACCTGTGCAACATAATCGTAATTATGACCAGGACACACTCTTTCAAGGTCCTTACAAAGCCAGGCAAGTCGTAAACAAAGCATGGCTCTTTTAAAAGTTGGAGCATGATCTTTATCAACATCTTCATAGGACATTATTGCAAGATAGTACATAGCTGCTCCATCAAAAAGAGTTCTTTCTTTTTTTAAATTGTAATATGGAAAAATCAAATTACACTGTTCACGCCTTTTATCCTGATGAGATGCCAGTAAATCAAAAACAGGACGGCTTTTTAATTCAGTAAAATCTTTCCAGAGAAGAGCAGTATGACATTTTGGACAGGCACCTACGTCATAAATTAAAGGATAAACTCTTCCATATTTTTTACTTGGTTCAAAATTACGGTGCAGTTCATCAGTCAAAGAACCTGCAATCATACGACCACTTCCCTTATACATTACTTCCTGTTCAAAATCATTTCCACAGACAGGACAAGTGATTTTTTCTTTTGCCCAGTAAGAGATCAATGGCTTTTTTTCTTTTCCAGGTGTGGCTGTTGTTTTTAAATTAGAAACCATAATTCTTCCCCTTCAATTTATGTATTTTAGTTTTCCTTGTCTGATTCTATCACAACAAAACTCACGGCATAATCTTTTTCATGACTGATTGTAAGATGAATTTTAAAATTACTGCCTGCCATATTTTCAATTTTATCGTGAAGCTCCTGTGAAAAACAAAAATATGGCTTTCCTCTCTGATCTTTTTTTACATAAATCTCTCTAAGGTTAAAACCTACAATACCTGTTCCCAGAGCCTTGCTGAATGCTTCTTTAGAGGCAAAACGTGATGCATAATGTTCACAAAGAAAATCTGGATTATTACTTTCAACAATTTCCTCTGCATTGAAAAATCGGCTTAAAAAGAAAGGATTGTTAATCCATTTTTCAAATCTTTTTATTCTGCAGATATCTGTACCAATTCCATATATCATCAGTCTGCAACTTCCTCACTAGAATTATTATCTGTAACAGAAGTTGTTTTATTCACCCCATTTATATTTGGAATGACTGGAATCTGGAAATTATCAGGCAAAGGAGGAAGTCCGTTACTGTCAAGTTCCTGTATTTTTTCTTCTTCCTTGTTTTCCTCTTCAAGTTTCTTCTGCATTTCCTCTTCTGTCATAACCCTTACAGTAACTTTATAGGAAACAGGTGAAATGTTTACAGTATTTACATCCTGAGGAAGAAGGCATCTTACAGGCAGTTCATAATTTCCTTCTTCTGTAATACCTGCAAAATCAAGATATGGATTTAAATCTTCTGTTCTGAGCATATCTATTTTTGAAACAGGTCCCTCAATTTGAATATCAACCAGACTGTTCTCTGATTCTACAACAAGATTTTCTGCAAGAGACCTGTATTCAGGAGTCAAAGAAGTAAAGCTTTTTGTTTTTTTATTCTCCTGGAAACGAACCTTTACATCAACATAAGGAATCTGTCCACTGGCAAAGGAAACAAGAGGATTTTTATTTTCCACAGGAAGATTAATTTCAAATTCACCGCTCTTTCTGTCTACATCCAGTGCTGCAGTCTGAATTGATTTCATATTCTGTAAAAGTTTTTTCGGACCTGACAGTTTTACGCTGGACGGATTTACAGACTCAATTTCATAATCAAAATTCTGAGCAGGTACACCTTTCACCATAGGCTGAACCTGAACATACCGTTCATATTTTTCATCCACGGCAAATTCTACGTATTCAGGCTTTGTAGAGATTTCCACTGTATCCATTGCAATAACTTCGCTATCTGGTATAAGTAGAACAGGGAACTTGTATGAACCGGGTTTTGAAGCTGAGGCAATATCAATAAAAGCGTAAAAGTTATCTTCAGAGATTCGCTGAATATCTTCATTTTTGCCTCTTACAATAACCTTAACATTTTTAACGTGAAGCTGTTCTGCAGGAGTCATAATTCCCTGCTGTTCAAGATTGAGGTTTATTACGAGAGTCTTTTTTGTATATCCTGAAAACTGGTGAAAGAAATATACGATGATTGCAATTGCAATACAAGATAACTTTACCTGCCAGTTATGGAGTAACTTGTCACGAAACTGTTTTATGTTCATCTATTGTATCCTCAATTTGTTTTGCTTCAGGTTTTATCTCAAGCAGAGTTTCCAGAGTCTTTGTAAGCTGCTCCATTGTAAGGTCATAATGAAGTTCAGAATCATATGCAAGACTTATTGCTCCAGACTCTTCACTGACAACAAGAACCACACAGTCAGAAACTTCACTGATTCCCAGTGCAGCTCTATGTCTTGTTCCAAAAGTCTTTTTTATATCATAGTTTTCACTCAGAGGAAGAAAACAGCCTGCTGCAATCAGTTTTCCGTCCTGAATAACAACAGCCCCGTCATGAAGAGGCGTATCATGACCAAAAATTGTTACAAGGAGACTGGAACTTAAATCCGCATTCAGACGTGTACCTGATTCCATTACATCTTTAAGCTTAGTATGCCTGATAAAAACTGCCAGCATACCTCTTTTCTGCTTGGACAGCATATCAGCAGCAATCAAAACAGAATCAGCATATGTGTGCTTACTTTTTTTACCAAATTTAAACCATTCTGTCTGACCAATTTTGAGAAGAATTTTACGAATTTCCGGTTGAAAGACAATTACGAAACCAATTATGATACCTGGTGCAATCAAATTAAAAATCCAGTACATAGTATCCAGGTGCATAAACGCTACCAGGGCATATGCAATTGCGATAATAACAGCTGATTTTACCAGCTGCATACCGTTGGTTCTTACAACGATTTCATATCCCTTGTAGAGAATAAAGGCCAGAAGACCTATGTCTATAAATGGTTTTATAACGTCATATATTTTTAAAAGGCTTTCAACTATGGTCAAAACGTCTATCCTCTTTTTTTCATGCAAAGAAAGTCAAATAATAATTTTCAGAACAATCCTTAAATCAATCCTGAATCTATGAATGATTTTAACACCATTAAACTTTCCCGACAAGGCAACACATCATGAACTCTCACAATATCTGCACCTTTCATTACAGCGATTAAATCTGCAGTTACAGTTTCTTCAAGTCTTTCTTCAGCAGGCCTGCCTGTTATTTCCCCAAGGTAGGATTTCCGGGATAAAGCCATAAGGACAGGATATTTTTTTCCGCATAAAGTACCTGCTTTTGCCGTAAGAATTTTATTCTGTTCCAGATTTTTCGAAAAACCGATTCCCGGATCAAGAATTATTTTTTCTGAAGAGATACCTTTTGATTCTGCATAAGCGGCCCTCTTTTCCAGATAATCTTCTACTTCATCAAAAAGGTTTGTATAGGAAATATTCTTTTGCATATCCACAGGAGTTCCTTTTTTATGCATAAGGATTACTCCCGCCTCATTTTCGGCAATTAAATCGGCCATACCGGAATCATCTTCCAGAGCTGAAACATCATTCAGCAGGTCTGCTCCAAAGTCAAAAGCGGCCTTCATTACAGCAGATTTTCTTGTATCAATTGAAACAGCTATATCTGATTTTTTACGGATTTCCTTCAACACCGGAATAATTCTTTCAATTTCTTCCTTTTCGCTTACGTAAGAAGAACCCGGCCTTGTAGATTCTCCCCCCAGATCAAGTATATCCGCACCTTCTTCAATTAACTGAAAAGCTCTGCTTACACATTCCTGAAAATTTCCCCTGCTTCCTGAATAAAAACTGTCAGGAGTACAGTTAACGATTCCCATGATAAAAGCAGCATTATCAGTAAAGAGAGTTTTTTTTCCAAATTGCAATTTTTTTTTCATATCAAACATTTCCTCTAAATTATTTTCTTCTGGCAGAAAGAAGGTCTTTTGCCCTGATATATATGCCTTCTCCATCCAGTAACTGGGCACGAAGAATTTCATCCCGACTTCCATTAGCAACAAAATCATCAGGGAAAGCTGAAATTCCAGTTTTTATTTTACTAAACTCTTTTCTCTCTTTAAGAACAAGGGCAAGTTCCTCTGCAATTGAACCTCTCTCAACACCATCTTCCACAAAGAGCAGAGCCTGATACATAGCAGCAATGGAAGAAAAATATTCCACATCGAAAGGCTTTATAAAACGCAGAAGGTAAAGATCAGCCTGGTATCCATCAGCAATAAGCAATTTTTGAGCCTTAAGAAGTTCCGGATAAAGCGAAGGAGTTCCTGTTAGAAGGATTTTTTTTGCTTTTTCTGATGAATCAGAATTCTTTGACTTAAGATATATGCCTTTTCCACTTTCTATTTTCTGAGAAAAAGCCTTTTCTTCCTTAGGACAATTGCTTTTTGCCCACCTTAGGATTACCGGCCCCTCACACTGATAAAGGGCATAATCCATACAGGCAGACAAATCCTTTTGAGAAACAGGACTCATAATAGTTACACCTGGAACATTCTTGAAAAGAGCAATATCGAAGATTCCCTGATGGGTTTCACCGTCATTGGCAACCGCACCAGCCCGGTCAAGAACAAGCACAGCATGTCTTTTCTGCAGGGCCAGATCTTCAATTACCTGATCTACAGAACGCTGCATAAAAGTAGAATAAATTGCACATACAGGAAGAAGTCCTCCTGCCGCTAGTCCGCCTGCAAATGTAACAGCATGCTCTTCTGCAATTCCTACATCAAAAAAACGCTTAGGATAAAGACGGGAAAATTCTTCAAGCCCTGTTCCCATAGCCATAGCGGCTGTAATTGCGCAGATTTTTTTGTCCTTTTCACCCAGTTTAATCATTTTTTCAGAAAAGGCAGCTGTAAAGGATTTGCCAGATTCTTTTTTATTTCCCTGAACAGCAGGAGCTATTCCATGGAAATTTTCAGGATGAGCTTCAGCCGGAGCATAACCTTTACCTTTTTTAGTAACAACATGGACAACAACAGGTCTTGGCAGTTTCTTAACTTTTTTAAGCATTTTTTCCATCTGGGCAATATTGTGACCGTCAAGTGGACCAACATATTCAAAGCCAAGATCTACAAAAAGATTATTTGTAAGGAGAAGACCTTTTAAACCTCTCTTGAATCTATAAATAAATTTTCCAATTTTTCTGTTAAAGTAGGGAATTGCATCAATCATCCGGTCCAGTTTTTGGCGAATGTTCTGATAAGGCTTAGTTACTGTCAGACGTGAAAGGTAGCGGGAAATGGATCCAGTGTTTTTACTTATGGACATTTTGTTATCGTTAAGAATTACAATAAGATTTCGTGAAAGCTGGCCCGCATGGCTTAAAGCTTCAAAAGCCATTCCACCGGTAAGGGCTCCATCTCCTATCACAGCTACAACTTTATCATTTCTTCCCTGAAGTTCCCAGGCCGTTAATAGTCCAAGGGCAGAAGAAATTGATGATGAAGCGTGTCCTGCATCGAAATAATCATGACTGCTTTCATTTATACGGGTAAAACCAGACAAGCCTCCCTGCTGGCGGATTGTACCAAACTCTTCATACCTGCCTGTTAAAAGTTTATGTGCGTAGGATTGATGGCTCACATCAAAAATAATTGCATCCTGAGGACTATTGAAAACTCTGTGAAGCGCAACAGTTAGTTCTACAATTCCCAGATTACTGGCCATATGACCGCCATTTTTATTTACAGTATCAATTATTTTCTGTCGTATTTCCCCGGAAAGTACTGAAAGATTTTTTTCAGGAATTTTTTTTAAATCTTCAGGGGATTTAATTTTTTCAAGAAACACTTCTCAAGTCCTTTTATGAATTAAAAGCTGTATAAATCACATTCTCCGGCTAAGCCGCCAAATAGTCGTCATATTTAAGCAGATACAAAAAAAGACCGCAGTTTTATTAAACAACCGCGGTCTTACCTGGTCAAAAATAATATAAACCGATATTTAATAGCCTATAAATCAACAAGCCTTACGGTTTACTTATTCTTATGACGATTTCTTCTAAGCTTCTTCTTACGCTTATGTGTCGCTATCTTTGCGCGCTTTCTTTTCTTTCCACAAGGCACGATAGTACTCCTTAATAATATAAGTATTCCTATTATGGATATTTTTCCCTTTTCCGTCAAGTATCAGGCATTTTTTTGCAGTATTTTCCTACTCCATAAGTTCCAGGAGAATTGAATTCAAAAATAGAATGCCCTCAGGGGTAAGTGCATAATTGAAGGAATTATCAGGATTTTTCCTCCTTACAGCCTTTCCTTCTTTTTCAAGACCATAAAAAAGGCCATTTTTTTCACAGCCAAGTCTTTTTTCTATGCTGCCGTAATGAGGTTCCAGGGAAGCATAGCGTTTTCTGTACACTTCTCCATTCACTCCTTCCATGGTCCTTAACCCCATCATAAAAAACTCTTCTTCCATAACTGAAAGATTAAGTTTTTCTTTTTCCCTTGGAAGAATTGATGCGTTCTCAAGAGATAAATCCTTTTCCAGTAAAGAAATACAATCATCTTTACTCAGTTTGTCAACATCCAGTTCTGCAAAAAAAGAAATATACTTTTCAATATTAAGACTATTTGTCCAGCGGATACCGTATTCAGAAGTTTCATTTAAATCAAAAGGATAAATGCTTCCTGAGGCACCGCTCCCTATTCCTATATAATTCTTCTGCCGCCAGTATTGAAGATTGTGGGCACTAAAATCATTGTTTCTGGCAAAATTAGATACTTCATACTGATGGTACCCTTTGTTTTCCAGAAAATCCCGGCCTTTAAGCCACTGACGGTCTGCTTCATCATCATCCCACTCAAGACCATTTTCAATTTTGTCGTAAAGGGGAGTTCCTTCTTCAATCATAAGACTGTAAAGTGAAATATGATCCGGATTATATGCAAGGATTTTTTCTAATCCTGAAAGAAATTCCTCCTCACTTTGACCGGGAAGACCTGCAATCATATCCAGATTAAGCCTGCCCTGCCAGTGATTTTTCACAATTTCAAGCCCTGCAAGCGTTTTTTCAAGGGAAGCATGCCTGTTAATAGCAGAAAGAGCTTTATTGCATAAAGACTGAACCCCCAGAGAAATGCGGTTGATTCCATGCTCTTTAAGGGTAAGGAGTTTTTCAGGGCTTACTGTTTCAGGATTCAGTTCAAAAGTTGCTTCTCCCTGAATTTTTCCGGGACAGGCAGAACTTAACCCTTCAAGTAAAAAAGCCATTTGTTCAGGAGTTAAAAGACTTGGAGTGCCCCCTCCAGCATACAGAGTTTTCCAGGAATAAATGCCATAAGCTTTTGCGTAAAATTTTCCTTCATTTACCAGAGCCTGAACATACTGATCTTTTACACCTTTACATGGAAGACTGAAAAAATCACAGTAATCACATTTTTGAAGGCAGAAAGGAATATGAACATAAAGGCTTACACTATTCAAAATCGACCCTTATTCATAAAATCTGGCACTTTTGAAAGGAAAATACTTTGCAAATGCCATTGCAGCAATTTTTTCTTCATTTACAGGTCCCCAGTAACGGCTGTCTAAGGCCTCTACCCGGTTATCCGCAGCAACAAAATATTCTCCAGGTCCCAGGGTAATAAGATCAAAGTTACCTGAAATACCAATATCTTCCATTCCCTGAGGTACATTTCTTATTGTAAGGGTATAATCCCTGCTGCTTACTTCAAATTCTGAAAGATATGCAGACTGACCAGCAGGTTTTACATGAATTACGTAATTTTTCATGTAAAGGCTGTCTCCCGGCTTTCCAATTACCCTGCGTACTGAATATTTAGAACTTACCTGATCTGAAATCTTAAAAGGTTCAACCTGCTGAGCCGTAAGATAAAGTACTAAAAAATCAATCATTTTCTGGAAAAAATTTTCCTTTTTCTGCTCCATTGGCTTGAGAAGAACTAAGTCACCCCGATTCAATTCACCTTTTACAGGAGAAAAATAGGTAAGAGAATGTCTTTCCAGGTCCGGTGACATGGATTTTGAAACTGTAAACACTGGAAAAAGTATCATTTTAAAGAAAATAATTAAAAAAACTGATATAAATAAAGCAATCAGTAAATTTCTTGTAATCTTTCGTTTTCTTTCGATTTTTAATTCATAGGAATAGTCAAAAGCTCTTTGTTTCATGTTTTATCCTGTTTTCTGCCGATAATTTACAATATATCAGATAGAAGGACAGCTTTCAAGGTAACTTTGATAGACAATCTTTCTTAAGTTAAGTATATTTTGTGTATGGGTGAAGGAAAAAAAATTATTGCTCAAAACAGAAAGGCAAGATTCGACTATTCAATTGAAGAGAGCATGGAATGTGGGATTGTACTGGAAGGCACAGAGGTTAAAAGCGTTAAGGCAGGAACAATCTCTTTTAATGACAGTTTTGCACTAATAGAAAATAACGAGGTGTGGGTTCAGAATTTCCACATCAATGAATATTCATATTCTTCAGTATTTAATCATGATCCGGACCGGAAGAAAAAACTTCTTCTGCACAAGGAGGAAATTAAACGACTGAAGCGTAAGGTGGATGAAAAAGGATATACCCTTATTCCGCTGGAATTTTACCTTAAAGAAGGCCGTGTGAAAGTTCAGCTTGGTCTTTGTAAGGGTAAAAAACAGTTTGATAAGCGTAACGATATTAAGGAACGGGATGTTAACAGAGACATTGCCCGGGAATTCAGGAAGGGGCTTGAAGGCTGAAATTTAAAATGAAAAAGCTTTGTTCTACTGTAAAAAAAATACTGGCATTCTCAATAATTGCATTAACAGCAAGGGCTTTTTCACTTCCTGTAGATTTTTATGCAACTGTGTCTGAAAGAGGTGACAGCAGCATGGTTGCCATGACTACGGATCTTTATTTTACCCAGATGCAGACAATCGGCGGCTATACGGTACAGGATAAAAGAAACCTGAACTATGACGCAGTAACTGCATCTGATACAAATATTTGTTTTTATGCAGAAATTAATGAAACTGAAGACGGTCAGTGGTCATGTACACTTAATGCTTTTAAGGCTGACCAGGGAAAATCCCTCAGTCTTACAAAGGTTTATTCTTCCTACTACCTGATTCTCATGGATGCAAAGGATTCACTTGAAAGCCTGCTTACAAACCTGCTTTCTTCAGAAACAGACTTGCCTGCCGTAAAACAGGGAAATATTTCCTCAAGTCTGGAAAGCTTAAGTGGAAACTGGTCAGGAGATTCTACAATAGACAAAATCGTAATTCTCAGAGGAGGCAGAGGTTTTGTAATTTTCAAAAATGGTGCTTCCATGAACATTACCATAACAGTTTCAGGTACAAAAGTTACGGTTACTCAACAGGGTAAATCAAATGCCTCATTCTACCCTTCTTTGAGCCGTGAAGTTGCCATTAAAAATGCTGCCAGTGCTGAACCTACAATCTGGAATCTTGTACTTGTAGATGAAAACACTCTTACAGGAACAGAAAATACTCTTGTTGCAGATTCCCTCTCTCCTACAGGCGCCTCAAGAGGTGCTGTAAAAACAACCTGGACAAGAAAATCCAACTGATAATTTTTTTTTAATTCTTAAAAGCTGCTGATAATTGAACTTACGTCCAGAGCACCACTTCTAATCAGTTTAATGCCCTTATCTTCAAGCATGACAATTGTAGAAGGAACACTGTTTATTTTGTCTCCGTCATCTACAATAAGGCTTACTTCACTGCCGAATTCTTTTTCAATTGCAGCAGGTGATGATAATACCGGCTGACCAGAACGGTTAACGCTTGTAGAATAAACAGGTGCCCCGATTTCAGTGATAATCTGTCTAAGCCACTCATCTCCTGGACAACGGAAAGCAACAGTCTCCATTTCTTCAAGAAGAGGATTCTCAGCTTTTACAGGGACAATTACAGTTAAAGGACCTGGCCATAATTTGAGGAGCTGGTCAGGAATTTCTCTGTCCGTATATTTTTTTATATCTTCAGGGCAGCCTAGAAGCTGGATAAAGGGTTTTTCTTTTCCCCTGCCCTTTATAACCATAATTTTATTCTGTGCATAAAAAGAAGTTTTACCCTTCAAATCTACGATTGCACTAAATCCATACACTGTATCAGTTGGCAGAACAAGTACCTGGCCATTTTTCAGTTCACGGACGGCTTTTTCAATAGAATCTGAATCAAACTTTCGGCATATCATAAACAGAAACTCCACCGCTGGCTTCCGGAATATTTCTGTTTGAAGAAAAATCAACAAGTCCGCGGTTATAATCAATTAAAAATAAAATGATGTAAACCAGTACTCCGATTACAAGTCCTACAGATTTGCAGAACCATTCAGGCATAGATTGAACTTTTTTGTGTTTTAAAACAAGTCCTGCATCATAAATTCTTGCCTCTCTTTCAGGCAGACCTGTAATTTTCACTAACTTTTCTCCCTCATATATATAGCCCAGTTTTCTTGCATACCCTGCAACAACATCCATATCATTAAGGAGGGCAATTTTTTCCATTGTGAGGTCTTCGTTAATTTTTTCAATTTCAGCTGTGTGAGCGCTGAGTTGTCTTTTTTGATCCAGCATTTGATTTCGAGCCCATATTCCATCACTACCGCAGAGCATTGAAACAAGAACATAGAATATAACTCCAAAGAAAGCTGCATATAAGAGTCTACATCTATTCATGATAAACTTTTAATCGGCATAATCTGGACAATACTAAAATTTAAATTTTCTTAAATTATTGAAGTCCCAAAAAAGGTAAAAATCACTTTAAAAAACTGAAAATTAATTATTGAAACTGGAAAAACTTTATTTTTTTGAGTTAACTTTGAAAACGAGGCCCATTATTATTTTTAAATAACTTTATGGCGGATTTTTAAATTATATTTTATAATAGGTAGAAATATTGGAGTTATTCATTAATAAAAAACTTAACAATTCTTTACTGAATGCCGATATATAAGCAGTATCTTTAAAAAAAGGGGATTTATATGGCAGGCTCATCAGACGAATTCAACGAACTTGAACCATTGGGAAACTTTGATTCACTTGACTCATCAAAGTCAGATTTTGATTTATCAGATTTCTCTTTTGACGACATCAGTTTAGACGATAAAGATTTATCAGCAAATATACCCGACGGAAAAGAAGACGTACAGGAATCAGAGGAAGATGCTACGGCAGCTTTTGAAGTTCCAGGCACAAGTTTTGGGGAAGAAAGCCCTGATAAAAATACAGAAAATAACCCGAATGAAGAAGTCAGTCTTGAAGACCTTGCTGAAAGTACAGTTGATGACAATTTTGAAATTGCAGATCTTTCGCTTGATTCTTTTATGGGAACAGAATTAAACGATACTGAAATTCCAGAGGATCTTCCTTCAGAACTTACAGGTGATATGTCAACTGAGACATCAGCCGATGAGAACACTTCTCTGGATGATATAGACTTACCGGATTTCGATACATCAGCATTCGAAACAGATGATAAGAACATAACAGAAACTCCTTCTGAAAATGTTCAGGAAAAATCTGAAAGCAGTGACGCTCCATCTTTTGAAGACGGAGAAATTTCTCTTGATGAATTTATTTCTCAGGATGAACTTGATGCTGCAGAAAGCCAGATTCAGGGAGCAAATGGATATGGTCAGGAAGCCCCTCCTGCTCCCCCTGCTCCACAGGCTGAAGCTGCTGCTGAAGACGGTGAAATTTCCCTTGAAGATTTTCTTGGAGATGATTTTGCTTCCTTTGACAGTCCTGCACAGAAAGAGGAAGAAGTTATTACTGATGAACCTGTACTGGATATAGATTTATCTTTTGACGACTCAGTTTCAGAAGTTCCTATGGAAGAAAATGATGATTCAGCAGATTCAATAGATCCATCTATCCTTAACAAACAGGAAAACGTTGTAACTGAAAAAAAGGACACTGCAATTGGAGAATCTGTTGATTTGTCTGAATTTGGTCTCGATGATGAAAGTGAACAGCAGATAACACAGGCTCCAGCTGGTGAAGAAGAAAAGAAAGCAGACGAACCGGTAGATATTGAAATGTCTGTAATGACAGATTCAGAAACTGAAGAAGACGAAAAAGAGGAAGAGACTGAAGCTGCAGGAACTGATGAAACAGAAGAAGAAATCAGTCTTGCCCAGGACACTTCTGAAAGTGAAGAAGAAAGTGAAACTTCAAATCAGACAACTGCAAATTCTGCACCGGATGATGATTTTGATGTTGATGCACTTCTTAACAATATTGAGGATGAATCTGCAGCTGCATCTGTAAAAACAGAAGATATTTCAATTGATAGTTTTGATACACCTGCGGAAAATAACGAAGTTCAGGAAGTAAAGGAAGAATCTGTAAAGGAAATTGAAGAAGATCTTTCTTCATCTGTTGAAGAAAAAGTACAAACACCTTTTGCAGATGACTTCACAATTGATATTCCAGTTGCAAATTCCGATGAAGACGATTTTGCAGGTCTCCTTGTTACTGAAGAAGATAATGTAACAGAAAGCCCTGTTCTTGAAAAAAGTGCTGCTGAAGAAAATGTACTTTCTGAAGAAAGCGTAGTTGCTGAAGACAACACTGCATTTGAAGAAATCCCAGCTTCTGAAGAAATCACAGTTACTGAAGACAACACAGCATTTGAAGAAAGCGCAGTTGCTGAAGACAACACTGCTTTTGGCGATAGCGCAGTTGCTGAAGACAACACTGCTTTTGGCGATAGCGTAGCTGCTGATGAAAGCATGCCTCTTTCTGCAGAAGATATTTCTGTTGAAGAAAGTTCACCAGTTGAAGCAAATTCTGTTTTCGAATCTGCTGCCCCTGTTGAAGAAAAGGCTGCAGATATATTTGATTCAGCCTCCCTTGAAGCAAACGGTGAGCCGGTTCTTGAAGAAAGTGCTGCTGAAGAAAATGTACTTTCTGAAGACAACGTATTTTCTGAAGAAAACAATGCTTTTGAAGAAATCGCAGCATCTGAAGAAAGTGCAGTTTCTGAAGACAATACAGCGTTTGACGAAAGCGTAGCTGCAAATGAAAGCATGCCTCTTTCTGCAGAAGATATTTCTGTTGAAGAAAGTTCACCAGTTGAAGCAAATTCTGTTTTCGAATCTGCTGCCCCTGTTGAAGAAAAGGCTGCAGATATATTTGATTCAGCATCCTTTGAAGCAGACAGCGAACCGGTTCTTGAAGCCAGCGTAAATGCTCCGGCAGACAGCACAAATGCAGAAACAGAGACCGTAACTTTAGATGAAAGTCCTGTTCTCGAAAGCAGTTTTGCTGAAGAAAATGCAATTTCTGAAGACACCCCAATGACTGAAGAAGACATAACCTCTGAAGAAAGCACTAACCTTTCTGCAGAAGAGCCTCAGCTTGAAGAAAATTCAGAGCCAGTACTCGATTCAAATACTTATGAAGAAAATTCAGCACTTGAAGAAAATTCAGTAGATATTATTGAAGAAAAAGATGATAATATTAACGAAGTTTCAGAGTCTAATGATCTTACAGCAGAAACTTCTATGGGAATTACAGAAAATATGAATTCGGAAACAGTTAATAATGAAGCAATTGAAGACCAGAGTCTGGCTTTAATGAAGCAGATTACAAGCGAACTAAATTCTCTTAAGTCAGAAATTACATCACTTAAGTCTGAACTTTCTGAACTTAAGAACAGCAGCGTAATTGAAAACGAAACTCCTGCAGCTGAAAAAGATACAGGATTCTTCGGAGATTCTGATGATGATGACACAATTGCCTTGAGTGGTGAAGAACTTTCAAACATCCTCAATACAACAGATTTTGTTACAGAAGATTCACAGGATGTTACAGAAACTGCTCAGGAAAATGATGCAGTTTCGCCGGAAAGTGAAACTATTTCACTGGAAAGTGAAACTATTTCGCTGGAAAGCGAAACTATTCCACAGGAAGACCATGCATTTTCTCAGGAAGATGAAATTGAATCAGAAGAAGTTATCAGCCCTCTCTCATCTGACAGCGAAAACATCGTTGATGCTGCAACTGCAAGTGAAGAAGAAAAGGCTCAGTCAGTTCTCAATGATGATGATCTTTCTACAGTACAGGCCTCTACCCTGGAATCACTTTCTGAACCAATCGATCTTTTTGCAGAAGAAGATGTTCCAGAACCATTAACTGATGAAAGTTTCAATTACCTTGAATCAGAAGTAAAAACTGACGAAATTTCAGACACTCCTATTTCAGAAGATGATGAATCTCTTGAAGAAGGAATCAGCGAATCTCCTGTTGAAGATGTGTTTGCTGCATGGAAGAGTCAGGAAGAAGCTTACAAACGTGAAAAAGAAGAAGAATTCGAAGGCTGGGAAGAAGCTCAGAGAAAACGTGAAGCTGAAGGTGAAATCTTTAGCGAAACAGAATCTGACAAAACTTCAGAAGAAGTATCTGAACCATCTTCAACTGCAAGTGAAATCATGATGCCTGAGCCTGAAGAAGATACAGAAGAGGAAGATCCTGATGCAAATGATATTGCCCTCACTACAGATGAACTTCTTGCAGTCACAAATCATGTAATTGCAGATCAGGTAGCAGATGGGGCAGCAGTTTCAGAAGGAGCTCCTGTTCAGGTTGAAGAAACATCAGCACCAAAAACTGAAACAATTCCATCAGAAATGAAAGAAGAAATTAAATCTGTACTTTCTTATATGGATCAGCTTCTTGAAAACTTACCGGAAGATAAGATTGCAGAATTTGCTCAGTCAGCTCAGTTTGAAACATATAAGAAACTCTTTACAGAATTAGGATTATCTTAATTAAGAAATAATCCTTAAAAAAAATAACTCCATTTGTCGAATATTTTACTTTATTTGATAAATGGAGTATAATTTTATTAACAAAAACTTATCGGATCAGAAGTATTATGGATATGAACGGCTCATCTACAGGTACAAAATTTACTCTTGTTGAAAGTTTCAAGACTTTAGCTAAAGACTATGGCTTTAAGCACGCTGGATTTTTTTCATTCCAGGGGCAGTATTATGTTTTGACAAAAGCATACGGTCTTGATCTTGCAACTATCCGCTTGTCCCAGTCTACACCAGATTTCTGGGAAGGTTCATTACCAAAAGCCGGTAAATGGTGTTCCTATTCAAGGGAAGAAAAAGAAATTTTCCAGTTCTACCAGTTCTTTTCACCAAAAATCAGGGATGATATTGAAAATCTTCATTTTCTGAAATTTTATGATGAAGTTCATACTTATGTATTCTTTATTGCTGAATTATCGGATGATCTTCCCCTTGAAGTATCAGAAATTGACCTTTTTACACTTTCCAACCGCCTTCTTAAAACAAAGTCAAATATTTCATTTGATCCGGATAAAGCAGCATCAGGAATTAAATTAAGCAATGCAAACCTTTATACCCTGAATATATCATCTGCCATTGATGCGTTTTTTCAGGATGACAGCATTAGGGATGAACCATTTTACAATGATGTATATAAGACAGCCTTCTATCAGATTTATGATTTGATTTACAGCACTTTTTCCGGCAGAAATATATGTTCATCTCCAAAAGAAGAATTAATTTACATCTGTATATTTTCAAAGAAAACATTATCGGAAGAGACTCTGCAGGCACAACTTTATCAGCTCCTAAAAGAAATTGTTCCAGGCAACTGCTTAAACGGCCGGTTCTTAAAACTTGCTGCCGTAACAGATAAGGCAGAAGAAGTGAATAAATTTCTTTCTGGAGAACTTTAATTGAATATTGATTTTTCAAGCAGCTCAAAGGGATTTCAAGTAGTAAAGATAAATGGAATTCCCCTTCATTCTCAATACAATCCTCTGCTGGAGGCTCAACGTTTTGTTGACGGAATTCAAGTACCATTTAATCCCAAAGCAGTAATAATAACAGGCCCGGGTCTTTCCTACACCGCTGAATTTTTAAGAAAAAGATTTCCTAAGGCAATTTTAACTGCAATCCATTTTCTTGATAAATTTGAAGAGTATGACTCAGTCTGGGATAAAGTTTTTTTTGCAGATCAGGAAAATCTTAGTGAAAGACTCTATAATTTTTTAGGCGATGAAGTATTAATGTCCACTATTTTTATTTCCTGGAAACCAAGTGAAAGTATTTTTTCAGAAAGCTTCTCTTGTGTATGGATGGAAATGAAAAATGCAGTATTAAAAGCCAGAAATGTTTTAAATACAAAAAGTCATTTTTCGAAAAAATGGTTTACAAATACCATAAAGTCTGCACTTTACATTAAGACTTCTGTGTATTATACAAAGGCACATTGTCCGGTTGTAATCTGTGCTTCTGGACCAAGTTTAATGGATTCAATTCCCCTACTGAAAAAAAGCAGGAACGGATTCTTTTTAATTGCCCTTTCCTCTTCCCTTAAAGTTTTAACTGATAATCACCTTATTCCGGATTTTGTGCTCTCAACAGATGGTGGCTTCTGGGCAAAAAAACATCTCTTTGCAAGCTTATGTTCCTATCCTCAAATTCCACTTGCCCTTCCCGGAGAAGCTGCATGTCCGGGGAAAATACTTGAAAACAATTTAATTCTTCCACTGAAATATTCTGACGGATTCGAAAATTATTTTTATCCTGATCTTGGAATTGAAAGTCATGAGGCTGAAGCAAATGGCACTGTAAGTGGAACCGCTGTAAAACTGGCATTAAACTTAACAGATGGAGAAGTTTTTTTCTGCGGTCTTGATTTAGCAGCGGCAAAAGGATATCAGCATAGTCAGCCTAATGAACTGGAACTGTTTGATTCTTCAAATGACTGGCGCCTTTCTCCAAAAGAAAACCGAATTTCTCCGAAAGGATTTAAAAATCAGGCTCTGGAAATATATAATTCCTGGTTCAGAAGTCAGGATTTTGGAGGAAGAGTTTTCAGATTGAGCAATAACTATAATTATTCCAATAATCTGGGACAAATAAAGGATGTTAACTTCAACTATTTTGAGGTTTATTTAAAGTCTGTTTCACGTCAGAAACCGTCTCTGGAAATTAAAGAAAACAAAATACCTCTTTTAAGAAGAATTGAAATTATCAAATCAATACTTGAAAAAAACAAAAATAATCCTGTATGGATTGAAAAACTTTTTCCGGCAGAAAAAATTCTTTTGGAAAGGAGTCTGAATCAGGAGGAAACTGTACAACTTAAAGAGGATCTAAACTCCAAAATCTTTACTTTTTTTGAAGAAATTAGAGAAAAATTGTGCAGGATTTCTATAGAGAAAGCTTAAAAAATACTCAACTTAAAAGAATTCTTGCACACTGACTTTCACTCTGTTATACTTAATAATTATGAAAAATAGGAATCAAAGGATTGTTACAAGTATCATTAGTATTGTGTACGCAGTAACGTTAATTGCATATATTTCATATCTGGGAATTCAGTACAGCCAGGGACCAAAAAAATCTGAAGCTACATTTAAATCCCTGACTACAAACATTTCCAATATTCTTAATGAATATGATTTAACATCAGAAAAATTTTCGAAAGCTGTTACAGACGATTCTGAACTTGATTTTTTTGACAATTTATCAAATCTTGCAGGTTTTCAATTAACAATTCAGGATAACCTGATTTATTCCTATCCGGACAATTTATCAAAAACTCAATCTACAAAATCCTCACTGGTCCGGGCACATTCTACAAGCTTAACTGCAACAGACGGCACACCGGTAACGCTTACAGCTGCCATTTATCTTCTCATGCCAGGCACAATTATTTCCGGTGGAAAAGTTGCCTTTATGGTAATTTTAGTTGCAACTCTCCTTGCAGCAATCTTTCTTATTTATGCCTATATTTCCGGCAAAAGCAGTCAGGATGATTCAAATAATTCTGAAACAGAAGATTACACAGATAACAGGAATTCATTTGAAAAGGATATAAACAATACTGAAACAGGCTCTGCTTACGACAGCATTTTTTCAGCATCTGCCAGAACCTCCCCTGTTCAGCAGACCTTTACGAGCGGAATTTCATCCAGAGCAACTGCAGAGGAAGCAGACAGTGACAGTCTGGTTGCAGCATATAAAGACGACCGACCTACAGCAGAAGAGCTTTTTAACAACAACGATATTGAAGATATAACAAGTGCCTTCTTTGAAGAAGATGATTCAAAGAAAAGTGATGATAAATTTGATCAGTTTACGATTGATGATAAGCCTGTTGAGTTTGTTGATGAAACTCCGGATGTTCAGGCAAAAACTACTTCTGATGAAGAAAACATTAAATCTCTCTTTTCAAATAATTCTTTTTCAGAGAATAAAAAATATGGTGAAGAAGATAATTTGAATAATCAGATGAAACTTTTTGATAATTCAGAAGCTTCTGAAGTTGAAGACATGCACGGCGTAGATACAAAAGCATCATCTTCTCCAAAGGGGCTGTTTTCTCAGGATACCAATGTTGGTTATGAACCTTACCTTCTTCCTAGACTGAATAATGAACTGGTAAGATCTGCCTCTCAAGAACAGGATTTATCCCTTATGCTCATTAAAATTCCTGGTCTTGCACAAGGTTCACTTGAAAAAGAAAAAATTTGTACCCTTGTAATTGATACTGTTAAATTCCAGGATCTTATTTTTGAATTTGGAAACGATGGTTTTTCTGCAATTTTCCAGAACACTACTGTTGATGAAGCTCTTTCCATTGCAGATGAACTTCATGAAGGAATTGAACAAATACTGATTTCTGAAGGTAAGAAATGTCCTGTTTCAATTGGAATTTCATCCAAGAGTTTCCGGTTGATTTCAGGGGAGAGACTGGCAAATGAAGCAGCACAGGCCCTGGAACATGCATTAAAAGATTCACAAAAGCCTATTGTTGCCTTTAAAGTAAATACAAATCTGTATAAAAACTATCTTTCAAAGGAATAAAGTTTTATTCTTCAGCAGTTTCAAGTTTTTTCTCAAATACTGCAATTGATGAATCATCAGGGAATACAGCAATCATTTTATCCAGTATTTCCCTGGCTTTCTCTTTCTTTCCATGCACAATTAATACAGATATATAATTTTTATAAATATCAGGATTTTGAGGATTTCCTTCTAAAAGCTTCTGATAAATCTCTTCTGCTTCCTTAAAATTAGAACACATAGCTTCAAGATATGCACAGGAAAGCAGAAGATTTGTATTTTCAGGGTCATCTTTCAGAAGAATTCGATAACAGATTAAAGCATTTTTATAATCTTTATTAAGTGCATAACAGCGGCCTATTTTATATTGACAGGTGTTTTTTAAATCACTGTCAGCCATTGCAAGTTTATAATATTCAATAGCTTTAGAGTAATTTTTCTGACTCTCATAGGTCTCTGCGATTTCAAAATATGCAGCCGTTATATTTTCAATACGCATCTGATTTTCTCCAGGTACAGGAATACCACTTGTACTTGAACAGGAAGTAATTCCAAAAATCCCAGAGAAAGTAAATATTGTAAAAATTAACGGTAGAAATACTTTAATCTGTTTTTTCATTTATTTTGTAAGAACAGTGTTTTCAATTGTTCTAAGCTGAGAACGATAAAGTCCTGCCAGATTTGAACCATAATCAGCAATAAGCTGAATAATGTTTCTTGGAGATTCATGTGTATCGCAGCCGTTAAGTCTGTCACCAGCATCTCCCAGACCTGGCATAATATATGCCTTTTCATTAAGAACAGGATCCATCCATAGTGTATAGCAGGTACAATTATCAAGTGCGCGTGTTACTCTAAGGCTTCCTTTAAGTGCAGAAATTACATTAAAGAACTTAATTGATTTTGGCTTTACACCTTGACTCTGGAGATATTTTACAACAGTTACAATTGATCCGCCAGTTGCATTCATAGGATCTGCAAAAACCCAGTCTTTGCCATCAAGAGATTTAAGGTCAAAGAAAGAGTTTTTCAAATTAAGAATATACTGCATATTATTTTCAGACTTTGTATCATCACGGCTTATCTTAAAGAGAGCAAAAGGAGTAACATATCCAGTTGAAGAGTATTCTTCGATTTCTTTAGACATAATCATACTTGGAAGAAGAGCACCTCTAAGCATAACCATCATTACAGAATCCTTAATTGAATCATCAATATTTGGAATCTTGTGTACTGCATAATTCTGAACAGGATAAGTCACAGGAGTTTTTACAACAATATGTCCCTTAGAATTATTTTCTTCGATATAAGCAAGACGGAAAAGCATTTCATATGCTCTCTGACAATAATACATAAATTCCTGATGATCTGTATTAATATCACGAAGCTTAGCAATTACGCGACTTGCTTCTGCATGAGCACCCTGCTCTGTTACAAATGAATATACTTTAATGTTCGGATGTCTAGAACAAATATTCTGCATTTCATGGCCAAGATTATCAAATGTGGAAATAATCTTATTTTCATCCACAGTCTTAAAAGCATTTAATGCTTCGCCATACATTTCTTCCAGTCTTTTTAAATCTGCATTGTCTTCAGCTGTTAAATATCCATCCAAGTCTTCAGCTTTTAAAATTACTTTATCATCATTCATAAAAAAACCTCGTAATAAAATTATAAAATCTTATTTATTTGTATATTATAAATAAATTATTTTTTTGATTCCTTAATAATACTGTCGCCATCAACCTTAAAATGTTTTCCGGTAACAGGGTCTCTTGTAAATAAATCAATAACGTCTTTTTCGTTCACTTCCATATTCTTGATGAGAATAGTATTTTCATCAAACTGTATAACTTCTCCCCCCATCAATCCCATGGCAAGTCTGAGAGCAGAAATTAATGCCCTCATCTGATTAGATTTATCAAGTGTAATGTAAAGATTCAAACTGTAGTAATTGCTGTAAACCTCCGGATTTTTTGGATCCGGAACATATTCCAGATATCCATATGAATCTTTCATTCCAAAAGTAATATCTGCACCAACCATAGTCTTTACATACTGACCTGGGCGGGAAATATAAAAAAGAATATTTTTCAGACCGGCTTTTTCAAAAACAGCTGCTTTTTGAATCAGAAAATCTGCATATGGAGTTGCAGGAGGATTTGGCCGTAAAGCATATAAATCCAGCATAGGCTCCAGTTTTGCAGCAAAAGTCATTAACCCCTGGGAACAGAAAGACATATTGTATTTTGTTTCCTGGGTAGAATATACCTTAAATTTATTCGGGTAATTCATTTGAAGAGCTGCCTGGGAAGATGGAGCTGAATAATCATAACTAGTCCAGCCGTTTTTTTCAGTTAAAAGCAGTTTTATGGCCGCTTTTGGAAAGTCACCGGTAGTAGCCATCTGTAATTTTGAACGATCTTTAACTGTACCTAAACCAGCGTACAATTCATCAAGCTGTTCAACAATCCGCATGGCATCTTTTTTACTAATTGAAGGAATTTCAGCCTGCATAATATCAGTTACAAGTTCTTTGTGGGCCTGAACAGGAACATATACATAAATGCTTAAATCCTGATCTATCAAGGCAAGTGGATTAACCTCCGGTAAATCATCTTCTGCAACTTTTGGAGTATTGCAGGAAAACAATAACACAGAGACAAGTAAAGTTCCTAAAACAAGCAAAAATTTCTTCATAAATCTCATTCCTCCGGATTTTATTTATAAGGCATCTATTGAAACAAAAAGCCCCGGGCACTTGTTACAGTACCTAAGGCTTTTTATAAGCTTTATGCTTTCTGGATTTTTACAGTCCATTTAAGCTCATCAGCTTCAACAACTGTACCATCAGAAATTGAATCTTTCCATTCAGCAGATGTTGCAAGAGTTTCACCAGAAATGAAATCCTTAAACATCTCGAATGAAGATTTTAATTCATCGTTACCTGAAAGTTCAAGTTTAATTCTGTCGGAAATTTCAAAATTACTTTCTTTACGAAGATTCTGAATACCGCGGACAAGATCACGTGCATAACCTTCTTTTCTAAGGTCATCAGTAATCTTTGTTTCCAGACCAACTGTAAGAGTGCCATCATTTATAACTTTCAGGTCCTCTTTTTCTGTTCTTTCAACGATTACGCTTTCTGCATTAAGGTCTACATCTTCACCGTCAACCTTAATTGTACATTTGCCTCCGTCAACAATACGTGCAATATCTTCACCAATAAGTTTTACAATTTCAGCAGCAGCAGCCTTCATCTTAGCACCCAGCTGTTTACCAAGAACCTTAAAGTTTGCCTTTGCCTTGTATTCTACCAGATCAGATTCCTTGTCATGGAAATCTACACCTTTAACATTAAGTTCTTCCAGAATAGTTTCCTTCATTTCTTCCAGAACTTTTCTTTCTTCATGATTACGAGTAACAAGAGCAACTGAAAGAAGAGGCTGTCTGTTCTTAATGTTAAACTGATTTCTCAGTGCACGGCCCATACTTACAGCTTTCTGAACTGTTGACATCTGGAATTCAAGTTTTTCATCGCGGAATTTTTCCTCATATACAGGATAATCCATAAGGTGAACAGATTCTTTGTCTTCACCAGTCTTCAGGTTCTGCCACATTTCTTCTGTAATGAAAGGAATGAAAGGACATGCAACAAGAGTAAATGTTTTAAGAGCCTTGTAGAGAGTACCATAAGCCTCAATCTTATCTCTGTCATTTCCAGATTTCCAGAAGCGGCGGCGGTTGCGGCGAATGTACCAGTTATTAATTTCTTCAATAAATGTAAGCATTGGATCTACTGCGCTTGAAAGATCGTAGTCATCCATTGCCTTTGTTACGTCCTTAATCATCTTCTGTGTAACTGACAAAAGCCAGCGGTCAAGAGGATTTCCAGGAAGTTTGCTGTCAAATTCATGTCCAGTACAAGTAACCTGATCAATATTTGCATACTGTACAAAGAAACTGTAACTGTTCCAGAGAGGAAGGATGAAACTCTTAATTACATCCCGCACTCCATCATCTGAATAACGGATTTCATCAGCTTTTACAACTGCTGAATGCATAAGGAAAAGACGAATAGCATCTGCACCGAACTTATTGATTGCTTCTACAGGATCTGTATAGTTGCGGAGAGATTTTGACATCTTTCTTCCATCTTCAGCAAGAACAATTCCATTTACAATACAGTTTTCAAAAGCAGGCTTATCGAAGAGCTGTGCAGCAAGAACTGTAAGTGTGTAGAACCAGCCGCGAGTCTGATCAAGACCTTCTGAAATGAAGTTTGCAGGGAAATGCTTTTCAAAATAATCCTTGTTTTCAAAAGGATAATGCTGCTGAGCATAAGGCATGGAACCAGATTCAAACCAGCAGTCAAATACTTCCGGAATACGGCGCATTGTGCCCTTTTTACATTCTGGACAAGTAAAGGTAATTTTATCAACAAACTGCTTATGAAGGTCTTCTGGATAAACACCACTTAAATCCTTTAATTCCTGACGTGAACCTACACACACAGTATGCTTACAGTTAGGATCATCACAACGCCAGATAGGAATTGGGTTACCCCAGTAGCGGTTACGGCTGACAGCCCAGTCTCTTGCACCTGCGAGCCATTTTCCAAAACGACCTTCCTTAATATGAGAAGGCTGCCACTTAATCTGGGAATTAGCCTTGAGCAGTTTGTCGTGATAATCAGCAACCTTAACAAACCAGGAACCAATACCACGGTAAATAAGAGGAGAACCACATCTCCAGCAGTGTGGATAAGAGTGAACTACAGAATCCCTTTTAACAAGTTTTCCTTCATCCTTAAGTCTCTTAATAATATCCTTATCTGCATCTTTTACAAATACGCCTTCATAATCAGGAACTTCAGAAGTAAACTTACATTCAGCATCAATAGGTTCAACATTTGGAACACCTGAACCACGGAATACCTTGTTATCTTCTTCACCGAAAGCAGGAGCAATGTGAACAATACCGGTACCATCTTCAGTAGAAACGTAATCAGCATTAAACATGCGGAAGGCACCCTGTTGGCACTTCTGTCTTGATTCCTTTTCACAAACAGCAGGATCCTTCAGTCTTTCAAAGTAAGGGAAAAGAGGTTCATATTTTGTTCCTACAAAACACTTACCCTTCTTGCGGTAAATTATTTCGTAATCTTTTTCATCTTTATAATAGGCACTAAGTCTTGCTTCTGCAAAAATATAGTAATCACCAGATTCTTTATCCAGGATTTTTACATAGTCAATCTCCGGTCCCATACAAAGACCAAGGTTTGAAGGAAGTGTCCATGGAGTTGTTGTCCAGGCAATAAAGTATGTCTTACCATTTGTAATGTCTGAATCATCAAAGCCTGGTGCAGCTTCTGTAATCTTAAAGCGTACTGTTACTGTCTGATCCTGAACATCTTTATAGCCCTGGGCAAGTTCATGAGTAGAAAGTACTGTTGAACAGCGAGGACAGTATGGAAGAATATATTTTCCTTCATATATAAGTCCTTTATCCCAGAGAGATTTTGCAACCCACCAGATTGATTCCATAAAATCCGGAGACATTGTTTTGTAATCATGATCAAAATCAACCCAGCGACCCATACGTGTAATTGTTTTACGCCATTCTGCTGTATAACGAAGAACAGAGGCCTTACACTTTTCATTAAAGTTTGCAATTCCGTATGCTTCAATTTCATGTTTTGAGTTGATTCCAAGTTCTTTTTCAATCAGATTTTCTACAGGAAGTCCGTGGCAGTCCCATCCAAAGCGGCGTTCAACTTTCTTTCCCTTCATTGTCTGATAACGAGGTACAATATCTTTTATTGTAGATGGAATAAAATGTCCAAAGTGTGGAAGACCTGTAGCAAATGGTGGTCCATCATAAAAAACGAAATCTTCAGCGCCTTCTCTCTGGCTGATGGATTTTTTGAAAATGTCATTATCCTGCCAGAATTTTAAAACGCTTTCTTCCTGTTTAGGAAAATCTACCTTTGTGTCTACGCTTTTATACATTGAAAGTCCCCTAAAGTTTGCTGCGTGATTTGCAGACTTTATTAATTATTTAAAGAGGCAGTTTCAGAAATCATGAAATTTCGAAACCTGCATTATAAACTATACCACAAAATACATATTAAAATCTATAGATAACAATTAAAATGAATGGAACTTAAAAACAGTTTCCAGGGAGTAGAAGCTGCTTTACAGTTAAATCCCATGCAGAAGAAGTTTTTTTGATTTTCTGGTGGAAAAATCTCCATTTCAGATTATGAAAATTGACTTTGAATGTTTGGGGTAATATAATGATTTTAAGATTGCTGTATAAAAAATGGAGTCATTGCCACTTAGTCTGAAAACTGTCATAAAAGACATGAAAGTGAATTGACCCTACGCTCAAAATATACTATTTTTTTCATTCTTCATATTGCATCATATTATATGAGACTTCTTTTTTTACAGAAAAACAGCATTTTCCCACCCACAGGAGGCATTTAATGAAAAAAAAAGCTAGAATGTCAATCTCTAGTAAATTTGCACTTGGAGTTCTGGCAGTTATCTTTCTGTTAATCACAATTTCCCAGGTCGTTGTAGGTACATCATTTGAAAAAAGTGCCCTTAATGATTTTTATTCATCAGCAGAAAACCTTTTAAAAGACTTTTCAAATTCAATCGATATTTTCTTTAACGCAAAAGAATCTGCAGTAAAAGTATTCTGTAACTCTGACGCAGTTAAAAATGCAGATGATACAATCCATTCCTTCATAAACGAAACTGGAACAATTCAGATTTCTGAATATGCAAAAAGTCCTGCGGAACTTGCAATTCGTAATGTGGCACAGACAATTGCACAGAGCGACAGCGATACTTCCGAAGTATTTTATGGTACGGAATGGGGAGGATACGCTACAAATCTTTCTCACTCTAAATCCGGTGGTTATGATCCGAGAAAACGCCAGTGGTATAAAGATGCTTCAGGTGGAAGAGGCAATCCTGTAATTACAAGTGCATATCAGACCACAAACGGAGCCCTGGTTGTAAGTGTAGTTTGCAGCGTTACGGATTTTAACAACAAATTCATCGGAAATGCAGGTCTTGATATCTCCCTTGAAAAATTGACCAGTATACTTTCTACTCTGAATTTTGGAGATGGATCTTCTGTTGTTATGCTCCAGAATGACGGCCTTATTCTTGCAGACACAGGAAGTCGGCAGGCAACATTTAAAAACATTAACGAACTTGATATTCCTGAACTTGCAGATTTCGTAAATTCCGGTGTAACTGACGGTAAGGTTGTAATGGACAATAAGATTTATTACACGAAACAAATTCAAAATGCTAAAACAGGATATAAAATCGTTGTATGCTGTCCAAAAAAGACTGTTAATGCAGCATTCACTGCAACTATGACACGTTCCTTCGTTATCTGTTTACTTGTAGGCATATTCTTTGCCTTACTGGGAGCTTTTCTGGTAAGAAGAAGACTCAGTCCGCTGATTGTTATTGCACGGGATATCGGAGAAAATGCCCACGAAATTGCAGAAGGTCACGGAGATCTTACAAGACGCCTTAACATTCACGACAATAACGAAATTGGAAATGTAGCGGAAAGTTTTAACCTTTACAGTGAAAAACTTCAGGAAATCATTGCAAGCATGAAGGATTCAAAAACATCTCTCAGCAATGCCGGTCTTAAGCTTGATAACACAACAGAAGATGCAATGTCCGCAATCAACCAGATTACCGGAGGAATCAGCAACCTTGATGGAAATCTTAAAAGCCAGATTTCATGTGTTGAACAGACAAGTTCCAGCGTTAACAACATCCTCAACAATATTGAAAGCCTGGAAAAGCTTGTTACGGAACAGACCCATAGCGTAGAAGGGGCTTCCAGTGCAGTTGAAGAAATGGTAGGCAATATAAATGAAGTTAACAAATCTGTAGATAAAATGGCGGAAGCTTTTGCCCACCTGGCATCTGATGCAGAAAACGGTGCCAGAACTCAGGAAGAACTGCAGGAACAGATTATTGAAATTGAAAGACAGAGCAATCTTTTGAGTGAAGCAAACGCTGTAATTGCCTCTATTGCAGAACAGACAAATCTTCTGGCTATGAATGCAGCCATTGAAGCAGCCCATGCTGGTGAAGCTGGAAGAGGATTTGCTGTTGTTGCAGATGAAATCCGTAAATTAAGTGAAACTTCAAGTTCACAGTCTGCAACTATCGGTGATCAGCTTACACAGATTCAAGGTTCAATAAACTCAGTTGTTGCAGCAACTCAAAAAGGTGTTGAAGGCTACAATTCACTTGCTTCCGAAATCAAACGTACTGATAACCTGGTTCACCAGATTAAAAGTGCAATGCAGGAACAGAGTCAAGGTTCATCTCTCATTACAGAAGCACTTTCAAAAATGAATGACAGCACACATCAGGTTCAGAATGCTTCCAGCGATATGGCACGTAATAGTCAGACGATTATTTCAGATGTAGGAACACTTCAAAAAGAAACTGATACAATTAAGCAAAGTATGTCAGAAATGGGTACAAGCGCCGGCAGAATTAATGAAGCAGGCTCTGCCCTTTCAGAAATTGCAGGTGTGATGAAGCATTCCATCAGCGACATCGGCAATCAGGTTGACAGTTTTAAGGTTTAACCAGACCTAAACTACTGTCAAAACATTCTGAAGCAATTCATCAGGTCCCCGGACTACAGTTATTCCTTCTTCAAAAACGGAGTATACTGTATTCCGAGGATTTATTATTTAATATTTCTGGAGATTTTTTATGAAAAGACCACCCTTCATTAAACCAGGAGATGTAATCGGAATTACAGCTCCCTCTTTTGGAGCAGGCACTGAACCTTATATCAGCCGTTTTAATTCAGCCCTTCAAAAATTTAAAGAAAGGGGATACAAAATCAAAACAGGTAGAACCTGCTTTAAAAGTGATGGTCTTGGAATCAGTACAAAACCTGAAATCTGCGGAAAAGAACTTACTGATTTTTATTTAAATCCAGAAATTAAAGCAATAATTTCATGCGGAGGCGGCGAACTAATGTGTGAGAGCATGTCCTTCGTGGATTTTGATGCAATAAAAAAGGCAAAACCAAAATGGTTTCTGGGATATTCCGACAACACAAATTTTCTTTACCCGCTGGCAACAAAATGCGGAGTTATGGGAATTTACGGACCTACAATTACAGGATTTGGTAAAGAATGGGAAAAGCCAGAATTTGATGTTCTTGACCTTCTTGAAGGAAAAATAAATTCTGTTCAAGGATATGATAAATTTCAAAGTCCTCAGGCAGAAGAAAAAATTACAGATTATCTTTCCAAATATGTATTTGACCAGGATAAAATCTTAACAGCTTTTGTTCCATCCGGAGGTAAATTAAAAAAGGCATCCAGTTCAAGAACAATTGAAGCTGATGGAATTTTACTGGGGGGTTGTCTTGACGTTATCAATAACTTAATCGCAACTCAATTTGACGGCTGTAAAAAAATGGCTGCTTCAGGAAAAAAAATTATATGGGCCCTGGAAGCATGTGACCTTAATCCAATGGATATAAGACGAAGCCTCTGGCACATGGATAATCTGGGAATGTTTAATACAGCCTCAGCTTTTATATTCGGACGGCCTCTTAGTGCATGGCAGCAGAATCTCATGGGGGTTAACCAGTACAATGCAGTAACTGACATTCTTGGAAAATACATGAAACCTTTAATTCTTGACTGCGACTTTGGGCACATTGATCCTGCCATGCCCCTTGTAATTGGAGCAGAAACAAATCTTTATGTAAAAGGAAATAACATTACCCTTTCATACAAACTTTAGAATCAGATTTTAAGAAGGATTTTTTCTTTACTTTGCTGTCCAAGTAAAAATAACTGATCCCAGCTCAAACCTGTGTATGAAGGATTAGATTCCAGAATCTGAACTTCATACATTTTTTGTATAAACATAAAAGCTGCACCTTGAGCAATTACATAGGTATCATCATCCACTACTTTAAAATCACAATTACAAGTTTCCATAATTGAAACAAACTGAGGAACATCACGCTTTATTATTTCTTTAAGCAGTTCTTTTCTTCGGTTTGATTGTCCATGAACAAAAACAATTTCCGGATGGAGAAGTGGAATCATTATGGTCAGTGTAGAAAACAAATCCTTTACCCATTCGGCATAGGAATCATCATCAGTATCTACAGTTTTTAATACTGCCTGAGGAAGACCAGTCTGCCCTTTCTGGTATGTAGTCCAAGAACGGGAAATGTATTCCCCTACACCAAAATTGCGTCCGTTGATTACACGTCCATTCATGGTTATTGAAAGACCAATACCAATACCTTTTCCATAGGTTTCAGGATATGAAAGAAGTGGATTTCCAGAATAGTTTCTTGCGAGGACACAGAGAAAATCTTTTTTTGGAGAAGATTTATTTAAGGCAAGCTGCAGCCAGGAACAGCAGCGTGCATCATTTTCCATAAAAAGAGGAATGCCATATTTTTGCCCAAGCTTTTCAGCATAATTGAAATTTACAATTCTAAATGGCGCAGAATGTTTTATAATTCCATGGTCAATATCTATAATTCCAGGAATTCCTATACTGATTGCAAGAGGTTTAATTTTTCTGTTTTCAACTTCAGGAAGAATTTCTTTAATTATTTCATCAATCATGAAAACAAATAGTTCTTCCGGATTATTAAGCAAAGATTCTTCAACAGGAGTAGGACCTTCTTTCTGAAATAAAGTTCTTCCATCAAAAGAAATAATATTTACATGATAAGAATCAAGCTGAAGTTCAATACCAATTACGCTTCCAAAATCAGGATTGATTGAAAGAAAAACAGGTTTTCTTCCACCTTTTTCAGTGGCCAGACCTCTTTCTCCTTCACAAATCAATCCAGATTCCACCAGCGTACCGATAATATTTGAAACTGTAGATCTGTAAAGATTTAATGTACGTGCAATATCAATTCTGCTGAAATTAGGATTCTTCCATACAGTTTCAAATACTCTTGAAATGTTAGCGTTACGCTGATAGTCATTATTTACATGCATAATGCAATTTTAACCTTTAACAGCACCTGCCGCAACACCCTTTGTAATCTGTTTTCTAAAAATAATATAGAAAATTATAATTGGAATTACACTGATCATAAGGGCTGCAAACTGCTTTCCATAGTCAGAAGCAAGCGCTCCTGAGAATTTCTGTACACCTACAGGAAGGGATTTTATTTTTTCACTGCTGGCCAGAATATTAATAAGCATAAATTCATTCCATGTACCGGTTATTGTAAGAATAGCAAGAGTAACTCCAACAGGTTTTGCCATTGGAACGATTATTTCAAAGAAAATCTGAAGATATGGAGCTCCATCAATTCTTGCAGATTCAATAAGGGAACCTGGAATACTTCGGATAAATTCCGTGGTCAGATAAATACCCATCGGCATACCTATACCAATGTAACAAATTAAAACTCCCAGTCTTGTATCATACAGGCCTGTCCAGTTTGCCATAAAGAAAAGAGGAATCATAATACACTGAAGTGTAATTAAAACTCCAATTACAAATGATTTGTAAAGTACAGGAGTTGCTCTTGATTTTAATTTTGCAAAAGCAAATCCTGCTGCAATTGAACAGTAAAGAATTACTATTGTTGAAATTCCGGTGTAAAAGATACTGTTAAAAAATAACTTTCCGAAATCTCCACGAATCCATGCATCTACATAGTTTTTCCACCACCATACTTTTGGCATGGAAAGTTTACTGGTCATCTGATATTCCTGAGTGGTCTTAAAGGATGATACAAAAAGCCAGAAAACAGGATATAGAGCCATAAATGTAAAAAATATTAAAATTGCGTAAATAATTATTTGTGATAAAACATGCTTAGGACCTTTTTTTTCGAAAACGTTCATTCTACTCCTCCTTGGCTCCAAATTTCTTTTCAAGAGTTTTTACAATTCCAATGAGTACAAGACTGATTACAACCATAATTGTTGAAATTGTATTTGCCATTGGATAGTCTGAAGCACCTCTAAATGCCTTATCAAACATATAGAGTGAAAGAACATAAGTCTGCTTAGCCGGTCCACCTCCGGTCATAACATAAATTAAGTCAAATGATTTTAATGAACCTGAAATTGCAAGAATTGCAGAAATTACGAATACTCCTGAAAGTTCCGGGAAAATAATATTCCATAAAACCTGCCATTCACTTGCACCATCAATAGTTGCAGCTTCCATAATCTGAGGATCAATTTTCTGAAGGTTTGCCATAAAGATGATGAGGTATGTACCAGTATACATCCAGAGAATCGCAAAAAGAACTGGAAGCATTGGTCTGGAATTCATTGACCATTCATATTCAGGATTAATCCATTGCATAATTTCATTCCAGGCTCCATGTGAAGAAAAGAAAGTCTGAAAAAGAATACCAATTACAACAGTAGAAATTACACAAGGAAGATATATCATTGTCTGGAAGAAGTCCCTGCCCTTTACCAGTCCTCTGGTTAAAACATATGCAAGTAAAAAACCAAGTGGAAGCTGTCCAAAAACAGAAACAAATACAATCCATAAGTTATTTTTCAAAGAAATGTAAAAGTATTGATCAGAAAAAACTTTGATGTAGTTCTTTAAGCCTACAAACTGAAGGGCACCTTTTTCAAAAAGTGAACCGCCGGAATAATTTGTAAGACTGAGAATAACAGAGAAGATTGCTGGAAAAGTCATTACTCCGAAATAAAAAATGATTGCAGGTAATGACAGCATCCAGTAGGCCCTTCTCTCTTCTTTCTTTGTAGAAAGATTTTCACCTACCATTGTTGAATAAAGATAGACAATAAAATGTGCAATAATGCCATATATAATCAAGTGGAAACCAATGGCAATATCAAGATCTTCGTCCGTAAACTTTTTTATAGCAATAAATGAAAAAAGACTTGTCACAAGTATAATAATCATTAAAGTCCAGTCCACTTTTATCATTAAAGGAGTGTAACTTACTTTGTTATTGCTTACAAAAGTCAAGGATGAAATTACAAGAGAAACAGTCATAGCAAGAAAGAGAATTCCCAGAGCTATGCCAATCAGTGTGTAGAGAGCCCCCTGAGCTCCTCCAAGAAAATATATTAATGCTGCAAATCCATTTATTCCATCAAAAACTGGAAGGCAGAAGCCCAGAATGGAAAGCAGAAGACAGGCTTTACTTATAAGGATCAAGTTCTTTTTATCCATTTTTTTATTCCTTATGAAAAGAGGCTTCCAGCTTTTAATATTTCTGAAAGCCTCTTTGTAATTTTTAATTATTTGTTTGAATCAAATGCAGCTTGTACATCCTTACAAACATCTTCAGGAGATTTCTTTCCAAGTCCCAATGCCTGGAGATCAGCATTCAGAACAGATGGAACATCACCATCAAATACACTGTCAAATACAGGTGTTGAAATTGTCTGTGCAGCATAGAATTCTGCTCTCTTTGCAGAGAGAGGTTCCAGGTTGTCATAAGAAACTCCACTTGTAAGAGATGGGAAAGATGCACCTGTATCAAGGCGTCTCTGCTGTACGTATGGGCCGCTTAACCACTTAATCAGTTCCCATGCAGCTTTTTCTTCCTTAGAGCCGGCCTTAAGCTGTGAACTCATACCATAACCAACACCAAGAGTTGAAGAGTTTGATCCATGGATTTTTTCTCCAGGAATTTCTGGGAAATTCATAAGTTCAATGTTAGCCTTCTGGTCAACAGTAGAGATAAGAGCTGTACCTGTAGAAGAATCTGTAAGGAATGCACCTACACGCCAGTCACCATCAATAAGATAAGCTCCCTTCTTTGAAGCAAATTGACCAACTACATCACCATATGAAGTAGCAAGTGTCTTCTGTGAAAGAACTCCATCATCATAAAGAGTCTTGATAAACTTTACGGCATCAAGGAATTCTTTATCTGTAAACTTTGCACTACCGTTCATAATCTTTTCAGCCCAGTCAGTACCACCAAAGCGGCCAGCAACAAGAGAGAAAAGACATGACTGCATTACCCAGTCATCCATATTTGCCATGAGGACTGTTTCATAGCCCTTTGCTGCAAGTACTGGAACCTGAGCCTTCAGTTCGTCATAAGTTTTTGGAATATCAAGACCACATTCCTTAAGAACAGCCTTGTTTACAAAAACCATATTTGTTACTGTAAGACCCATAGGAATTTCTGCAATATAACCTGAAGCCTGCGCAGAAGGATCAACACAAGCCTTATTATAATCATCATAAATACCATCAGCCTTCATGAAAGGAGTCAAATCCTTTGCAAGTTTCTTTTCATGGATTGCTGAAGAACGACCAGCAGGCCACATATAGAAAACATCAGGCATTTTACCAGAAGCGGCATAAGCAGCTGTTTTCTGATGGAAAGGTTCATTAAAAAGAACTTCCCTTTCAATTTTAATATCTGGATGAGCAGCTTCAAATGCATCCCAAATCAGCTTATTATCCTCATATGAATTAGGTGCAGTAGCGTCCTGATAATCCAGAACAGTAATTACTGTCTGCTTAGACTTATCTTTTTTTCCTGAAGCAGTAACAGTACCAATAACAGCAGCTGCAACCACTACAACTGCAATAACAATAACAGGCACAATTTTTTTCATAGTATCCTCCGTATCTGTCATTCTTTCTAGTACATTGTTTGTACTTACCTAAATCGTAAACTCAGTATATTAAACTTGTCAACCTTTATTTTGGCAAATATTCTTAAATTTTTGCAGTTTTTATTAATATTTTTTAAATTTGTTTGT
>DGUP01000064.1 GCA_002394685.1 Treponema sp. UBA4307 | reverse complement strand
GTCCTGTTAAACAACAGTTTATGTGCAGCATACAAATCACGATTTATGGGAGTAATAGACTCATTGAACCAATTTATTAAAGATTGAATCTTTCTCATAGCTTATATTTATTGGATTATTTTTTTTATCATGAATTAGCAAATTAACATAGCTATCTTTTTCGTTGTAAAAAAAACTGATTCTATAAAATTCACCATTTTCATTTTTTATTCTAATTGTAAAACTGTTTAAGTTTTCACCTCTTTCAAATATATAATTAGAAACCTTTGCACTTTTTAAAAATAATAACAATTCATCGTTATTCCTATTCCACTTGCCATTAAGAGTGGATATTTTAAAAGAAACAGAACCATTTATAAAACTAAAATAATCTCTAGAATTTGAAATATTTCTAATTGAAAATATTGTTTCCGTAGTAACTAAAAAAAGAATTACAATAAAGCCTAAAATTAAATACTTCTTTAATCTCATCGTAATACCTCTGCATTTGATTCTTCAATTCCGTATGAAAAAGGAAGTCCTGTTGACACACCAAATATGCCATTACCTACCCGCCAAATTTCACTTTCTGAACCAGAAACGCCAACCCATAAAAATGAAAAACCTCCTATTCTTTATCGCCTTCTAGTTTTCTTATCATTTTCTTTATATTTGGAATGATTAAATATTTGAACCAAACATATGGTAAATATATCATAAGGTAAATGACAGAAGTTTTTAGAACAATTGTTTTTTTATAAAGTTTATCCCATTCTTCTTTTTCTATTTCAAAGTAAATTTTGTTAATATCTGCAATGTAATATTTTCCATTTTCGATTTTATATCCATTAAGGAATGAAGCATCCATTGTATCATTTATTGTAACTTTATAATAAAAAACATAAAACACACTAAAAAAAAATAAGAGAACACACAATATTTTTAATACTTTAAGGAATCTTTTCATACTTATTACTCCACATCAAAAACAGATACTGTAACTGAACCACCAGCACCTTTACTCAAACCAAATGAAGCACCTTCTTCTGTTGCTACCTCCCCATTCCAGGCAAGCTGGAATTATGCCGTTTTGCCTCGTCATTTGTAGCCGCTATTGGTATATAATCTTTTAAGGCAGGTCAGTTTTTCAGGAGGCAGCTTTCGCTCCATTGCTTCACGCTGTTCCGCAAACGGACTGACGTGTGTCCCTTAAAATCCCTAACCGATAGTTTACAGACAAAATATTCCGTAAAGAAAATTCACATATCCCTCAAGACAAATGAATTTTCTTCACGGCTTAAAAGCCCATGATTTTTTAAGTCGCTCATAAATTGTCAAAGAACATTCCTTCCATCCGCTTTCATGGGAAACAGACGAAAGCGTTTTCGTTATTGTTCAAATATTATTTCAAAAAGCCACATGAGGGCTTTTTATTAAATTCTTTTTTTTTGTAACACATGGAATCGGCTTTAAATGCGATCTGAAATAATCTGAGAAAATAAGATTTGAGATGATAAAAATTGACGGAAAACAAAGACAACTGTTTGGAATCTTTCGTTCCAGGAAATTAAGAGATGACAGAAGTTTCAAACTCGAGCAAAAACAAATTATTAAAATCATTTTTCATTCTTAAATAAGGCCATCTCGAAAAATAGAATTTTTGAGGCACCCACAATTTATTTTCTAATCTGCATATATTTTATTTCCTGATGAATAAAATGTAAAGTAAAAAATAATTTATTGTTATATAGAAATTAAAAAAGCGGGAACATCATTGAATAATGCCCCCGCAGTTTTTCTTAATTATTTTTTAATCCTGTAAAGCTTCGTAACCTTCTTCACCAGTTCTAACTTTTACAACATTCTGAACATCATAAACAAAAATCTTTCCGTCACCGATGCGGCCTGTGTAAAGAACTTCCTTGGCGGCAGTTACAACAAGATCAACCGGGACTTCACTGACTACAATATCAACCTTGATTTTTGGAAGAAGTGTCATATCCATTTCAACACCACGATACTTTTGAATTTTACCGTGCTGCTGACCACAACCAAGAACATTTGTAACAGTCATACCTGTAACATTTATATCATTCATTGCAGCCTTAAGTTCATCAAACTTACTTTGACGGGTGATTATTGTAACCATATGGAATTTTGCATCCGGATGAACACTGGACTTTATTACAGGAACAGACTTTTCAACAGGTACAGAATCATCTGATGCTCTTGCAGTTCCTACTCCTGCTGCACCTTCAGTCATAACCTGTGGTGCCATAATAAATCCTGCATAGCTTGAATCAATTCCGTGCTCCAGCTTATCAAGACCAACAATTTCTTCTTCCCTGCTGGCCCTGAGTCCGTGGAACTTTTTAATTGCCCAGAAAACGATTACCATACATACTGCTGTCCATGCAACAATTGAAACTTCACCAAGACACTGAACTCCAAGATGCTTAAATCCGCCGCCATAGAAAACACCGCTTTCTACATTGAACAGACCATCGCTTAAAGTTCCCCAGATTCCGTTTGCAAGGTGAACGGCAACTGCACCAACAGGATCATCAATATGGAGCTTAAGATCAAGAAGTTCAACAACAAGCACTACAATAATTCCGGCAACAATACCAATTACAGATGCACCAAGAGCATCAACTGTAGCACAAGTAGGAGTGATTGCAACAAGACCGGCCAGTGAAGCGTTAAGTGTCATTGAAACATCAGGCTTACCGTTTTTAATCCATGTAAAAATCATTGTTGTAACAGCTGCTACTGCAGGTGCAATTGTTGTAGTTGTAAATACTGCGGCCAGACCACCAACACCAAGAAGCTGTGTACATGCAGCACCGTTAAATCCATACCATCCGAACCAGAGGATAAATGTTCCAAGGGCTCCCAATGTAAGAGAGTGTCCTGGAATTGCATGAACCTTTGTTACTTTTCCATTCTTATCATAATCATATTTTCCAATACGAGGTCCCAGGAAGATTGCTCCAATCAGGGCAGCTGTTCCTCCAACAGAGTGAATTGCAGCACCACCGGCAAAATCAACAAAACCCATTTGTGCAAGCCAGCCCTGTGAGTTCCAGACCCAGCCAGCTTCAATAGGATAAACTACTGCAGAAATTACTGCTGAATAAATACAGTAAGCAGAGAACTTTGTACGCTCTGCCATTGAACCACTTACAATAGTTGCAGCTGTTGCACAGAATACAAGGTTAAACACAAATGAAGACCAGTCCCCTTCAGCAAAGTTTGTAAAAAGCTGAAGATTAGGTTTACCAATCAGACCAAAGAAATAATTTTCGCTCATCATCAGACCAAATCCCAGCAGCATAAACATTGGGGTTCCAATACAGAAATCCATCAGGTTTTTCATGATGATATTTCCTGCATTTTTTGCTCTCGTAAATCCTGTTTCTACCATTGCAAAACCGCACTGCATAAAAAATACAAGAGCAGCGCCAATTAAAAACCACACACTCCAAACTTCACTCATATATTCCTCCAATAAAATTATTTAAATCATCTAATGCTGTAGAGCAAATCTCCGTAACTTGGGAAAGGCCAGAACTCTTTTGGTGTAATAACTTCAAGTTCATCAGCACATTCTCTCAGGGAATTCATTGCTTCAAAAACATGTTCTCTATAGAAGAAAGCTGTCTTACCAGAATCTTCCTCTGCGGATATTTTCTTTGCCTGGCAAACTTCACTTTCAAGTTTTTCTGTTTTTTCAAAAATTGCTGATGTCAAAGTGCTAACTTTTTTAAGCATTTCACTTTCGTAAACTGCTTCACAGTCAGGGCATACATTTTTTTTCATGCTGATTGTTTCAGCCAGTTTACCTGCATATTTACTTGCAGCAGGAAGAATAAATTTCTTTGACATTTCAAGCATTGTTTCTGCTTCAATGTTGATGATTTTTGAATAGTTTTCATTGTGAATCTCATAACGGCTTTCAAGTTCCACACGACTGTAAACACCGAACTTTTCAAAAACACGAACATTTTTTTCATCCAGAATGTGAGGCAATGCTTCTGGTGTAGACTTAAGATTGTAAAGACCGCGCTTTTCAGCTTCCTTAACCCAGGATTCATCATAGCCGTTTCCGTTGAAAATAATTCTTTTGTGTTCCCTGATTGTGTTCAAAATCAGTTCGTGTAAATCAGCCTTAAAATCTTTACTGCCTTCAAGTTTATCTGCAAACTGGCTGAGTTCTTCTGCAACGACTGTATTCAAAAAGACATTGGCACATGCAATTGATTCACTTGAACCCAGCATACGGAATTCAAATTTGTTGCCTGTAAATGCAAATGGGGAAGTTCTGTTACGGTCAGTTGTATCTTTGTTGAATTCAGGAAGAACTGTAACGCCAATCTGCATTTTTTCTTTTTCATGTTTTCCATAAGGAAGGCCTTTTTCAATTGATTCAAGAATTGAAGAAAGTTCATCTCCAAGGAAGATTGAAATAATTGCAGGAGGGGCTTCGTTAGCTCCAAGACGATGATCGTTACCTGCAGAAGCAACAGAAATTCTAAGCAGATCCTGATACTCATCAACAGCCTTAATGATTGCACAAAGGAATAAAAGGAACTGGGCATTGCTTTCCGGAGTTGCACCTGGATCAAGAAGATTCTTTCCTGTATTAGTTGAAATTGACCAGTTGTTATGTTTTCCGCTTCCGTTAACTCCAGCAAAAGGTTTTTCGTGAAGCAGGCAGACCATTCCGTGACGGTCAGCAACTTTCCTCATCATTTCCATAGTAAGCTGATTGTGGTCGCAGGCAAGATTTGTAGTTGTAAAAACTGGAGCAAGTTCATGCTGAGCTGGAGCAACTTCATTGTGTTCTGTTTTTGCAAGGATTCCCAGCTTCCAGAGTTCACGGTTCAAATCCTTCATGTATTCCTGAACACGAGGCTTAATCATTCCAAAGTAGTGATCTTCAAGTTCCTGGCCTTTTGGAGCTTTTGCACCAAAAAGTGTACGGCCTGTGTAAATTAAATCTTCACGCTTGTCATAAACAGATTTATCAACAAGAAAATATTCCTGCTCAGGACCTACGGTGGTCTTTACGCTGGTCACTTCTTCATTTCCTTCAAACAATTTCAAAACGCGGACAGCCTGTTTACTGATTGCCTGCATTGAACGGAGAAGTGGTGTTTTTTTATCAAGGGCTTCTCCTGTGTAGGAACAGAAAGCAGTAGGAATACAAAGAGTTCCATCTTTTATAAATGCATAGGATGTTGGATCCCAGGCAGTGTATCCTCTCGCTTCAAATGTGGCACGAATTCCTCCGCTTGGAAAACTTGAAGCATCTGGTTCCCCCTGAACAAGTTCTTTTCCGCTGAACTCCATAATAACTTTTCCACCGCTTACCGGATTAATAAAGCTGTCATGCTTTTCGGCAGTAATTCCTGTAAGTGGCTGGAACCAGTGAGTAAAATGAGTTGCGCCCTTCTCCAGTGCCCAGTCTTTCATTGCATTAGCAACAATATTTGCAACCGTAGGATCGAGTTTTTCTCCACCCTCGATTGTCTTCATCAACTGTCTGTAAGTTTCCTTTGGCAGACGTGACTTCATAACCGTTTCATTAAAAACATTTTCTCCAAAAATTTCAGTTACTGTTTCCATTTAATTCAGCTCCTTTATAGAGGGCATAAAAAAAACGCTGAAATTCCGGACCGTTGTACACCAGTTCGAATCTCAGCGTCTTTGCTGCCATTATTTCACTCAGTCAGGATTCAGCCGGAAAGGTGAAATGATTTAAAAACAAAAAAAGTCGCAAAGATTACTCTTTGCGACTTCATTGTCGTTTGATGATTTTATATATATCCTCAAAAAAAAATTATGTCAATTATTTTTATAAAAAAAAAGTATAGATGGTGTAAAAAAGTTTTAACAAAATCTTCAAAAAAAATGCTGAATAAAATCCGAAAAAAAAACTATACTAACCTCCACTCTCTTACGCTATAATAGTTGACACAAAAAATCGATTTTGTAATAATATTTTCTAATAAGGCAAAGAGGCCACGGAAAGTATTTCGTATTGTGCGAAGTACTTTCCGTGGCCTTTTGTTTTTTTAAATCTCAAAGACGGCAAAAAAATTATCAGCAGAAGAGGAAACTCAGAACTTTTATTTTTTTTGTTAAAAAAGGAACTTTGATATGACAAGTAGAAAAATTGAAGGGAAGACTCTTTACGAGCCATCATTTGAACACGACGCCTGTGGAATTGGTGCAGTGGTAAACATTGATGGAAGTAAATCACACAAAATCGTTGACAGTGCCCTGAGCATTGTTGAAAAACTTGAACATCGTGCAGGTAAAGATGCAAGTGGCGAAACTGGTGACGGAGTTGGAATTCTTGTACAGATTAGTCACGACTTTTTTAAGAAAGAGGCCGCTGATTTAACAAAGGGGCTGGATGAGCGTGATTATGGAATCGGAATGTTCTTTTTTCCTTCAGAAGAAGACAAGTGCGAATCTGAAAAGAAAAGATTTGAAAAATGCTGTGAGGCAGAAAAACTTGTTTTCCTTGGCTGGCGTAAAGTTCCAGTTAATGCAGAAGTTCTTGGAAAAAAAGCCAGGGACTGTATGCCGCAAATCTGGCAGGGATTTATTGCCCGCCCTGCTTCCTGCCAGAAGGGACTTTCCTTTGACCGCCTCCTTTACATTCTGCGCCGCAGCTTTGAAAAAAATCCAGAATCAAAAAATCCCGCAACCTACATTTGTTCCCTTAGCAGCCGCACCCTTGTCTACAAAGGAATGTTCCTTGTACGTGAGCTGAGAACTTTTTACAGCGACCTTAATTCACAGGACTACAGTTCAGCCCTTGCAATTGTCCACTCAAGATTTTCTACAAACACACAACCAAGCTGGCAGAGAGCTCATCCGAACCGTTTTATTGCCCACAACGGAGAAATCAATACAATCCGTGGAAACGTTGACCGCATGCTGGCCAGAGAAGAAACTCTCCGTTCATCAGTTTTTTCAAAAGAAGAAATCCAGAAAATTCTTCCAGCGGTAGATACCACCGGTTCAGATTCAGCAATGCTAGACAACACACTGGAGTTCCTTTTAATGAACGGCCTTCCTCTCCCCCTAGCAGTTATGACTTGTATTCCGGAACCATGGAAGCACGACAGCAACATGGGAGCAGACAAAAAAGATTTCTACCACTACTGGGCAACCATGATGGAAAGTTGGGACGGTCCTGCAGCAATTCTTTTCAGTGACGGAGATTTGCTGGGCGCTACACTTGACCGCAACGGACTCCGCCCAAGCCGCTATTACATCACAAAAGACGGCATGCTGATTTTGTCCAGTGAAGTAGGCGTTCTTGACATTCCGGAAGAAAACATTGAAACAAAATCACGTTTGCAGCCTGGCCGCATTCTCCTTGTTGATACCATTCAGAAAAAAATCATCAGCGATGAAGAATGTAAATCACAATTCGCAAGTCAGTACCCATACGGTGAATGGCTGGACATGAATCTTCTTCACCTTGCAGAACTTAAAATCCCAAATAAAAAAATTCCTGTCCACACTCTGGAAGAACGAAATATTCTTTACCGTGCCTTTGGATGGAATTACGAAGACGTTAACGAAATGGTTCTTCCACTTGCTAAAAACGGAGTTGAACCTACTGCAAGCATGGGCATTGATACACCACTTTCCGTTATGAGCGAAAAAAATCCAAGCCTCTTTTCATATTTCAAGCAGCTTTTTGCTCAAGTTACAAATCCACCAATTGACAGTCTTCGTGAAAAAATCGTTACAGACACAACCGTTTACGTTGGAAAAGACGGAAACCTTCTGGAGCCCTCACCTTCAAACTGCCGAGTTCTTGAAATCAATAATCCAATTTTGACAGGAACCGATCTCATCAAAATTGCCGCATTAAATCAACAGGGACTTAAATCAAAAACCCTTTCAATTTTATTTGATGTAGAAGGGGAAAGCCTTCCCCTCGGCTGCACTTCGTTGCATCCTACCCCTTCCAGCGGGGACACCCCGCAACGCCCCGTACTGGAAAAAGCACTGGAAAATCTTTTTGCACAAATCGATGAAGCTTATTCCCAGGGCTTCAATATTATAATTCTAAGTGACCGTGGTGTAGATAAAAAGCATGCTCCAATACCGGCAATCCTTGCAGTATCAGCAGTTGAGCAGCATCTTATCCGCACAAAAAAACGCACTGCAGTTTCTATCATTCTTGAAACAGCAGAAGTTCGTGACGTTCATCAGGCCGCAATGTGTCTGGGTTACGGTGCACGGGCAATCAACCCTTATCTTGCCCACGAAGCTATTGCCGAACTTATTGATCAGAAAATTCTGGACAAAGATTACCACACTGCAATTGATGACTACAACAAAGGCATTATTACAGGCATTGTAAAGATTGCTGCAAAGATGGGAATCTCAACAATTCAGTCTTATCAAAGTGCACAGATTTTTGAAGCCGTTGGAATTTCCAGCAACGTTATAGAAAAATATTTTACAAATACCGTAAGCCGGGTTGGAGGAATCGGACTCAGGGAAATTGAAGAAGACGTGCGCTATCATCATGCCCAGGGATTTGATCCTGCAGGTCTTACAGTAAACACACATCTTGATTCTGTAGGAAAACATAAATTCCGCAGGGGACCTCAGGCTGAAAGTCATCTTTATAATCCGGAAACTATTATTGCCCTTCAGCAGGCAACCCGAAACGGCGACTATGAACGCTTTAAGGAATACACAGCTCTGGTTGATGATAACTCTCATCCTCACACTCTTCGTGCCATGCTGGATTTTAATTTTCCGGCAGACGGCGGTATTCCACTTGATGAAGTTGAACCGGTAGAAAAAATTGTTCAGCGTTTCAAGACCGGCGCCATGTCTTACGGCTCTATCAGTGAAGAAGCTCACAAATGTATGGCAGCCGCAATGAATCATCTCCACGGAAAATCAAATTCAGGGGAAGGGGGTGAAAAACCAGAACGTCTTGGAACAGAATACAACTCTGCCATTAAACAAGTAGCTTCCGGTCGCTTTGGAGTTACAGAAGAATATCTTCTCAGTGCCCGGGAAATTCAAATCAAAATGGCACAGGGAGCAAAACCTGGAGAAGGAGGCCATCTTCCTGGTAAAAAAGTTTATCCATGGATTGCAAAGACACGTTATGCAACTCCAGGCGTAGCACTTATTTCTCCGCCTCCACATCACGACATTTATTCAATTGAAGATCTGGCTCAGCTCATTTACGATTTAAAGAATGCAAACCGCCAGGCCCGTATCAGTGTAAAACTTGTAAGTGAAGCAGGAGTCGGAACGATTGCAGCTGGTGTTGCAAAAGCAGGTGCCCAGGTAATTTTGATTTCCGGACACGATGGTGGAACAGGAGCAGCTCCAATCAGTTCAATTCATCATGCCGGTTTACCATGGGAACTTGGTCTTGCAGAAACACATCAGACTTTAATTCAGAACGGTCTCCGCGGAAGAGTTGTTATTGAAACAGACGGAAAACTTATGAGCGGAAGGGATGTTACAATTGCGGCCCTTCTTGGAGCAGAAGAATTTGGTTTTGCAACAGCACCTCTTATTGCAATGGGCTGTTCAATGATGCGTGTCTGCCAGCTGGATACTTGTCCATTTGGTGTAGCAACACAAAACGAAAAACTTCGTGCAAAATTCCCGGGCAAACCTGAATATGTTGAAAACTTCATGAAGTTCATTGCACAGGAAATGCGTGAACTTATGGCAAAACTGGGAGTCCATACAGTTGAAGAACTCTGCGGCCGCACTGATCTTTTAAAAATCAAGGACCAGCAGGGATTTAAGAGGGCAGGCCTGGTTAATATGAGCCGTGTTCTGGCAAACTCAAAAGGTAACAATCAATGGAAAGCAGACAGGTCACTCTTTGACTTTAAGCTTGAAAATACAATTGATGAAAAAACACTTCTGCCACTCTTCCAGAAAAAGGTTAAGACCACAGAAGCAATTTCAATCCATTCTACTGACAGAACGGCAGGTACAATTCTTGGTTCAGAGATTCAGAAACTTTACGGCAATAGTCTTGCTGAAGATACCTTTACTGTTAATTTCCAGGGTGGAGCCGGACAAAGTTTTGGTGCCTTTATTCCAAAGGGACTCACTCTGCGCCTTACAGGGGATGCCAACGATTCCTTTGGTAAAGGTCTCAGCGGCGGTAAACTTGTAATCAAAAAGCCTCAAGAATTCCAGGGCAGTGCTGACACAAATATCATTGTAGGAAATGTAGCACTCTTTGGAGCAACATCTGGAAGCGCCTTTATCAATGGTGTTGCAGGAGAACGTTTTTGTGTACGCAATTCTGGGGCAACAGTAATTGCAGAAGGATGCGGTGACCACGGTCTTGAATATATGACAGGAGGAACTGCAGTAATTCTTGGGGGTACAGGAAAAAATCTCTGTGCGGGAATGAGCGGAGGAATAGCCTATGTTCTGGATGAAAAGCACGACCTGTACAGACGTCTGAATCATGAACTGGTAAAAATGTACGCCCTTGATGATCAGACTACAACCCTTAAAGATCAGACTGATGAAGAGCTGCTCCATTCAATCATTGAAAAACATGCAGCAGAAACCGGCAGTCAGAAAGCAGAAACAATTCTTGCAAACTGGGCTCACTACAAAAACTGTTTCAAAAAAATTATTCCAAATGATTACCTGCGGATTATGAAGGAAATTGCCGTAGAAGAAAAATCAGGCAAAGAACATGATCTTGCAGTTCTTGAAGCATTTAAAAAGTGCAGCGCATAGGAGAAAAGTATGGCAAAAGCAACAGGATTTATGGACTATAAAAGAATTGAAAATGGAAACATTGCTCCTCTTGAGCGTATAAAAAACTTCAGGGAGTTTCATCCAAAACTTGATGAGAAAACACGCCGGGAGCAGGCTGCCCGCTGTATGAACTGTGGAGTTCCTATGTGCCAGTCAGCCCTTAAACTTAAAGGAATGGTTACCGGTTGTCCCCTTCACAATTATATTCCTGAGTGGAACGATGCACTTTTCAACGGCCAGTTTGATATGGCAGCATGGAGACTGTTAAAAACTTCCAGCTTTCCTGAATTTACAGGACGGGTTTGTCCGGCACTCTGCGAAAAAGCCTGCAACTGCGGAAATCCTGTAGTAGAAGCAGGACAGGAAGGAGGGGGACCGGTTACAGTTCACGACAACGAACTTTTTATAATCGAAAAAGCTTTTGAAACCGGCTACATGAAACCTCAGCCCCCTGCAAAAAGAAGCGGTAAAAAAATAGCCGTTATTGGAGCAGGTCCTGCAGGACTGGCAGCAGCTGACAGTCTTAACCGGAGAGGTCATTCAGTTACAGTTTTTGAGCGTGAAGACAAGGCCGGAGGACTTTTAATGTACGGCATTCCAAACATGAAGCTGGATAAAAAAATTGTAGACCGTCGTATTGCACTGATGAAGGCTGAAGGTGTTGAATTTGTTTTTAACGCAGACGTTGGCCGTTCTACTTCTGCAGATCACATTCTGAATCAGTATGATGCAGTTGCCCTCTGTTGTGGTGCAAAAAAAGCCCGCGCCCTTAATGTAAAAGGAGAAGATTCCCTGGGAGTATTCTTTGCCGTTGATTTTCTAAAGTCAGTTACAAAGTGCGTTATTGCAACACAGGAAGCTCTTTCAACAATAGACATGGAACCTGCAAATGAACAGATTGGCCAGATGCTTCTTGACCGCTGGGGGATTGCAGTAAAAGGAAAACATGTAGTGATTGTTGGAGGTGGCGATACAGGAAATGACTGTACAGGTTCTGCAATCCGTCTGGGAGCAGAAAGCGTTACCCAGATAGAAATAATGCCCTGCCCTCCTGAAAAGCGTGCTTCAAACAATCCATGGCCGGAGTGGCCTAAAGTGCTCAAAGTTGATTATGGCGCAGAGGAGTCCATTGCAAAGTTCGGCCACGATCCCCGCATTTATGAAACAACCGTAAAAGAAATTATAAGTGAAGATGGTAAAATAACCGCCGTACGGACTGTTCAAGTTGAATTCCAGATGATTGATGGAAAACGTCAGCTTGTAGAACGCAGCGATACAGAAGAAACTCTTCCTTGTGATTTACTGCTTATTGCGGCAGGCTTTACAGGTTGTGAGGAATATACAGCCCAGGCCTTTAACGTAGAACTTGGACCAAGGGGAACTGTTGCAAGCAAAGACGGATACGTAACCCGGCTTGAAAAAGTATTTACTGCAGGTGACATGCACAGAGGCCAGTCCCTTGTAGTATGGGCAATTTCAGAAGGAAGGGAATGCGCCCGCCAGATAGATGATTTTCTGATGAAAGGATAAAAGTATTTCTCCGGCAGATACAATAAATTAAAGTAACCTGAAAAAATAAAGGCATTCGAAAATCTCGTTTACAACGTTTTTTTCGAATGCCTTTGGATTTTAAAAACTAAAAATTACACTTCAGTCTTTCAGCCCTGTGTTTCATTAATATCTACAAGACTTACATTGTCCAGAGTATAGCCGCCGCTAAGACAGTCAGCCAGTGCATTTGCAGTATCTATTGAAGTAAGGCAGTCAATATCACGCTCAACTGCAAGACGTCTCAGTTTTACGCTTTCTGCAACAGGATCCCTTCCCTTTGCAGAAGTAGAAATTACATATACAACCTTGCTGCTTTCAAGCAGTGTCATAACATTGTCATGATAGTTTTCATGAACCTTGGAAACATGAGTAACCTTCATTCCACTACGCTCAATTGTTGCAGCATTTCCTGTTGTGGCATAAAGTTCAAAGCCCAGGTCATAATATTTTTTAGCAAGAGCAGGAAGTTCAGGGAGATCAGATGCACGTACACTAAAAAGTATTCCGGCAGGTTTCTTTCCTTTCTTTTCCGGATGAACCATCTTCCAGCCGGCCGCAGCCATTCCTTTAAAGAGAGCTTCTTCCCGCTTTTCTGCAATTCCAAGAACCTCACCAGTACTCTTCATTTCAGGTCCAAGATGAGTGTCCACATTCATAAGCTTTTCAAAACTGAAAACAGGAACTTTTACTGCAAAATAATTTTTTGGAGGATAAAGACCTGTACCATATCCCATATCCCGGACTTTTTCTCCCAGCATTGCCCTGGTAGCAAGTTCAACCATAGGAATGCCTGTTACTTTTGAAAGGTATGGAACTGTACGGCTTGAGCGAGGATTTGCTTCAATAATATTCAACTGTCCATTGTAGAAAAGCCACTGAATATTTACCAGCCCCTTTGTTCCAAGAGCAAGAGCCATGGCAGTAGATTTTTCCACAACTTCCTTTGTCATCTCCGGAGTAAAATTCCATGGCGGATAAACAGCAATGGAATCCCCTGAATGAATACCCGTTCTTTCCACATGCTCCATAATTCCTGGAATAAGAACATCCTGTCCGTCACAGATACAGTCAATCTCCAGCTCAGTTCCTTCCATATATTTATCAATTAAAATTGGATTTTCAA
>DGUP01000066.1 GCA_002394685.1 Treponema sp. UBA4307 | reverse complement strand
CCACAACATTTGACAATTTCTCTTTTACAAAAGAAATCAAAGTTCCATATTATGTAGCCGCAAAAGATGCTAAGCCTTCAGAAGAACCTAAACGTCTTGAGGGGTATGAAGGAAGCGTTTCCGGCAGCACTTACTATGAGTTTGGTCAGTATCCCCAGACTGTAAGCAGTCTTGCTGACAACAGTTACAGCCCTATTCCTCTCTATAAAGGATACTATCTTGGCAGTGACGGTTACTTCTACAAGAAGGCGGAAGAAAATGCATACAGCAAGGGTTACAAATATTCAAACGGTGAAAGTGCAAATTTAAAGTCTAATCACAGTCAGAAGTTCTTTAAGGTAGAACCTCTTGTATGGCGTGCCCTAAGCAATGATTATAACGGAAAAGGAACACTTCTTCTGGCAGAAAAAATTGTTAACAGCTGTCGTTTTTCTTCAGAAGACAAAAAAACACTTTTTAGTGAATCTTTAGCCCGGGATTTTTTAAACAATGATTTCAAGGCAGAAGCTTTTACAACTAATTCATCAAATCTTCTTGAAACAATTAGAATTTATGATGCTGATAATAAAGTTTTCCTTGCTGCACCTGAAGATCTTTCTGGACTCAGTTACCAGGCAAATGAAGTTTATGTCCGCAGACCATCTGATTATGCTCTGGCAAATCAGCTTGATGTTACTCCTGTATCAGGATCTGAAGGGGGAATCTGGTGGCTCCGTAAATATGATGAGCGGGAAGGGGCACACAGAATATGGTGCGTAAATAAAAATGGTGGATCCGGTGTAACAGAAACAACAAATTATCAGATTGGTCTTGTTCCTGCTATTGTAATTAATATAAACAATTAATAAAAAAAAGCAGTTTCTGTTTGCTTTCACAGGCAGAAACTGCTTTTATCTTTTCTAATTAGTCCTTGTACCAGGCAACTCCGTCACCACTATCGCAGGCAAAGAATCCGGCTTCATAACCAATTTTTGCTGTGTATTCTTTCTGGACATTTTCTACAAAGGCTTCCAGATTGTCTTTGTGAACCAGGGCAATTCCACATCCTCCAAAACCTGCACCTGTCATACGGGCTCCAAGACAGCCTTCCTGTTTCTGTGCAGTTTCTGCAAGTGTATCAAGTTCAATACCTGTAACTTCATAATCATTTTTAAGGGATGCATGACTCTGGTTGAGCAGCTGGCCCAGTTCTGCAAGATTACCTGCTTTCAAAGCCTGAACTGCTGAAAGAACTCTCTGGTTTTCATAAATACAGTGATTTGCTCTCTTTAAGAGGGTTTCATCCTTAATCAGAGATTTTACTTCTTCCCACTTTGCAGGTGTAAGCTGACACAGGGCTTCAATTTTAACACCACCATCCTGAAGAATCTTAAGAGCTGCCTCACACTGGCTTCTGCGTTCGTTGTATTTTGAATCTGCCAGACGGCGTTTCTTATTTGTATTCATTACAACGAATTTGTAGTCTCCCAGTTCCAGAGGGGCGTACTCGTATTCCAGAGTGTTACAGTCCAGAAGAGTTGCAGAATTTTTCTTTCCAGTTGCAATGATAAACTGATCCATAATTCCGCAGTTAACATTCATAAAATTATGTTCACTCATCTGACCTAACTTTGCAATTGTAATGCGGTCAAGGTTAAATCCGAAAGTTTCACTTACTGCATAGGCAAAACCACATTCCAGTGCTGAAGAAGAAGAAATTCCTCCGCCGGCAGGAATATTTGAAACCATAAGAATTTCAAATCCGCAGTCAAACTTATATCCCTTTGCCTTAAGCTGGGAAAGAATGCCGTTCAAATAGTTGGCATAATTATTTTCCTTGTCATAAACAAAATTGTCATTTACATCAAATTCAAAAGTTCCTGGAAAGCGGATGTCGTTGTAAATGATTTTTGTATCCTTTCTTTTTCTGATTGCCACATAGAGATACTTATTGATTGCGGCCGGGAATACTTTTCCACCGTTGTAGTCTATGTGTTCACCAATAATATTAATTCTGGCTGGTGAAGAAAAAAGATTGATTTTTTCCTGACTTTCTCCATAAACTTTGATAAAAGCTGCTGGAAGATCCTTTGGATCATATTCCTTACTTGTAAGTGAATTCATAATGAATGCCCCTGATAAAATTAATTTACTTAATAATGAGATTTTAACACCCCTTTTGTCAACTGTAAAGTGACACGTGTTGATTTTAACTGCTTTTTTGTCCCGATTGCACCGATATTAAATCAGTTGTACAATAACAAAGATAATTTTTTTTACAGGTAATTCAATGACTAAAACCGTTTATATTATTGGACACAGAAATCCGGACACAGATGCCATCGTTGCCGCTACGGCCTATGCAAAATTAAAACAGCTTATGGGACAGCCGGAATATGTAGCTGCCCGTTGTGGTCACTTAAATCCTCAAACCGAATACATTTTTAACCGTTTTAAGGTAGAACGTCCTGAATACATACCTGATCTTGTTCCAAAGACCAAGTATTATATGAATGAAAATTATGTTTCCGTAAAAGAGGATGTTTCTCTCTGGAAGGCAGTTGATAAAATGATCAGCACAAATGCCCCTGTACTTCCTATTGTTAATATTGATGGAACCTACCAGGGACTTTTGAATGTTAATGCCTTTGCCCTTAATTCATACAAGCTGCTGAATCCAAAGGGGGGAAACAATTTTATTTCTTCAGTAAGTCTTATTGCCAAAACCTTGAATGCGGCTCCAGTAGTTGAGTTTAATTCAGATGAATACTTTAACTGCCGCATTATGATTGGAGATGATTCCGTAACCACATTCCAGAAACTTCTTAAGGAACATGAAAGTGAAAATCTTATTGTGATTACAGGAGACCGTTCTGACTTGCAGCGTATATGCGTTGAAGCCAGAGTTAAGGCTCTGGTTGTTACAAATGATTATCTGGTTTCAAAAGAACTGAGGGAACTGGCAAAAAAGAATCAGGTTTCAATTCTTTCAAGCCACGACACTACAACTACAACAGCTCTTCTGATTGAATATTCATCTCCCGTAAGTGCAATGGCAGATAAGGAGATTCAGCCGGTTCATGCAAATGACACTATTCAGAAAGTGCGTCCTCTCCTGGCAAAAAGTCCTTCCCGCTGTCTTCCGGTTGTAGATGATAATTTCAAGGTGATTGGAATTATTGGTGAAAATGATCTGGTTCACGATGCAAATATCGAAATAATTCTTGTGGATCACAATGAGCCTCAGCAGGCTGTTGAAGGAATTGAGCATTATACAATCCGGGAGATTATTGATCATCATAAGATTTCAACATTTTCTACCAGATACCCCATTAATTTTATTAATAAGCCGGTTGGTTCCACAAGTACAATCATCACAAATCTTTATATTGAAAATCATATTTCAATTCCAAAGGATATTGCATCAATTCTGCTCTGTGGAATTTTAAGTGATACTCTGATTCTTCAATCAAGTACAACAACTGCTTATGATATTCAGACAGCTGATTATCTCAGCAGTATCACTGACCTTGATATTAAGGAACTGGGCAACGATATTATTAAGAGCGGCAGCCACATTGGTGACCGTTCCGCAAGTGAAGTTGTTCATCAGGATATGAAAGAATATTCTGAAGGCAAAATAAAATATACTGTGAGTCAGATTGAAGTTGATTCAACTAATGAAGTTCTGAGCCGCAAAAAAGAATTTTTTGATGAACTGGATTCTCTCAAGATGCAGACCGGCTCATATTTCTCAGCCCTGCTTGTTACAGATATTACAACTTTAAGTTCCGTAATGTTTATTTCTGCGGATTCAAAGTTCGAATCAATTTTAACTTTCCCTAAGAGGGATGATCACATTTATTTCCTTAAGGATGTTGTTTCCCGCAAGAAACAGCTCATTCCTCTTTTGTCAGAACTTGTTTCTTCTTATTCGGAATAAATTACTTTTTGTAAAAGTCTTTATACCAGGCTGCAAATTTGGAAAGACCTGTTTCCAGATTTGTGGCCGGTTTAAATCCGAAATCTTTTTCAAGATCACTTATATCTGCATAAGTTTTATAAACATCTCCGGCCTGCATAGGAAGGAGTTCTTTTTTTCCCGGGCCTGAAATTAGTTTTTCTTTTATCAAACAGTTTTCAAGAATCTCAATAAAGTTCATCAGGCTTTCAGGTTTACTGTTTCCAATATTGTAGATTTTGTATGGAGCTCCGTCTTCTGTTTCTTCAGGAGATTTTTTCATTACGTTAACAATGCCGGAAACAATATCGTCAATGTAAGTAAAATCCCTCCACATATCTCCCATATTATAAATTTGAATGGGCTGGCCTTTTATCAGTTTGTCCGTGAATTTAAAATATGCCATGTCCGGTCTGCCCATGGGTCCGTAGACTGTAAAAAATCTTAAGCCAGTTGATGGAATTTTGAAAAGCTGAGAGTATGCGTGTGCAAAGAGTTCATTGGATTTTTTTGTTGCTGCATAGAGCGAAACCGGGTTATCAACTTTATCTTGTGTAGAGTAGGGAACTTTTTTGTTGGAACCGTAAACACTTGAAGATGAAGCGTAGACCAGATGCTGTACAGGTTTTGAACTTTCAAGAGTAGAACGACAGGCTTCAAGAATATTAAAAAATCCTTCCATGTTGGATTTAATGTAGCTGTCTGGATTTGTGATGGAATAACGTACACCTGCCTGGGCTGCAAGATTTATAACAATGTCAGGTTTGTATTCAGAGAAAATTTCCAGGATTCTTTTTTTATCAGAAATATCTTCTTTTAAAAAAGTAAAATCTTTATTAAGAGATTTAATCATTTCCAGTCTTGATTTCTTTAAGGAAACATCATAGTAATCTGTTATAGAATCAAGTCCAATTATTTTTATTTCATTAACAGTTTCCAGCAGGCTTTTACAAAGAAAACTTCCAATAAAACCGGCAGCTCCAGTTATAAGAATTGTTTTATTATTCAAATCAATTTTTGCCATAAACTCTCTCCATAATTAAATCGATATATTACATTTGTCGCAGGGAAGGCCTTGAGCCTCAACTTTGCATGTGAATAGACAGCCGTCATATTTTCCATCTAAACCAATTGCTGAACTTGTGATAAAAAGAGTGTCTAAATTTTTGCCATAGAAAGTGCATGAAGAAACGTGTTCTGCAGCAACATAAACTGTACTGATAAGGCTTCCGTCTTTTGAACTTCTTTCTTCAATTCTTTTTCCACCCCAGAGAGCTACCCAGAGATTGTCATTGGAATCAATGGTCATGCCGTCCGGAACAGAATCTGTAACAGTAAAAAGAATCTGGCGGTTTGAAATTTGTCCGCTTTTTTCATCGTAGTCGTATGAAAAAACACTATGCTCCAGGGAATCAGAAAAAAAGAATTTTGTATGGGCTTTGTTCCAGGCCATTCCATTTGAAATTTTTGTTTCTTTCTGGCGGCAGTTGATTTTTATGCCGCTTATATTTTTCAGTGAAACCGGAGGCTCCATAGAAAAAAGATTTCCTTCTGCAGGATGATCATCATTTACGCAGGAGCCGAACCAGAGTCTTCCAGCAGGATCAGCTTTTGCATCATTTGAACGATGGTATTTTTTGTAATAGTCAGAAAGATTTTTTATAAGCAGGGGAGAAGTAAAATCTTCCCCAAGCAGATAAAGACCGTCCATAGCAGCAAGAACATAACTTCCATTCTGTACAGCTGGTACTGCAGCTCCCACAGGCTGATTGAATTTAAAAATCTTTTTATTATTCAATTTGTCCAGGGAAAAGACTTTTCCTTCTGTAATATCAACCCAGGAAAG
>DGUP01000077.1 GCA_002394685.1 Treponema sp. UBA4307 | reverse complement strand
AATTACTGGCTGCACAATTAATAAAGACGGATACCCACTTTCAATAATTGTTAATGAAGATTTACCCCGGAAAAATAATGCATCTTACACTCTTCACAATGATGAAAATGGCATTACCATAAAATCCTCATCTGAAAAAGGAGCTTTTTACGGCTGTATCAGTGCAGGTCAGCTGCTGCAAAAGGCTGAAGATACACTTTCTTTTATGGATATTGAGGACAATCCGGAATATGAATGGAGAGGATTTCTGCTTGATACCTGCAGATCATTCTATTCAGTAAATTTCATAAAAAAAATGCTTAGAGCCTGTGCCTTGCATAAACTTAATATTTTTCACTGGCATCTTACAGATGATCAGGGCTGGAGATTTAATGTAGAAGAATATCCTGAACTTATTAAAACCGGAGCTCATCGTCAGGATATGACTGTACCTGAATCAGAAGAAGGTTTTTATGATGAAGGAAAGGAAATCAGACGCTGGTACACTGATGAAGAAATCAAAGAAATAATCGAGTACGGAGAAAACCTTAATATTGAAATTATTCCTGAAGTAGAATTTCCAGGCCATTCTTCAGCTTTACTGGCCGCCTATCCAGAGTTTGGATGTACTGGAGGTCCATACAAGGTTGAAAACAGATGGGGCATTTTTCCAGATGTACTCTGTCTGGGAAATGATTCAGTATTTAAAATTTATGAATCTGCAGTAAAAAAAATAATCAGTCTTTTTCCTTCAAAATATATTCATATTGGGGGAGATGAATGTCTTCCAGACAGATGGAGCAACTGTCCAAAATGCAGGGCAAGAATGGAAAAGGAAAATCTTGATTCCCCTGCTCAGCTTCAGGCCTGGGCAACGACAAAAGTAGCAAAAATGATTTCTGATTATGGAAAAATTCCAATCGGATGGGATGAAGTTCTTGACAACAATAAACACAATCAGCTGCCTGATAATGTAATTGTACAAAGCTGGAGAGGAATTGAAGGAGGAATAAAAGCCGTGTCCCTCAAGCACAAAGTAATTATGTCTCCATGCGATTACTTTTATCTTAATTTCAAAAACTGCGATTCTTTTGAAGAACCAGGAAGACTGGGCGTCACAAGTACAAAGAAAACATACACCTTCAGCCCGTCTGGAAAAAATATTGCATTTAATAATCCTGATGAAAAAAAATATATTCTTGGTGGAGAATGTACACTCTGGACAGAAAAACTTCCTCATTCCAGAACAGCAGAATATCTTCTTTTTCCAAGATTTTGTGCAGCAGCAGAATCCCTCTGGCAGAATGAAGAAAATAAAGATTTTGAAAACTTTAAGGAGAGGCTTTCAGAACATAAAAAGTTGTTAAAAAGACTTGATTATTATTTTTATGATGGACAGCTTGAATAGGAGGTTTTATGACAACATGTATTCATAATGGAATTGTTCTTTCCGGACTTTCAAGTAATCACCAGCGCTCGGCAGTATTAATTGAAGATTCGAAAATCAAGGATACTTTCAGCGAAGAAAGATTTAACAAAATGTCTTTTGCCAGTGACATACATATGATCGATGCAAAAGGCAATTACATCATTCCAGGATTGATTGACACTCATATTCATGGCTTTAAGGGACATGGAACTGATAACTGTACTAAAGAGTCTATTCTTCAGATGTCAAAAGATCTGGCCCAGTATGGGGTAACTGCATTTAATCCCACAATGTATTCTTCTTCAACTGAAGACATGATTCACAGTTTAAGGGAAATTGTCAGTGCAATGGGACATGAAGAAGGTGCAAAAATTATGGGGATTCATCTGGAAGGTCCCTTTATTTCTCCTGAAAAATTAGGTGTACAAAGGCCAGAGACAGCAAAAGCTCCGGATATAAAACTTTTTGATCAGCTTTGGGATGCCGCTGAAGGAAAAATCGTAAACATGACGGTTGCCCCAGAACTTAAAGGAATGCGGGAACTTGCCCTTCACTGTATTGATCTGGGACTTGTTCTTCAGGCAGGACATACAAATGCAGAATATGAAAATATTGTTGAAGGAATTCAGGTTGGTATTCTTCATTCCACTCATTTCTTTAATGCAATGAGCCAGCTTCATCACAGGAATCCTGGAGCAGTAGGAGCAATTCTTATTCACCCGGAAATGTCCTGCGAAATAATTGCTGACGGAGTTCACGTTCACCCTGATTTATTTAAGCTTCTTGGCAGAGACAAAAATAGTGATCAAATAGTTCTTGTAACAGATGCACTCACTCCTACAGAACAAAAAGGAGAACATCTGTTTGCAAACGGTGAAGAAGTTATTTTTCAGGATGGATGTTTTCACAGAAAAAGTGATGGAGTCATAGCAGGCTCATCTTTAACAATGAAAAAAGCTGTAAAGAATATGATTGAATTTGGTTATTCAATTTCAGATGCTGTTAAATTTGCATCAACAAATCCTGCAAGAATAATGAAATATAATCATAAGGGAGTTATTGCTCCAAGTTATGACAGTGATATTCTTGTTATGGATAAACAGTTCAGTATTAAACTGGTAATGATTGAAGGTAAAATTGTTAAAAATAAACTGGAGGAAAACAAATGAGGCTTATCATTAAAGATAACTATGACAGTTGTGCAAAATGGACAGCAGATTATATTGCTGGAAAAATTGTAAGCGCAAATCCAAGCAGCAGTAAACCTTTTGTACTGGGATTACCAACAGGAAGCACACCACTGGGAGTTTATAAAAGGCTGATTGAACTCTATGAAAAAAAGTTGATTTCATTTGAAAATGTTATAACTTTTAACATGGATGAATATGTGGGACTAGATGAAAATCATCCACAAAGCTATCATTATTTTATGTATGAAAACTTTTTTAATAAAATTGATATCAAAAAAGAAAACATACATATTCTCAATGGAATGGCTGAAGATTATCAGGAAGAATGCATTAAATATGAAAAGAGTATTGTAGAAGCTGGTGGAATTGATTTATTTTTAGGTGGATGCGGTTGTGACGGACACATTGCCTTTAACGAACCAGGTTCATCCTTAACTTCCAGAACAAGAATGAAAACACTTACAGAAGATACAATTGCTGCAAACGCACGTTTTTTTGATGGAGACAAATCTAAGGTACCGCTCACTGCCCTAACTGTAGGAATTGGAACAATTACAGATGCAAAAGAAGTATTAATAATGATGACAGGACTTTCAAAAGCTGATGCACTCATGCATGCCGTAGAAGAATCTGTTTCACAAATGTGGCCTGTAACAATTCTTCAAATGCACAAAAGTGCAATTCTTATTGCTGACGATTCCTGCACAGACAAACTAAAAGTAGGAACAGTAAAATATTTCAGAGGAATTGAAGCAAAAATTACAGATTCCTATGAATCTATTTTTTCAAACAAATAACTTAATGTAGAATCAGGCGGATCAAAAATGGATACAAGAGACCTTGTTAAATCTTTTCTTGAAAGACATAATTTTTATTCTTTCACAAGTGAAAAACTTCTTGAAGATGTATTAACTGACATGAAAAAAGGATTTGAAGGAGGAAACTCTGAACAGGCAATGATCAGGGCTGGTAGTGCCAGAACAGAAAAAATTTCTGATAATGAAACTGCAATCGTAATCGATGCCGGAGGTACAAATTTCCGGTCCTGCCTTGTAACAAAAACAACAGATGGAATTGAAATTTCACATTTCAATAAAACATCCATGCCAGCCATGAACAAAGAATTGAGCCGGGATGAATTCTTTGATGAAATAGCAGATAACATATCAAGACTTAAAAATTTATCAGATAAAATATCCTTCTGTTTTAGTTACGCAATGGAAATTACAAGAGACGGAGATGGAAAAATTCTTAATCTCTCAAAACAAATAAAGGCACCTCAAGTTATAGGCACTTTTTTGGGAAAAGAACTTTTACAGCACTTAAGAAATAAAGGCTGGAAAAATGTTAAAACAATAAAAGTTCTCAATGACACAAAAGCACTTCTCTTATCTTCCTTTTTAGATCAGAATAAAGAAGCTTACGACCTTAACCTTGCTTTTATTCTTGGCACAGGAATGAACAGTGCCCTTGTGAAAAATCAGGAAAGTATTGTTACAGAGTGCGGAATGTTTTCAAAAATAACTATGAGCGATTTCGATTTTGCAGTAGATCAGTCAAGTTCAAATCCTGGAAAATCAATAATCGAAAAAATGTGTTCTGGTGCCTATCTGGGATCAATTGCTCATGAATGCCTTTATCTTGCATGCAAGGAAGGTCTTTTTTCAGACGCATTTTCATCATCTTTTATGAAAATAAGCAAACTCCTTACCGCATATTTCGATCCAATAATTGATGAAAAAAGAAGAATTGATTTAGAAAATGATGATAACCCACTTTATAATCTTTTTATAAATTCAGATACTTCAGATAAAGAAGTTCTTGTCTATTTAATCGAATCAATTATAGACAGATCAGCAAAACTTACCGCCATAATGATTTGTTCAGGAATTATTTTTTCTGACAAAAAAAATGGAGAGCTTCCAGTCAGACTTGCCTGCAATGGCAGCACCTTCTGGAAAACTCCCCTTCTGAAAAATAAAGTCATGTTTTATCTGAAAAATTTATTAAAGCAGAATGAAATCAATATAAAAGAAATTGAAATCATTCAGATTGAAGACGACATTATAAAAGGAACTTTCCAGGCCGCCTTCATTGAATAATTTAACCAGAATAAAACTAGAAGCGGATTTTCTTGTCAATTCCCTTGTAGTATTCTTTACGCAAATCTTTTACCTGCTGATCTTTCAGGTAATCATCGAAATTCATCATGCGGTCAATTATGCCGTTTGGTGTAATTTCGATAATGCGGTTTGCAATTGTAGAAATAAACTCATGGTCATGAGAAGAAAAAAGAACAACTCCCGGAAATTTAACAAGACCTTCGTTTAAAGATTCAATTGATTCCAGGTCCAGGTGATTTGTAGGATCATCCAGGATAAGAACATTTGCTCCGCTTAGCATCATCTTGCTGAGCATACAACGAACCTTTTCACCTCCGGAAAGAACCTTAACTTTTTTCAAGGATTCGTCTCCAGAGAAAAGCATTCTTCCCAAAAAACCACGAACATAAGCATCGTCCTGATCTGGAGAATACTGTTTAAGCCAGTCAGTAATGTTAAGATCATTATCAAAATATTTGCTATTATCACGACCCATGTAAGTATGCTTAGTGGTCTGACCCCAGTTTACAGTAGAAGTTTCTCCACCAGACTTATCTCCTGCAATTACATCAAAGAAGGCTGTAATTGAATTATGTTCCATACCTACAAAAGCAATCTTTTCACCAGGATGAACAGTTAATTCAAAATCCTTAAGAAGATCATTTCCTTCTTCATCTTTTACATTGATTTTTTCTGCTGTGAGAACAAAGTTTCCGATTGAACGTTCCGGCTGAAATCCTACATAAGGGAATTTTCTGCTTGTAACAGGAAGCTCTTCCAGTTCAAGTTTTTCCAGCATTTTTTTACGGCTTGAAGCCTGACCTGCTTTTGAAACATTTGAGGCAAATCTCTGAATAAAGGCCTTAAGGTCAGCCATTTTATCTTCACGCTTTTTCTGCTGGTCTTTCTGCTGCTTCTGCAGAATCTGACTCATCTGATACCAGAAATCGTAGTTACCTGTAAACTGAGTAATTTTACCATAATCAATATCACAGATATAAGTACAGATTGCATTGAGAAAGTGACGGTCATGTGAAACAACAATTACACAGTTTTCAAAATTGATAAGGAAGTCTTCCAGCCATGCAATTGATTCAAGGTCAAGACCGTTTGTTGGTTCATCAAGAATCAAATAATCAGGATTTCCAAAAAGAGCTTGTGCAAGCAGAACACGAACCTTCTGGCTTTCATCAAGATCGCTCATCATTTTATTATGATTTTCTTCTTCAAGACCTAAACCACTAAGCATCTGTTCAATCTGATTTTCAGACTCATAACCGCCCAGTTCACCAAACTCAGCTTCCAGTTCAGCAGCCTTATTTCCGTCTTCTTCTGTAAAATCTTCTTTTTCATAAATGGCATCCTTTTCTTTGCTGATTTCATAAAGCTTAGGGAATCCCATCATAACGGTTTCTTTTACAGAATACTCATCAAACTTAAAGTGGTCCTGACTCAGGATTGCCATACGCTCACCAGGAGTCATACTGATTTCACCAGTATCATGTTCCAGTTCTCCGGAAAGTACCTTAAGGAAAGTTGATTTTCCGGCACCGTTAGCACCAATAATACCATAGCAGTTGCCCTTCATGAATTTAAGGTTTACATCCTTAAACAAAGGTTTCTCACTAAATTTTAAAGACAAATCTGAAACTGTAATCATTTCTTATCACCCTGTTATTTATTTTTTAAAGAAAGCAGCAATTCTTGCAAAAAGTCCCTTTTTCTGTGGAACTTTATTATTGTTTGCAGAAATTTTCTTTGTTTTTCCAGAATAAGAAGGATTCTTACTCTTTCCCTGATTCTGTTTATTATTGTAATTCTTCTTACCAGATTTCTTCTTGGATGAAGTTTTTCCTGAAGCTGAAGGAACGGAAATCTTAGCAGAAGATTTACCATATTTTTCCTTGTAAAATTTCATGCGTTCTTCAGTAGACATTGAAGCAAGTGCTGCTTCATCAGCATCGTTGTAAACTCTACGATCCCTCTTGTATTCCCCAGAATTTGAATTCTTAGAAGAATAGCGGCCCTTACCTCTTGCAGACTTGCCGCCTTTGTAAGAACCTTCTCCTGAAGAATGAGAGTGTCTTCCCCCATTTCGACTTCTGTACTGAGCTTCTTTTTTTCTTCCGTACTCACTCTTATCATTATAATCTTCATGATAATTATCAGTGCGGATATAAACACCTTCAGACTTATCCTGAACAAATAAAGCAGGATCAGCACTTTCTGCAGGAATCTGCTTTTCAATGTAGCGCTCAATTGCAGGAAGGGAATAAACATCCTGTTCAGAACAAAGGGTATAAGCTTTTCCGGATTTTCCAGCCCTGGCAGTACGCCCAATACGGTGAACGTAATTTTCAGCCTCATTTGGAAGATCAAAGTTAATAACCATTTCAAGATCATTAACATCAATACCACGGGCAGCCACATCTGTAGCAACAAGACACTTGATTTTCTGATTCTTGAATTTATCCATAATTGCAAGACGCTTTGACTGAGGAAGATCTCCGATAATAAATTCAGATTCAATTCCATTCATTCTGAGACGCTTTGCAATAACTTCACAGGACCTCTTTGTGTTACAGAAAATAATAAGGCTCTCAGGGTTGTCTCTGTTAATGATTCCAAGAAGAAGCTTAAGTTTATCTGAACTTGCAACGTGATAAAGCTGCTGGTCAATTTCATCAACAGTAATATTATCTGCCTGAATGGTAATTTCAGCAGGATTTCTTGTATATTCCCAGGCCAGATTCTTAACGTAAGTATTAAGAGTGGCAGAGAACAGCATTGTCTGTCTTTTTTCTGAAGAAGGGAGAACCTTAATCAAAGTACGAAGATCAGGATAAAAGCCCATATCAAACATACGGTCTGCTTCATCAACAACCAGATAAGCCACATTGCTCAAATCCATCTGGTTTCCCTGCTGTAAATCAATTACTCTTCCCGGAGTTCCAATTATAATGTCAACACCTTTTTTAAGGAGAGCAATCTGCCTGTCATAACCTACACCACCGAAAAAACTTTCACATTTCAGGGATGTTTCTCTAGCAAGCTTAGAAGCTTCTTCCTGAACCTGAACCGCAAGTTCACGAGTAGGCACCATAATAAGTGCCTGTTTCTTTGTTTCTGAAGAAGATGAAAGTAACTGCTGAATAACTGGAACAAGGTAGGCTGCTGTTTTGCCAGTACCTGTCTGGGACTGAACATAAAGGTCTGAGTGCTGCAAAGCTGATTTTAACACCTCTTCCTGAACCGGTGTACATTCCACATAACCGGCTTCACTAATTCCCTTGAGCAAATCTTCATTAAGGGAAAATTCTGTAAATTTCATTTGGATTCCTACAAATATAATAGATTATTTATGTGTAAAGGTCTGTAAAAAGACGCTTTAACTTTCATATGGATAGTCTTAATGATTTTACACTTTTTGCCAAATAAAGTATAGTATTTATACTTATGGAAAAACAAATAAATGAAAAATTAGCCTATCAGAAGACACTGCTTGAAAACAGACTTCAGAAGCAGTACAGGCAGTTAAAGAAATGGGCAAGAAAAAATCAGATAAGCTCATACCGTCTTTATGACAGAGACATTCCTGAAATTCCCCTTTGTCTGGATTTGTACACTTTCACATCTCCTTCAGTTAAAAATAAAGAAGAGGCCCTTGAGGAATTTTTGAATGAGGCAAGAATTCTTTCAGAAAATTCCCCTTCAGCAAAAGATGTTCTGAAAGATATTGAAGATAGAACCTATATTCATATGAATCTTTACCAGCGTCCTTACGAAAAAGATCAGGCTGAAGAAAACATATGGCTGGATGCAATGGCAGAAGCTGCAGCTCAGGCAGTTGGAATAAAAAAAGAACACGTTATTGTTAAGACTCGAAAAAAACAAAGTGAAACTGAAGAAGGCCACGGGCACAGAGATCAGTACGAAAAAATAAATAGTTCCTCTACTCTCACGGGATATGTTTTTGAACAGGGACAACTTTTCAAAGTTAATCTTACCGATTACATCGATACAGGCTTATTCTTTGACCACAGACCTCTCAGAAAACTTGTAAGGGAAAGCTGCAAAGACAAAAGCATTCTGAATCTATTCTGTTACACTGCTTCATTTTCAGTTTATTCAGCTGAAGGAAACGCAAAATGTGTTGAAAGCGTAGATATGAGCAAAACCTACATTGAATGGGGAAAAGAAAATTTTCAACTTAACGGATTTGACCTGGATGACATTTACATTAATAAATCCAAAACAAAATCCTTTCCTAAATATACATTTACCCGACAGGATGCAATTGGATTCCTGAACCAGAAAAATGCAGAAGTTGCAAACGAAGACAGGACAAACCGGTATGACATTATCATTTTAGATCCTCCAACCTTCAGTAACTCAAAAAGAACAGACAATACCCTTGATATAAACAGGGACTGGCCTGAACTGGTAAAAAAATGCCTCAGCATTCTGAATCCGGAAGGAATCCTTTATTTTTCTACAAACAGCAAAAGACTGGCATTTTCAGAGCAGCTGCTTCCCGTAAAGGAAGATGGAAGCCCACTTTGCCATGTTGAAGATATTACGGATATTACGATTCCTCAGGATTACAGAAATCAGAAGATTCACAGAGCATGGAAAATTACACTGAATAACTGATGAAGAGCCGATTTTACTTCAGCTCTTCCAGATATCCCAAGAAGCACCAGCCGGTTGTTCCACTGGCAATTTTTCTGTTCTGACTGTCAACAGAATCAGGCAACACCTCAACTTTTACCCAGCAGGAATGAATTCCGTCGATAATTTCCATGTTGTAGGCATCAAGAACTTTTACTTTTGTTCCTTTTTTTATTGCAGTAATAGTTCTGTCAGAAAGTCCGTATCCATCCCTTATTCTAAGATTGTCAGTTGCTGTAAGGATTTTCCCTTCATAATACTTTTGAAGTCCCTGGTAAACTGCATTTTTTTCTTCGTAATCAATCATATCGCCTGAAAGATTTTTTCTGATGATTGAAAAGGACATGGATGTCTGATACTGATATATATAAGAAGTCCATACAGCAAAAGGATTTCCTCCATATTCAATCAGAAGTTCTGCAAAAGATTCCAGACCACACATAATGCAGTCAACAGTGATTGTATAATTTGTTCCCCTATCCTTTTCAATAACAAGATTTGGATTGCAGCCGGCTTCAAGAAGACTCTTTATAATCTCACAGGCTTTTTTTGTATTATAAGTTTCGTAATACCTTTGCGAATGAATGCTTGTATAAAGTATGTCAACATTATCACCATAATGTTTGTACATCAAAGTCAAATCAGGCTTATAACTAAGCAAAAGCTTTACCATTTCCTCTTCCTGATTGTTTACGGCATAGTACAAAACTGTTATTTCTTCTTTCCCATTACGCTTGTTTATGTTGCAGCCCTTATCCAGAAGAGCTTTTGTTAGCTCAATATTTTTGTTGATGACAGCATAATAAAGGGGTGTACAACCATTTGTGTCTGCTTTATCTAGATTCTCAACTTTTTCTTTTTTGAGCATCTCAAAGGCTTTGTCGGCATAGTTATATTCACAAAGCTGCACAAAAGTGTATTTCTTTTTGTCTTTGCTATTAGTTTTTAAAATCTCTACAATCTTGGACATGTTCGGATTGTTTTTAATCGCTTCCTCGGAGTAATCAAGAAAAGTTTTTCCAAATTTGTCTTTTATGGATAAATTTGCACCCGAATCAACTAAGAGCTGGACAATTTCCGGAGTGGCACAGGTATAAAAAATCGGAGTCTTTCCGTAATTATTTACAGCATTTACATTTGCCCCGTTCTTTATAAGGAACTTTATGATTGGAGTGTAATCCAGAAGAGAGCGGGCAGCATAATGCAGGGCGGTTTTCTTTGAATCGTCCACGGAATTTATGTCAATCTTTCCGGCAAGAAATTCAATAATGTCACCAATTTCTTTTTCCTTTTCCATTATAAACTGATAATACAGGATAGATTCTTCCCAGCTGCAGGTAACCATCTTTATAAACCAGTGGAGGATAGTTTCACCGTTTTTAGTTCGTGCTTTGAAATCAAATCCATTTTCGTCCAGGAATTTAAGACACTCCAGATTAATCTCAGTTGCACAGGCCATACCAACATTATAGCCTTCGTTATCATGAGCATTAACATCTGCCTTTTTATCAACAAGGTACTTTATAAGCTCAAGATTATTGTCTTCCCTTCCGGCAAAAATAAGAGGAGTATATCCGGATTCAGTAGCGGCATTCACATCCGCCCCTTTTTCAACCAAGAGTCTCACAAGATTCAGGTTGTTGGGCCCGGAACGAACAGCATAATGGAGAGGGGTATACTTTTCATTATTTTTTACATTAACATCCGCACCTTTGGAAAGCATAAGTTTTACAAGTTCCAGATCTCCAGCATCACAAGCCATGCTCAGCGGGTAGTGGTTACTTTCGTCCTTAATGTCTACTTCAGCCCCGCTTTGAATCAAAAGCTTTGCAAGATCAAGATTTTTGTGATACAGGGCATAAGTCAATGGGGAAAAAGAATATTTTGATGCTACATTTATAGGGGCACCGAGTTTTATGAATCTTTTTATCAAATCCATTTCAGGCTTTTTTTCACCGCACAACTCGTACATAATTGTTTCGCCATCTTTATTCTGAACTTTTGGGTCTGCATTATTTTTTAAAAGGAAATCTATGTTCCGGGTATCAAGTTTCTGGCTTATGTGACAATACTTAACGGCATATAAAAGAGGTGTGTTCCCATTATTATCCGCAATATTCACGTCAGCCCCATTTTCTATAAGAAATTCAGCAATTCTTATGAAAGTGTCTGGTTCATAATTGTAGGTTCTGAGAGCCTGTAAGATAAGCGTTCTGCCCTCTTCATATTTATAGTTTACGTCAATATACTTTTTTTCAATAGCTTCTTTTAACTCATCTTCATCGTAATAAAGTGACTTCACATTGTCTTCTGCCATGTAGGAATTCTGGTATCGTTCAATATAATACAGTCTGCTTTTCCCCTGGGCAAAAAATCCAGCTGCTGTTAACGCGAACAAAAGAGCAAAAAGAACCTTTTTTAAAATTTTCATTTTTTTCCATCCTGAAAGTTTTTTTATATGCTTTAAGGTCAGAATATTAAAAAAAAATTATATTATCAATTGTGAAAACTTATTTTCAGGTAATCTTCTATATTTTTATTAAAATGGATTTGTTCTAAGGGAACAAGTTTTATACACCAGTTTTATTTATGCCAGGCTATTATTTCAAACAAAAGAAAAGAATAATGATGGTATGGAAAAAAGGATTAAAAATGAAATTAATAAAAAAAAGACTGCCTTAATGAAGTTTTAATAACTCCTAAGACAGTCTTTTCTCATTATGAAATGCTACCTGAAAAGCAAAAATTACTTTTCTTCAGCAGACTTCATACCATAACGCTTGTTGAAGCGATCGATACGTCCTGCTGTATCTACCAGTTTCTGCTTACCTGTGTAGAATGGGTGGCATGCTGAACAGATTTCAACCTTAATGTCTTTAACTGTTGAGCGAGTTTCGATTACATTACCACAAACGCAAGTAATCTTTGTTAATTCATAGTCTGGGTGAATTCCCTTCTTCATAAAAAAACTCCTGACATCTTGCCCGATATTAAAGAAAGACCGGTCAGCCCTACATACACCTAACAAAAAATGCAGTGCTGTATCATTCCCTCACCGTTATCAATCAAATTAATACCACAAGAAATGGTTTTATAGTTTACAGACAATAACTCTGTAAAGTTCGAAAATTATAAAAAATTAATCAATCTAAGTCAATATATTAAACTGACTCACTTTTTATTACTTCTCTTTTAGTTGTTATCTATTGCAGCAGAGCCTGTATTCATAGATGAAAGGAAAGCCTTATTATCCTTAGTCTTACGCATCTTATCTACAATCAGTTCCAGAATATCTGCATCTTCCATAGGATTAAGAACTTTTCTCAGAACCCATACACGCTGTAAAACATCTTCCGGTAAGAGAAGTTCTTCCTTACGGGTACCAGATTTTTTGATGTTAATTGCAGGGAAGAGACGGCGTTCTGCAAGCTTTCTGTCAAGGTCAATTTCAGAGTTACCAGTTCCCTTGAACTCTTCGAAAATAACTTCATCCATACGGCTGCCGGTTTCAATAAGTGCTGTTGAAATAATTGTAAGAGAACCACCCTCTTCTACATTACGGGCAGCACCAAAGAATCTCTTAGGCTTGTGCAGTGCATTTGAATCAACACCACCGGAAAGTACTTTACCAGATGTAGGAACCGTCTGGTTATAGGCACGGGCAAGACGTGTAATTGAATCAAGGAATATAACAACATCTTTCTTGTGTTCTACAAGACGCTTAGCCTTTTCAAGAACCATTTCAGCGACCTGTACGTGACGGGTTGCCTGTTCATCGAATGTTGACGAAATTACTTCAGCCTTAATTGAACGCTCCATTTCAGTAACTTCCTCTGGACGTTCATCAATTAAAAGAACTATCAGGTGAACTTCCGGATTATTAGCTGTAATGGCATTAGCAATTTTCTGCATAAGAGTTGTTTTACCCGCTTTAGGAGGAGCTACAATTAAAAGACGCTGCCCCTTTCCGATTGGAACAAAAAGGTCAACAATACGGCTGCTTAACTCAGTTGCAGTAGTTTCCAGTGTGAGCTGCTCATGAGGATAGAGAGGTGTAAGATTCTCAAAAGGAATACGTGTCTGAGCAACACGTGGATCATCATCATTTACAGTTTCAATTCTTAAAAGAGCAAAGAAACGTTCTCCATCCTTAGGACTTCTGGTCTGACCGTAGATTGTATCTCCAGTTTTTAAGTTGAAAAGACGAATCTGACTAGGAGAAATGTAAATATCATCAGGTCCAGGCAGATAAGAATTCTGAGGACTTCTTAAGAATCCATATCCGTCAGGAAGTATTTCAAGGGAACCGCTGGCAAAAATAATTCCACCATGTTCAGTATGTGCCTTAAGGATTGTGAAAATCAAATCCTGCTTTTTCATTGGAGCCAAATCATCAGAAGAAATGCCATATTCTACAGCCATTTCACGAAGCTCTGTTACACTCTTCATTGTAAGTTCGTTAATTACAAGGCGTGGCTTTGACTCATATTCTTCAGGATTTTCAATTCTCTGGGCAGCTTCAATTGCTTCCATGCGGGACTGAGCATTTCGCTCATAATTATTTGAATAACGATTATTAAAACGACGGTTATTGTTGTTATAACGCCTGTTGTTGTAGCGGTTATTATCGCCGTGATTTCTTTGACCAGGCTGATAGTAGTTTTCAGATGAACTTTCATTATTTTCAACTGCCGGAGGATTTGCAGCTGGGGTATTTTCTGTTTCTGATGAATCTGATGCTGCAGTTTCTTCCTGCTTTGACTGATCAAAAAGACCTGGTATTTCAGTATTTTCTTCTTTTTTTTCTTCAGCGGCTTTTTCCACAACTTTTGCTTTTACAACTCTTTTTCGTTTAGGCTTTTCTTCTGCAGCCTCGTCTGTCTTTTCAGGGCTTTCAATTTTTTCAGCCTTGTCCTCTTTAACCTTTACAGTTCTTGGCTTTCGAGTTGTTTTTGGTTCTTTTACTTCTGTTTCTTCTGATTCCGGGCGTTTTTTAATAGCCATATTGGATATCTCCATGGAAAAAAATATAGGATGGGATCGCATTACCCCATCAATGTTTACTAATTTATTTATAAAAATCAATAAGTTTCTGCTTTACAGCAGGAACCTGAAAAAATAAATTGTACAGGATTATTGTAAAATCAGCTTATAACAATTAAAGATATTTGAAGGCTTACAGTCTGTTAAAGACCCCTGCCTTTATAAAACTTCCAGATGAATTTATATTAAACGCAAATTTGAATCTTTGTCAAATTAAAAATACATTTTATTTTAAACAGACATTTACTTAAGTTCGTTTGTTTTTAAAATCAAGGCATTTTTGTATTCAGAAGATGCAACGGAGAAAATATCAATATCCGGTATTTCATCCATCATCTGAATCTGTCCTTCAAACTCAACATTATCACCAATCCTCAAAGTTGAAGTTCTAATATTTCCCTTTAATTTGCTTCCATTACAAAGTTCTACATGTTCCAGACCTTCTACATCACCACGAACATTTCCAGCAATTACAACTGATTTTGCAGTGATTTTTTCAACTTCACAAACAGCAGACTTGTCAATTTCCAGAGCTCCGGTTGATTTGATGATGCCCCGGAATTTTCCAGTAACCACCAGATTATCTGTATACTCCATTACACCTTCAAAATCGGTTTCCTGTCCTAAAATTGTAACATTTCCTCTATTTGTCATTTTATGCCTCACGGACTAATTTATCCTGAATAATATTCACATCTAAGTAATTTTAATTTGATTTTATTCTGCAGTCAAAAGATTAATCTTAATTCTTTAAATTCTCTGAAACAGGAATTTCTGAAATTGATTTCTTCAACTCCTTTCCAGGTCTAAATGAAACTGAGTAATGTGGATCAACCTTAACACTTTCACCAGTTTTTGGATTTCTGGCCTTGCTTCTACCCTTTCTCAGGCGAAGTTCAAAAGTTCCAAATCCACGTAATTCAATTGTGCTGCCATCCAGCAGAACTTCTTTTAACTGTCCGAGCAGACTGTCAACAACCTGCTGAACAACCTTTTTTTCACAATCTGTTTTTGAATAAACAGCAGAAACTAAATCATATTTAGTAATTTTTTTGCCGGTCATTTCTTTAACTCTGATAAAAGGTCAAAAAAAAAGCGAACGAAGTGCTGAAAAAATATCAGCACCCCGTAAGCTTTTATTCAGCCTTAGCAGGAGCTGCAAAAGTTACGTTATAAAGATTAGCCATGCGGCTCTTTTTGCGTGAAACAGCATTAGCCTTCATAACACCCTTGCGTCCAGCATTGTCAAGCTCTGATTCCAAAGCTCTGAGCTTTTCGAGAGCAAGTTTCTGATCTTTCTTCTGTACAGCTTCAAGGTACTTTCTTACGCTTGTGTGTACTTCAGATTTTACTGCCTTATTACGCATGCGGCGAACTTCGCTCTGTGCGTGTCTTTTCTCTGCAGAAGTCTTTTTAACTGACAAAGGAATACCCCCATAAGAAAACTTGTATGAAATCTATATCATACAAAAATATTAGTCAAGAACAAATGCCCTGGCAAACCTATCGCCGCAGTCTTTCCGTATTAATCGGACCGGATACGAACTTAGATACGGATTATATCGCACCGGATACGGAAAAACTTATAGATTACCCGGACTTTTCTGTTTCTTTGCCTTTTAATTGTATAGCACTAAAGATTTAGCCTAGAAAAAAAAAGACTTCCCGTACAAAAAAAAGGAAGCCTTTTTTAATTCTAATAGCTATTGAATTAAATCTGTATTATTTGAAGTCCTTTGGTCTGCGTTCAGTGCGGTTACACTTTGTGCACTTAGCAACATTCTTAAGTCTTCCATTTTCACACAGAGTCTTCATTTCAATTTCACCACCACAATCAGGACAGATGAATTTCTGTGTTGCGACTGTAGTACGAGAGTTTTTACTGGCTCCAGCCATGGCTATCCTCCAAAATAAATATCGATATTCTGAAAATATACTAAAAACAAGGCTTTTGTGTCAATACAAACAGACCAAATCAGGTCTATGCCCCGCAGTTTTTACTTTCTCCATAAATCCAGCTGCTGCTGAATAAGTCCCGGAGCTTCCTCCAGAATCTTCATTTCATCTTCCTTATTTTGAGGAGTATCATAAACTTTAAGAACTTTTACATGATAACAGCCTTTTTTAAGTCTTCTCATGATTGATTTCATGTCAGCCAGCTGCCATCCACCGTCAAGGGCGCATACAACAACAGGTAAATTTACCTTTTCTGAAATACGGCGGAATCCTGCTGCATAAAACTTTCCAAGTTCTCCGGTACGGCTTCTTGTTCCTTCCGGGAAAATAAGAGGAAGATAATTAAAGCGGTTAACTCTCTCAGCAAACTGATCCAGGTGTCTCATTGCTACGGAATTCTTACCTTTACGGGGAATCATACAGTGGCCCTGACTTCTGAGCATTTTTCCTACCATGGGAACTTTACCCAGGGAATCCTTAGCAACAAAGCGAACCCTTAATCCGTCAAAGAAATTAAAAAATACAACAATGTCCATCAGACTCTGATGGTTTGAAATGATAATAAATTTTTCAGGAAGATTCTTTTTACTTTCCTCATCCATATCCAGGGAGAACTTTCTGTATTTTTTCAGCACGGCAAAGAAAACTCTTGCTGAATGGGTAGTAATATAATTGGACCAGAAAAGAGCTGCCTTCTTACTGAAGGGATAAGTAATTGTAAGCATGGCTGTTGGAAATGCAAGCAGACCAAACAAAGCTAATAAAGTCAAAAAACTAAACATATCTATTTTATATCACTTGGATAAAATATTTTCTACCGCCGAACAAATTTCTTTCAGCGGTGAATACATTTTCTGTGTCTGAGGAAGGCTTGAGGTAAACATTCTTCCATACCTTTTTTCCACAATTCTCCGGTCCATGACAACCACTACTCCCCGGTCATCACTGCGCCTCATAAGACGGCCGAATCCCTGTCTGAATTTAATTACAGCCTGAGGTACGCTGAGTTCCATGAATGAAGACCCGCCTTTTTTTTCTATAGCTTCGCTTCTGGCAGCAAATACGGGATCAGAAGGAACTGCAAACGGAAGTTTTACTATAATTACCTGACTGAGACTTTCTCCGGGAACATCAACGCCCTCCCAGAAACTATCCGTAGCAAAGAGAACGCTTTCCTTATCCGCCTTAAATTTTTCCAACAGGCGGAAACGGTCATCATCTCCCTGCCTGAAGGATGTAATTCCTGCCCTGTAAAGCTCTCCGTGAACTGACATATATGTATTTTTCAGGCTGTCAAAGGATGTAAAAAGTACCAGAGTCCTGCCTTTTGAAGCAAGGATCAGTTCAGTAACGGCATTTTCCATGTAATTCTGATAATCCGTACTGTCAGGCATAGGAGCATCATTGGGAACTGCAAGGAGCACATTAGTTTTGTATGGAAATGGAGATTCAAAGACCTGCTGTTTTATTCTTTCAGGTTCCGCAAAAGAAATGCCGGTACGATTCATCCAGAATGAAAAAGACTGTCCGGTTCTTAAGGTAGCGCTTGTACACACTACAGATTTCAGGGGCTCAAAAACACCTTTATTCATCATTGGAGCAATATCAAGCGGAGTCTGTACGAACTGAACGAAAACCGTAAAATCATCTCCCGGATTCTTTGGAGGAAGACGATATTTCTGCATCCAGAAAACAGTATCCTCTTTTTCTTCCCACTCAGGAAAATTCTTGCACAAAAGGGCTATATCTTCCAGGCGGCGCAGTACAATTTTTGTTTCCCAGACCTGAGGAATTTCCTTATCTTCATCACTTAAATTATCAAGTACTTCCCTTACCAGGCTGATAAGCATTGCAAGAGATTTTCTGAACTGCTCCATGGCCTGAAAAACAGGAAGAAAGCGCTGCTTATTTTCAGTCTTTATCCTGCAGCTGGAATCCCTGTCCATAACAGAGGAAGATATTTCGTCAAGATTAATCAGATCCCTTTTCAGGTTCTCTACGGCTTCAGCACCTCTTTCATAAAAGTCTTCCACATCTGTCAGGGCTCCAATCTGAACTAAATATCCCTGGGCCCTTCCCCTGGTCTGACGATAGAGGCGGTTTATCTGTTTATAGACCTTAAAGCGGGTAAAACTTTCACTGAAAAAACTTGTAGCACTGTCTTCAATGCCGTGTGCCTCATCAAAAACCACATGCCTGTAAGGAGGAAGAACTGCCGTATCATCGTAACCAGCTCCTGCCATACGACTTTCAATGTCTGCAAAAAGAAGATGATGGTTTACGACAATAATGTTTGCATCATTTGCTTCCCTGCGGACCTTCATCACAAAGCATTTCTCTCTGTAAGGACAGCGGGCTCCCATACAGGCATCGCTTTCACTGTTAACCCTTGTCCAGATTGAGTCAGGAGGTACAAAAGTCATGTCACTGCGGCTTCCGGTTGAAGTACTTTCAGACCAGCGTTCAATGGATTCAAGAAGATCTGCGTCTTCAGTAAAGAGATCTTTTTCGGAAAGGGCATCATTCATTCTCCGCAGACAGAGATAATTCTGCCTTCCCTTGAGAAGAATGGCCTTTACCTTAACTCCAAGGATTTTCATTGCAGCAGGGATGTCTTTTTCATATAGCTGCTGCTGTAAATTAATTGTTCCGGTAGAAAGAATTACTCTTTCCTGATTTTTTGCAGCCCAGAGTATTGAAGGAATAAGATAGGCAAAACTTTTTCCAACACCGGTTCCAGCTTCAAATACCCCAATGCTGTTATCATTAAAAGCTTCTGCAATCTCCCTCACAAGGGCTATTTGAGAAGGTCTTTCTTCATACTGAGGATTGATTTTTGCAAGGGGCCCCTTATCAGAAAGGTAAAAGGCTGCCTTTTCCTGGTCAAGTTTCTGGATTTTTTTTGGAAGGACAGGTTCTACAACAACATAAACGTCAGAAACATCATTATTCACGATGTAGAAACCGTAATCCATATTCTGTGCATTATAAGCTATATTCTGATCAGCCTCACTGGGATGAAGGTTTCCTCCTGGATGATTATGAATAAGGACGTTGCCTTCACGGGCTGCAGCTTCATTTACTACAACCGAATCAATATTTCCCCTGGCACCTGCCTTGATTTGTACGATTATTCCATCATCATCAATTTTTCCACCCCAGAAAACTTCATTTCCATCAGCTTCAATGATATCCTGCTGCATCTGAAGAATAACTTTCTGAGAAAACCGCTTGCTTACGTCCATTCTAAGGATTTTATCCTAAATCGTAAAAATAAAATACACAAATTGAGAGATTTTTCTGTGAAAAAACTAACACATTTTTAGTACTTAACATTTGGTTAATTATATTCTATAATTGTCCGGAATGCCGCTGGCGTAAATTTTTAGGATTTTATCGCATTTTAATATGTGGCTGAAATAACAGGAGATAAATTATGGCTAACAAAATTACCATTATTGGTGCAGGTCAGGTTGGTTCTTCAATTGCGTATGCTCTGGCATTGAAGGGAACAGCAACAGAAATCGTTTTACTCGACATTGATACAAAGCGTGCAATGGGAGAAGCAATGGATATCCGTCAGGGAACTCCATACATGAGTCCTGTTCACATTCACGAAGGTAATTATGAAGATGCAAAGGATTCTGATGTGGTTGTAATTACATCAGGTGTTGCCCGCAAACCTGGTCAGTCCCGCCTTGAACTGGCACAGACAAATGTAAACATCATGAAGAGCATTATTCCACAGGTAACAAAGGCCTGTCCAAATGCAATTTATGTTCTGGTTGCAAACCCTGTTGATATTCTTACATATCAGTTTGTAAAGACATCAGGTATTCCTGCAGACAGAATCATCGGTACCGGAACACTGCTTGATACAGCCCGTCTCCGCACAAGAATTGCAGAAGACTGTAATGTGGCTCAGCCAAACATTCACGCTTACGTATTCGGTGAACACGGAGATTCTTCATTCGTACCATGGTCACTTGCAAACGTTGCTACAATTCCTGTAAAGGATTTCCCTGTAAAGGTTGACCTTGACGGCGTTGAAGAATATGTACGCAAGTCAGGTGGAATCATCATCGAAGCAAAGAAGTGTACAAACTACGCTATTGGTGTAACAACAGCACAGCTTTGTGAAATGATCAAGAATTCAAATACATCAGCAACAGTTGTATCTACAATGCTTACTGGTGAATATGGAATTAATGACGTTTGTCTTTCAATTCTTACAAAGGTTGGCGGCAACGGTGTACAGGGACGCATTGAAGCTCCTCTCACTGATGCTGAAAAGGCAGCCCTTATTCACAGTGCTGACTGTCTTAAGAAGGTAATCGACCAGCTCGACTTCTCTCTTTAATGAACGCACACGCTCCTCACCATAAGTGGGGAGCCTTTTATATATTTAAATAAGTAAAGTGGATTGTAAGATCGTATATGTTAGTGTTGTGGCTCACAACTGTATGATGGCCTTGCACCGTCATTCTTTTAAGAATCACGCCCTTAAGATTTCCGAATTTGCCTTCCACAAAGGAAAAGTCTTTTCCAAGGACGGGATATTCTCCCCGGTTCAATTATAAAAAACTTACTGGAGTAGTTTTATGGAAAACTATCGTATCGAACACGATTCCATGGGTGAAGTTAAAGTTCCGGCAGACAAACTGTGGGGAGCTCAGACAGAACGCAGCCATGAGAACTTCGAAATCGGTGTAGGCATTGAAACCATGCCTCGCGAAATCACTAAAGCGTTCGGTTACCTGAAAAAGGCTGCTGCTCTTGCAAACAATGAGCTTAAGCCTGAAAAAATGACTGCTGAAAAAGTTGACTGCATCTCAAAGGCATGCGACGAAGTAATCAGCGGTGCATTGAACGATAACTTCCCGCTGGTTGTATGGCAGACAGGAAGCGGCACTCAGAGTAACATGAATACAAATGAAGTTATTGCTAACCGTGCAAATCAAATTGCAGGTAAAAAGCTCTGTCATCCTAATGATGACATCAACATGAGCCAGTCAAGCAATGATACATTCCCTACAGCAATGCACATCGCAGCAGTAGTTGAACTTGAAGACAAACTCTTTCCTGCAATTGATACCCTCGTTGATACTTTTAAGCGTCTCGAAAAGGAAAATGAAGGAATCGTTAAGTCTGGAAGAACCCATCTCCAGGATGCTGTACCTATTCAGTTCTCTCAGGAAATCTCAGGCTGGAGATCATCTCTTGAAAGAGACAAGGAAATGCTTAAATCTTCACTTCCTTACCTTAAGCAGCTTGCCCTGGGCGGTACAGCAGTAGGTACAGGCTTAAATGCACCTGCAGGATTTGATACAAAGGTTGCTGAAAAAGTTTCTGCCCTTACAGGAAAAGACTTTGTAACAGCTCCAAATAAATTCCATGCACTTACTTCAAAAGACGAAATCACATTTGCTCACGGCGGACTTAAGGCTCTTGCAGCAGACCTGATGAAAATTGCTAATGATGTAAGATGGCTTGCTTCAGGACCAAGAGACGGTCTTGGAGAAATTCACATTCCTGAAAATGAACCAGGCTCATCAATTATGCCTGGAAAGGTTAACCCTACACAGTGCGAAGCCATGACAATGGTTGCAGTACAGGTAATGGGTAATGATGCAACAATCGGCTTTGCTGCAAGTCAGGGCAACTTTGAACTTAATGTTTTCATGCCTGTTATGGCTTACAACTTCCTTCAGTCAGTACGTCTTCTTGCAGAAGTAATTCTCAGCTTTAACAAAAATTGCGCTGTAGGCATTACTGCAAACAAAGAAAAGATGCACCACAACCTTTACAATTCCCTGATGCTCGTTACAGCCCTTAACCCATACATTGGTTATGAAAACGCTGCAAAGACATCACATTTAGCATATGAAAAGAACATTTCTCTTAAGGATGCCTGCGTACAGCTTGGATTCCTTACAGCAGAAAAATTCGATGAAGTATTTCATCCAGAAGAAATGGCAGGTGTTAAGAAATGAGTGATACTAACGCACACATCACCTATTCCTACTTCCCGGGATGCACACTTAAGAACAAGGCAAAAGACCTTGATGCTTATGCCCGTGCATCTGCGGAAGCATTAGGTTTCACACTGCAGGAGATTCCAGAATGGCAGTGCTGCGGAGGAGAATATCCTCTTGCAAAAGATGAAATTGCCACAAAGCTTTCATCTGTACGTGCCCTGGCTGATGCTAAAAAAGCAGATCAGCCTCTGGTTACTCTCTGCTCAGCATGTTACAACGTTATCAAACAAGTTAACCATGACATGCAGAATGATGAGAATGTTATCCTTAAGGTAAACAATTACCTTGCACAGGATGGCATTGAATATCACGGAGAAACAAAGGTTCTTCATTTCCTTGAGATTCTTCGTGACCAGATTGGCTGGGACAATGTAAAGAAAGCTGTTAAAAATCCAATCAAAAAGAAGATTGGTGCATATTACGGCTGTCTTCTTCTTCGTCCAGGCAACGTTCTCGAATTCGATGATCCGGAAAATCCACAGATTATCGAAGACTTTATCAAGGCTATTGGCGGCACACCAGTTATTTATTCACAGAGAAACGAATGTTGTGGAGCTTACACAATGTTTGAAGATGCTTCCATTCCAGCAAAGAGAGCTCAGAATATTCTTGGCAACGCTAAGGATATGGGCGCCGACTTCCTGGTTACAAGCTGTCCTCTCTGCCGCTACAATTTAATCAAAAATAAGGGAACAGATGGTCTTGATGTAGTTTATTTTACAGAACTTCTTGCTGAAGCTCTTGGTGTAAAAGAGACTATCCCTCAGGAGGCTGTAAATGCTTGATAGCGAAATCCAGAAGGTTAAACAGGAAATCTTATCAATCAGTGGTGTAAATCCAAAGAAGTGTATGGTTTGCGGTAAGTGTTCAGGTACTTGTCCAAACTATGATGCAATGGAATATCACCCCCATCAGTTTGTTCAGATGGTTGAGAATGGAGAAGTTGAAAAGCTTCTTAACTCACCTTCTATTTATAAGTGTCTTTCATGCTTTGCTTGTCTTGAAAGATGCCCTCGTCAGGTTGAACCTGTAAAGTTGATTGAAGCAGTTCGTCTCGTGGTAGAACGCCAGAGAGGTCCTCAGCATCTTGAAGCAGAAAAGGTTCCTGACTATCTCGATGAAGATTTGCCTCAGCAGGCAATCGTCAGCGCTTTCAGAAAATATAAGAAATAAGGAGTGACATATGGAAAGAATTGGTGTTTTCGTGTGCCACTGTGGCACTAATATTGCTGGAACAGTAGACGTTGCAAAAGTAGCTGAAGAGCTTGGAAAAGTAGACGGAGTTGTCTTCTCTACAAATTACATGTACATGTGTTCTTCTGCAGGCCAGAAGATGATTGAAGACAAAATCAAGGAATTAAAGCTTACAGGTGTAGTTCTTTGTTCTTGTTCTCCACGTATGCATGAAAAGACCTTCCGCGCTTGTGCAGAAAGAGCAGGTCTCAACCAGTTTAAGGTAGAAATCGCAAACATCCGTGAACAGTGTTCATGGGTATTGAAAGATATGGGCGATGCCACAGAAAAGGCAATTGCTCTTGGTAAAGCTGCCGTAGCTAAGGTAATACTGGATCAGCCTTTAACAGAAGGCGAAACTCCTATGGTTAAGCGTGCCCTTGTTATTGGTGGTGGTATTGCAGGAATTACAGCTGCCCTTGATATTGCAGATGCAGGTTTCCCGGTTGATATTGTTGAAAAGGATTACACAGTTGGCGGTAAAATGGCTAAACTGGATAAAACTTTCCCTACCCTGGACTGTGCATCTTGTATTGTAACTCCAAAAATGACAGAAGTTAGTCAGAATCCTAACATCCGTATTCTGTCATATTCTGAAGTATGCAGGGTAAGCGGTTACATTGGTAACTTTGAAATTGACATTAAGAGACACCCACGCTATGTAGACGAAACAAAGTGTACTGGTTGTGGCGCATGTATTGAAAAGTGTCCAAACAAAAAAGTTCCAAATGCATTCAACCTTAACCTTAACAACCGCAAGGCAATTGATATTCCTTTTGCCCAGGCAGTACCAAAGGTTGCTAACATTAATGCTGATTACTGTCTCCACATGAAGGGTCTTGCTAACGGCAAGGACAATGTTTGTGGATTCTGTGAAAAGGCATGTGGTGTTGGAGCCATTAACTTTCATCAGAAAGAAGAAATCATCACAGAGAAATACGGCGCAATTATTGTAGCAACAGGCTACAATCCAATCAGCCTTGAAAAGTTCGATGAATATGCTTATTCACAGAGTCCGGATGTTGTTTCATCTCTGGAATTTGAACGTCTCTGTAATGCTTCAGGTCCTACAAACGGTCACCTTCTCCGTCCATCAGATGGAAAAGAACCAAAGGAAATTGTATTTATTCAGTGTGTTGGTTCCCGCTGTTCAGCAAACTCTTCAAAGGGACATGAATATTGTTCAAAGATTTGCTGTATGTACACGGCAAAACACGCAATCCTTACAAGAGACCACTATCCTGATACAAACATTACTGTCTTCTACATTGATGTTCGTACACCAGGTAAAAACTTTGATGAATTCTATCGTCGTGCTGTTGAACAGTACGGTGTTCACTACATCAAGGGTCAGGTTGGTAAGGTAACTCCTCAGGCTGATGGTAAGCTGGATGTTCAGGGTTCAGATTTGATCCTTAACCGCCAGGTTCACATTAAGGCTGATATGGTAGTTCTCGCTGCCTCTATTGAAGCTGATAAGTCAGCTCGTCCACTTGCAACAATGCTTACAACATCAATGGACAATAATGACTTCTTCCTTGAAGCACATGCTAAGCTCCGTCCAGTTGAAAGCCCAACTGCAGGTATTTTCCTTGCAGGATGTTGTCAGGGACCAAAAGATATTCCGGAAACTGTAGCTCAATCTTCAGGTGCAGCAGCAAAGGCTATCTGTCTCCTTGTTAAAGACAAGCTTAAGACAGACCCTTGTACTGCTCATCCAAATGAAAACATGTGTAACGGTTGTGGTCAGTGTGCTAATGTTTGTCCTTACGGTGCAATCTCTTATGTTGATAAGGATTTCCGTGGTCCAAACCGTACTACTATTACCCGCCATGTTTCTCAGGTAAATACTGCAATGTGTCACGGTTGTGGTGCATGTACAGTAGCCTGTCCATCAGGTGCAATGGATCTTCACGGATTCTCAAATGCTCAAATCTTGTCGGAGGTTGACGCAGTATTCAACTAATTTAAGTTTTGCGGCTTAAATAGTTTGATCACTGTAAAAGTGACTATGGAAAATGAAAAGAAAGAATGGACACCAAAAATTGTAGCATTCTGCTGTAACTGGTGTTCCTATGCTGGTGCTGATCTTGCGGGTAACAACCGTCTTGAATATCCGGCAAACGTAAAAATTATTAGAATTCCATGCTCTTGTCGCCTGAACCCAATGTTCATCCTTAGAGCATTCCAGAAGGGTGCTGATGGAGTAATTCTTTGTGGATGCCACCCTGGTGACTGCCACTACTCTACCGGTAACTATTTTGCCCGCCGCAGAATGACACTGCTTTTCAGCATGCTGGACTTTTTAGGAATTGAAAAGGCCAGAACTCGTGTTGAATGGTGTTCTGCTGCAGAAGGTGTGCGCTTTGCAGGTCTTATGAACGATTTCGTTTCTAAGATTAAAGAACTTGGAGAAAATAAACGCCTGGAGGACTTGAGATGCAAGAATTAAGTTCAACTTTAATTGAAAAGGCTAAGGCGCTTCTTTCAGAAGGAAAAGTTCAGAAAGTAATCGGCTGGAGAAAAGGTCTCTTTGAAGAAGACGTAACTCCATCTGTATTTACAGGCGCAGAAGACCTTGAAAAGAATTTTGTTTTTAACAAATACTGTACTTCAAACCTTTCAAAGTATCTTGTAAAAATCACAAGAGAAATTGAAATTGCAAAAAGTACAACAAGAGTAAATAACGCAATGGCTAAACAGCGTGATCCAAATGCTGAAGATAAGCCTATTCCTCAGGAAGTAATTGCCGTATTCCTTAAACCGGGTGACACCTACTCTTTTGTAGAACTCCTTAAGGAAAACAGAATTGTCCGTGATGACGTTTATGTAATCGGCATTCCTTGCAGTTGTACTCTTGATGAAAATCATAAGGACGGTGAAGGTTGTGACCACTGTTACAACAAGAAGCACGTTCTCTATGATGAACTCATCGGTGAAGACGGAATGGTTGCAGATTCTCATCGCTTTGATGAAGTTGAAAGAATTGAAGCTATGTCACCAGCTGACCGCTATTCTTTCTGGAGAAATGAAATCAGCCGCTGTATCCGCTGTAACGCATGTCGTAATGCATGTCCAGCCTGCACCTGTGAAAAGTGTGTATTCGATAACAATGATCTCTATACATCTCAGAAAGTTGCTCAGACATCATTCGAAGAAAATCTTTTCCACATTATCAGAGCATGGCATGTAGCAGGACGCTGTACAGACTGTGGTGAGTGTTCAAGAGTCTGCCCTCAGAACATTCCGCTTTACCTGCTTAACCGTAAGTTCATTAAAGACATTAATGAAATCTATGGTGAATATCAGGCCGGTAGTGACATGGAAACAAAACCTCCTATGCTCACATATACAACTGGAGATGCAGAACCATCCATTGTATTCGACCGGGATAAATATCAGGAAGGAGGTAATGAATAATGTTTGCACTTCCACAAGATAAAATTGATTCACTTTTTGAGCTTATCGGTTCAAAACAGCCTCTTTATATTCCTGTTGATTCTGAAAAGAACACTGCTGATTATCAGCGCTGGACTAAGGGTGCAAAGCTTTCATCTGCACTCAAAACAGTACGTTCTGTAAAGGATTTCTTCTTTCCAAAAGTAGAAGGTCTTGTTTCTTATAAGAGAAATGGTCAGGAATTTACAGTTGAAGATCCTCGTAAGGAAGTTGAAGACTTTGTTGTATTTGGTGTACGCGCCTGTGATGCAGCAAGTGTTTCAATCATTGATGCAGTATACCTGAACATGGATCCTGTTGATACTTATTACAAGAACCGCAGGGATCACGGAACAATCGTTACCCTTGCCTGCAATGATCCGGCAAAAACATGTTTCTGTTCAAGTTACAATATTGATGCTGCAAATCCTGCAGGAGATGTATCTGCATGGCTTGCTGATGGAAAATATTTCTTTAAGGCTAATACTGCAAAAGGAGAAGCTTTTGTAGAAGCAGCTAAATCACTTCTTGCTGATTCTGATGAAAAGGCAGTTGAAGCTGTAAAGGCTGATATCAAGTCAAAAGTAGAAAAACTTCCATTCGCTCACCTGGATCTTTCTAAGTTCAAGGGACAGGATATGCTCAAAATCTTTAATTCTAAGATTTGGGATAAAGTATCTGAAACTTGTCTTGGATGCGGAACCTGTACTTACGTTTGTCCAACATGTATGTGTTTTGATGTCCGCGACTTTAATACAGGCAAAGATATTAAACAGGTACGCTGCTGGGATTCATGTATGTTCAGCGACTTTACACAGATGGCTGCAGCAAATCCACGTCTTTCACAGAAAGAAAGAAGCCGCCAGAGATTTATGCATAAGCTCATGTATTATCCAATGGCTCACGAAGGAAAATTCCAGTGCGTAGGTTGTGGACGCTGTCTTGAAAGTTGTCCTGTTCACATGAACGTAGTAAAAGTGATTAAACTCGTTAATGAGACAGATGATATCTAATGGTAGGGATGGAGAATAAAATGGAAACAAAAGAAAGCTTTATTCCTTACGTAGGAAAGATTATTGATATTAGACAGGAAACTCCTGATGTAAAAACATTCAGCGTAGTTGGTCTTGATGGAAAGAAACTCTTTGAACATATTCCAGGCCAGTGTGCAATGCTTATTGTACCGGGTGTTGGTGAATCAATGATTTCTATCACATCATCACCTACTCTCCAGACTCACATGGAATTTTCAATCAAGAAGTGTGGTCACGTAACTGAATGGATTCATAATGCCGAAGTTGGTCAGCAGATTTGTGTTCGCGGTCCAATCGGTAACGGATTCCCTGTAGACACAAAGCTTAAAGGCAAAGACATTCTGGTTATCGCCGGTGGTATTGGTATTGCTCCAGTACACTCTGTAGTTAACTATATGATGGATCATCGTGAAGATTACGGTAAGATTCAGGTTATTTACGGTTCACGTTCAATGGCTGATCTGGTACGTCTTGATGAAATGAAGAATGTATGGATGAAGCAGCCAAACTGTTCAATTGATTTAACAATTGACCGTGCTGAAGACGGATGGGATGGACACGTAGGTTTTGTTCCTCCGTTCGTAACAGAATGTAACCCTGATCCAAGTATGACAGTAATCATGTGTGGACCTCCAATTTTGATTCACCTTTCTCTTGATGCCCTGAAGAAGCTGGGCTTTAAGGATGAACAGGTATTTACAACAATGGAAATGCGCATGAAGTGCGGTATTGGTAAGTGCGGAAGATGTAATATCGGTAATAAGTTTGTTTGTAAGGACGGTCCGGTATTCAGCTTTGACCAGCTCGGAGAATTACCTCCTGAGTATTAATCAGAAAAGAGTGCGGGTTTGTTAATGCAGACCCGCCAAGATTAGGAGAATAATAATGGCTGAAACAAAAATGGCAACAATATATCTGTTTGGAAAGAAATACGAAGTTCCAGCAGAATTAACAGTAATGAATGCCATGGAATATGCTGGTTACCAGCTTAAACGTGGATGTGGATGTAGAAACGGTTTCTGTGGAGCATGTGCTACAATTTACCGTGTAAAGGGAAAGAATCAGCTTCAGACTTGTCTTGCCTGTTCACAGAAGGTTATTGATGGAATGTACATTGCAACACTTCCATTCTTCCCTCTTGTTAAACAGGTTTACGACATCAACAAGGTAAAACCTGAACAGCAGCTTATGATGCAGCTCTACCCGGAGATTTACTCTTGTGTAGGTTGTAACGCCTGTACACGTGCCTGCCCTCAGAATCTTAAGACAATGCAGTACATTGCATTTGCTCAGAGAGGCGAATTTAAGGAATGTGCAGATGCATCTTTCGACTGTATCATGTGCGGATGCTGTTCATCACGCTGTCCTGCAGGAATTTCTCATCCACAGGTAGCAGAACTTGCACGTCGTATCAATGGTAAGTATATACAGCCACAGACACAGCACCTGATTGACCGCGTTGCTGAAATTGATTCAGGCAAATGTGAAGCTGCAATTCAGGAAATGATGAATAAACCTCTTGATGAAATCAAGAATCTTTATAATACACGTGACATCGAAAAGTAAGGAGAATTAATATGTACGGTAACGAATTAGATGAAAAAGCAAAAATTGTTGCTGCTAAGCGTGAAGAAAACCTGAAATTCGAACATGCACGTCTTACTGCAGATGAAAAAGATGCACTTCTTTTGAAGTATCACCCTGACCGCATTAAGAGTCAGTTTGAAGAACTTAAGATTGGTCCTAACAAGGGTCAGAAGGCTCCTATTGAACTTGCAGCTGTGCTTCAGGGAAAACCTCGTTATGATGTTGATCACATTGATCTTAACCACATTGATTATACAACAGATGTTCTGGTAATCGGTGGCGGCGGTGCAGGTACATCTGCTGCAATTATGGCATCAGAAGCAGGTGCAAAAGTTCTACTCGTAACAAAACTTCGTGTTGGAGATGCAAATACAATGATGGCAGAAGGTGGTATTCAGGCCGCTGATAAGCCAAATGATTCTCCTGCACAGCACTACCTTGACGCTTTTGGTGGCGGACACTTTGACGGAAAACCAGAACTGGTTTATACACTGGTAAACAAGGCTCCTTCTGTAATCAAATGGCTTAATGACCTTGGTGTTGAATTTGATAAGGAAGAAGACGGTACAATGGTTACTACACATGGTGGTGGTACAAGCCGCAAGAGAATGCACGCTTGTAAGGACTACTCTGGTGCAGAAATCATGCGTACTCTTCGTGATGAAGTATTTAATCGTCCTGACCAGATTACAGTTGTTGATTTTACAGCTGCAGTAGAAATCATCAAGAATGACAAGGGCCAGGCTTGTGGTGCAGTTCTCATGAATATTGAAACAGGTGAGCTTCGTATTGCAAAGGCTAAGGTTGTAATTATTGCAACTGGTGGTGCAGGTCGTATGCATTATCAGGGCTTCCCTACTTCAAACCACTATGGTGCTACAGCAGATGGTCTTGTTCTTGGATATCGCGCTGGTGCAAAGCTGCTTTATCAGGATTCACTCCAGTACCATCCTACAGGTGCTGCTTATCCATCACAGATTCTTGGTAAACTGGTTACTGAAAAGGTACGTTCTCTTGGTGCAAAACTGATTAATAAGGATGGTGAAGTTTACATTCATCCTCTTGAAACACGTGACGTAAATGCATCTGGAATTATTCGTGAAGTAAAGGAAGGTCGCGGCGTTGAAAATGGTGTACAGACTGCAGTATGGCTTGACACTCCAATGATCGATATGATTCACGGAGAAGGAACAATCTTGAAGTCAATTCCAGCAATGTACAACATGTTCATTAAGTATGGTATTGATATCCGCAAGGAACCAATTCTTGTTTACCCAACACTTCACTATCAGAATGGTGGTATTGAAATTAACAAGACTTGTCATTCTAATGTTGAAAACCTCCTTGTTGCAGGTGAAGCATCTGGTGGTGTTCACGGAACAAACCGTCTGATGGGTAACTCCCTTCTTGATGTTGTTGTATTCGGACGTGAAGCAGGAATTGAAGCAGGCAAGATGTTCAGTGGAATTAATGAAACTGATAATTCAAAGCTTTCCCTCCAGCACGTTAAGGATTTCGAAAAGGAAAGAGATGCTGCAGGAATCAAGAGTGATGTACAGTCACCAAAGATTCTTCCGGTTTATCACCATGGAAATCCAGAGTTCGAAGGAAAAGTAATTCCTGGAGCATACAATTAACATCGTTTAGATGATAAGATGGGCGTCTTACTTGATGGAAAACATCATTTTAAGACGCTCATTTTTTTGTCATATTTACCTTATATTGCTAATTTCTATTTAGATTAATATAATGTTTTGGAATAAAAAATTATAAGAGGTTTTTATTATGGTACTCTTCGGAGGCATTCTTTCAATCAAGGCAGTTACATTTTTAACGTTCTGTGTATTTGCCATTGCCGCATTGGGCTATTTGTTGGGAAGAATCACTATTAAAGGTGTTTCTTTAGGAACAGCAGGTGTTTTTATCGTAGCTCTGCTTTTTGGAGCTTTTCTTTACACCCCGCTTCAGAACCAGTTAAAGGTTGATGGAGTTTCTTACATTACAAATGCCCTTAAGATTGTAGAAAACCTAGGACTGATTCTTTTTGTTACAGCCGTAGGTTTTATTGCAGGTCCAAGTTTCTTTGGAGATTTAAAGAAAAACTTTAAGTCATACATTCTCCTGGGACTTTTGATTATCGTTATCGGTGGTCTTTCCTGCGCTGCATGTATTATTCTTGATGTTAAAGTCTTTGGTCGTAACACCGAAGAAGCAGCAGCAATGCTTGTAGGTCTCCTTTCCGGCTCCCTTACTTCTACACCAGCCTTCTCTGCAGCAAAAGCTACAGTTAATGGAGAAGAACTTGAAGCTGTAGTAGCAGTAGGTCATGGTATTGCATATCTTTTTGGCGTAATTGGTGTCGTGCTTTTCGTTCAGCTGGTACCAAAAATGGCCAAAGCAAATATGGATGTTGAAAGACAGAAGCTTACAGAATCAAATCCTGAAAAACCTTCAAAGTTAACAGGCAGAGAACTTGAACTGGATCCATTTGGATTCTGTGCCTTCTCTATTGTAGCAGTACTTGGAATTTTCATTGGTTGTATCAAAGTAGGAAATTTCTCACTCACAACAACAGGTGGATGTCTTATTCTTTCCCTGGTATTCGGACATTTTGCAAAGATTGGAAAAATCTCAATTACACCACCAGCTTCAACACTTAAAGTATTCCGCGAACTTGGTCTTATGCTCTTCCTCATTGGTGCAGGTGTAGCAGGTGGTGCAAGCTTTGTAAAGTACTTCCAGTGGGTATACTTTATCTACGGAATCGTAATGACAATGCTTCCACTTATTATTGGATTCATCTTTGCTAAGTTTGTTCTCAAGTTGAATTTGCTTAACAATCTGGGTTCTATCTGTGGAGGAATGACATCAACTCCAGCCCTGGGAACATTGATTTCTACAGCAGGAACTGAAAAAGTTGCAGGAGCCTATGCTTCAACTTATCCAATCGCCCTGGTAGCCGTAGTAATTGTTTCTCAGGTATTAATCCTTATTTTCAGATAATAGAATAATCTAAATAAATCAAAAGGCATTCCTTACAAAATGTACTGGAATGCCTTTTTTTTTGCTTTTTATTCTGGCAATACAATTATTAAAACTTTTGCATTTTTATCACCAAAATAATCATCAAAATCTGCAGTATAAGTTGAATGAGCATATATTGTTTTATTATACTCACTTTCCCCCATCAGTTTAAAATCGCAGACTTCCTGATCGTCACAATCATCATTTACAGCAAAAATACTGTCTGCATGAATTTCATGAATATCGTCTCTGTAACGATATAATTCTGTACCAGCACATTTGCCTTTATATTGTTCTTTTAATTCTTTAACAGTCATTCCATAATTGTATTGATTTTTCTCTTCTTTGTAAAACTATTATTTTTTCTGATTTGATGATATTCTCATTACTTACTTTTTTTATTAAAATATTTGAAGTTATACATAATTTTGACAACTATACCCAGGAGTTCATTTATGAAGAAAATTTTTCTACTTACCATACTTATGTTTAGCTTATCATTTTCACTTTTTGCAGATACCAGAAATATGGATTCAGTTTTTGGAATTCCTTTCGCATCATCATTTGATTCAGCAGCAAAATTGCTGGAAACGAAGGGCTGGCACTTTTATAATGAAACAACTGATACAATTGAATCCTATCTTCCTGAAGTAAAGCAATATGTTTTTAAATCAGAAGGAAATCAAACATTAATTGATGGAAATCCAATTTACATTACATTATTATTTTTCCGTGACAAGCTGTATGAAATTCAAATCCAGTTTGATGTGATTAAAGACAGGGAAAACTCTAAAATAAACCGACAGGCCTACAACAATGTCTTAAAGGATTTAATCAAAGAATATAATCTTAAAAAAGCAGATTCAATGAATAAAGAATGGTCTTACTACAAAGATTCCGCAGAAAATACACTAGGCGTAAGAGAAAAAAAGGTTAACAAAACATATTCTGTTTTTCATATTGTAATTGATTACAAAACACTCCAGAAAGACCTTTTTAAGCTCTACAATGATAATAATGAAAAATATCAAACAAGGCCTGTAGAAGCCCCTGTAGAGCCTTCTGATACCGTTTTAGATGAAAAATCAGCGACTAGTGAGGATGAAGTAATTATCTCGGAATAAAAGTTCTGTAAAATACCTGATTATTGTACTAACCTTTCATCAGATATACTTCTGCATCATGGCGTAAGTTACCTGATGAAAGCTTTTTTTAACAACCACAAATTTCTTCTGATTCGGTGCCAGTATTTTTAACCTTTGGACAGTTCCAGAATCTTTGAAACCCCATCTTTGTCAGTTGTAATTCCAATCATATTTTCTGCCTTCATGGCAATTTCCTTATCATTTTTTATTAAAAGAATTTGTGTACTGCCAAAGTTAATCTTTTTTTCTTGTTCTGTTGTAAAATATTTCTGTAAACTGGCAAATTCTTTCTCACTTACACCTGAAACTAATTCAAAATCGCTGTCTTTGGAAAACTTGCGGATTATGACAATTTCTTTTTCCTCTTCATCAAGGATTGATAGTTTTACTTGTGCCGAAGTATTTGAACCAAACAAAACTCTATTTCCATGATGCTGCATGATTCCAAGTCCCCAGCGGAAAGCATCAAAAAAATCCCAGATGCCATTTGGGAGCGGATATTTTGAACTTGCCAGAACAACATTTAATCCCTGATCCAAATCAATGTGAAAGGTTCCGTTGAAAGTCTTGAAATTTTGTATTTCAATAGATTTTAAGCAAACTGTTTTCATTTTTTTCTCCCAGATGATAAAAAGTTCTATCTATACACTACTATAAATATCAACATTATCATTTCACGATAGAGTTTCTTATTTAGGCTAAAATATGTCAAAATTTTGAGAAATAGATTAAAGAATATAAAATAAGTCAGTGAGGCATTCGTTAAAAATTATTTTTTTTGGTTTTTACATGACTGGGATAAATAAAAAAGCCCCCATCTTATCGATGAAGGCTTCTAGCATCTCCCACGGGAATTGAACCCATGTTGTCGGGATGAAAACCCGATGTCCTAACCACTAGACGAGGGAGACATTTTTTGTTTATCGCTCTGTATCTCGTTGCGATGATTAGAATATATCACTTTGAATAATTTGTGTCAACAGTAAAAGTAAAAATTTACAATTTTTTTTTATTTTTTTTTTAGAATTATTTTGTCCAGGAAAAGTCTTCTTTTCCCTCTTTTACGGCTATTTTCTTGCAGGAAAGACTATTAATGCCACACAGATATCTGCTTCAATCTAAAGTTAAAACAAAAAAAGGCCGTTTATTCCCCCAACAGCCTTTTTACTTGATTACATATTCATATCAAATTTTTTTAACAGTTTTTCTTTTAAAAGCATTGCATCTTTATCATTTAAGCCGAGATTAATTGCACCATTAATATCCTGCATAGCTAGACTAAACTCCCCTAATTCGTAATATGCAAGAGCCCTTCGGTAATATACATGGCTTTGAAATTTATCAATATTCAGTGAACGGTTAAAACATTCAATTGCCTTCCGGTAATCGTTTTTTACACTATAAACAATTCCTTCATAATAGATATTTCTAAAGCCTTTTGGATCCAGTTCTTCGCTTTTAATAAAATCTTCAAGAGCCTGGTCGTATTTGCTTTGTGCAAAATATGCCATGCCCCTATGCTTAAAAATAACTCCTTTGACAACATTATTTGGTTCAGGATTTGATGTTAGGATTCTTGAATAAATTTCTATCGCAAAATTATAATTTCCACTGTTATGTTCATGGAGTGCCCGCAAAACAAGATCATCAATACTTGCATGATTTAGCTGGGACATATCATTCTCTAAAGATGATGTGGTTGAAGAAATTTTGGAATCAATTCCAAGTTCTTCATCAGTAATTAAATCAGCTTTTTCATAGAAAGTATTTCTTCTTGTACCAAGTTCCAGCTGTAATTTATTCTGATAGTCACGGATTTCCTGGAATACCATATCTGCAAGAGTCAAACTGGCATTAATCGAAGCAAGTTTTCTTCTGAGAGGTTTATCAAAAGGATTAAACTCTGATTTATAGATAAGTTCATGTTCTACTTCAGCCCAGGCATCCTGCAAAATAGTTCTTACCTGAATTTCGCAAACCATATCGTCCGGTATAGGAAGAAGGGGATTTTCAGGCATACAATCATCTGGTATTTTTATAAGAATATGAACCGATTCATATCCAAATTCCCTGAAGGACTGTTCGGCACCTTTTCTTTCAATTTCTATTATATCAAAGGCTGATACTATCTGCTTTTCAACAGCTCCTAAATCTTCAAGGAATGCACATATAACGCGGATTCCAATCATATCTGTTAAAGTTACGAGACCTTCGCAGTTTTCTGCCTGCTGGCTCTTTTGTCTCAAAACTTTTTTATAGTAACTGTTAAATGATTTAATTCTGGATTTATAAGTTGGAAGAGATACAAGATTAATAACATCGTGAAGTTTTTTTTCAACTTTGTGAAGGATTTCTTCAAACTCTCCCCTATAATTTTCATAGGTCTGTTTAAGAATAAACTTCTTAGGCAGTGATAAGTTGTTATTCATACTTAAAGAATAACACGAATAAGAGGTGCATTCAACTTAATTTTACTACAATATGTTCGTAAAAAATCTTGTATACAAAATAAAAAACCACCCTTACTGAAAGAGATTTATAACTCATATTCAGCAGAGTGGCTTTTTATCTAATTGATTAAGACTTTAGATTATTTCTCTGGTGCTGTGCCGCCGTTATTTGATTCAAGAGAAGATGTGAAAGATTCTTCCTTAGCCATCTTTTCCTTTTCAATATAGCGGTTTACCTGTTTGTTACCAAACTTAGACATTTCAGCTGCCTGGCGTTCCTTTTCCTTTTTACCGATGATTCCCCAAAGGTCTTCATCATCGATATCACGGTCAGATGTAAGAACTGCCAGATCGTAAATAATCTTTACGTCCTTGAAGTAACCTACAAAGTTATCACCAATGTCTCTTGCATCGCGTGCAATCTGGAATCCAGCGAACTTAACATAAGGAGTTCCTCTTGGATAGATTGGATATACGCGAACTTCACGTGTACGAACTTCTGAAATGTATTCAGGGTTATTCCAAACCAGTGTCTTCCATCCGTCAAAGAGGAGGTTACCCATAAGGTAGCGGTGTTCTACACCATCGTTGTCCTTAAGGAGAACATAAAGCTGGTGTGGGAAGTTCATACCCATTGTTGTACATGCAATTGACTTAATTGTTCCAACATTTCTTACAAGGCCATAGCCATCTTCAAAGAGGTACTTACCCTTCTGTTCATCTGTTGGCTGTGAGCGGTTTCCTTCAGCATCAGCATCTGCCAATGGTTCAAATGCAGGAATTTCAAATGGTGGTTCAATGCGACAGTTTGCATTTGAATTCCATGTAGGGAAGATTACACGAACACCCATTACGTTAGATCCAGCAAATGGAACATCTGCTGTAGACTTAACAGGTGCTTCTACTACCCTTGAAAGACCAACCGAAGTTACATTCTGTGCAGAAGAATTGAGAACAACTTCCCATTCTGGAAGAGCGAGAGATGTTTTCATAATTGCCTTCTGATCAGAGGTAAATGACATACCTGCTGCTACAGAATAATCCATTACTGTGCGGCTATTTTGTTTTGGATTTCCAGTATCATCATCAACCATGATATCGCAATCCAGCTGGGTAAAGTCGATAACTACAGATTCTTTTGCAAATGCAAGAGTACCTGCCAACAACATAGCCATGGAAGTTAAAATTAAAGTCTTCTTCATACGAAGCTCCTTTTTTAATACACTTTGATGTAGCCTTGTTAACATCTAGTATCCATTAAGATGTCCAATTTGTCAACTTGTTTACTATATATCAGTATGCCTTGCTCCTCTTTTTCTGGAGTTTTTAGACATATATCAAATCAGTAAACAAGCAGATAACACACAAATCAGGCATCGTTCCAGACACTTTTGCCGTCAATGTACACCATTACTGTATTGATTTTTGTGAAATTTTTCACAATATTCACCTTAAACAAATCAATGCTTTTACTCAAATCTTCCATACTGGAATTTCCTTTTAAAGCATCCTCGGACAAACCCACGTACAGGACATCATCCTGCAGTGTACAGAACTGAACTTTTGTACCAGCCGGGAATATTCTCTGAAAGCGGTTGGTAATTGGTCCCAGTACCAGTTCATCCACAAAAAACTGAACATCTCCCTGCTGGGGATTTCTGCTCAGAAAGCGCATTTCCGTAGCAATATCCTTCTTATCAATTGAATAGAAGTAAAAGGTTCTGCGGACGCCGAAGTCTTTTGTATTAAATACAATTACTGACACCAGCAGAGAAATAACTGCTATTACAGCAGCCGACACTACAGAAATTACTTTTGATTTGTTAGAGATTTTTTCATTACTCATTTTCGGTGAATCCTCTTGATCGTTCAAAATGTGTTACAAAGGCCTGGACGCCATTATATATTCCAAACGACACCTTTTTCAAGTATTCATCATCAGCAAGTAAAGGGCCCTCCTTTGCATTTGTAAGGAAGCCAATCTCTACCAAAACACTAGGCATGTTTGAATGTTTGACTACAAACCACTCTTCCTCCTTGATTCCTCTTGAAGGAGACTGTTTTCCAATCTGAACATCCATGCCTTCCATAATGAACTTTGCAATTAATACGGACTCCGTTGTATACTCTTCTTCCAGCATTGAATTCAGGATTGGCTGCAGCGAAGGGTCATCAACCTCATCACTGCCCAGAACCTGCCTTCGGTAACCTGGAGAAAGATACCAGACTTCGTAGCCGTTAACTGCCGGGTTCAAGCTTGCATTTACATGAATTGAGATATAGATGATTGCTTCATTTTCCTTAAGCTTAACTGAATTTGCAATTTCAGTTCTTGCTGCAAGGGAAATAAATACATCTGTTTCCCTGGTCATGATAATCTGCTTATCAGGATAAGCCTTTTTCAGCAGGTCCCTCATATAAAGTCCCACTTTAAGGTTGATATCCTTTTCCTGAACAAGAACATTCTTTCCATTAATCTTGTGAGTGGCGCTGGCACCAGGATCCTTTCCTCCGTGACCTGGATCAATTAAAATTGCTCCGATCTTGTATGGGTTTGAATCATTTGATTTCAGGAAAAAATTGTTTACACTGTTCAAAAATGACTGTGTTACTAATAGTTTTCCATCTTGTACTTTTGGCGAATCCTCCTGTGTTATAAGGGAATAGTCATGCAGAACAAGATTGTCATTGGCCTTAAAGGAAACCGTATGACCTTCTTTTTCCAAAATGCCGCTTCCTGTGGTTGGATCCCAGAAGAAGAGCATTCCGTTTTGTTCAGCCTGTAGGGCCAAATCCACATAAGATTCAGCCTTACCCTCAGAAAAAAGAGAAAAAGTAGTTAAAAGTAAGAAAACTGCCGTTAAAACAGATTTTACTTTTCTCATTTTCTTTTTCCTGATCCATTATTTGAATCACAAACATACAAAATGCCCTGGATTCCACCACGAAGAAGAGCCTTGTAGAAGATTGTGGAATCAATGTCATTTTTAATGTCTGCAATATCATCAAACAATTTAATGGTTTCGCTGATAGTTCTGTGATTAAAATCCTTCATTTCAGAGTATTTCTCCCTGAAAAATGACGGCTGCTGGCTGAATAATGATTTTCCAGCTTTTACATATGGAACTTTTTTACAGAAAGCAGCAAGTTCGTCCTTAAGTTTTTCATCAGCCTGATATGCTGAAAATGGAAAACCTTTTTCAGAACGATGTTCCTTTCCTTCAAGAAATTCCCTGGTTGCCTTGTTTTTTGTTTCAAGGCGCAGAACTATTTTTGACACAGCTTTTTCTGCTGCGGCGAAAGCTAAATCATAATCAGTTGAAAGGGAAATTACGTTCCCGCATTTTTCAACATTATTTCTTGGAAAATCTACTTCATCCCCTTCATGCACTCTTGGAAGTACATTTTTGATAAACTCAGTATTTTCTCCCTTGTCCAGACCATAAATTGTTTTTACTTTTCCCGGAATGGAAATCCAGGCACGCTCTGCACTGCTTTTACTGGTCTTGACTTCGTAAAGCTTATACGGAGCGTCTTTTATATTCAGCTCTACTCTTTTTTCAAAAAGATCCACTGGTTTCTTTCCCAGTGCAATCAAGAGAGCTTCTTTTGTAAGGTTCAGGCCGGATGCATAAGGATATGTCCAGCCTGACATGTATCCACCTGAAAGACGGGCCGCAACTTCACCAATTACAGGTCCCTTTTCAGTATATTTTATGTCAGCCTTTGCAGCACCATTTGTTAAACCAAGTGCTTTACAGGCTCTTGCAAAACATAAAATCAATTCATTTCGTTTTTTACTGCTTACTGTTGAAGACATGGTATGACCAGTTTCAATAAAGTAAGGCGGAAAATAAATATGTCGATCTGCAAATCCTGTAATTGTCATGGTGCCTTTATAAATCAAGGCATCAATGCTGTATTCAGCACCATCCAGATAATCTTCCAGAATTACAGTTCCAGAACGGGAAGAATGAACGGCAGCTTCAATTGAAGAAACCATTTCTCCAAAATTACGGATCATTCTGCAGCCTCTGGCCCCCATATTATCAACAGGTTTAACAACCTTTGGATAATTTATCTCTTCCCTGCCGGAAGTCATTACATATGATGTAATCTGATTTCTCAGCAGCTGGGTAAATTCCGGTGAAGGAACTCCTGCTTTTTTAAAACATTCCCTCATGCGGACTTTGTTACTTGCATTCAGTGCACTTTCATATTTATGACATGGAAGTCCACATTTTTCAGCAGCATAGGAAACAGAAGCAGAAAAATCAGTTCCTGCAGTAAAGATTCCCTTCAATGCAGGACCAAGGGATGCAGCAAACTGAGCAATCTTTTCTTTATCTTTTAAATCTATCTGTACGAATCTGTCAGCACAATCAACACATGGAGCGTTTTGATTTGCATCAAGAACTACAGTCTCAAAGCCCAGTTCTTTTGCAGCCTCGATTGAAGGTTTCTGCATAAGGCCGGCTCCAAGAATCAGAACGATTTTCTTTTCTTCCTTTTCCATATTTAAACAGTTATCCTCATATGTTTATCGGCAGAATTCTTTCTAAAATAAACTTTTTTCCTGCTAAAAGCCTTTTATATCTGAAATTTTTTTACAGTAAACTTCAAAAGTATCTCCCAGAATTTTCTTTACACTTTTTTCTGCAAGTTTCTGAAATTCTTTATTTTCCATACTCCAGCCGTTTTCCCTGCACTCAGGAAATCTTTCAGGATGAATACCGGTTGGAACGATTTTTACAATCTTAAAACCAAATTTTCTGAGGATTTTTGCCGCTTTTTCCGGCTGCCACAAAGAATAATGATCAGACGGTGACTGCTGGAAGAACTTTTCCCTGTTATATTTTGCACTTACGCCACTTGCAGAAGGAGTACTGAAAGCAAAACATCCTCCCTTTTTAAGCATTTTGTTAACTGCAATAAGGACGTCCCTTAAATTCTGAAAGTGTTCAATTACATACCACATGGTTACCACATCAAAATTTTTAATGTTAAAATCTTTCAGTGGATCAATATTAGGGAATGAGGCTTTGACACAAGGAAAATTAAGTGATTTTTTTACGTATTCAACAGCATCTTCCGCAATATCAGTTCCATAAGGAGTGTAGCCTTTTTCATAGGCAGCAGAAAGGAAAGGCCCCATTGCGCATCCAATATCCAGAATACAAGGATGAAGATCAGTTTTCTTCTTCATCACTTTAGAAACATTTGATATTCGCCTGATTCCCTGGCTTTTTATTGAAGCAAAATCTTCAAGATAAGTTTTACCGTACTGCTTTTCATAATCAGCAAAAAAGTAATCATGATTATATTCAGTTTGAATTGCTTTTCCTGTCCAGCTGATATAGAGCATGCCGCATTTTTTACAACGACGGAAAGTTCTTTCACGGATTCTGTAAACCACAGGATCAGAAACATTTTTTTTCTGACAAACAGGACAGGAAAGTCTTTTACCTGCTGCTATTTTCCTGATATAGTCCGGCAGGGATTGAGGAGAAATGATTTCTTCCTGAGTATTATTGCTATTATCAAGCTTCTTTTTTATGTTTTCAGCAGTAATTTCATCTTTATCAAGGCAGATAAAACCGTATTTTTCAGAAAGTTTTCTGTGATAAGAAGATGTTGAACCTAAAAGAACCATACATTTTGCTTTCCGTGCTTCAAAAGCGGTAAAACCATAATGTGTAAAAATTAAATCATATTTATACAGTTCTTCCCTTAAGTTTTTTACTGCAGGAAGAAGAATCAGATTTTTTTGCTCTTCATTATCAAAACTGTTTTTGATGGCTAAAAGTTCTTCATCTGTTTTTCCAGGATAAATGACAGTCACTTGAAATTTTAACTTTAATAATTCAACTGCAGTAATTCTGGTTAAAGCAGCAGGATCTTCTCCTCCAAAAGTAACAAGAGCATTCTTAATATTTTTTCCTGAAACCCTTTCCTGATGACAGTTTACAGGAAGTTTAATAAATTCCGGATTTGAATAGTTTATATTTCTTTTGCCGGACAATGAAGGAATAATATCAAGGTAATAATCAACGGAATTTATTTTATCATTTCCTTCATCAAGAGCACAAACACTGCAATTTTCGCTTATAGATTTTATGAATTTTTCATCCGCATTAAATAAATCACAAACAGCAAGTTTATATTGTTTTTCATCAACAATGTGATTTATGACCTGCCATTTTTCAAGTCCTTCAGAATAAGCTTCATCAAGGAGAGGCTGGGTTTCTTCAAGGCTGTAATCTTCTGGAATATACAGGTCCCCCCTGGTTTGAACTGCAAGTTCTATGCATCTTCTTAAATGACCGGTTCCTTTGCCTTTTTCCGTGCAGGGAATATAGAGAACAGGATTTTTTACCTGTTCATCCGTGAGGGCTGTAATTATCTGGTTAAAGCTGTAGGGACCATCTTCCACTCCTTCAGCCTTCAATTTGGAAACTACCCGTAATGCCCTGCGGTAGTCTGCATAAGTATCTACTGTTGATCGGAGTTCAGGAAAGAAGTATGAACTTTTAGCAGGTACAAAAAGTGAATTAAAATGATCTTTGTGGTTATATAAGGAAGGTCCAACATGTTCGTGATCATATGGATCCTGAGTAAGATCAATTGCCTTAAGAAGTGCAGCTGCTGTAAAAAGCTCAATGCCTGATCCATGAGGTAAGCCGGTGAATGTTATGTAATCTATTTTTTCATTCTGAGATCTTTTAACATATTCACTGTACAAATCATTGCAGGCTTCATAAAAAAGAAATGGATTGTCAGCAGTTGCCCGGAGGATTATATCAGCATTATATTCACGGATTGCATTACAGAATCTAAGCAGCACATCATCTCTTGAACCTGCAAAAATTTTAAAACCGCATTTTTCTGCAACAGGCTTGAGCTGTTCTTCACTGGCAAAATCTGTTGCAAGAACATATTCGTCAGCCTGAACTTTTTTCATAGCCCGTAAATTCCATTCCAGAAGAGTTTTTCCATTAAGTTTTAATAAAGCTTTTCCAGGAAGTCTTGTTGAGGAAAGACGGCACTGCACAATAACTACAACTTTACTTTCCGGATTCATTTACACTTCCCCACTTTAAAATTAAATTTGCTGCATCAGTTTTAAATCTATTTTGATTTTCTTCAGTCCATTTTCTGGCCATTTTAAAAAGTTCAATTGCTTTAGCAAGGGAATATCTGCTTGTTTTTTTGAAAGTATGAAAACTTCCAGATGGAATGACAGCATGATCAATTTTATAAACAGGCAAAAGATTTTTTAAATAAAATCTTATGTATGAAGGATCTGCATCCAGATTTTCAGCAGGATAGTCTCCAGAAAAAGAAAATGAGAATAATGAACTTAAAATGATTTCTTCACCCCAGAGCCAGGCCCTCATAAAAAGATCAAGTTTCTGCCAGTACTCCGAAGTAATTGTAAAATCACATCCACCTAAGGATTTAAATTTCTCCACATTATAAAAGCCTGTATAATCAACAGGAAAAAGTGTGGGCAAACCTTCCTTTATGTAGAGCCCATGTTCAACGGTAAAAGTCTGACCGTCAATTGTAGGAACCATGCTCACAGGTAAAACCTGATTTGTATTTGTAAAAAGCCTTGGGGCAATACAAAACTTATCTTCTGAAATAAATTTTGAAATCAAGTTTTGATTGAAATTTAATGGTTGCCAGCAAAGATCATCATGGACAACAAGAACATATTCTGTTGACACTTCCTGCATGCCGATATTTAATAAATCTCCTTCAGTCACTTCTTCCTGGGCGATTATAAATTTCACCCCCGGATAAGTGTGAGAAAGACTTGTTGTATTAAAACTTTCACCATTTTTTTCAACTGAAATGATTTCAGAAAAATTTTTTGCCAGAAGATTTTCCAGCGCAATCTTGCGAAACTGAGTAGAATTTCTGTTTAACAGAATACAACTGACATTTAATGAATTTCTCTTTACCTTTTCATTTCCCCAGAGAACGGTATAATTAACCTGTCTCTGATTAAAAGTTGAAGGTATAATATTCATCGCACTCACCACATTTCCCCTCATAACTCATATCCAGCTGTTTCTGCAGCATGGAATCTGTTTTTCCCCAAATGTTTTTTATTGGATCGTACAAAATATTCCCCGATATATTTTCGAAAAAAGCTTCCCTACAGTAAGGCACATCTCCATTATATAAAATGGTCATATCACGCTTTAAATGCCAGCAGGGATTCCTTTTTACAGGACTTAAATCAGCAACTTTTTCATCTGAAAGTCTGTTGCAGAATGAATCATATTTTTGAATAATAACTTTTCCCTTTGTAATTGAATTTTTATCATGGAAAAAGCGATAAAAATTTTCAAGTTCACATTCATTTTTTTTCATACGTACAAACTGAGGATAAACTTCAGTAAAGTATGAACAAAGCAGCTTTAATGATGATAAGACTTTATTGAATGGAGATTCATCAAGTTTTACATTAACACTGTGAATCTGACTGTACATATTTTCAGAAAGTGCATCCATTTTTACGACCCACATAATTTTTTCGTAACCATTGCGTCTTTCTGGAAGAGAATCACAGATTTTTTTAATATTCTCCAGCAGGGCCGGAGTAATCAAAAGACCATCAGTTTCAATAAGAATGCTTAAGTTCGGATTTTTTAGAACTTCAGCAATATACTCTTCAAGATTAGGTAAAAGAAGAGCTTCCCCAAAAGCACTGAAACTTATTACTGCATTTTCAGAAAAATCTGCAATCTCACTTACTACATTTTTGAAGGATTCAAGTGTCATAATATTTTCTCTGGCTACATTCTGAGCTTCAGGAGCATAGTGAAATTTATTTTTAAACGCATTCAGGTATGGAGAGTAAATATCAAAGCTGGAAGCGCAGGCACAAAGCTGAATATTATAAAATGCAGGAAGAGTTTTCTGAATGTCTACTCTTGATGCTGCAAGATTTGAAAGTTCCTCTGCGGAAAATTTTATTTTTTCATCCAGTGCCCTCTGATAAAGTCTTTCGCAGGCCAAAAGACGATCCTTGCTGGAACATGAAAAGTTTAATCTGAAAAGTCTATAGTCTTTTTCTGCCAGTACAGTTTCAATATCAAATGCATTAATATCAGTCTTAATCAGATTAAAAAGTGAATCAAATGCAACTTCTTTTTCACCTGAATCATTCTGATTTTGTTTTACGAGATTAAAAAGAATTTCTGCAGCACTTCCGTCTAAAATTTCCGGAGCAAATCCTTCCGGATAGCCATCCTGAAAAGAATATTCCGCCATATAGCGGGACTGTGTTTCTATAAGTTTTCTGGTCAATTCTTCATCAAGAAAAGGACGGTCTGCAAATGAATAAATAATTCTGTCAGCATTACAGCTTCTTCTGCTTTCCACAAAGCATTCAAGTAAATCTTTTAAAAGCCAGCGTTTTTTTGAAATAAGCCTGATACCAGTATCTCCTGAAGATGCAAGAGAAGCCTTAACAGCTCCTTCACATTCAGGTCTGACAGCGATAATTATTTTCTCCGGACTCTGGGATTTTGCCCAGATTAACGTTCTTTCAAAAGCACTCTGATTTCCAAAAACCTTTTCAAAAGGATGACAGGAAACAAATGCGGCATATAAAAAAACAATACTTTCCATCTCTTCACTTATCGGAATTTGATTTTTTTTATTAACTAAATTCGCATTTAATGGACTTTTGAACCTTATCCTACTATAATCTAAGGCGTTAAAACTATGGACTTTCAGAATAATTCATCAGAAAACAACATATTTACAGTTACCCAGTTAACAGGCCTTATTAAAACCATGCTGGAAAGGTCTTTCGTTAATGTTACTGTTAAGGGGGAAATTTCAAATTTTAAAACCCACTCTTCCGGGCATCTTTATTTTTCCCTTAAAGATAATGATTCCCAGATTAAAGCTGTAATGTTCAGGGGAAGAGCCCAGTACCTTCCTTTTAAGCCAAAAGATGGAATGGTTGTAACTGTCAGCGGACAAATATCAGTTTATCCGGCACAGGGATCCTATCAGATTCTGGTCAGTAAGATGGAAGAAGCAGGCATTGGCCAGATAATGGAAATGCTGGAAATGCGAAAACGGAGAATGGCATCAGAAGGGCTTTTTGATACTGAAAGAAAACGTCCCCTGCCTCAATATCCACAGACGATTGGGGTAGTTACAAGCCCTACAGGAGCTGCTTTAAGGGATATTCTTAACGTAACCAGAACCAGAAATCCCAAAATGAATGTAACAATTTTACCTGCTCTTGTTCAGGGAGAAGGTGCAGCTGAATCTATCGTCAGAATGATAAAAACAGCAAACAAATATAAAATGTGTGACATTCTGATTGTGGGAAGAGGTGGAGGTTCACTGGAAGACCTTCTTCCTTTCAGCGATGAGGAAGTAGTTCGTACTATTGCTGAATCTGAAATTCCGGTCATTTCTGCGGTTGGGCATGAAATAGACTGGGCCCTTTGTGATTTTGCAGCTGATGTGCGGGCTTCAACTCCAAGTCACGCAGCTGAAATGGCAGTTCCCCGCTATTCAGACATTACAAATCAAATTTCCCTCTGCCGGTCAGATTTGTGCGATGAAATCTTTGACAGAATTGATCGTTTTAAACTTATGCTCAACACATTCAAACCGGAACAGATGGAAAGAGAGTTTAAAAATATTCTCAGTCCCCTTCTGCAGAGATTTGATTATGCAAAGGAAGATCTGCAGGAAAGCATAATACGTAATCTTGAACAGAAAAGGCAGATTCTTAAAGAAAAAATCACGATTCTTGAAAACGCTAATCCCCAGACCATTTTTGACAGGGGATATTCAATGGTTACCGATGAAGAGGGAAAAATCATTCGCAATTCAAAGAGCCTGAAAAAAGGATCAAGAATAATCATAAAACCTTCTGCAGGAACAATTGAAGCAGAAGTAACAAATATAAATTAGACCGGAGTAAATATATGACCAATAATTTTGAAGAAGACTTAAAAAGACTGGAAGAATTAAGCAGTGAAATTAAACAAAGCGACATTTCCCTGGAAACAGCTTTAAAGGATTTTGAAGAAGGCATCAAGCTCGCAAAAAAAATGGAAAAACAGCTGGAAGGAATTGAAGCAAAAATACAGATTTTGATGAAAGAACCAGTAGAAGAAAACAATGGAGCTGAAAATTCTAAATCAAAAAAAGGTAAAGACAGCCACATTGGACCTTCGCTGGAATTATTTGACGGTACAACAGAAGTTAAAGGAACAAGAAACGTATAATGTCAGAAGATAAAAATAAACCCCATGTCAAAGTCCTGAATCCGGAAGTTGCCAGAAAAATTGCGGCAGGAGAAGTAATTGACAGGCCAAATGCCATAGTTCGTGAACTTATGGATAATGCAGTTGATTCTGGGGCAGATAAAATTACAGTAGAAATTACAGGCGGCGGTATTGAAAAAATCCGCGTAATAGACAATGGCTCTGGAATGTCAAAGGAAGATCTTATGACTTGTGCCCGGCCACATGCAACAAGTAAAATTTCATCAGAAGAAGATTTACTGCATTTGACCACATTAGGCTTTAGAGGTGAAGCCTTGTCTTCAATGGCAGCAGTTAGCCGTCTTGAAATAAAAAGCGGCTCTTATAAGATGAATGCCTCAGTTACTGAAGACCACATTCTCACAGAAGATTCAGTCTCTGAAGGAACAATAGTACAAACCTCTGCCCTTTTTGAAAATTTTCCAGCAAGAAGAATGTTTTTAAAAAGGCCTGCCAGTGAAGGAAGCCTTTGTCGAACAACTTTTGAAGAAAAAGCAATGGCCAGGCCGGATATAACTTTTATTTTCAAATCAGAGGGAGAAGAAAAACTTCACCTGCCAGCGACAGATTCCTACCTTCAGCGATTTGTCCAAACCATGGAATTTTTTGAAGATGAAAAACTTTTTCACGAAATTCAGGAAAAAAATGAAAGCGAAAAATATTCATTTAAGCTTGTAATTGGAGAACCATCTGTAATTAGAAGCAGCAGAAAAGATATTTACATTTTTGTTAACGGCAGGCGTATTCAGGAATATTCTCTTGTTCAGGCAATTGAATATGGCTGTCAGGGATATTTTCCTAACGGCTCACACCCGGTAGCCTGTCTTTTTGTAACAATTGACCCGGCCCTGGTAGATTTTAATATTCATCCTGCAAAAAGAGAAGCCAGATTTAAGGACATAAGCAGCCTGCACCACAGCGTTTCTTCTTCAACCAGAATTTTTTTTAAGAATTATACTCTTAAAACTATGGTAGAAAATGAAAAAGCTGAGGAAAATTTTCTTTCCCTGGAAGAGACTCCTTCTTCCGTGAATGATTCAGCGGAAACAAATCCTCCAGAAGTGCAAAGTGAAAATAAAGACACTCTATCATACATTCTGGAAAGAGGCAGAGTTCACCAGAATTATTCTTCAACGGAAAATCGAAAATCCTATTCTGACGGAAGGTCATCTTTTTTTTCCGGGGGAAATAAAAACTATTCAAATGCATCCAGTCTGGCAGAAAAAGCCTTTAATGAAGATTTTGATATTTCTACCAGTGAATCTTTGACTAATCAGAATCTCTTTAACTCAAACTTTGTTCCTAAGCAGGATGAAATTTCCAGTGATGATGATTTTCATTTTGTGGGCTCAGCTCTGGGAACATTTATTATAGCCCAGAAAGGTGACATTCTTTACATCATTGATCAGCACGCTGCTCATGAACGTTATCTTTATAATAAAATAATGGAAAATCTGGGAGAAAGACAGGCTCTTCTTATTCCATATAAACTTCAGACAACTTCTGCTGCAGATGACAATTATCTTACACAAATGAAGGACACTCTGGAGGAAAGCGGCTTCAGCTGTAGCTACAAGGGAGATGGCCTCTGGGAATTTACTACAGTTCCAGTCCGATGGAAAGGAACTGAAAAGGATCTTGAAAAAGATTTACTGGACAGAAGAATAAATCCAAAAGACATGATTAATGCATTTGCTGCATCTACAGCCTGCCGAATGGCTGTAATGGATCACACTGTACTGGATGAAAAAACTGCTGCAGACCTGGCAAGAAAAGCTCTGGAACTTCCTGATCCCCATTGTCCTCACGGCAGACCTGTTTATACAAAAATAAGCAGGGCCCAGCTTTTCGCTTTAGTTAAACGTACGTAAAAAAAATGCATCCCTGGCAGATTTTTTTCCGGTAGGGATGCATTTTTATTCTAAATTGTTTTAATCAATCACTTCCATCATTCAACTGACATAAGCAGATTTTTAACTTCATCCCTCTTGAAGGAAGGATTATTGTCCTGGAGGTAAATACAGTAAACCTTTGCATCCTGGAAATTACCTAACTGAATGCAAACCTTTGCAAGTTCAAGGTAAGCGTCCCAGTTTTTTGGTTCCTTTTTTATCACATCTTCATACACAGACTTTGCTTCTGCATACTGACTGCTTGAAGAATATGCTTTTGCCAGATTCATGCTTAAGGCAGAATTACCAGGTTCTATTCCACGGGCAACTTTAAGATACTTAATTGCGCTGTTGTAATCTTCCTTCTGAAGATAGGCAACTCCCATATTATTGTTAATTTCAAAGTTATTTGAATTCTTAGCGTAAATGTTATTCAAAAGTGACAATGCGTTATCAGGCTGATTTGCGTCAAGATAAATATCTGACAAGTTAATGTTTGCCTTAACGTGATTTTTGTCCAGTTTAATAACTTCAACGTAATATGAAATTGCCTCATTATCATTTCCTACAGCCTTTGCAGTAAGGCCGGTATTGTAAACAATATTTGCCTTAACTGAAGCACTTGAAGCCTTATCCTTTAAATCATATGCCTTCTTTGCATTTGTATAAGACTGCTGGTACTTTCCAAGATTGAACTGGGCAACAGAAAGATTGTAATAAGTATTTGGGTCAGTTTCATTCTGAATATAGGTAAGGGCCTTTATAAATGAACTTTCAGCTTCTTCCCACTTACCTACATTTGAATATGCAGAACCAATTTCCTTATATGTTGTTCCCCTGGTTGGATTTACGTTAATTGCCTTATTAAACTCAGCAATGGCACTTTCGTACTGCTTCTGCCTGTTCATAAGGCGGGCGGCACCAAGATATGCACTTTCATAATTTGGATCAAGGGATGACGCCTTTCTGTATGCGGCCAGGGCTTCACTTGTTTTATCCCTCTGCTGTTGAACATAGCCTAAGTTGTAGTATGCTGGTGCAAATTTTGGTTCATATTTTGTAGCAGAAGTAAAGCTGGTTGCTGCCTCTGCATACTTTTTTTGCTGAGCCTGAATACGGCCAAGCTGGAAATAATAGTTACCGTTATCGCTGTCTTTCTGCAGGGCTGCACGCAATTCTTCTTCAGCCTTAGGGAAATCCTTACTGTCATAGTAATTCATGCCCATTACATAGTGAGCCTGAGCATTTGCAGGATCTTTTGCAATTGCCTGCTGGGCATAAGAAACTGAGTTATTTTTAAGATTTTCCTTATCTGCATCTCCCAGACCTGTTTTCTGAGAAGCATCATAAAGAGTATTTGCAATTTCAGCCAGTTTACCTGCAGCATAATCAGGATCTGAAGAAGAAAGAGAGCCTCCTTCAAATCTGTTGTCTTTTTCATCCAGAAGCTTTTTTGCATCAGTAAAATTCTTTAATCCGTCACTTGTGTGACCAGACTGAACTGCTGCTTTTCCCTTATTAATCAGATCATTGATTTTGTCATTCTTTTCCTTGAAAGCAGCATCAAGGGCAGCTTTTGCAGCTTCTTCAGCTTCTCTTTCTGCCCTTTCCTTATCAGCCTGCTCCTGCTGAGCCTTTAAGAGTGCAGCCTGCTGGGCAGCTTCTGCTTCCTGCTGTTTAAGGAGTTCCTGCATCTTCAGATAATCTTCTGCAGAGAATGAAGAATCACTTGAATTACTGCCCCCGGTACCGTTTGCTCCATTCTGTCCATTTGGATAAGAAAGTTCAGGAATAACGATATTGTAGCTTGGATTATCTCCGTTTCCATTTTGATTCTGGCTGTTAAGCTGATTCATTTTACCAACTAAAGCTTCTTCAAAAAGGGCTTTTACTTCTTCATCCTCAGGATTTTCCTTAAGCATGGCTTCAAGGGATTCAAGGGCATTATCGTAAAGTCCATGACTTAAATACTGACGAATAATATCCAGATTTGTCTGGCGGTCTTTTTCAGTCTTTTCCTGTTCCCTGAGAAGTGCTTCATATGCAGCAGCTTCCTTTGCAGCCCTTTTGTCCGCCCTGCGCCGAAGACGGGCAGGTCTTGTAGCAGCAAGAGAAATAATCAGGATAAGTAAAAGAATAAGAAGAAGAATTACTGCCAGCAATGCAAGAATTTTATTTCTTTTTTCAGGGTTTCTGAAAGATTCTTTAATGCGTGCAATCAGGCCTTTATTTTCAGAAGAATCCTCTTCAGTGTATGAGCTGTTTTTTTCAGCCTTCCTTTTATTGAAAAAATCTGAAGTCTTATCTTTTAGGATTCCGAAACCTTCTGCAGTTTTATTCTTTGCATTTACAAAGAAAGCAGATATTGCAGCAAGAACACCTGCAAAACCTGTTTTTCTGCCTGTATTATCAGAGCCTGTATTTACAGGATATGAAACTTCTGTTTCTTCAGATGCAACTTCCCCGCTGAAAACAGAGGTTACTTTTTCTTCATCTGCAGATTGAGTTGTTTTGTTTTCTGCAGAAACAGACTTTCTTGTATATTGTCTCTTAGGACTTTCTGCAGCTCTTGCAGAAGTTTCTTTTGCAGAAGCTGTTGTTTTTGAGGCTGAAGATTTTGTCTTTGAAGCAGAAGATTCACCTGCAGATGAAATCCGCTTTCCTGCTGCAGCGGCTGTAGAAGTTCTGCTTCTGCCGGCAGTTTTTACAGTGCCATCTTTTTTTTCAGAAGTCTTTTTTCCTGCTGCAGTCTTTTTTTCCGCAAAAAGGATTTCATTTGCATCAAGTTTCTTAAATGAAGATGATTTTGCAGAAGTCTCAGTGCTTTTTCTGCTTTTTGCCGAACCTGATTTAGAGGATGCAGTACTTTTTCCAGCAGATTCACTTTTACCTGCTGAAGTTTTTCCTGAAGCCCCAGTCTTTGAAGAAGAACTTTTCTCCTTAACAGACTTTGCAGCAGCTGACTTTGCTGTACCAGATTTTGAGGCAGCAGTTTTTGCAGTTTTTACAGTTTTTTCAGACTTTTCTGCTGTAGTTTTTGAAGAAGTTTTTTTTACTTTTTCCTTTGTTTCTGATGAATCATTCGAGTTCTGTTTCGTAGCCATAATCTATAGTATCCTCAGCTCCAGCTGACATATTGGTTGTTTCCGCATCCTGCAGCGACGCTGCAACTTCTTCCAGAAGTTTACGCTTACGTTCAGCTTCTTCTTCTGCCAGGCGCTTTCTTTCTGCTTCCTGTTCAGCCCACTGACGCTCCAGTTCAGCCTGACGAGCTTCTTCTGCCTTGCGCTGTTCTTCGGCAAGACGGGCCTCCTCTTCAGCAATACGCTTTTCCTCGGCCAGACGAGCCCTCTCCCTTTCTTCCTCCTGAGCAATCTGATTATCGATTTCCTTTAAAATCTCTTCGATTTCAGGTCTCCGGTAATCATTCGGCTCAAGTTCCAGAAAACGTATATAATCTGTCCTGGCATCAGCGATTTTACCTTCGTAGATGCGGGTATTTGCCCTGTTAATTACTGGTGATGAATAAGATCCATCAGCCATAATTGCTGTTGTATACCAGTTTTCTGCAGCTTCATATTTACCTGCCAGAAAAGCTGCATTTCCTGCGTTAAATGCAAGGAGTTTTTTATCAGTTCCGGAAACTTTCATTCCGGCATTTACAACAGCTATCCCTTCTTCATACATTCCAAGCTGAAAATATGACAGGGAAAGATATTCGTATACCTTGGGATTTTCTTTTTTTGAGTAGGCCTTCTTCAAATAGGTAACAGCTTCCTCAGGCTTATTCTGCAGAAAGAGTTCCTCTCCTCTGGCAAAATTAGAAGACTGGGCAGATGCAGCAGACAGAGATGCTGTCAGTAACAGAAATAAAACTTTTGCAAAGCAGTTTTTCCTCATGCCGTTCCTCCTTATTTTATAATATTTTACCAATATCAGACCTTTGTTTGACATATTCGCATAAAAAGGCTAATCTTGCAATATTATATAGGATTGAGTTTGTCAGTTAACGTCAATTTTTAAATAATTTAACGCTAATTATGTTACAGGTGGAATAAATGGGTCTTACAACTATTGTGATAATTGCAGTTCTCTTCGTCGTTATTGTTACAGTTACAATTATTTTAGTAAAAAGTTTGGTAAAGCCTCAAAAAATCTCCAGCATACAAAAGCTGATTAAAGAGCAGAAGTACCCTCAGGCTCAAAAACTTGCAAAAGGAATCATTGCTAAAAATCAAAGGGATTATCTGGCCCACTACTGGCTGGGAAAGGCTTATCTTGCTGACAATAAGAGTGAACTGGCCTTCATGGAATACAAGACAGTCAATGAAAATGCCCTTTTTAACGGAGATATTCCGGAAATTGAATTCAGGCGGACAATGGCTGAACTTTACAAGAAATTCAACCAGCCCCAGGACGCCCTTAAAGAATATCTTCTTCTTACAAAACTGGACCCTACAAATGCAGAAAATGATTACAATGTAGGTCAGATTTATGAATCAATGGGCAAAGGAGCCATGGCAATGGGCTTCTACCAGAAGTGCATTACTGCGAATAAAAAACATGCAAAGGCTCACAGCGCAATGGGTTACCTGCTTTACAGAAGCAAGCAGTACACCGAAGCAAAAAAGGAAATCGATACAGCAATCCATCTTAGCCCGGATACTTATTCAAACTATTACTACATGGGAAAAATCCTCAAGGACAACAATAACTTTTCTGCAGCACTCAAGCAGTTTGAAAAGGCAGAAAGAGATCCGTTGTTCAAGCAGAGGGCCCTTATTGAAAGAGGTTCCTGCTATGCTGCAGTTACTCAGTTTGATAACGCAATTACTGAATATGAACATGCAATAAAAATTTCAAAGGATGAATCAAACCAGGAAACCCTGTATGCAAGATACTTTCTGGCCAGCTGTTACGAAAAGACCCGGAACATTGAAAAGGCAATTGAACAGTGGGAAAAAATTTTCTCAAGGAACCGCTCTTTCAGGGATGTTGCAACAAAACTCAGCCAGTACAAGGAAATTGAAGCAAACGACAACATGAAGGAATACCTTACCTGTTCCGCCCAGAGTTTCAGTGAACTTTGTAAAAAAATTGCCCTTAGTGGTTTTAACCTTACATGTCAGAGAATTGAACAGACAAAAAGCGGCTGCGTAATGCTTGCTTCTGATGATAAAAAGGAAGGCTGGATGAATCAGAGACAGCAGATGATTCTGGTTCAGTTCTTCCGTGACACTAATCCGGTTGAAGATTCAGTAGTAAGAAAAGCAGCAGATTCTGTAAAAGCACAGAATTACGAAAAGGCAATTCTCATATCAAGCTCAGAATTTACAAGAACAGCCATGTCTTTTGCAGAAACAAGACCTATAAATCTTGTAGGCAAACTGCAGCTGGAAACACTTCTTTCAAAGGCAGGAATCTAAATTATGAGGTTTTTGTGCGTTTCTGACCAGATCGACCCATTCATCTACTCTACTACGGTGAGAGAACGCTATGAAGATGTGGATGCAGTTTTTTCTGCAGGTGATCTGGACATGGAATATGTAGACTACATTGTTACAACAATGGGAAAACCTACATTTTTTGTATTCGGAAATCACAATTTGAAAGATTTTAACTATTACGATAAAAAGCTGAAAAAAATGGGCCGTACTCCCCGGGATGCCCTTTCCGAAATGAATCACGGGCACGGTGGAGATTACGCAGGAAACGAAGTAATCCGCAGCAAATATCTGAATTTTACCCTTAAGGACGGAAAAACTACTCCCCTGCTCATATGCGGAGTTTCAGGTTCAAAGCGCTACAATAACGGTCTGGCCCAGTATACTGAAGGGGAAATGCTCAAGCAGCTCAAGGCCATGGTACCCCAGCTTAAAAAAAACAAGAGAAAATACGGCAGATACTGTGATATTTTTTTAACCCACGCCTCTCCAAGGCACGTACACGATAAGGAAGATCCATGTCATCAGGGATTTGAGTGCTTTAACTGGTTTATTGAGCAGTTTGAACCGGCACTTATGATTCACGGCCACATCCATCTTTACGACCTTGCGGCAGAAAGAGTCAGCGTAGTTGGAAAAACAACAGTTGTTAATGCGTACAGCCATGTTATTATTGATATGAATGAAAAAAAAGATTTAGCAGAAGGAGAGAATATTGGCTTCGACATTTCTGTCATCACAAACCGCTGATGATTTTACAAAGGCAAGAAACAAGGCACTTTTTAATACAATACAGCACATTCTCAATCCGGATGAAGCAACCCTTATCTCTTTTTCAGATGTAAAAAAACTCCTGAAACCAAAAAATGAAGTTTATAAGGGAATGCAGGTCATTCCAATCAACCTGATTGTAGGAAGCGAAGGCCGTTACCAGGATTTTGACAATCACTTTTTCCCAAAGAGTAATTTCTTAAAGGGGCGCTGGGAAAGAATTGACATGGCCCACTATCAGGACGTGAACCTTCCCCCAATTACGGTTTACGAACTTGGAGGCTTGTATTTCGTCAGGGACGGCAATCACCGGGTATCAGTTGCAAAGGCAAAGGGAATTGAGTTTATTGATGCAGAGGTTGTAAGTCTTCAGAGTGAAATAAAGCTTAAGGCCGGCAGCACAAAGGAAGAGATGATTAAACAGGTCATCGAATATGAAAAAAGAGTTTTCTACGCAGAAACCAATTTCGGTGACATAACAGACTACTGGGTTCTTGATTTTTCCAGCCCGGGCCAGTATGACGTAATTTATAATCACATTCTCATCCACAAATATTACATCAACATGGACAAAAAGGAAGAAATCCCTATTGAAGAAGGAATTATGTCCTGGTTCCAGAATGTATATCTCCCGGTTATAAATGCAATCAATGAAAATCACATAATGCACCGCTTTAAGAAGCTCACTATAAGCGATCTTTATATTTTCTTCACAAAATACTGGGATGAATTAAAGCAAAAGTATGGAAATGACTATCCAATACAGGAAGCAGCAAATACTTTTAAGGGAACTTATTCAAGAAACCTCATGCACGTACTGAAAAATCAGTCACAGAAGAAAAAAATGCAGAAAAAACTTGAAAAAAATGAAAAAAAAACGGAAAAATGATGTTCAAATAAACCATGTCCACCGATAATATGATTAGGAAAACTTGACGGTACATTATTTCAATGTTAAAATTAACGTAATTTACTTAAAATTACTTAATTATTGGGTATTGTACAGGGAGTGGTGAATTGAATTTTTCAAATAGTTTTGCATATATTCCGCTTTTTGCGATTGCAGGAATATCGTTAGTGGTATTTATCTTGCTGCTGCTTGTACGTGGTAAGAAGACTGCCAGAATCAGTTTTATCTCTCTGCTTGGAATTGCGGTACTTGGTATTGGTTCTGCCGTACTTGCCGTAATACAGCTTACAGATCCTGACAATGATCAGTTTATGTTCATTTATTTCACGGCTGTATTTGGAAGTCTTTTCCTCTTCCTGCCATATTCCATCATCCTTTTGACCTTTGAACCTAAGAAGATTGAAAAGCTTGTTTCTCCTAAATACAATCAGCAGATTGAAAAAGTAAATACTATCGCTGAAGCAAAAGAAAAGCTTAACGGGGAACTTGGTGAAAATGACAAGACAATGCTTGATATAAGCCAGCAGTTCATGGTTAAGGCTTCTGAGTGCTTTAATGCAGATAACAATATGAACGCACTTCTTGATTACGTAAATACTACAATCAGGGAGAATATTCAGGCTGACGGCGGCGCTATCCTCATGGTTGATGACTTTGAAGATGTAGTAAGCGTTAAATCTTTTGACGGAGACTTCCCTCCTCCATACAAACTGCCTCCTGACATGCCTCACAAGCCTGTACGCGTAGCAACAAACTTTAAATTTGCAACTTTTCCTTTTAAGGACAACCTCTTTGGTGATATAGTAACTAAGGGAAAATCTGAACTTATTACTAAGCCGGAAAGAGATGACCGTATTTATCAGAATGGTCCTGAAGAATTCCTTGAATGTGGTTCATATATTGTAGTTCCGATGAAAAACAATGATGCAGTAATAGGACTTGCTGCTTTTGCCAGAAAGCGTGGTAATATTGTTTTCACAGAAGATGAACTTAAAACAGCTGAAGTTCTTTCGGGCTTTGCAGCTGCTGCCATAAAGATTGTTATTGCAGTTAAGGAAGTAATTGAACGGAATGATGTTTCTAAGGAAGCAAACATTGCAAGTAAGATTCAGGAAATGCTTAAACCTGCAAAACTTCCGGTTATTAACGGTCTGCAGATTGGTTCTTACTTTAATCCTGTTGAAGGAGTCTGCGGAGATTATTATGATGTAATGGTTTCCAGAAAAGACAGAATCAGTTTTGTTATGAGTGATATTGCTGGCAAGGGATTGAACAGTATGGTCGTTATGACTATGCTTCGTGCTATGATTCGCCTTGTAGTAAATACAACTCAGTCTGCAGGAAAAATTCTTTCCTGGGTAAACAGAGGAATTTCTGGAGAATCTTTCAGTACAGACCACTTTGGATCATGTGCACTTATAAATTACAATCCTGTTGAACAGCAGATTGAATTTTCTACAGGGGGTACTACCCCGGTTCTCTACTGGAGCAGTAGAAATCAGTCATTTACACAGATTTCCGTTACTTCTGAACCGATTGGAGTAGAAAAATCAACAGAATATAAAGATTTCGTGCAAAAAGTTGAAAGTGGTGATATAATTGTTACATACACCGATGGTTTGGTTGAATCTTTAAATGACAAAGGCCAGCAGTACGGTAGAGAGTCCTTGGAAAGAATTATTAAATCAAATAATAATTCGTCAGGAAAAGATATAGCAAACCTTATTAAGGCGGATGTTAAAAATTTTACGGGAGATGCTGATCAGTACGATGACCAGTCACTCCTGGTAATTAAAATTCAGTAAAAAAGTGGGAATAAGGAGAAAAACTTATGGAACTGAAAATAAGAAAGAATGGTGAAGTTTATATCGTTGATGTCAACGGTGAAATGGATTTGTACAATTCCTACAAACTTAAGGAACTTGTTATGAAGATGCTCGAGAAAAACGTAAAGTCATTCATCATTAATCTTGAGCAGGTTGATTACATTGACTCGTCTGGAATTGGTGCTCTCATCTACATTTGTTCAACAATTAAAAAGATGAATCTGAAGCTCTATATCTCTAATATTCATGGTTCAGTAAAGAAGGTTATTGAACTTACAAAGCTTATGGGCTACTTCCCTATTGCTAATAGCGTTGAAGAAGCTCTCTTAATGCTTAACGAGTAGTCTGGTTATAATTGCATCTTATTAGTTTTTATAAACTTTTATTGAGGTTATCTTAGATGGAAGAAGTTAAAGAATTAAGAGCTGACGGTAGTGATCCTTTATTTGATAAGGAAAATATGCTTTATAAGGAATTTCCTTCAGATTTCCGTCAGATTAGGTATTTTACACTCTTGATTGTACAATCTGCACCATTGGAAATTAAGGAGATTAACCTCCTTGAACAGCAGATTAGCGAAGTTATTAAGAATGCTGTAAAACATGGAAACAATTGTGATGTAAATAAGAAGGTTCACGTATGGTATTCCTTCTCTGCTACACACGCTCACCTTATTGTTGAAGATGAAGGTGAAGGATTTAAGGATCTGGAAAAGTGGAATGACTTCAATCGTAAGCGTCTTGAATGTCTCCACAATTCAAATTTTGTTGAACTTTCCAACTATGTTTCATTCAGAACAAAGCGCTCTGATGAACAGGATGGTGGTAACGCTCTTTTTGCTGCACTTGAATACTGGAATGGTGGTTTTGTATACAACGACAAGAGAAATGGCGTAGCAATGCTTAAGCGTTTTGCACAGAAGCGTCATGGCGTTACAGTTGAAGAATAAGTAAATTAATTAAAGGAACAAAAATTAGCTTGTCAAAAAGACAGGCTTTTTTTTGTCAATAAATCTTGACCATTAAGGATTTTTTTTCTATATTCATTTTACTCGGGGGTGCACCGGTTTCGACAGATCTGATTGATCGTGTACTGCAAGTAGGCGTGAAGGTGCCTTGAACTGACAAAAAAAATAACTGCAAAACGTAGAGAAGACTTCGTGTCTGAAAACGAACAGTTAGCATTGGCTGCTTAAGCTATGCCGGTAATCATGGTGTGCTGTTCCTAACATTGTGAATTACCGTCGCCAACAGGAACTTGCTCTGTTATGATTCTAGGCTTAACAGGGGACTTTTTCTAGAATAAGGAGACGACGCTTTTGGTGCTGCTACCGTCTCCCGACAAATACCTCGCACCAATAAACTTGTAGACGTGCATGGTTTGCGCTTCTGGACGGGGGTTCAATTCCCCCCATCTCCACTACCCCTAAAAAAAAGACTGGCTTCACTTTTCGTGTGCCAGTCTTTTTTATTATTTTAGATTATTTCTTTTTGTATACAAAGGCATCTGTAAATCCATAGGCCTTAAATCTTGCAAGGATTTGTCCATATTCATTTACAGTTAATGGACCTACAAGAACTTTATAAGAGCCATTTTCATTCTGGAGAAGAAGTATTGGATATTTTCCATACTTTCTTATAATTTCTTCAATACTTTCCTCACTGGTTAATGTTGCAATTTGAACATAATAACTGCCGTAAGAAATATCTTTCATTTCAACAGTGTGTTCTTTAATTACTGCATTTACAGCAGGGATTTCCTTTTCCTGCTGAACAGACTGCATATTTGTAGCTGGTTCATCATTTTCAACAGGAAGTGGAGTCTTATCTTCTGCCGGAATAAGAATTATCGGCTTATATGAGCTTTCTTCTTCTACAGGAGCTCCTTCTTTTTCTACAGCCGGAGCTTCCTCAACTACTTCTTCAGCAGGTTCAGGGATTTTTTCTTCAGCCGGGGCAAGAATAATTTCCGGAAGCTCTTCTGCTGGAGTTGTTATTTCTTCCACAGGGGCCGGGGTTTCTTCTACAGCCGGTGTTTCCTCAACTACTTCTTCAGCAGGTTCAGGGATTTTTTCTTCAGCCGGGGCAAGAATAATTTCCGGAAGTTCTTCTGCTGGAGTTGTTTTTTCTTCCACAGGGGCCGGTGTCTCTTCTACAGCCGGTGCTTCCTCAACTACTTCTTCAGCAGGTTCAGGGATTTTTTCTTCAGCTGGGGCAAGAATAATTTCCGGAAGCTCTTCTGCTGGAGTTGTTGTTTCTTCTACAGGGGCCGGTGTCTCTTCTACAGCCGGTTCCTGCTCAACAGGTTCTTTCTTATTGAATTTGGCAGGGTCATAATTTAGAGGATCCGGAATTGTTAAATCTGCAACTGGTTCATTAGGATTTTCCTCATTTTCGTCAGTTGTATCTTCTTCAATAACAGTTTCTTCCAGTTCTTCAATTATTTCTTCAATGTCATTTTCATTTTCGCTAACATTGTCGTCTTTAGTGACAGCTTCTACCGGCTGAATATTTTCCTGAGGTGGAAGAACAGGGTCGTCAATCTTATGAGTTTTTTCAGAAGGAAGCTCTTCTTCACTATCAGTATCTTCAATTTCTTCTACGATTTGGGCCGGTTCTTCTTCTACAATTTCTTCAACAGGTTCAATTAATTCCTCAATTGGAGCAGGTTCTTCAACAGGTTCCTCTGTTTCGAGAGATTCTTCTACAGTAGCAGTTTCTTCCTCTACTGGAGCTGCTTCTTCAACCGGCTCTTCGGTTTCGTGAATTTCTTCTTCAGCTGGAACTGTTTCTTCTACAGGTTCTTCGGTTTCGAGAGATTCTTCTACAGTAGCAGTTTCTTCCTCTACTGGAGCTGCTTCTTCTACAGGTTCTTCTTCGAAAATTTCTTCTTCTGCTGGAGCTGTTTCTTCTACAGGTTCTTCGACGAGAGTTTCTTCTTCTACTGGAACTGTTTCTTCAACAGGTTCCTCTGTTTCGAGAGATTCTTCTACAGGAGCAGTTTCTTCCTCTACTGGAGCTGTTTCTTCTACAGGTTCTTCTTCGAGAATTTCTTCTTCTGCTGGAGCTGCTTCTTCAACAGGTTCTTCTTCGAGAGTTTCTTCTTCTACTGGTACTGTTTCTTCAACAGGTTCTTCTTCGAGAGTTTCTTCTTCTGTTGGAGTTGTTTCTTCAACTGGTTCTTCTTCGAGAGTTTCCTCTTCTACAGGAACAGCTTCTTCAACTGCCTTTTCTTCGAGGATTTCATCTTCTGCTGGAGCTGTTTCTTCAACAGGCTCTTCTTCGAGAATTTCTTCTTCTGCTGGAGCTGCTTCTTCAACAGGTTCTTCTTCGAGAGTTTCTTCTTCTACTGGAACTGTTTCTTCAACAGGTTCCTCTGTTTCGAGAGATTCTTCTACAGGAGCAGTTTCTTCCTCTACTGGAGCTGTTTCTTCTACAGGTTCTTCTTCGAGAATTTCTTCTTCTGCTGGAGCAGGTTCTTCAATCGGCTCTTCGACGAGGATTTCTTCTTCTACTGGAGCTGCTTCTTCAACTGGCTCTTCGACGAGGATTTCTTCTTCTGCTGGAGCTGTTTCTTCAACAGGTTCTTCTTCGATAGTTTCTTCTTCTACAGGAGCTGCTTCTTCAACCGGCTCTTCTTCGAGTGTTTCCTCTTCTACAGGAACTTCTTCTTCAACAGGTTCTTCTTCGAGGATTTCTTCTTCTGTTGGAGCTGGTTCTTCAACAGGTTCTTCTTCGAGAGTTTCTTCTTCTACAGGAACTTCTTCTTCAACAGGTGCTGCTTCTTCAACCGGCTTTTCTTCGAGAATTTCTTCTTCTGCTGGAGCAGTTTCTTCTACAGGTTCTGCTTCTTCAACCGGCTCTTCTTCGAGAGTTTCCTCTTCTACAGGAGCTGCTTCTTCAACAGGTTCTTCTTCGAGGATTTCTTCGACTGAGTTTGTGCTTTCATCCACAGGATTCTGTTCGATGTTTTCAATTGGAGTAATTGTGTCGCTTTCAATTTCTTCAATAGAATCTACATCTTCATTGTCAATTTTCTCTTCCTCTTCAACAATTGGAGAAATTTGCGGCTCAGGTTCTGGTTCAGGTAAAGATTTGTCTTCGATTTTCTCTTCTTCAGTTGAATTTTCACTCTGTTCTGCTTCAAAAGATTCTTCTTTTTCGCTTACCTCTTCTTCTGTTGGAACTGTTTCTTCCACCGGCTCTTCTTCGAGGATTTCTTCTTGTGCTGGAGCTGTTTCTTCAACAGGTTCTTCGACGAGGATTTCTTCTTCTACAGGAGCTGGTTCTTCAACAGGTTCTTCAACTGGTGCGGCTTCTTCAACATTATCTTTCTGAGTAGTAACATTCTGGGTATCAACAAAGGCAATGAGTTCATCTTCATTAAAATTAGGTTCAACGGCAGCTTCGTCATCTCCCGCAGTGTCGACAAAGGCAAATTGTTCGTCATCAGCAGGGGTGCTTGTATCAGCTTCAATCTGCTGTTCATTGCTTGCAGCATCATCAAATTCAATTTTATTCTTTGCAGCTTCTTCTTCTGCAATACGGCGGATTTCTTCTGCCTTTTTTATTTCTTCAAGTTGTTTCTCTTCTTCTCTTTTAGCTTCAGCCTGGGCCAGAAGTTCTTCTTCCTTAGCCTGAATTATCTGTTCCTTTGCCCTTTCTTCAGCAAGGCGGAGATTTTCAGCTTCGGCCATTTTTTCCATTTCAATACGGGCAAGTTCATCATAATCAGGATCTGGCTCATGATTTGCAGCAACTTCATTATTTTCACTTACTGCTGTATCTTCAAAGAAAAATTCTTCATCATTAGAAGGTTTATGATCTGCAATTACAGCATTTTGCTCATTTGCAGCTTCGTCATTAAACTCTAATTTTTTTTCATTATTTACAGTATTAACAGTGTCTTCATCTTTATTTACGTTTTTTTCTGGCAGTTTTTCCGGAATTTCATGCATTTCAGCATTTTCATCAATTGGAGTATCACTAAGCACAGGTTTTATTAAATCATTTTTTTCACTTTTATTTTCTGCGGCAGTTGAAATTTCATTATCATCACTTGATTTGTCTTCCACAGATTCTTTCAACTGGGCAATATGTTCATTCTCTGAAGAAATAGAATCCTCAGAAGCATCATAAACTTTTTTCTTACTTGTATCTGCTGTTAAAGGATATTTTTTTTCAAGAGGGGATTTCTCTTCAACGCTTGATTTTAAGTTTTCAAAATATGTTTCATCCGAAGGATTGGTAAGAAGAACCTGGGTTATAACACTTGTTTTGGAATCCGTTCTGGCAGGTAGATTTAATTCCAGAGAATCTATGTCTTCTAAATTAAGTTTTACAGCTGCTTCATTTGAAATAATCAGAGTATCAGCAAGACCTGAATCCCCCAGATTAAGCAGTTGAATACTTTCGCCAGTTGATCCATTCTTAAGAGTAATCAAATCTCCTTCCAGGTATCCAGATGCTCTGGAATAAAGTCCCTGAGGCATATCACCAGTATCTGCAATTTTTAAAACAGATGCAGAAGCTGAGGAAATGAGGCTGGAAGTAAGCAAAAATGTAGCCCAAATTATCTTTTTCATATAAAAACCTTTTTACTTTAATGACTTGAGGATATCAGAAAACAGTTCATCAGCAAGTAATTTTATTCCATCAGCAGAATTATTTGCCTTTGAAACTTTGTTGATTTTATAATTTTTTGATGCAATTTCTTTACCGGACTGGGTATCAATCAGTTTCCAGCTGATTTTGTCCATTAAATCCAGATTTTCTGTTGCAGGATTTAAGGCTGCATTTTTTTTGTAATCAATTGTCAAAACAATAAGATACTGGCACATTCCACCAGAAGCTTCTTTTACGGCACTTTTAACGATTCTTGAGTCCATCTGGTTGTTGAACTCTGCGGCAATTGGAGCGTTTGTGATAATACGGCCATCATTAAAAAAATTGTCCATTATTGTATTTTCAATGATTTCTGTAGGTTTTCTTATATTTTTCTGAGAATTATCATGCTGAATGATTTGAATTTCGATTGATTGAGCATGAAAAGCTGCAATACTTACTGCTGAAAGAACTGCTGCAATAATAATTTTCTTAAAATTTTTCATATTTATCCCCTTAAAAAAAAGTTTCCTTCATTTTTTCATCGGCATTTTTTTTCTGATGCTTAATGTTTTGTTTACAGGGACTTTTTGTAATTTTCTCATAGATTAGCACATTAAATGCTAAGATTGAAGAATTAAAGGCGGTATGGTATTATTTTAAAGATAAAATGTACTATTAATAGAGAAGTGATATGTCAAAAATTGATACAAATATCTATATAATCGGAGCAGGTTTTGCAGGTCAGATGATGGCCACAGAACTTTTACAAAAAAAAATATTCGGTCATGTAAAGGCCTTTTTTGATGATAATCTGGAACTGGACGGAAAAAAAATCAATGGGATTCCTGTTTACGGGCCGATTGAAAGCATTAATGAAAAAGTTCATGCAAATGTACTTGATGAAGCAATTATTGCAATTCCTTCTGCCCAGAATGAAAGAATCAGGCAGATTTATTCAATCCTAAAAAAAAGCGGATTCATAAAAATCAAAATTCTTCCATCAATTTCTCAGGTCATTGACGGCAGGGCACATCTTATTCAGGCAAGAGATATCGATCCTCTTGATATTCTGGGAAGAACACCTGTAGTTATTTCCCTTCATGAAAGCCTTAAATATTTAAGAGGCAAACGTGTCTTGATAACAGGGGCTGGTGGTTCCATCGGTTCGGAGCTGGCAAGGCAGCTTTTATCTGGAGGAGCAGAAAGACTTTATCTTTTTGGTCATGGGGAAAATTCAATCGTAAACATTTACAGGGAACTGCATATTCTTCAAAATGAAGGGGTTGGAGAAAAAGCCAGCGTTGTTCCTATTATTGGGGATATGAAGGACAGGGAATATGTAAGATACATTATATCCCATACAAAGGCAGACATTATCTTCCACTGTGCAGCCTATAAACATGTTCCTATGATGGAAGAAAATCCTGTTGCCTGCATTGAAAATAATGTATTCGGTACGAAGAATCTTCTTGAAGCAGCCCTTGATTTTGGAGTTCACAGATTTGTTCTGATTTCCACTGACAAGGCTGTAGAACCGGTTTCTGTTTATGGAGTAAGCAAAATGCTTTCTGAAAAGCTTGTTAATTCATATGCCCAGAAAGCAGGTTCAGATCAAGCCTTTATGTTTGTACGTTTTGGAAATGTGTTAGGTTCAAGAGGTTCAATTCTTCCTATCTTCAAGGAACAAATTGCAAACGGAGGTCCGGTAACTGTTACTGATAAGGACATGAAGCGCTTCTTTATGACAATTCCGGAAGCATGTTCCCTTGTACTTCAGACGGGAGGAGTTGGAGAAAACAATGCTTCTTATCTTCTTGATATGGGGGAAGAAGTAAGTATTCTGGAACTTGCAGAACAGGTTATTAAATTCTCCGGTCTTGAACCTTATCATGACATAGACATAAAGTTTATTGGAAGAAGAAAAGGTGAAAGAAACAATGAACCTCTCTGGCTTGAGAAAGAAAATCCCCAGAAAACAAAATACAAAAAAATTCTTAAACTTACAAATATCCCGCCGGAAGGATTTAATCTGGAATCGCTTCTGAAAGAACTTGAAGATGTTTGCTTTTACAATAAAGAAAAAAGTGAGCTTTACAGAAATAGAGGAGAACTTATCAGGATTCTTCGGAAAGCAGTAAAAACATTAGATGATTTTTATACAGAAAACAATACAGAGGACTATAACAGTACACTATCCTCATCAGTAAAGGTGGTATTATAATGGCAGATTCAACATTAAAAGTTCCTTTTTTTAAGGCATCCATTGGTCCAGAAGAAGAAAATGCAGTTCTTAATGTTTTAAGAAGCGGCTGGCTTACAACAGGAAAAGAGGCTCTTTCTTTTGAAAAAGAATTTGCTGAAAAAATAAATTCAAAATATGCTCTTTGTGTAAATTCAAATACAAGTGGAATGATTCTTGCTATGGAAGCCTGCGGAGTTAAAAAAGGTAAAGCTGTAATCACAACCCCCTACACTTTTGTTTCTACCGCAGCCTGTGCCCGTCATCTGGGAGCTGATGTATATTTTGCAGATATTGAAAAGGATTCTTACAGTATAGATCCAGATAAAATTGAAAAAATCCTCGCTTCCCCGGAAGGAAAAAATGTTGCTGCTATTGTTCCGGTTCATATTGCAGGAAATCTTTGTAACATGAAAAGAATTATGGAAATTGCAAAAAAATACCAGGTAAAAGTTATTGAAGATGCAGCACATGCATTTCCATGTAAAACGACAGATGGATATGCCGGAGTTTTGGGAGATGCAGGGGTCTTTTCATTTTATGTAACAAAAACAATTACTACAGGTGAAGGTGGCATGGTCACAACAAATAATCCGGAACTTGCAAAAAGAATGACAGTCATGAGAATGCATGGCATGGACAGGACCACCTGGGACCGCTACACTTCTGACAAGGCAAGCTGGGAATATGATATTATAGAAAGCGGATTTAAATTCAATCTTCCTGATATAAATGCTGCTTTGGGAAGAGTCCAATTAAAAAAAGCAGATTTATTTGATGAACAGAGAAAAGCTCATGTAAAAAAATACTTTAACGAATTAGGAAAACTTGATTTTGTAAAACTTCCTCCTGATGGAGAAGGAAATTCCTGGCATCTTTTTTTAATGAGACTGGATTTAACAAAACTCAATGTCAGCAGAAATCAATTTGCAAAAGAACTGCAGTCCATGGGAATTGGAATCAGCATGCATTTTATTCCCCTTTTTCACTTTACCTACTGGAAAAAACTTTATCCTGATTTTATTCCGGAAAACTTTCCTCAGGCAGAAGAAAAATATCAGGAGACAATTTCCATTCCTTTATGGCCGGATATGACAGATGAGATGATAGATTATACAGTTAGCTGCATAAAGTCACTGGGAGAAAAATATCATGTCTGAAAAATCAGAAAAAAATGATAAGTTGGATATTAAGAAAAATCTCCTGAAAAAGAAAAGCTCAAAACTTAATTTCCAGAATGATTTTTACTCTGATCTTAATTTCTCTGACACATTGTATGCACTTATAATCAGAAGTCCGACTAAGAAGGGAATTATCCGTTCTATTTCTCTACCAGACATACCAGACGGTTATTATCTTTTTACAGCTAGAGATGTTCCTGGTGCAAATATTATGGACACCCCTCTCGGCAAAGTTCCAATCTTCAGTGAAGGAAACGTATCATATTTAGGAGAACCTCTGGGAATTCTCGTAGGACCAGATCAGCTAACTTTAAAGCATCTTCAGGAGCAGGTAGATATCATTTTTGATACCACCCCAATTGAGCAGTATTTCGATCATATAAAAGATGAAACCAACGGAAAGAAAGTACACAGTCAGGAACTTTTTTCTCCAAAACTGGCAGAAAGAAGCATACAGTGGGGCCCATGCTTTTCAAAGAGAACAGCAAAGGGAAAAAGTCCCATGGATAAAGTTTTTGAAAAATGCAGCACGGTTCTCAGCGACTCCTACACTTACAGTTTAAATCCTGCAGAATACAACGAACCAAATGGAGCAATCTGTTCTTTTGACGGGGAAGATTTGATTGTATATACGCCTACTATCTGGATTACAAATTTAAGGAACACCCTCTGTCAGGCGCTTCAAATAAAATCAGATAACATTCTCATCAATAAGACAAAGAATCTTTCCAGTACTACAAATGCAGTCTGGTATAATTCTATAATTGTTACACAGGTTGCAGTTGCGGCATTGAAAACAAAAAAAACTGTAAAGCTTATGTATTCGAGAATTGAACAGAATGCATTTATGAATACGATTCAGCCTTTAACAATTACTCATAAAACCGGAATCAACAAAGATGGAAAACTACTTGCAATGCAGGTTGATATTGACGTTGATGCAGGAGCCTACAATCCTTTTTCGCAGGAAATTCTTGACCGTCTTATAATTGCAACTGCTGGACTTTACAAAACGGAAAATTTAAGCATTACGGCAAATGCTTTTGCTTCACAAAATCCACCTTCATCAATTGATTTACAGCTTATTGATTCCGGCGCTTTTTTTGCTTTTGAAAATCATATGACCAAAATTTGTACTAAGGCTCAGCATATAAACCCAATGGAATTTCGTAAGGAGAATTTCCATATTCATAATCGCAAGGAAAAAAACACCTGGCCCTTTAACATAAATGTTACAAATCTGGATAAATGTCTGGACACTTTAAAAAAGGAAAGTGATTTTGAAAGAAAATGGAGTGCTTATAATCTTTCTTCAAAAAACCGTCATATAAATTTTTCATCGCTGGAAACTCAAAATTTCAATCTTTCTCCATTAAGAGGAATTGGACTTTCATGTGCATTTGAAGGCTCCGGTTATTATGGCTCTGAAGTATATGGAAATGAAGAATATATTGAAACAACCCTTGAAACAGATCATTCTGTAACAATTCATTCATCTCCTGTTTCCCCAAGCATCCAGGAAATATGGAAGGATCTGGTTTCAAATCTCATGGGGATTAAAAACAGTCAGGTAAAAATTAATTCGGTTTTTAATCAGGAAGAAGAACCTCCTTTACCAGAAATTGTTTATAATAATATTTCGGTCATGACAGAACTCCTTACAAAATGCTGCGATGGAATGAAGCATCTAAAAGATGGACAGACTTTACCTTATACAGTAAGACGAAAAGTATCAGCACAGCGCAAGAACGAGTGGAATATGGAAACTTTCAGTGGGACTCCTTTTCATGATACAAGTACGGCTGCAGCAACTGTTGAACTGGAAGTTGATCCATACACATTCCGTGAAAGAATCCGAAATATAATTCTGGTTCTCAGTTGCGGAAGAATTCTTAACAGAAAAGCAGCAGAAAAAACTGTACGCCTTTCTGTTGAAAAAGTTTTATCAAGTCTGGTTAAGAATGATACAATTAAAGTTGAAAACCTCCAGATTATCTTTATGGAATCTGATGACAATCCTGCAAAACTGGGAGAACTTATTTACAATATTATTCCAGCTTCATATACACAGGCTCTTAGTCAGGCATTGAACTGTTCAATTAACAGAATTCCTATAGAAACAAAAACAATCTATAACACTATATCAGATAAAAATAAAATTCATTCAGTCCAAAAAAAGTCAAAAAATGAAAAAGAAAAATTGATTGAAAAAAATTCAGGGAAAAACAAAGAATCTTATGAGGTGGTAAAAGCTGATGAAAATACCGGTAATTCTTAACGGGCAGGAAGACAGCCTTGAAGCAGAAAATAACGAAAATCTTTTAACCGTTCTCAGAAGAAAAGGTCTTTTAAGTGTTAAATGCGGATGCGAAAGTGGAAACTGCGGAAACTGCATGGTTCTCCTTGATGATATTCCTGTTAAATCATGCCGTGTACCAGTTGCTATTGTAAGAGACTGTAAAATCGTAACTCTTGAAGGATTCAAGGAATCAACATATTTTGAAATCATCTCAGCTGGTTTTAAGGAAGCAGATATTGATTTATGTGGATACTGTAATTCTGGAAAATTTTTTACAGCCTACTCAATCATCAAGGATGTAAAAGATTCTGAATTACCGGATTCAAAAACAATTGAAGATGCAACAAAAGGACTGTGCTCCTGCTGCTGCGATAAAACCACCTTATATAACGGAATCATATATTCCTATGCCATAAAAAAATCACAGGGAGACAACTTCAATAATGGAAAACAAAAGAGAAAGAAGTAATAAAACAGTTTACCTTGCAGATGATCTGTCTCAGATTCTATATCATTTAAATTCAATTAATTCTCTTTTAATACTTGCCGGTGGAACTCAAGTGGGAAATGAAATAAATGAAAATTGTGTTTCCATCAGAAAAGCAAAAGAATTAACTCAATTTGAAAAACATGACCGCTTTATTGATTTTGGAGCTGCAGTATCCTTATCAAAATGCCTTTCATTAGGAAAAGAAAATATTCCGGAAGTCCTTTACGATGCCATTTCAACTATTGCAGACAATTCAATCCGCAACATGGCAACAATAGGAGGAAACATCTGCGCCAAAGGACATAAATATACTTTATGGGCTCCCCTTATTGCCCTAAATGCCAGAGTTGAAATTAGAAACAAAAAAGAAACCCTGCTCTATCCTATGTCAAAATTTACAGGAATTGAACAGGGCTCAATACTTACTAAAATCAGAATTCCTCTGGATGAATGGGATTTATCGATTTTCAAAAGACTGGGGCCTTCCAACTACATTACAGAAGATTCAGCATCCTTTGTATTTCTTGCTGATACACAAAAGGATATAATATCCAATGTAAGGATAGCCTTTACAGGACCAGTAACTTTTTATTCTCACGAACTTGAAAACATACTGATTGGTGCCCGCCTGCCATTAAATCATAAATACATTCTTCAAGTTATTGATGAAGCAAAAAAAATATTTGAACAGATAATTCCGAAAGAATTGTCCTCAGATTTAATAAGGGACGAAGTTATAAACCTTCTTGAAATGTCCCTTAGCCAGCTGATGTAAAAATCATTTTATAAACATTGCATCACCATAAGAGAAGAATCGGTATTTTTCTTCAACAGCCTGGCGGTAAGCGTTCATAATATTTTCTCTGGAAGAAAATGCGCTTACCAGCATAAGTAGGGTTGATTCAGGAGTGTGGAAATTAGTGAACATCTGATCCACAACTTTGAACTTAAACCCCGGATACATGAAGATGTGAGTCTTATTTGTTCCACCAATGACCTTACCATTTTCATCACAGGCACTTTCCAGGGTTCTGACGCTTGTTGTTCCTACAGCCAGAATTTTTCTTCCTTCAGCTTTGGCTTTGTTGATTTTATCTGCAACTTCATAAGGAACAGTATATAATTCTTCATGCATTTTATGATCTTCAATATTTTCTTCACGAACAGGTAAAAAAGTTCCCAGACCAACATGAAGTGTTATCCATTCAAGATCAATATTCTTTTCCCTAAGGCGGTTAAGCATTTCTTCTGTAAAATGAAGTCCCGCTGTAGGACAGGCTGCACTTCCTGTTTCTTTTGCATATACAGTCTGATAACGTTCTGAATCCACTTCGGTATCTTCACGTCTAATGTAAGGTGGTAAAGGAATATGGCCATTTTTTTCAAACCATTCTTCAGTAAGTCTGAAAGGAAATTTTATTGTACGGAATTCGCTTCCTTCATTTTCCTTATCATAAACAATTACTCCTTTACTTCCATCTGCAAAGGTGTAAATATTTTCAGGCTTAACTTTTTTTGCCCCCTTAACCATTGTATTCCAGGTATCACCTTCTGGCCCAATCTGATTTAAGAAAAGAAATTCCTGTTCCCGTCCGGTTGATTCCTTAATTGCATAGCAGCGGCTTCTTCTTACACGACTGTTATTGAAAACCATTAAAGTACCTTCATCAATTAAATCAGGAAGATCCTCCATCAGGTGATGTTCAACTATACCAGACTGTCTGCCTAAAAGCATAAGCCGGTCCTTTCCTCTTTCTCCTGATGGTTTCTGTGCAATAAGCTCTTCCGGTAAATCAAAATAAAAATCGCTGAGTTTCATCATCTTGTCCTTTATTCTTAATTTTCATTTCCAGGCCCAAATGTTTATATGCCTGCTCCGTAACAACACGGCCTCTGGGTGTTCTTTGAATGAGACCACATTGAATAAGATATGGTTCATAGTAATCTTCCAGAGTGTCCATTGATTCTCCAATGGAAATCGCAAGGGTTTCAGCACCAACCGGGCCTCCCCCAAACTTATTTATAATGGCAAGAAGGATTTCCCGGTCATATCTTTCCAGTCCCAGACTGTCAATTCCCAGCCGTTTTAACCCTTCTTCAACTATTTCAACTGTGATCACCGGAGACTTTTTAACCTGAGCAAAGTCTCTCATTCTCCGCAAAACTCTATTAGTAACACGGGGAGTTCCTCTTGAACAGTCTGCAATCTTTAGGGCAGCTTCTTCCTGTACCTGAATATTCAAAATTGAAGCTGACCTATGAATTATTTTTGCAAGCTCTTCCCTGCTGTAAAAATTAAATCTTTGAATAATTCCAAAGCGGCTGATGAGCGGAGAAGAAACCATTCCAGCCTTTGTAGTTGCACCAACTAAAGTAAAATGAGGAATAGGAATTCTTACAGTACGGGCCTGAGCACCCTGACCAATAACCCAGTCCAGTTCATAATCTTCCATTGCAATATAGAGCATTTCTTCTATTGCAGGCTTTAACCGGTGAATTTCATCAATAAAAAAAACAGTACGGGGTGTTATTGTAGAAAGTATCCCGGCAAGATCTTTCGGCTTGTCCAGAGCAGGTGCACTGGTTACTTTAAATTCTGCTCCCAATTCAGAAGCAGTAATCTGTGCAAGAGTAGTTTTTCCAAGCCCCGGAGGCCCAATTAAAAAAAGATGATCAAGAGCTTCTTTACGTTCTTTTGCTGCATCAATAAAAACACTAAGATTTTCTTTAATTGCAGACTGTCCCATAAATTCCTTAAGAGTCTTAGGACGTAAATTTATTTCCTGAATGTCGTCTGCATCTGAAACATTTGGCCTGATAAAAGCACTGCTGTCATTTTGAAAAATATCATCATTAGCACGAATTATTTTTGTTCTACCCGCTTCCATTTCTAGATTTTCAGAAGCATTTTTTGCAAGCTGAGCAACAATATTCATGTCATCATATTCAGAAGAGTTGTTATAAGGGCTTTTTGGATTCACACTTTTATTCATTTATTGAGCCAGCTCCACTACCGCTTTCCGGAAAATTGTATCCTCTTTTGCAGAATCACTTAATCCGGCAAAAGAAGAATCTTTTAACATTTCATCAGCAAGACGGCAAACAACATCCTCTGCCATTCTTTTATCATATCCCATTCCAATCAATCCTGTTACAACAGCCTGATAAGGAACATTTTTTTGTCTTACAACTATAGTATCCTCTGACAGAGAGAGTTTTCCCTTCAGCTGCAGAAGCATTTTCTGGGCAGTTTTTTTACCAACACCAGGAACTTTCTCCAAAGCCCCTATATCACCTGAATCAAGGATAGTAACAAGATTTCTGCTGTCGATTGAAGACATAATTTTTACAGCACCCTTAGGACCAATCCCGTCAACTTTAAGTAAATCAAAGAAAAGTGAACGATCATTCTGACTTGCAAAACCAAAGAGATTCATCAACTGATCAGTATGCTGAAGATATACATAAATCTTTGCTTTTTCTCCAGGACCTGGAACTTTTTCAAGGGAAGAATCTGGAATAGTAATATCCCACTCAATGCCATTTGTTTCCAGATATAATTTTTGAGGAAGTTTTTCTGTAACGGTTCCTGTTAAACTGTTAAACATAAAATCAATATACCAAAATACACTAAATTATTAAAGACAAGAGCTGATTAAATCATGCGTCATTTTCCTGCCTGATTCCAGCAGAAAGATTTTGTGTTGAATGAATATGAGTTATTGCACCTGCAAGTGCATCCGCAGCATGGTCAGGTTCAGGAACAGCTTTTAAGTTTAGCAGAAGCTTTACATAAAGTTGTACAGTTTCCTTGTTACTGGACTGAGTTCCGGTTACAGCGCTTTTTATTTGATTCGGCGTGTAGTAATTCAAAGGAATTCCCCTTCTGGCTACAGCAAGAGTTGCAACCCCCTTTGCTTCAGACACCGCCATTGCGCTTGAAATATTCCTGGCAAAATAAAGAGTCTCCATCTCTGCTTCTGAAGGCTGGAATTCATTCAGTACGGCATCAAGACGATTATAAAGAGATAAGAGCCTCAATTCGTGAGAATCATCCGGAGATGTTTCAATAACACCATAGCTCACAAGTTTCATCTTACCGTTTATAAAATCTATTATACCAAAACCTGTGTGAGCCAGGCCCGGATCAATTCCAATAACTCTTCTTTTTTTCATCACTCAAATTATAACACAAAAAAAGGCGCCCCGTAAAAAATAGGACGCCTGTATATCTCAAAAAAGATTAATCAAAATTACTCTTCTTCAAAATCATCTGGATATTCAACTGTTGACCAAACGTTCTGAACATCATCATCTTCTTCCAGCTTGTCAAGAAGCTTCTTTACCTTTGCAGCAGTATCCTTATCAACTGCTGTATACATCTGTGGAACCATTGAAACTTCAGCAGAAAGTGTTTCCCATCCCTTTGGTTCAAGAGCTTCAACTACAGAGTTGAATGCAGATGGATCTGTTGTAACAGTGATAACACCGTCTTCGTTAACAATATCTTCTGCGCCGGCATCAAGAGCAGCTTCCATTACTTCATCTTCTGATACCTTTTCTGCATCATATTCAATTACACCCTTGCGGTCGAACATACGTGCAACAGAACCAGATGTACCAAGGTTTCCACCATTCTTAGAGAAAATATTGCGGACATTTGCTGCAGCGCGGTTGTGGTTATCTGTAAGAACTTCAACCAGAACAGCTACACCACCCTGTGCATATCCTTCATATACCAATTCTTCATAAGTTCCGCCACCGAGTTCACCAGTTCCCTTCTTAATAGCTCTTTCGATGTTATCTTTAGGCATTGAAGATGCACGAGCCTTCAGGATAGCTGTACGAAGACGTGGGTTAGAGTTAGGGTCGCCGCCACCCATAGATGCAGCGATAGAAATTTCCTTAATTAATTTTGTAAAAAGAGCACCACGCTTTGCATCAGCAGCGCCCTTTGCATGTTTAATAGTTGACCATTTACTGTGTCCTGACATGGAAAAACTCCTTGGATATTATAGAAATATTGCAAGATTTTACCACGATAGGCCTTTCTATGTCAACGACACCACCTGCTGGTTCAATAGCAGAAGGCTTTCCTTGAACAGACCATTTTATGATGATAAAATTATTAATCATGACAATAATTGCAGAAATCGGAACAAGTCACGAAGGTTCTTTAGAAAAGGCTTTTAAGCTTATTGATACTGCTGCAGAAGCCGGCGCAAATTTTATCAAATTTCAGTGGGTTTACGCAGATGAAATTCTTCATCCCAAGACAGGTTTTGTTAAACTTCCCACAGGTAACATTCCCCTCTACCAGCGTTTCAAGGATCTGGAAGTAGACCGAAGCTTTTATGAAAAATGCATTGATTATACCCATAAAAAAGGCCTCAAGTTTACATGTTCTCCCTTTGGTTTACGCTCCCTTAAAGAACTCCTTTCATGTGATATAGATGCAGTTAAAATTGCAAGTCCGGAAGTTAATCATTTTCCCATGCTTCAGGAATTAAGTAAGGTATACGGTAAAATTCCAGTCATTCTTTCCAGCGGAGTTTCAAAGCTTTCCGATCTTGAAAAAGCAATAGATATTCTAACTCAGAATAAGCATATCTCCTGCAGCGGAGAAATCCCTCCTCTCACACTTCTTCACTGCATTACCTCATATCCGGCACCAGAAAATGAGTACAATGTAAAAGCCGTTAAAACCCTTCATGAAATATTCGGCATTCCTACAGGAATTTCAGACCACAGCCTTGATCCAGTACTGGTTCCAGTTCTCACGACTATGATGGGTGGAAGCATGATAGAGAAGCACATTACTTTAAGCAGAAAAACTGAGGGGCTGGATGATCCTGTTGCCCTTGAAGGTGAAGATTTTGCCCTTATGACCCATTGTGTTCATCAGACCCAGGCTCTCCTCCACAAGTGGGCTAAAGAAGAATCCGCAATGTTCCAGAACAGTGAACTGAATGGAGAAAAGGCTGACAAATTAAGAATCCTGTCAGAATCCGCTGAAAAAGAAATAATAAAGCAGCTGGAAGAAAAATACCCTTTGAGTAAAATTCAGGCTGTATTAGGCACGGGCGTTAAAAGACTTGCGGACAGTGAAAAACAGAATTACGGCAGGACAAACCGTTCCCTTCACTACATGAAAAGTTTCCCAAAAGGACATAAAATTCAGGAGGAAGATATCAGCATTCTCCGTACGGAAAAAGTCCTTACCCCTGGCATTTCACCACTTTATTACGAAATGCTAAAGGGTGCAGTCCTTACAAGGGATGTAGAAGACGGAGAAGGAGTTCAACTGGAAGATTTTATTTCCAGATAGTTACTGAAGGAGATCAGAAATGATTTTTAAGCCTTTTACGGTCAAATCCTTATCTACAGTAGTAAAACAGTCTGTAATAGGCTTGAGTACCGAATTAAGGCCGCCTGTAGCAACCACCTGAACCTCATTTCCTGACCGTCCGGAGAGTCTTTCATACTCCTCCTTACACTGTTTAACAAGAGATTCAACAAGACCTTTATAGCCCAGTACTATACCGGCCTGAATAGCCTCTTTAGTTGTACTGCCGATTACCCTGGAAGGAGCTTCAAGGGAAACATAAGGCAGCTGGGCCGCATTTGTTGCAAGAGCCTTTACAGCAGTTCCCAGACCAGGAGAAATAGTTCCTCCGAGAATTGTTCCCTCAGAATCAGTAAAAGTCAGGGTAAGGGCTGTTCCAAAATCTACAACAATATTTGCCTTCCCATTAAACAGATTCCAGGCAGATACAGCATTACACAGAAGGTCAGTTCCCAGTTCACGAGTTGAATTTTCAGGCAGATGGACAGGAAGTTTTTTTCCCTGGGCATGGGCTGAAGAAAGAACAAAAGGCTGAGCCTTAGTAATATGCTGACATACGATTACAAAAGGCCCTATAAGAGCCGGCACTACGGAAGAAATAATCGATTTTTTTACCTGTGACAAATCAATATCCGCATCACGGGCTAAAGTTAAAATGATGGAAGTATATTCGTCTCCTGTACGGCGGGCATCTGTGGCAATTCTCCACTGATTTACAATTTTATCCCCGTCAAACACTGCAAGAACTATATTTGTATTACCAATATCTACAGCTAAAAGCATTTTTTCTCCTGATCAAAACTAAAAAACTTATGATTTATAGTACCAAAATCAAGGTTTATGTTCCACTATGATAATTGATAAAAGGTCTTTAATTCATTATATTTTAACTATGTCAGATTTAATTCAACCAAAAATTTTAAAGGGCTTCCGTGATTTTTTGCCACAGGAAGAGATTTTACGTTCCTCATTAATAGAAAAGCTTACAAAGACATATCAGTCATACGGCTTTGTTCCAATTGACACACCTGTTCTTGAATACACTGAGATTCTTTTAAGAAAGAGTCAGGGCGAAACAGAAAAACAGATGTTCCGTTTTGAAGATAACGGAGGAAGAGATGTTGCAATGCGTTTCGACCTTACAGTTCCTTTTGCCCGTTATACTGCACAGCATAAAGAAGAACTTTATTTTCCATTCAAACGCTACCACATTTCCAAGGTATGGCGTGGAGAAAAACCTCAGGCAGGCCGTTACAGGGAATTTGTTCAGTGTGATTTTGACACTGTAGGTTCAGACAGCGCTACCTCAGACTTTGAAACGCTTTCACTTATGAGAGCAGCTTTAAGGTCTATTGGTGTAGAAAAAATTACAATCCACGTAAATCATAGAGGAATTTTTAACCGCTTCCTTTCTAAACAGGGACTTGCAGATAAATCTGAAGATATTCTCCGTACAGTAGATAAACTTGCTAAAATCGGTGAAGAGGAAGTAAAAAAAGAACTGATTACATTTACAGGAGACCAGACTAAGGCTGAACTTATTCTGTCTTATATTAAACCGGAAGATTCTTTTGAAAAAACACTTTCCCATCTGGAAGAACTTGCAGGCGGTCCTGGTGAGGATACAAAACGCATGAGAGACATTTATGCAATGATGCAGGCAGAGGGAATTGAAAATACTTATACCCTTGATCCAAGCATTACCCGTGGACTTGATTACTACACCGGCGTTGTATACGAAACCTTCCTTGATGATCTTCCATCAATTGGTTCCGTTTGTTCTGGAGGCCGTTATGATAATCTTTCAGGTCTTTACATGAAGGACTCTCTCCCTGGCGTAGGTGCTTCAATTGGTCTGGACAGACTTATTGCAGGTCTTACAGAACTTGGATTAACAGAGAACAAAGGTTCTTATCTTGATGTTGAGATTTATAATCAGTCTGCTGATGACGCCATTTACTATCAGAAGGTTGCAGGCTATTTAAGAAAAAATGGTGTTGCCGTTGAAGTTTTCCCGGATACTGCAAAAATGAATAAGCAGTATGCAGTTACTGATAAAAAGGGAATTCCATGGGGAATTCTTATCAGTGCAGAGGAAAAAGCTTCAAATACCCTTACCTTGAAAAACTTGAAAACAAGAGAACAGTTCCAGGGAATTACTTTTGATCAGGCTGTATCAAAGATACTTGGACGCTGACAATTTGTAAGATACATTAAAGGTGTATTATAAACAAAGCCCTCTGTTTTTTTTTCAGAGGGCTTTATTTATATTTTTTACTCTTTTTCTTCATTAAGATTAATCAGTTTTTTTGCTGCTGATTTGGCCTTAAGTTTATTTGAATAAAGGGTAACGTTATTTTCATTCAGCCATCCTTTATCAAATTTATACCAGAGCGTGTCAGAAGAATCATAAAGATTTGGAACATATTTCTTCCCCTTTACAAGAAGAATATCACCGATTCTTCCCTGGGAAGCAATATCTTCTTCAAAGCCAGGTTTAACCCGGAAAGATACATAACGAAAAGTAACAACAGCCCATTCGTTATCAAGTTCAAGTGCAGTTGAATCACTGTCATCAAATACAATCTTGTTGTTTTTTGAACAGGAAACTGAACTCAACATTACAAGACAAAGACCGGCACATATTAATAGAAGTTTTAAAAGCTTCATTTTTATCCCCTAATTATTTCAAGTTTTCAATATATTTTTTTACATCAGGATAAACTTTTAAATCACTGTCCACAAAATTATCCTGGGGAATCTGATTTATATTTACCCATTTATATTCTGTATGTTCTGTGAGCTTGTATTTTCTGATTAATCCCATCCGTGGAACTGAAATTCTGTATACGTGAAGTTCGAAGTGTTTACCTTCATGTTCAAAAGTATTTTCAGTGATTTTTTCAATCACCTTTACCTTCATTCCAAATTCTTCTTCCATCTCGCGTACAATGGAAAGTTTTTCATCTTCTCCATTTTCTACTTTGCCACCAGGAAATTCCCAGCGGGAGCCCATCTGTCCGGTAGGATTTCTGTGTGCTATAAGGATTTTACCTCTTTTATAGGCAATACAGGCAATTGAAACTTTAGCCATGAAAAACCCCTTACAGAAGAACTATTCCTGGAAAAATAAAATGAAGGAGAGATGCTGCAATACAGAAAACTCCCAGATATTTTCTTGAATCAATAAAAATCTTTTTTACGGTTGGATTAAGATTTACTTCATCCTTAGCGTTTGTAATATAATACTCAAGAAGAATTGAAGCTCCACCTGCAAGACCAGAAAGTACAGGAATAAAGTCCCCGATTACAGGCAAGTCACCTTTAAATGGGGAAAGAAGAAGCATTAGACCTGTGAAAGCAGTTAAAATTCCCACAACAAGGCGGAAATTTTTGCTGTCAATATATTTTACTGTTGTAAAAAGATTCCTGACCTTTTCTTCAGCTTTCTTTGCTTTAGATTCAACATTTTCGTTCTTGATTTTTTCTGTTTTAGTTTTAGCAGAAGTTCTCTTTCCACTTGTTGAAAGTACTTTTGAAACCTTTTTTTCTTCTACAGTTATTTTTGAAGTCAAGTCTTTACCGTAAAATAAAATCAGCGCTGCAAAAAAATTCAACAGTACTGAAAGAAAATAAAACTGAGCCATATTATCCCCCTGGAAAAAACTTATTACTCTGTTTTATTTATCGTATTATTTTGTTAATGACTTTAGATTTTATAATTGCATTTAATTCAATTTAATTCTGTTTTACTTTACAGTCCAGCTTATCAGTAAAGTTTCCGTCACCAGAAAGAATCTCACATTCAACCTTTACAATATTATAGTCTGAGGCTGAAAAGCGGAGATATTTCTTTTCATCATCTTTACTTTTAAATTCCACAGTCACAGAATCAAAACCTTCCGTCACCTTATTGCCGTCTGAATCAATAAAATAAAAGTTACAGTTAATTGTAATTACCTCATTAAAGGGGCTGTTTTTGTTTGGAGCAAGCTCCAGGGAGGAATAAACCATACCATCATAAGAAAAAGCATTAAGGGTGCAGTTAATATGATTAATTGATCCCTCATTACTCCTTTTTTTTAGAAAACTAAGGATAAGGACCATAATCATACAGACAATCATTACAAAAAAGAGCATCTTATTAGCCTTTGTACTTAGCAGAACCCTGAACAGTCCTCTTTTCTGCTGTACTTTGCCTGTTGCCAGATCCGAGTACTTTTTATCTTCACGCTTACGGAAATCTCCCCTCTTATAGTGAAAAACAAGAGGTTCCTCCCCTTCAGTGTAACCGTCTATCTGATCATCCCCAAAAGCCATTTATTATCCTGTAATAACTTAATTCTGCAATACAGACTGAATGATTGAATCAGTTCTCCACCAGCAGATTTCTGCGTAGTTTTCCTTTGCATTCAGCATTGAAAGAATACCGGAATTTCCCAGACAGAAATTGTAGAAAAGACTGTCTTTCCGGTCCATATTGATTGTTCTACGCAGAGTTCTCTGTCCGTCGGATTCCATCATAAGAAGTCCGAAACCTTTCTCTGCAGAAACAAGGAAGAAAATCCATCCTGAATCTGTAATTCCAAGCAGCTGATAAGGAATGCTGGTATTCTGTGTAGCATATGAAGTGGAAACCGAATCCTGATAAGACGGAACCTGTATACCTTTTTCAGTAACTCCACTTTCAATATCAATTGTAAAAAGATAAGATTCAAGATAGTTAATTCCAGCGTGAACACCATTTGTTTCATCTGCTGAACTTATTACAACATCAACCATTACATAAAGTTTTCTCTGTGAAGGATCAGGAACTGCCCCCTGAATTGCCTGCCACATATCGTTTACTGCAGTCTTCGGCTGATAAATATTGTAGTCAAACACTTCTTCAAGATTAATTTTTTTAACAAGATTTCCATCTTCTGTAAACCAGAAAACCTGAGACCCGCTGGCAGTTTCACAAAGCACAACCAGTTCCTTGTTTGTAGTTGTATAAAGTTTCTTTATGAAAGGAAATGGTGTTCCGCCAAAGCCCTGCTGACCTAAATAACCGGTATAACGTCCGTTAGAATCAAAACGAAGTACCATCTGACTGTAAATTGTTCCGTCATCATCATTAACTTCCTGACGGTCTACAGAAATCTTATCTGCAACATAAATATATTTTCTTGAATCAACTGCAATTTCAGAAATCTGGTTAAATGGATAGGCCACAGCTTTTCTGGTAGAAACAGCAGCAAAATCATCATCAAAAAAAGAAGGCCGAGGGTTTGTTTCATCATTAAAGTAAAGGGTAAGAAGATCTCCGTATGAATTAAAACCCATTACTTTTTTGGATTCAGTATTCGATATGTAGAAAAAACCGTCCCTCATATAAGTTCCGGCAGGAATTTCACCAATTTCGGCCATATCAAAGAGATTTAATTCATCTTCAAAATTTCCATAATTGATTTTGAAGGTTTCATATTCATCCATTGTAGGAACAGCTTTATTCTCCTGACAGGCAGTAAAAACCATTCCCCCGGAAAGAATTAAAAGCAGGCTTTTCAATACAAACTTACTATATTTGATATTCATTTAAAATCCATCTTTTTTAAGTTCATTTTAAGTGTTTATATAGAATAAAGATTATAATTTATATTGTCAACGCAAGGGAAAACTGTTATATTTTTCTATTATGTTTGATAAAGTATTAACATTTTTCTTCGGAAATAAGAATGACCGCGATGTAAAGGCTCTTAAACCTTTAGTTGCAAAAGTTGAAGCATTAGACAGCTGGGCCAGTGGACTTAAAGATTCACAGTTCCCTGAAGAAACACAGAAGTTTAAGGATCGTCTTGCAAATGGTGAAAGTCTGGACGATATTCTGCCTGAAGCCTTCGCCCTTGCCAGAGAAGCCGCATATCGCGTATTAGGTGAAAAAGCTTACCCTTGCCAGATTATGGGTTCACTTGTTTTGAATTCTGGAAGAATCACAGAAATGAAGACCGGTGAAGGTAAAACCCTGATGTGTGTTGAAGCTGCATATCTTAATTCCCTTACAGGAAAGGGTGTACATATTGTTACTGTCAACGATTACCTTGCCGAACGCGACAGCCAGTGGATGGGAAGAGTATATAAATTTCTGGGACAAAGCGTAGGCTGTATTCTGAGCAATATGGATAACGAAGCCCGTAAGGCTGCATATGCCTGTGATATCACTTATGGTACCAACAACGAATTCGGTTTTGACTATCTCCGTGATAACATGCAGATTGATATTAAGCGCAAGGTTCAGCGCGGTTTCTATTTCTGTATTGTGGATGAAATTGACTCTATCCTTATTGATGAAGCCCGTACACCGCTCATTATTTCCGGTCAGGGAGAAGATGACACATATAAGTATCACGAAGTTGACAAGTATGTAAGTCAATTTGAAGAAGTAGAAAAAGATCCTAAAACAAACGACTATCCTGATGAAGTTCAGATGCTCCCTGAAGAAAGAGCAGCCCTTAAAGGTGATTATAAGCTTGATGAAAAGAGTAAACGCGTATCCTTTACAGACAAGGGTATGAATAAGATTAATGACATTCTTCACAAGCATAACCTGATTACAGCAGATTCTACTGTTTTTGATGAACAGAACTTTGAATATGTTCACTACTTTACACAGGCAATCCGCGCCCATGAACTTTACCATATTGATGTTGACTATGTTGTTAAAGACGGTCAGGTTCAGATTGTAGATGAATTTACAGGCCGTATTCTTGAAGGACGCCGCTATGGAGATGGCCTCCACCAGGCAATTGAAGCAAAGGAACATCTGCGCATTGCACAGCGAAACCGTACACTTGCTACAATTACATTCCAGAACTTCTTCCGTCAGTATGAAAAGCTTTCGGGAATGACTGGTACTGCAGCAACAGAAGCAGTTGAATTTTCAAAAATTTACAATCTGGATGTTGTTGCAATTCCAACAAATCGTCCTGTACAGCGTAAAGATGAAAATGATGAAGTTTATCTTAATGAAATGGATAAATGGAATGCAATTGCAAAAGAAGTTACTGAATGTCATGCAAAGGGACAGCCTATTCTTATTGGTACAGTTTCAGTAGAAAAATCTGAACAGTTGTCTGCAATTCTGACAAGACATGGCATTAAGCATGAAGTTCTTAACGCAAAAAATCATGCAAGGGAAGCTATGATTATTGCAGAAGCAGGTGCAAAAGGCGCCGTAACTGTAGCAACAAACATGGCTGGTCGTGGTACAGATATTAAATTAGGCGGCTCTCCTGAAATGCGTGCAAGAAAACGTGCAGGAACAAACGCAACTCAGGAACAGTACGACGAAGCACTTAAGATAGAAAAGGAAAACTGGAAAAAGGACTATGAAGAAGTAAAGAATCTTGGTGGTCTTTACGTAATTGGTTCTGAACGTCATGAAAGCCGTCGTATTGACAATCAGCTTCGCGGTCGTTCAGGTCGTCAGGGTGATCCAGGACGTTCTAAGTTCTATATTTCAATGGATGATGATTTGATGAGACTCTTCGGCGGTGAACGCATGAAGAAAATGATGCAGAACATCGGTATGCAGCCAGGAGAACCTATTGATCACCCTTGGCTCAACAAATCAATTGAAAAAGCTCAGAAGAAAGTAGAAGAAAGAAACTTCGAAATTCGTAAGAACCTTCTGGATTACGATGACGTTCTCAATCAGCAGCGTAAGTTCATTTACGAACAGCGTGATGAAATTCTCATGGATAACGACCTCAGCACCCGCGTAATGAACAATGCAAGTGAAACTGTTGATGAAATCTTTGAAGAATATCAGCATAACCGCAAAAATGAAAATGCCAAGAGTGAACTTGTTGATACAATCAAGAGAACCTTTGGACAGACTCCTTCATATGATGAACTTACCGCAGAAGCAGTTAAGGCTATACTTCAGAATGACATTACCCAGAAGGAACTCCTTGTTGGTAAAGAAAACTTCAATATGTTTATCAGATATCAGTATATTAAGCAGATAGACAAGAAGTGGCTTGACCAGCTGGAATTCCTTGACGGCTTACGTGAAGCAGTTCACCTCCGCTCTTACGGAAGCAAAAATCCTCTTACTGAGTATAAAATTGATGGTTTTAACCAGTTTGACGAAGCACTTGCAACAATTCGTGATACAGTTGCCAGCCTGATTTTTAAGGTAAAGATTCAAGTTAACGGTCAGGATCCAAGAGCCCAGAGAAAGGTTCCAGAGCAGAATATCAGAATGAATGCTCAGCATCAGGAAATTGGTTCTTCAATTTCTCAACCACATTCTCCAGTTCAGCAGGGTGTTAATCCTCAGAACGCATTTAACTCACGTCAGGCACAGATGCAGGCACAAAACTCCGCAATGAGATCTGGTCGTCAGGGACAAAGCGTTACAGTTATGAGAACCCAGCCAAAGGTTGGAAGAAATGATCCGTGTCCTTGTGGTTCAGGTAAAAAATTCAAGAACTGTCACGGTAAAAATATGTAATTTTTAATTCTTTATCAAAACATAAAACCCGGTATCTTATGAAACTTAAATTAAGATACCGGGCTTTTTTTGTTTAGAAAGTATTCTTTATAAACTTATTTTATTCAACAATTGTAAAAAGAGGATATTCAACATTTTCAGAAGCAGAAATATATTCATTAAAGATGTCACTTATCTTAAGGTGAAGAACTTCCCCTTCATTTAAGATAGTACTATAACCAAATGGATATGGATTATTATCAATATAGCAGCTGTAAGCGGCAAATTTAGTAGAACTTCTCTTATCATTAGTAATATTCAGTTGAATGGAAAATGATGAAAGATCTACATTTACATAGTGAGAATTATAGATATAATCATCAATCTTTTTATATAATTCTCTGTTGTATTGGAGATAATAGTTAACTTTATTGTCTTCTTTTTTTCCAGTTATTACGAATAAATCTTTGGAAAAATCTAACAGCGTTCCCTCATTAATGACAGGAACTTTCATATCAAATGAATAGGAAGTGGAATAATCCCCTTTTTTGGCTACACCATTACAAAAACCATTCAAATTTTCTTTTAAAAAGTTAATGTCATTTTCATCTTCCAATTCCTTAACATTCATATTAACTGTAGCATAAATAACTTCTTCAACAGAAATGTTTACATCTCTTAAATCCCTGGTGAAAATATTAATCGTAATATCACCACCACAACTTGTTAGAATTAAAGCTGTTAAAATTATAAAAATTGAAAAAAATCTTTTCATAATTACAGGTACTCCCAATTGTTTCAAAAATAATAATTAATTTCTTACTTTTCCCTTAAGACTTCCAGCCCTTGAAAGCGGCCAGATACAGTAATTTGCCTTTCCTAAAATCTTCTTAATACTAACAGCCTGCTGCTCAATATTTGTATTATAAGAAACAGAATAAGGATCTGCCGGCCAGAAAGTAACTAAATGCTTTGTATAAGAATGACGCATATCCAGAGAATTATAGCGGTTATCCCCCATCATAAAGAAGGTATCTTTTTCCAGAAATTGAGGTTCTTCTCCCCTGTTTGCAGGGAACATAGGCATATTTCTCTGATCCATGCGACTAATGTAACTGTGAAGATTGATAGCCTTACTTTGCTCTTCAGAACGTTTCTTTCTTAATTCATCAATTATTCCACTATCTCCTTCCTGAGACTGAAGTTCTATTGATTCAAGAGTATTAAGTACTATACGGCCAAATGTAAGTTTAACCATAACATTTAATCTGAATAGAGAATCGGTATAAAGATCTCCCCCCAAAAGCTCAGGTCCAGTAATACTGCCATCTTCCTTAAAATTCTGCAGACTCGCAGTTGATTTCAGGGATTTTTCAGCCCAATCAGTCATAAAGTGGCGGAACCACTGAGAACCACCATCGGCAGCACTTAAGATTCCGGCCAATGTATCAGCCTGGGCAAAAAGTGAGTATGCAGTTCTGTTTTCTGCAGGAATCATTTCACTCACTTCCTCTTCACTAATTCTGGAACCAGAGGCATATTTATCAAATTTATTACTTAATTCCACACATTCATTATACGCTGCAAAAAGATCCAGGTTTCGCCTTTCCTCTTCAACTGCAAGAGTTATATTATAATCTTCCTGAGTGAGTGGAATCCACTGAATTTTTGATTTTGACTGATTTGAAAGTGTATTTAAATTCCAGGCTGCGTGCTTTACATCACTTTCAACCGGTTTAAATTCAAGATCATCCTTATTTCGGGCATAAAGAATTCCATCCATCATAATCAACTGATCTCCTGGAACACCTGCAATTCTTTTAACCAGAGGATCAGCTTTCAGGTCACCATTTTCATCAGTATTAGCCTTAATTAATGTAAAACTAATCATGTACAGGAAGTTAGCAAGATAATTCTTTACTTCACTCTTTCTGTCATCCTTGTAGTGAGGATTTCTAAATACTACAATATCCCCTCTGTTATAATTCTGAATACGTGGAAGACCAACTTCACTGAGAGGGAATTTTGGGCCTGCAGTTGTTTTCCATACAATTGCCCTGTCCCCAATCAAAAAAGTTGGAACCATTGATTCTGAAGGAATTCGATAAAGCTGAACAATGAAAAGATTAACAATAGCAATTACAAAAACAGCCCAAACTACAGCATCTACAGTTTCTGCAATTTCATAAAACAGACGTTTAAGTCCTTTTGGTTTTCTCAAAGGATTCTTTTCTCTTTCCTCAGCCCATACTTTATTATACTTAGGAAAAAATTTTTCGCTTAAGAATCTGTTTTTAAGAATAAATGAAATTATCAAAACACAAACCCAGAGAATCGCGCAGATTAAATCTCTATTAAAAGAAAGAGCTTCTTTTCCTGCACGCTGGATTATAAAACATGTAATAAACACAAAAGGCTCATATGAAACAAGTTCTCTTACAACACCAATGTGCTTTATTGTATTTTTCCTCAGAAGATCGAAAATCGAAAAATAAACTACAAAACCTGTGAAGATGATGCAAAGTGGGAAAGCAAGCAAAGATACATCTGCATGGAATGAAATACTAAAAAAAGAATATAGAATACAAAGCAGTGCATTCAGATAAACAAAAACAGTAAGTTTTTTCATATTAAGCTCCATTTTCAATTTGTCAATAAATATAGCATAAAAATATTATTTTTACTATAGTATGCTTATGACAGATATTTTAGATTTGGACTCTGCACTGGAATATGTAGGCGGAGAAAAAGAATTATTAGAAGAACTCCTTATAGCATTTGTAAATGATAAAAAACTTGATCAGGAAGAACTGACAAGACTTGAAAAAACAGATAAAAATGAAGCTGCAAAATATGTTCATTATTTTAAGGGAGCCGGTCGCCAGTTATGTGCAGGAAAACTTAATCATTCCGGCCAGAAACTTGAAGATTTTCTCCGTAATCGTCTGCCGGAATCTGCTGTATTGAACCTGGATGAACTTAACCAGGACTTTATTGAAGCATATGAACAGACCCTTCAGGAAATAAAAAAAATTCTTAAGATGTAAAATTTAATCAAAGATATTCTTAAAATTTTCCTCAATTGTAATTTCAGTTTTAATGCGGGAATCTTCTTCATGAATATTATTTAATTTAAAAAACATGTCGTAAACTTTAATAATATCCTGCCTTGAAGAGTGATTCTCGTTTTTTATTGTCATATAAGGGGCATCTGTTTCCAGCAGAATCTTTTCTAATGGGATTTTCTTTACACACTCAATACTTTTTTTATTTCCCCTAAGCAGTGCCTTTCCAAAAGAAAAATAAGCATTTATTCCTTTTTCAAGAATTGATTCCGCTTCATATTCTCCAAATCCAAAACCATGAAAAACAACAGCTTTAATTTTTTTTAATTTCATTGAATACTGATATATTTTTTCCAGAGCTTTTCTATTATGAATAATCAACGGCTTATTATACTTTTCAGCGAATTCAAGGCAAATAACAAAAGCATCTTCCTGAGCTCTACAATTACTCTTAAACTCCTGATTGTAATAATCAAATCCACATTCCCCTATTCCATCAATTCTTTTCTCCTTTAATAACTTTTCCAGGAATTCAGGACCTTCGTTTTCATTATAAAAAGGATTTTGTGGATGAAGACCAAAACATCTTTTTACAGGAAGATTATTCTGGTTGATAACACATTCAGAAACAATAAATTCATCTTTTGAATGGCAGCATGTAACCGAAGTAAAACATGAACATAAATCGAGAGACTCTTTTTCCAGAGTTTGAATCAAATGAAAATGTGCATCAATATACATAATTTATTTCCTTAAAAAAAAGACTAAACATCATTTTCCATATTCCGAAAATATAATTATCGGGGTCACCCGGTTAATCCACTAAAGGAGAATAATCATGGGAAGTTACACATTGAAAAGCATTGGAAAAACAGGCGATTACATGACAATCATTCGTGAAATGGATGATGGTTATGTTGTACGTATTGTTCGCGACAAAGATGGATACACAGATGTTACAACTGATTATATTTCCAAAACACTTTTTGATTCCTGTGTAAGAACAGGATATCTTACCAAAATGGAAGAAGGTAAAGAAAAAGTTGCAGTTAACGCATAAGTTACAACCTTACTTTTGATTTATCACATTTTCCTCAATTAACTTAATCGCTGCTTTCAACTTGGCTTCCTTATTATTTTGATTTGGAAGCCAATTAATTTTTACCCCCTTTCTTTCCATACCTCTGAACCAGGTCTCCTGTCTTTTTGCAAACTGGCAAATTGCATGATACAATTCATCAACCATAAGTTCTTTTGAAGCAATCTTCCCTTCAAGAAACTCACTTACAAATCTATATTCAAGACCAAGTTTTTCAAGTCTTTCCCAGGAAAATCCCTGATTATGAAGACCTTCTACTTCCTCAATCATTCCTTCATTAATTCTTTCAAGCAGGCGTATTTTTATGTTGGCCCTAAGTTCATCCCGTGGAATTGTTGTTCCCATAACAAAAGGATTTATTTCAGGTAATTTTAAAGAAGCTTTGTCTCTTTTTACCCTTTCTTCGTCCTTCATATATAAAGCAATTTCGATAGCTCGAATAGTTCTGTCTCTGCAAAGAAGATCGCTCTTGTTGTGAAGTTCAGGTTTTAATTCCATAAGAATCTTATCTAATTCTTCAAGGGGCTTTTCATCCAGTTTCTTCCTCAACTGTATGTTTTCGGGAACTTCAACAAAATTATAAGCCCGGCAAATAGAATCGATATACATTCCTGTACCGCCAACAATAAAAGGCATTTTACCTTCATTACTTAATTCTTTAAAAATCTTATAAAATTCCGTCTGAAAATTGTAAACATTAAATTCATTATCTAATGTTGTAACATCAATAAGGTGATAAGGTATGGAATAAGAAGATTCACTTCCATCAGGAGCTTTTATTATTCCTGAATACTCATTTAAATCTTTTCCACTTCCAAGATCCAGTCCTTTATAAACTTGCCGGCTGTCTGCAGAAATAATATCCCATCCAAATTGTAATGCCAGAGAAACTCCTAAAGAAGTTTTTCCAACTGCAGTTGGACCAAGAAGTATGACAGTATTATATTTCATTCAAAATCCTTACCCAAAAAAGAGAATTAAAGAACACGACAAATTGCACACTTAAGATATTCGCTCTTTGGATACCCCATAAGAAGAGGATGATCACTGGAAGCGCCTCTCTTTTGCAGCACCTGAACACTCTTGTGACTGTCTCTTGCTGCATGCATTATCATGTCATAAAATGTATCCGAATCAAAGTAGTGAGAACATGAACAGGTTACAAGTATTCCGCCCTCATTTAAAAGCCTCATAGCCCTCAAATTTATTTCTTTGTAACCACCATATGCTTTTTGAATCATTTTTGCACTTTTTGTAAAAGCTGGAGGATCAAGAACAATTACGTCAAACTTTTCACCGGAATTCTCATAATCTTTAAGTAAATCAAAAACATCCGCACAAACAGCTTTCATAACATTTTCAGCATGATTGATATTAATATTATTGTTTACCATATCAACTGCTTCCTGAGAAATATCAACTGAAATAACCTCTTTTGCACCGCCCTTTACAGCATTTAATCCAAAAGCTCCTGTATGAGTAAAAGTATCCAGAACTCTTTTTGAATGTACATATTTTCTAAGTTCATAGCGGTTTCTTTTTTGATCAAGGAAATAACCTGTCTTTTGCCCACTAACAATATCAACATCAAGAAAAATTCCATTTTCTTTTATACGAATGATATTTTTTCCTTGCTTTCCATGCCACACTGTAATTAGAGGTAATCCTTCCTTTTCCCGTACTAAATCATCGGAACGTTCATACATTCCTTCTGGATTACACCATTTTTCAAGAGCATTTAAAATTTCTTTCTTAAATACTTCTACTGCCATTGCAAGGAACTGTACAACAAGATAAGTCTTACGATCATCACCTTCCCCTTCAACATAACGATCAACAATAAGACCTGGGGCAAAATCAGCTTCACCGAAAACGAGACGAATACTTTCATCATCTGTGAAATCCAGGCGTCTCACATTTACTGAATTACCGATTATTTTATCCCAGTATTTCTGTACATCTGACATAATTTCATCAGCATGGAGATAATGACTTAAAAGTCTTATTATAATTTTAGACTTCCTATTGAAAATTCCTGTACCAAGAAAACCTCCAGCTTTTGTATATACCTCAACTACAGATCCATCAGGGATATTACTTTCTTCAAGAGAAACAGTTTTTATTCCAGCCTTAGAATCTTCATATTTAACTGAAGAAATTTCATTGTCATAAACCCATGGAAATCCTTGTGATATTTCTCTATCTTCTTTTGGATTCAAAAAAATTCTTGCATAATTCATCATAAATCACCTTATATTTATTTTGCTAAAGACATAGCAGAAATTAATTCCTGCAGTTCATTATTTATTTGATTTCTCAATTCAAGAGTCATTCCCTTTAATGGAATAACTACACTTTTACTTTCTTCATTGTTTTGTCCAAATATTAATTCTTGCCTTTTTGAATATACTCTGCTTCCCTTTTTATCAATAACTGTAATTGGGTAATAATTTCTTTCAACTGGTTCAAATGAAAAAGAAGCGAACTGGTTACTTGTAGCAGCAAGATAAAGATTATCATCCTTTATTTGAAGAAAAACCTTTTTTACAAAAACTTCGCTTTCCAGAGAGAAGATTTCTATATTAATAGAATCATCATCTTTCTCTACATCATATATGTATAAAGAATCTTTTATAGTCATCTTTCCATTTTCTATTAAATGTGAAGCAACAGGAAAATTGATTTCATCAAAACCATAAGCTTTTTTTATTAAATATAAAACATTTCCGGAATTAATATCTATCTGTTGATTTTGAAAAACTTCATCAGAATCAAATCTATTTTCTGAGGATTGATTTTTATAATTGTCAACCTTATTACTTTTTGAATTACAGGATACAAACGTAACAGTAAAAATAAGTGACAAAAAAAATAATTTGTTAAATCGATTCATACGCTAATTATAAAAGATTTTTAATTATTTAAGAAGTCATTTCAAAATATTTTTTTGCCATTCAAAATTTAACATGTTATAATATAATACTATTAAGGATGGGAGAAATGAACAGAGAAATTACAAACGTACTTAGTACAGGCCTTGATTTATACAGCTGCGTTATATGTCTATTTATGATTTTTTCAATGGGAAGAAATATAAAGCAGAGGAAAGCTTCTATATATTTTATTCTTGTATGTACAACAGTGCTCATATTCAATATTTCAGATATATCAAACTGGATGTTTGAAGGTACTTCTCCTGCATGGCATGTTCCTGCACTTCATATTCTTACTTTCATTTATTATCTATGTGTTCCTTTTGCATTTCTTTTCATATTACGTTATGTGGAGGAATACTTAAAACCTTATAGAATCAGTAAAATATTTTTCACTATAAGCCATATAATCTCTATACTCTATGCAATTGGATTAATTCTATCTCCAATAATGGGCTTTTATTACCAAATCACAAGTGATAATTATTATACAAGAGGAAGATTTAACTTTGTCAGCACAATATTCTTTGGACTTTTTTATCTTTCCAGTGTTATCACAATTTTATACAATTACAAATATTTTTCCAGAAAGGCACTTTTTTCATTTCTTTCATTTTCCCTCCTGCCAATATTAATGAATATTATCCAGTTGAATTTTTATGGATTAAGCCTTGTTAATTCAGGAATGACAATATCAATTCTTCTTATTTTTATGAATTCACATAAAGATCTTGAAGAACGTTATGAAAAAACAGAAAAAGAAGTTTTTGAACAGGAAAAAAAATTAATCACATTTCAGGAACATACAATTCATAGTCTTGCTGATTTGGTAGAAAATCGTGATACACAAACAGGATATCATGCAAAAAGAACTAGTATTTATGTTAATCTTCTTGCAAATCAGTTAAAAAATGATGGTTATTATACTGAAATCCTTACTGATGAATATATTTCAAAAATGATAAAATCTGCACCAATGCATGATGTGGGCAAAATTGTCATTAGTGATACTATCTTAAAAAAGCCTGGACCTTTAACTTCACAGGAATTTGAAATCATAAAAACTCATACTACAGAAGGCGCACGTATTTTAACAGATATAATTGGATTTTCAGGTGATAGAGAGTATATGAAAGTTTCTGTCGATATGGCTCAATATCATCATGAATGGTGGGATGGAACAGGTTATCCTTTTGGATTAAAAGAAAACGATATTCCTCTATGTGCCAGAATTATGGCTGTTGCAGATGTATTCGATGCTCTTGTATTTGAACGAATTTATAAAGAACCTCTCCCAACACCAGAGGCATTTGCAATAATAAAAAAGGAATCAGGTACACATTTCGACCCAATCATTGTAGAAGAATTTTTCAAAACAAAAGAAGAAATTCTGAGAATAATCACAACCTATAGAGATTAGCTTTGTAAATTCTTATGCTTTTTTTTAATCAAACATTCTCTTATATTATATAAAATTACATTTTAAACAAAA
>DGUP01000035.1:5917-11905 GCA_002394685.1 Treponema sp. UBA4307 | reverse complement strand
CTTCTGTAATATCAACCCAGGAAAGTCTTTCGTTGACTGAATCGTAAAAAGGAGATTCTCCCAGTTGATATTTTTCTTCTGAAAAAAGTTCTGCCTTGTAAGATTTCATATGGACCTCAATAAATGATAATCATTCAACATAAAAACTGTAAACGGAAAAACTTTTTTTAGCAACTAGAAAGAATGTTAAATCTGTTTCCCTAAATTTTGTGCAGCAAAACCTGAAGACGGTTTCCTGCACCTTTTTGAATTCCGTTAGACAGCATTTCCATTTTTTACAAGTTTGTTTATCCAGTCCAGGCGCATCTTAAGGAAATCTTTCATATCTTTATAAAAGTCCATTGGAGGCGGAGTGATATTGATTTGTTCAAGTGCTTCAAGAACAATAGGATTTTTGTAACAGCAGACAGCATTTGATGATGAATAAAAAAGAACATCAAGCTGAATTTTATACGCTTCATCCTGGCTGATTTTAAGCATTTGTGAAAGACGATCCCGGAAAGCGTAGGCCAGATCATAATATTTTTTCTTAAAGACAGCGAGACGATTTACTGTAACATTTGTTTCTACAACAGGATTAAGATAGGAAACATAGCGTAAATAATTCTGATTTGCATTTAAAATTCCGGCCCAGATTTCAGCAATAACCTCCAGAGAAAAATTATTGCCTTCTGGAAAAGCAGAAAGCAGGGAATTATAATAAACTTTCATTTTTTCAGCAGAAATTTCCAGAAAGATTTCTTCTTTTGTCGTAACATATTTGTAGAGATTTGCCCGCGACCAGCCCAGTTTTTCTGCAATTGTAGTCAGGGTAATTTCGGTATAGGGGCAGGTGTTAAAAAGTTCTTCTGTTGCCTCTTTGATTTGAGAAAGACGTTCTTCCTTGTGTTCGTCGCTTCGTGCGCGGATATAGTTTGACATAAAGAGAGAATATCACATTCGAAAGACTTTAGCAATAAGGAACTATTTGTTACTAAAATAATAATTTAGTGTTGACAAGTCGCTGTGAATGTCTTAAACTTTATTTAAGTGACAAGATGTAATTAAAACGACTGAGAATCATGCTGACCTGAATAGAGGATAAACTATGAAAAAGACATTGACCTTATTTTTGATCTTTCTTCTTTCTTTCTTTTCAGCCTGCGGGTTAGAAAAAAGTAATGCAATATCATCTGAAAAAAAGGGAGAATCCATAATGAAAATCAAAATTGAAATTACAAGTGACAGCGGAAATCATAGCCTTACAGCAGTACTCTCTGATAATTCTTCAGCTGCTGCCTTCTACAATCTTTTGAAAAAAAGGTCCCCTAACTGTTTCAATGCAGGACTATGGCAGTTTTGAAAAAGTGGGCTCTCTTGGAACTTCACTTCCACGGAACGACACTCAGATTACAACAAGTGCCGGGGACATAATTCTTTACCAGGGAAATCAGATTACCATTTATTACGACAAAAATACCTGGAACTTTACCCGCCTTGGAAAAGTGGAAGGTGTAAGCCAGGCTGAACTTAAAAAGATTCTTGGCAAAGGAAATGTCACTGCCGTTTTTTCTGTAGAGAATTAAGATTGATTTTTCTCTGGCAGATGTTTACAGTTTTTTTTTCAATAATATCAAGTGCTGCAGCAAGCTGATTGTTATTCCCCTTGGGGCACATTTTCGTTAAGGCTTTTGTTTCTGTAATTCAGATTTGTTCTAAGGGTGTAGCCTTGCTTTTCCCAGAAAGTATTTGCTGCATCATTGTCCTTAAAAACTAATCCAGATATTTTATTGATTCCTTCTTTGCGGAGCGCCTCTTCTGCTTTTTGAACAAGCTGACTGGCAATTCCCTCCCTTCTGTAAGCCGGATGAACACATAAATGATGAATTATAGCACGCCTTCCATCATGCCCAGTGAGAATTACCCCTGCAATTTCCTGTGAGTCCCCGCTGCCATCTTTTGATTCTGCCAGAAAACAGGTTGAGGGATTTCGTTTAAGATAACGTTCAATTCCTTCCCGGCTGTCATCCACAGGATTTAAAGCTCTTCTGCTTTGCTCCGTGCTGTTCCAGAGTGCGTAGATTCTGTCATAGTCTTCTATTAATACTCTTCTGATTGAAATGTTCATTATTCTATTTCTCTAATATTCCATCTGTGAAAGAAGGATCGGCTTACCAGTTACGAGGAAGCTGCGGCTTCCTCTTTTTTTATTAGTTTTCCCGGCCAAGTTTGAAGGCTGCTTTATTTACTTCAAGGAACTGTGGCTTTACAAGTTTTTCAATTGCAGAAAGCCAGGCTTCTTCCGGAAAGTCCATATATCTGGAAAGTCTTCCCATCAGAACAATGTTTACAGCTTTTGCAGTTCCGGCCTGCTGAGCAAGAGTAAGGCAGTCCAGGGCATCAACTTTAAATCCTTCTCCCTGCATCTTCTCCACAAGATTTTCCGGATACTCTGCAGCTCCAGTGATTACTGGCATCGGATCAATTTTCTGTGTGTTAACAACAATCTGTCCATCAGCCTTTAAAAATTCTGTATAGCGGGCAGCTTCAAGAAGTTCAAAGGAAACGATAAAATCTGCCTGTCCCTTGTCAACGATTGGAGAATAAACTTTGTCACCGTAGCGGACATAAGTTACAACAGAGCCTCCACGCTGACTCATTCCGTGAACTTCACTTACTTTTACATCGTAGCCTGCATCAAGAAGAACCTGGCCTAAAGTTTTTGAAGCCAGAAGTGCTCCCTGTCCTCCAACTCCTACTATCATTATATTTTTTACACTGTTCATTACTGCTGCTCCTTAAATGCATCAAACTTACACATCTGTTCACAAACACCACAACCTACACAAAGAGTGTCATCAATTTTTGCCTTGCCGTTTTTCATTGCAATGGCAGGACATCCAATCTTCATACACATTTTGCAGGATTTACATTTGTCCTGGTCAACCTTTAAAGGAGCCTTGTGTTTTACTTCTTTCAGAAGGGCGCATGGACGGCGGCTAATAATAAGGCTTGGTTCTTCAACAGCAATCTCTTCTTTTACTGCGCTTTCACATTCAGCAATATTGTAAGGGTCAACAACTCTTACTCTGTTAATTCCCATTGCCCTTGCAAGTGCTTCAAGATTTACTTTTCCTGCCGGATCACCATAAAGATTTTTTCCTGTAGTTGGATTCTGCTGATGACCAGTCATTCCTGTAATTGAATTATCAAGAATAATTACAGTTGAGTTTGACTGGTTATATGCAATTGATGCAAGGCCTGTCATTCCTGAATGCATGAAAGTTGAATCTCCGATTATAGCAACGGATTTCTTTTCGTTGTCAGCTCCTGCAGATTTGTTCCAGCCGTGAAGTCCGCTGAAAGAAGCACCCATACAAAGAGTAACATCCATTGCAGAAAGAGGTGCAACAGAACCTAAAGTGTAACAGCCAATGTCTCCAAAAACAGTTACCTTTAATTTATTCAGTGCATAGAACATTCCTCTGTGTGGACAGCCTGCGCACATAATCGGCGGACGTACCGGAATGTTTATGTTAAGTTTTCTGCCTGTATCAGCAGAGAGCCCCAGTGAAGAAGCAATTATGTTCTGACTGAATTCTCCGCATAAAGGAAGAATGTCTTTTCCGTAAATCTTTATTCCCAGTTCAAGGCTGCGGCAGAAGTTTTCAATAATCGGATCCAGTTCTTCCACAACAATTAATGCTTCAAGTCCTTCTGCAAAATTCCGGATCATATTTGCAGGAAGAGGATTTACCATTCCCAGTTTAAGGATTTTGATTCTGTCCCCAAGCACTTCCTTTACATACTGATAACTTGTTGAAGAAGTTATAATTCCAGTTTTAGAATCTTCATGTCCAAGAATCTGTCCTTTACCATTTCCTTCTTCAATTCTGTTGATTCCAGAAGTTTCGCTCCAGTTTTCAATATCCTTCATCCTCTGCTCAACAAAAGGATGGCGGCGGATTGCGTTTGCAGGTGCCATTACATATTTCTGAATATTTTTTTCGTAAGGCTTGTGCTCCGGAAGATTTCTTTCAACTGTTTCTGTAATGCTCTGACTGTGGGCAACACGGGTACACATCTTGTACAAAACAGGAGTATCAAATTTTTCACTGATTTCAAAAGCGATTGCTGAAAAACGGCGGGCTTCTTCTGAATCAGCAGGTTCAATCATTGGAACTTTTGATGCAATTGCGTGATGACGGCTGTCCTGTTCGTTCTGTGAAGAATGCATTCCCGGATCATCTGCAACACCAATAACAAGTCCTGCATTTACACCTGTATAACTCATTGTGTAGAGTGGGTCTGCGGCAACATTAAGACCTACGTGTTTCATTCCGCAGAAAGCCCTGCGTCCGGCAAGGCATGCACCAAAAGCAGATTCCAGGGCAACTTTTTCGTTTGGTGCCCATTCGCAGTAGATGTCCTTAAACTTAGCAGCTTCTTCAGTAATTTCTGTACTTGGAGTTCCAGGATAACTTGAAATAAATTCACAGCCCGCCTCATAAAGTCCTCTTGCGGCTGCAGCATTTCCCAGCATCAATTGCTTCATTTTAATAACCTCGAATATTCTAGAAAAGAAAACTTTTTTTCTATTAGCCCGAATGTCAAGTTTTGAAAATCAACGAATTTATCAAAAAAAACAGCTCCCAGTCATGAAAACAACTTATCGAAACCTAGGGAACGACGGCGAAGCCGGCAAAATGCACCAGTGGTGCATTTTGAGTGATTCACCGAACAGCTATGCTGTGAAGGCACCGCTCGCCTGCTACACGTATTTTGTGCTTGTAATTATTTACGTTTGCCGCTACCGCGGCAGCACAAAATAAGTGTTTTCGTAAGTTGTTTTCACTCCTTCGCGCCGTTTTTTTTGTAATGTTAGCAACTTTTCAAAACTCGACATTCGGGCTATTAATATAGATGTAAAATTATAGCATATCCAAGGGCTTTTTTACAGTTAATTTTTTATTAATAGTCAAAGATTCCATGTGTTTTTGATGATAATTCTTCTTTACAACAAAAAAACATAGTGTTACTATAAATAGAATTAAAATCACACAGGAAACTTGTTTTAATAAAGAGGATTATATGAGCTTAAAATATTTTCAGCCGGAAAAAGAATGCATGTCTCAGGAAGAATTACGTAAACTTCAGGGAGAAAGACTTGCAAAAAACTTTCGTCACGTTTACGAAAATGTTGAATATTACAGAAAGCGTTGTGAAGAAGCCGGCGTTACCCCGGATGATATTAAGGGCCTTGAAGATTTAGACAAGATTCCTTTTACCTGCAAGGATGATTTGCGTCAGACTTATCCCTATGGACTTTTTGCCGTACCAAGAAGTCAGGTTGTGCGCATTCATGCATCTTCCGGAACTACAGGAAAACAGATTGTTGTAGGCTATACAAAAGAAGATCTTGATATCTGGGATGAATGTACTGCCCGCCAGCTAGTTGCAGTTGGAGCAGATGAAAATGATGTTGTTCAGGTTGCATATGGCTATGGTCTTTTTACAGGTGGATTTGGAGTTCACGGTGGAGCAACAAAACTGGGCTGTCAGGTAATTCCAATTTCAAGTGGTAATACTCAGCGTCAGATTACTTTCATGCAGGATTTAAAATCTACAATTCTCTGCTGTACACCAAGTTATGCCGCATATCTGGGAGAAACTCTTAAGGAGATGGGGCTCACTCCGGATGACATTCAGCTTAAGGCTGGAATTTTTGGAGCAGAACCATGGACCGAAGAAATGCGCCGTGACATTGAAAAATCCCTGGGACTGAAAGCCTACGATATTTACGGTCTCACAGAAGTTATGGGGCCTGGAGTTGCTTACGAGTGTGCTGAACAAAAAGGCATGCATGTAAACGAAGATCATTTTATTGTAGAAACAATTGATCCAAAAACCGGTAAGCGTCTGCCTGATGGAGAGAAGGGGGAGCTGGTATTTACTGCAATTACAAAACAGGCCTTTCCTCTTATGAGATTCCGCACAAAGGATATTGGT
>DGUP01000035.1:0-5757 GCA_002394685.1 Treponema sp. UBA4307 | reverse complement strand
GAAGGAGTACTTCTCCAGAACGGTTATCCTGCAAATTATGAAATTCATGTTGGCCGTGAAAATAATACAGATACTTTCGAAATCAAGGTTGAAATGACTGCAGAAAAATTCAGCGACGTAATTTCTGAAATTAATAAACAGGAAAGGCAGCTTGAATCCGCACTGCTCAGCGTACTTCAGATTAAGGCAAAGGTTACTCTGGTTGCTCCAAAAACTATTGCCCGCTCAGAAGGAAAAGCAAAGCGTGTAATTGATACAAGAAAGCTTCACGACTAAAAGACTTTCTATTCATAGGAGGAAGAAAAAATGACTATTAAGCAGATTTCTATTTTTCTGGAAAACCGTAAGAATGCACTTTCTGAACTGACCAATGTTCTTGCTGAACATAAAATCAATATGCGCACAATCAGTATTGCTGATACAAGTGATTTTGGAATTGCCCGCATTATTGTGGATAATCCTGAACAGGTACAGGCTGCACTGGAGCGTTCTGCATACATTGTAAAGACTACACCGGTAATTGCAGTTGAAATTCCTGATCAGGCCGGCAGCTTGAACAATATCCTTAAAATCCTTGCAGATAATAACCGCAACGTAGAATATATGTATGGATTTACAGGTCATAAAACCGGCAGTGCCTATATGATTATCCGCTGTACTGATGTTCCTGAAACAGAAAGAGTTTTTGAAGCAAACGGTATACGAATGGCCAGTCAGGAAGAGTTGATAAACAGTTAAAAGGCAAAGGGAATTAAAATGACTGATTTAGAAAAAGCCCGGGAATTTTTTTCAAAAGACACTTATGCAAGTGAAACAACTGGAATTCAAATTGACCAAGTTGGTGAGCACAAGGCTGTCTGTTCCCTGGAAATTACCAGTGCCCACAAAAATGCCTATGGTGGTGTGATGGGCGGGGCAATCTTTACTCTTGCAGATTACACATTTGCAGTTGCCTCTAATTTTAATTCCGTGCAGACTGTTTCCCTTTCAAGCAACATATCTTTTACTGGAATGGCAAAAGGCAAAAAACTGATTGCTGAATCCACCCTTTTAAAAGACGGACGTTCAACCTGCCTCTACGGAATTTCCATCCGGGACGAGCTGGATACAAAGGTTGCCTATGTTACCGTGAACGGAATGAAGCTTTCCAGATAAAATTTTTTCTTTATCATAAAAAAGCCCTGCTGAATCTCTGGTCCAGTGTAAATCTACTATATGGATGAACAGAGGTTTTGAGGGCTTTTTTTTTATTATTGTCAGAATAGACTATAAAATATAGAGAATGTGTATTAACTGTGTTATACTGTTATTGAACTTCGTTGTAATTCATTTACTGTTAAGGAGTTTAAAATGGAGAGATATCAGTATAGTAAAAAAGAGTTAGAACTTTTTGAAAATTCAGAAGTTCCATTTGCCATTTATCAGTTTGTCGACAATCATGTAGTTACGCTTGCCCTTTCTGCTGGATTTATGGAACTGTTTGGGCTGAAAAAAAACGATTCATCATCTTATTACCTCATGGATCATGATATGTACCGTGACTGCCATCCGGATGATGTTGCAGAACTTCATGAAGCAGAAATTGATTTTGCTACAGATAAAAATCCCTACGACATAGTTTACCGTTCAAAAGTTAATGGCTCCTACAAATTAATTCATGCATTAGGAAAACACATATATGCAGATGGGAATAAGCTGGCAGTCATCTGGTATACGGATGAAGGTCCATATACGGATTCTCCTACTAAAGAAGGAAGCATTTTAAGTACTATTTATTCAAATCTTTATAAAGCAAAGCATATATCTCAATATGATTATCTTACAGGACTTCCTGCAATTTCGTATTTTTTAAGTCTTGCAGAAACTGTTTTCGTTAAGAAGAGTCTGGAAAACAAAAGAATACCTAAGATGCTTTTTTTTGATTTCAATGGAATGAAATATTTCAATGAAAAGTATGGATTTGCTGAAGGCGATTCTTTAATCAGAGCTTTTTCAAAATTACTGGTTTCACATTTTTCAGACAAGCAGTGCTGCCGTTTTGGTATGGATCGCTTTTGTGTTTATACAGATGAAGAAAATATTGAAGACATTCTTTGGAAAATTTTTGCAGAGTGTGAAAATATTAATAATGGAAAGTCTCTTCCTGTGCGTACTGGAATTTATTCAGGTGAGATAGAATTATGTAGTTCCAGTACTGCCTGTGACCGTGCAAAAATGGCCTGTGATTCCAACAAGTTATCTTTTGTTTCTCATTTTACTTATTTCGATAATTCAATGCTGGAGGATTCCTTAAAGAGACGTTACATCCTTGAAAATCTTGATGAAGCAATTGAGAAGCAGTGGATTAAAATTTATTATCAGCCCATTGTTCGTGCTGCCAACGGAAGGGTTTGTGATGAAGAAGCTCTTTCCCGCTGGGAAGATCCTGTAAAGGGATTTATGAATCCGCAAGATTTTATATCAATTCTGGAAGATGCAAATCTGATTTACAAACTTGATCTTTATGTTACGGAACAAGTTTTAATCAAAATGAAAAAGCAGGCTGACAAAGGTCTTTACATTGTTCCAATTTCCGTTAATTTGTCACGTTCAGATTTTAACTGCTGTGATATTGTTTCTGAAATTGAAAAGCGCGTTGATCAGGCTGGAATCCCTCACGAAAAACTTACAATTGAAATTACAGAAAGTATAATTGGAAGTGATTATGATTATATGAAACGTCAGATACAGCGGTTTCAGAGATTAGGTTTTAAAGTATGGATGGATGATTTTGGTTCCGGTTATTCCTCCCTTGATGTACTTAATGATATTTCTTTCGATTTAATTAAATTCGATATGAAGTTCATGAAGCGCTTTTATGAAGATGAAAAGAGTAAAATTATTTTAAGCGGTTTGATGAAAACAGCTAGTTCTCTTGGAATCGATACAATTTGTGAAGGTGTGGAATCTGAATATCAGGTAGAGTTTCTGAAAGAGATAGGCTGCACTAAACTTCAGGGATATTTTTATTGTCCTCCAATTCCGTCAGAAAAAGTATTTGAACGCTACGATAAACGAATTCAGATTGGGTTTGAAAATCCTGCTGAAAGTGATTATTTCTCTACTCTTGGAAAAATTAATCTTTACGATTTGTCTGTTGTTACAAATAAAGATGAATCTATTAACGAAAACTTTTTTACAACTCCACCTATGGCTGTTCTTGAAGTAAAGAATCATTTGATGAAGTTTGTTCTTGGAAATAAAACCTTCAGGGAATTTTTGAAAAAATATTTGAACTCTGAAAAGGATGAGGATTGTATTTCTGCTTTTGAAAAAAAATATTCTGCTTCAAAAAATAGTTTCTCTCAAAGTATTCAAAAATGTATTTCAAATCACGAACCTCTCCTTATTGATGAAAAATTAAAGGATGGTTCCAACATTCATGTTTATATACGAATGATTGCAGAAAATCCTGTTACAAAAGTAATTGCCCTCGTTATTGCAATCCTTGGTATAGATATGGATACTTAATTTACAATACATTCCTCCTGTGCATCCAGTGAATGCCTATGTGACCGATTCCGAGAATGACTGCTGATCCCAGTATTATTAAGTTTCCTGAATAAAGTCCTAAAAGAATTACACTAATTACGGGAAGACTTGCTCCTGCAAGAGGAAAGCCTGCAAAAGAAGAATACTGATCCCGGAGAGTCCTGCTGCTCATAAAATATTTTATCCAGTAAGCTTCATATAAAATCATCAGAACAAATGCAGCCAGCCAGATAATTATTTTCCAGTCAAAAAATAATCCTTCCGGAAGAATTTTTATATAAGGATTGATGGCCGGAAAAATCACAAGGGCAGTTGTTACAAGAGTTTCTCCAGCCCTTTCAAAAAAGAGTAGAACCTTATTTTCTTTCTTTGACTCTTCCTCATAGTTTTCAGGTTTTGCTTTTTTTGCCCAGTAAATGTTAGGAATAAGGAGCATCAGGAGAAAAATAAATCCAGTAACTGAAAATCCAATTCTGTAAGCTTTATTTTCTCCAAAGGCGAGGGTACTTATTTTCTGACTGCTGATAATCTTTCCGTAATGAGCCTGAAGCTTTCCTGCCATTAAGTCTGACTTCTGTAAGTTCAAATGGGCGGAACCATAAATCCCCATTATTTTTTCTGAATTACATCTGGAATATGCATTTATGAAATTTTCTACCATATAATTTTCCCTGACGGTAGAAAAACCATTGTTCCTTGAAGGATCCGAATAAAATTCATTTCCCTGCTTTATATTAATTTCTGTCAGTTTATAGTTTTGTGAATCTGCAAGGTCATTATCTTCCAGATATTTCAGATATCGTATTCCAGTGCTTTCATTTTGATGACCTACATCTGTTCCGTAAAAAACTGTATCGGGACATTCAGTTTTAATTCTCTTAAAAAAAGCTTTGTAAAAATCATTTCCGCTTAGAGTTCCTTCTATATCTTTAAAAATCTGATTTAATATTTTATCAGAATCATCCTTCATCCAGAGATTTAAAAATTCTCCTGTATAATATGGAAGTTCAACAAAGAGACTCCTGTACCCCTTTTCATAAAGGTCATGCCACAAATTAAATTCAATATCGTAATAAAGTTCTTGCCCGTGAGCTTCACCATATAACCGTATTTTTGTATTTTCATCAGGAACTGTTTCATCCTGATGATCAATTGAAGATAAAACAAACGCTGATGTAACTGCAGCACCAAGAAGAAAAAAAGCCAGGACAGAAGATAAATATTTTTTTAATTTCATAAACTTTTCCTCATTCAATTCTCAAAAACAATATAGGATTTATTTTTTATAATAATGTATAAGTGAGTAAAATAGAAGAATAGAAAAGGGCTTTTACACAATTCCCTTTATGTGACTGGAATCATTGAGCAGTTCTATAACAGGCAGTGAAAGTTTTCCCGGATTTTTATCAAAACGGATAATACTGATGCCTGTGTGGGACGTGTGAAGTGAGCCGCAGAGCAGGGGAAAAGGAATGTTTAAAATTCTTGAAAGAAAAGCTGTTGAAGATCCGCCGTGACTAAAGAGGGCAAATGTATGCTCATTGGTTTGAGAATTAATATTTCTGTAGTAAAGGCCTTCCCGTTTGTAACCAAGACTTTCCAGCCAGATGTCACAACCCTGCTGCACTTTTTCTATGTCTTCAGTAGCTGTGTTTTTATCAAAGAGGGGAAATTTTTTCCATTCAGGATTTTGTAAATCTTCCCCCTGTTCTGCCAGTCTGTCTACTCCCGACCAGGGACTGTAATCCTGATTATATAAATCATCTGCAAGACCGTAACGAATTTCCTTCATAAAATCCAGAATATGCAGGTCAGAAATTTTTGCTGCGTCAACAAAATACTGAGCTGTTTGTCTGGCTCTTCCCATTGGTGAAGAAAAAACTTTTTCAATTCCTTCAGTTAAAAGTCTCCGGGCTGCTGCTTCTGCCTGTTTGTGGCCAAGTTCTGTGAGGCAGTCCTTTTCATAATCTGGATCTCCGTGGCGAATAAAACAAAATCTCATGCTTTTAGTTTAGAACTTTTATTCAAATGTGACAATTGAATGTATTTTGAAATATATGTTATGCTTATTTAGCCCGAATGTCGAGTTTTGAAAATCATTGTATTTATCAAAAAAAACGACTCCTAGTCGTGAAACGTCTTGTCGAAACCTAGGGAACGACGGCGAAGCCGGCAAAATGCACCAGTGGTGCATTTTGAGTGATTCACCGAACAGCTATGCTGTGA
>DGUP01000069.1 GCA_002394685.1 Treponema sp. UBA4307 | reverse complement strand
TTTCACGACTAGGAGTCGTTTTTTTTGATAAATACAATGATTTTCAAAACTCGACATTCGGGCTAAATCAATCTTTCCAGATTTTCAACAATCCTTTGAAATTATTTCACTTTACGCAATAAGCATCTGCTCTTATAATTACACACATAAAAGGCGCAAACCTTTCGATTTTTATTTTTAGGAGTCACAAAATGGGTCAGAACTATTTTAATGCAATTCCATGGCGCGAAGCACTTGGTGAACTGGGTCACTGCCGTCAGATGGCACGTGAAGAATTCAAGGACGGAACAAAAGCCCTTCAGGGTAAAAAGATTGTAATCGTCGGATGTGGTGCTCAGGGTCTTAACCAGGGTCTTAACCTCCGTGATTCAGGTATGGATGTTTCTTACTGTCTCCGCAAGGAAGCTATTGAACAGAAGCGTCAGTCCTGGAAAAATGCAACAGAAAATGGTTTTAAAGTTGGAACCTACGAAGAACTTCTTCCAACAGCAGATGTAGTTGGAAACCTTACTCCTGATAAGCAGCATCATGAAGTTGTTCAGAATTTGATGAAATATATGAAGAAGGGATCAGCCCTCTGGTATTCACACGGATTTAACATGATTGAAGAAGGTGAAGAAATCCGTGACGACATTACTGTATTCCTTATGGCACCAAAAGGTCCAGGTACAGAAGTACGCAACGAATATGTACGCGGATTTGGTGTTCCTGAATTGATTGCCGTTCACCCTGCACACGATCCAGAAGGACGTGGTATGACACTTGCAAAAGCTCTTGCATGTGCAGAAAGAGGTGAAACTGCAGGTGTTCTTGAATCATCATTTATTGCAGAAGTTAAATCTGACCTTATGGGTGAACAGACAATTCTTTGTGGTCTCCTCCAGGCAGGTACAATCCTTTCATATGACAAAATGGTAGAAAACGGTATTGAAGCCGGATATGCAGTTAAGCTTCTTATGCACGGATGGAATGTTATTTCTGAAGCCCTTAAGTGGGGTGGCATTACAAATATGCTGGACCGTCTTTCAAACCCTGCAAAGCTTCGTGCTCACGAACTCAGCAAGGAACTTAAGAAGATTATGACACCACTTTTCCGCAAGCACATGGATGACATCATTTCTGGAGAATTCTCTTCTACAATGATGAAAGACTGGGCAAACGGAGACAAGAATCTTCATGAATGGCGCGAAAGCTATGCAAAGATTCCATTTGAAACAGAAGCTGAATCAAATGCAGAAATCACAGAACAGGAATACTTTGACAAGTGTACTCTCCTTGTTGCTTTCATTGAAGCAGGATGTGAACTGGCATTCGAAACAATGGTTGCCGCAGGAATTAAACCTGAAAGTGCTTATTATGAATCACTTCACGAAGTTCCTCTTATTGCAAACCTTATTGACCGCCGCCGTCTCTATGAAATGAACAAGGTTATTTCTGATACAGCTGAATACGGATGCTATCTCTTTGCCCGTGCTGCAGTACCTCTCTTAAAGCCATTTATGGAAACAGTTTCTACAGCAGACATTGGTAAGGGTCTTGACCTTAAGACAACTGCAGTTGCTAACACAACTCTGGTTAAGGTTAATGAAGAAATCCGTAACCATCCAATTGAAATTGTTGGTAAAAAACTCCGTGCTTACATGACAAGCATGAAGCCAATTGATGCAACAAAATAATTTTCGGGTTACATAATTTTTTAGCGTCATTCCGCAAGGGGTGGCGCTTTTTTTTATCATCAGACTTACAAAAATATTATTTTTCCGCCTTCAATATAAAAATCCTTTACTTTGAAAATGTTTAGAAATATAATGGAAGGGATTTTTCATGGAAAACTTAGATACAAAAATAGACATTAAATTTAAAAAAAATAAAAGATTTCTGGAAAACTATCTCCACATTATTTTTATCTGCCTCTTCTGTCTGCTGGCAGTTATAAACTTTATTTACCTCTATTTTTTTTCCGGAGATAAAAATATCAACATTCAGAAGGCAACCTCTGCTTTTTTTAAGAAAGATATTTTCTTTGCAAGTGCAGCGGCCTTCTTTATCCTTTTTTTTACTGGAAATATTTTTTTCTTTACCAGCAAAAACTTTTATATAAAAGTTGGAACCTATATTCTGGGCCTGTTTTCATCTGGAGCAATGTTTTATTCAACAGGGAAACTTTTTTATCTTAAGTTTTTTATCTACTCAAGTTTTTTAATCTGCATTTTAAGAGGGGCTCCCCATATTTATAACTACATCATATCCGGGGGAACTCTTCTCTTTTACCTCTTGCTGGAAATCTTTCTCTTCTTTTTTCAGGAAGAAGAATTGACTCACACAAACTTGTTCGAGCTTATCAGTTTTTGCATACTGCTGGCTTTCTTTTACGTCTTCATGCTTATTTTTAATTATCTGATTGATAAACTGATTACAGAAAGGGGAACTGTTATTCATCAGGATCTGGCTATGAGACAGTTAAGCCAGATTAATCATCAGCTGCAGGAATATGCAAAAGTCCGGGGGGAAGAAGCAGAAAAAAATGAACGCATGCGAATTACCAGAGACATGCATGACAGTTGTGGATATTCTTTTGTAAACATTATTGCAATTCTGGATGCGGTAATGAGTAATCCTGATATTTCCAGGGAAGATTTTGCAGACAGCCTTATGACGGTCAGGAATCTTGCTTCAAAAGGTCTAAAAGAAACAAGAAAAACCCTGCACATGATTCGGGATATTGAAAGTCCAATTGATTCAAATATTAAGGCAATCTGGGAAACAAAAAAAATTTTCTCTACGGTTACCGGAATCAAAGTGAAAATTCAGACTGGAAATTTAAAAAAAGACTACGGCCCTACAATTAATGCTATAATTATTCATGCGTTAAGGGAAGCTCTGACAAATGCAGTTCGCCACGGAAGAGCAAAAAATATTGATGTTTCTTTCTGGGATGACAACTACACTCTTGTCATGACAGTTACTGATGACGGTATTGGAGCCAAGGAAATTGTTAAGGGAATAGGATTTGCGGGAATGGAAGAAAGGCTTGCAAAAGTTTACGGCAGCCTTAATTTTTCCACATCAAAAGACGGAGGATTTTCCATCCGCATTCAGATTCCTCTTATCAATTTTAATATGAATGAAGATGTAAATAAAAAGGATTGAATAACATGGAAAAACTAAAACTTTTACTTGTAGATGATCAAAGCTTATTTACAGAAAGTCTTAAAACTTTTTTAAAAAATTATGCAAAAGACATGGAAGTTTTGGGCTGTAAATCCAACGGAAAAGAGGCGGTGGAATTTGTAGATGAAATTCAGCCTGACGTTATTCTTATGGATGTAAACATGCCTGTCATGAATGGCGTTGAGGCTGTAAAAGAAATAAAGGCCAGACATCCTCAGGTAAAAATCATCATGCTTTCAACTTATGATGAAGATGAATATGTTAAGACTGCCCTTCTTTCCGGTGCTTCCGGTTATCTTCTAAAGGATTTGTCTCCTACCGAACTTATAATTTCAATAAGAGCCCTTCAATCTGGAGTAATGCAGATTTCACCATCTATTGCCCAGAAAATGATTCACTCAACTTTTGTAGGTGATTCAAATGAAGACAGCAGCAAGGATGATATTTCCGGAAAAAATTTTGAATACCTGAAGACTCTTACAAAAAGAGAGAGAGAAATTTTTTCCTTGCTGGCAACAGGCCATGATAATGATGAAATTGCAGACAGACTTAATCTTGCAGTTCAGACTGTTCGAAATCAGGTAAGTACAATTTATTCAAAGCTTGGTGTAAAGGACCGTTTTGAAATTATAAAACTTGCAAACCGTATCGACTAAAAAAAGGGTGCTCCAGAAAACTTCTGAAACACCCAAAGTATAAGCACCTTGAAACAGGAGGACTTCCTTTTACTTTACAGAACCTGTAACACCTTCAATAAATCTCTTCTGCTGAGTAAAGAAGATTACTACAGTAGGGATTGTCATAATTGAAACACAAAGCATGAGCAGACCGTAATCAGTTACATAGCCTGCAGTTAATCCAGAAACAAGGAGAGGCATTGTCTGCATTTCCTGAGACTGCATTACAATAAGAGGCCACATGTAGTTGTTCCAGGAATTCATAAAAGTAACAATTGCTGCAGCAGCAAAAGTTGGAGCCATAATCGGAACATAGATTCTTAAGAAAATCTGGAATTCTCCCAGACCGTCAACTCTTGCAGCATGAATAGTTTCCAGCGGGAAAGTAACTGAATTCTGACGGAAGAAGAAAATCAAAAATGCAGTTGAAACGCTTGGAAGAATAAAGCCAAGGGTTGTATTTAAAAGATGCAGCTTACTGAACATTTTAAATAATGGAACCATTGTTGTTGCAAATGGAATCATCATTGAAAGAAGAAGAATATTCATTAAGCGGGTCTTTCCCTTATCTCTGTAAATCTGGAAACCGTAACCTGCCATTGAACATACAAAAATACTTACAAGAGTCTGTATAACAGAAGTTCTTAAAGAATTCCAGAAGGCACGTCCAATGGACAAAGTTTCAAACATAGTTTTGATGTTCTTAAAGAGATAACCACCAATCGTAATTTTTCCGGTAATTACATCTGCTGAAGAATTTGTTGCACCTACCAGCATCCAGTAAAATGGAAAAATAGAAAGAAGACATACAATAATCAAAAATGTATATTCGAGTATTTTTTTAAAGGATGCATACCTTACACTTGAAACTGCAGATTTTGTCATTAATCTTTATCTCCTATTCTAATCTGAATAAATGAAAGCAGGGCAACAATAATCAAAATTGCATAAGAAACGGCCGCTGCATATCCAAACTGAGGATTATACTTAAATGAAAGATCGTATATGTACTGGGATATGGTCATGGTTGCATTTCCAGGACCGCCACCTGTAATATTCTTTACTTCATCAAAAAGCTGAAGGGTTCCATTTGTTGACATAATTGCTGTAAGAAGAATTACAGGTCGAAGCTGAGGCAGAGTAATCTTAAAGAAACTCTGAACAGAAGAAGCTCCGTCAATACAAGCAGCTTCATACATACTGTTATCAATATTCTGTAAACCGGCCAGGAAGAATACTGTATTGTATCCGGTCCAGCGCCAGGTAATTGTCAAAATAATTACGACTCTTGCCCATATTGGATCATCCAGCCAGTTCTTTGGTTCACTGAATATTCCCCAGTTCATGAAGAGTGCATTTAACAATCCATCCAGAGAAAAGAGAGATTTAAATACAAGAGCTGAACTTACAAGAGAAGTTGCACAAGGCAAAAAGATAAGCGTACGGAACAATCCCTTACACTTTAATTTTTTATCATTCAAAATAGTTGCCAGGATTATTGCCAGGAAAAGCATAATCGGCACCTGGAAAACAAAATATATAAATACATTTTTTAATGCTGATAAAAAGGAATCATCTTGAAAAAGACGAATATAATTTTTTATACCAACAAAATGAAGATTGTTGGCCAAACCACTCTGCAGGGAAAGTATAAAAGATTTTACCATTGGATAAAAGCTTAATACAAATATAAGCAGAGTTGCAGGAGCTACAAAGTTTGCACCAGCGATCTTATATTTTTTTTCAAGTGTTATTTTTCTCATTGCTAAACCTTTAATTTTAATTATGGACCACAGGCTTTTACACCTGCAGTCCCTTGATTCTTTACTTATCAGTAACCCATAATGAATTCAACATTTTTCTGAGCTTCAGTCATTGCTTCATCAATTGTCTTTGATCCGTTGAGAATTCCTGACATAGCAACACCGATTGCATCGCGAGCTTCGTAGTTAAATACACCAGCCTTAATCTGTGGAATATGGCCAGAGTATTCTACGATGTCCTTGTAAATCTTCTGATTTCCGAAGAATTCATTCTGAATATCATAAGCAGGAGAATTTGCTGCAGGGAGCCATGTAGAAATTGCACCTGATGATGGAAGAATTGTTTCATACAGTTCTTTGCTGCCGGCAAATGTTGAATTAAGGAAGTCACATGCAAGCTCCTTATTCTTTGAACTGTTCATTACCATCCAGCTTGAACCACCCTGATTAGAATAGTTTACAGCACCTGGTACACCGTCAACCTTTGGTGTGTTAACGATTGCCCACTTACCCTTCTGATCTTCCTGTGCACTGATAGAACCTACCATCCAGCAGCCGTTGATTGTTCCTGCAACAGAACCATTGTTGATACTTGCAACGTATGCATTCCAGTCAGTAACTGTTACACAAACACCAGCCTTAATCATTTCTGCATACAGGCTTACACACTTTTTAAGAACGTCATTGTTTGCAAGATATGGATTTCCATTTTCATCAAAGAGCCACTTGCCGCATGACTGAAGCATAATCATAATACAGTCAGGTTCATTTCCTACATATGAAATAAGAGGCTTACCTGTTTTTTCCTTTACGATTTTTCCCAGTTCAATGAACTTGCCCCAGGTGATGTCATTAAAATCTTCAACCTTAAGACCAGCATCTTCAATAATGTCTCTGCGGAGGAATGTAGCAGTTGCACCGTTATCAAATGGAACGCTGTAGTGCTTACCGTCAAATTCACCGTAGTTAACCTTGAACTGTGCAAACTGATCCAGATTTACTTTTCCATCAAGACTTGTAAATGCATTTGGATAGTTCTGAATATTTTTCTGAATTGCATTATCCTGGCAGAGGATAATATCCGGCAGTGAACTTGTCTGATTTGCAGACAGTGATGTGATTAACTTCTGCTGAAGGTCAGCCCAAGGCACTTCTACAACTTCAACAGAAACTTCTGGATGAGATTCTTTGTAAATCTTAGCAGCTTCATTCATTGAGTAAATATTAAATGTTGGATCCCAGCACCATACTGTAAGTTTAGATCCAGCACTTTTCTTTTCACCACCACAACTGGTAAAAAGACCAGCAGCAATAAGCGCAGCTCCCATTAATCTTAATAAAGTCTTTTTCATTTTATCCTCCTAATGAAAAACTATTTATGATGATTAAAGTATAAGGCTGAATTTGTAAAATAAAAGGTATTGAAATCCTAGTATTTAAATACCTTGTTATACTTATTTTTCAAACTAAAATGGTATTTAATATGAGAAACTTTTACGAAAACCCGGAGATTCAATCTCTTAACCGACTGCCAATGAGAAGTCCTCTTTTTCCTTATCCGGAGGAGGAACTTGCAGTTAAAGACATTTGTGCAGGACCAGAAGGTCTTGATTTTACCAGAAGTTCATATGTTAAACTTCTGGACGGAGAATGGGACTTTACACTTTTAAACAATCCTCATGATGATGAAAAGGAAGATTTTTCAAAAGCCCGCTGGACAAAAATTAAAGTTCCCGGCACCTGGACTCTGCAGGGATTTGACAAACCTCACTATACCAATGTTCAGATGCCTTTTGATACAGTGCCGCCTTTTGTTCCTGAAGAAAATCCAACAGGCATTTACAAACTTAAAGTTTCAATTCCTTCTGAATGGAAAAACAGAAGAATCATTCTCCACATTGGTTCAGCAGAAAGCTGCACACAGGTTTTTGTAGATGGAAAAGAAGCCGCCGTTTCCAAAGACACCCGTCTGCCTTTTGAAACAGACATAACTTCTTTTGTGAAAGGAAAGGACTCTGTAGAAATTACAATCAAAGTGATCCGTTATTCAGATGGTTCTTTTATTGAAGACCAGGACCAGTGGTGGTTCGGAGGAATTCACAGAAGCGTTTATCTTTATTCAACTGACGAGGTTTATATTGAAGATATTGAAGCTCTTTCAAAAATAGAAAAGGGATGCGGACTAATTCCTTTAAATGTAACTTTGTCTTATGGAAGTGAAGCTGATAAAGAAAACAGATTTTTAAATTCTGAACTTGATTCAAAAGAATTTGAAATCCGCTACACTGTTTATAAAATTGAAGGAAGTTGCGGAAAAGGAATTCCAGGACAAGTGTGTTCTAGTGGCTCAGCAAAAGCTTTCCTTAACCTCAGGGCAAATCTGAATCAAATCAGGACAAAAATCCTCATCAAAAATCCGGATGTATGGAGTCACGAAAACCCTGCCCTCTATGCCGTAAGCGTAAGCCTCTATGACAATCAGGGCCGCTTTATTGAAAGCACTGCTTTTACTACAGGATTCAAAACTGTTGAAATAAAAGACAGAATGCTTCTTGTAAACGGAAAAAAAGTTTACATCAAAGGAGTAAACCGTCACGAACATTCCCAGCTTCATGGAAAAACTCTTTCTACGGAAGAAATGGTTCATGACCTTCATCTGCTTAAATCATACAATTTTAATGCAGTCCGAACCTGTCACTATCCTGATGATGAGCGCTGGTATGAACTTTGCAACCGTTACGGAATTTATGTTCTCGATGAAGCAAACATTGAAAATCACGCCTACTACGATGTAATGGCAAGAAGTGATGACTGGACAAATGCTTATCTTCAGAGAATTCAGAGAATGGTCCGGAGAGATAAAAACAATGTATGTATTTTCGGATGGTCTCTTGGAAATGAAAGCGGCGATGGGCAGAATCAGGTTGCAGCTCAGGCATGGATTCGTAGAGTTGATAAAACAAGAATTGTTCATTATGAAGGATTTGTTCGTCCGGAATTTACCCAGGGGGATTTTTCACTGGACAGTCTTGCTAGGGGAAAGGGTCTTACAGATTTAATCAGTCCTATGTATCCTTCAATCGATTTAATCACTCAGTATGCAAAAACCAGAGACGATTATCGTCCAATAATTATGTGCGAATATTCTCACGCCATGGGAAATGCAAATGGTTCACTGGCAGATTACTGGAGGGCAATTTATTCTACACCAGGGCTTCAGGGAGGATTTATCTGGGACTGGATTGATCAGGGACTTTATGCTCAGGAAGAAAAGGGTAAAGCCGGCGAGCCACAGGGTGGAAGTTACTGGAAATATGGAGGAGATTTTGGTGATAAGCCTTCTGACTACGACTTCTGCTTAAATGGAATTCTCTTTCCTGACCAGACTCCGAAACCTGCAATGGAAGAATGTAAACAGATTTTTTCTCCACTTGTTTTCAGAACAGTAAATTCTGAACAGGGACTTTTTGAAATTCAAAGCCGTTATGATTTTATCCCTGCAAACAATCTTCTTCTGAACTGGAAGATTTTGAAAAACGGAAATGTAATTAAATTTGGTAATTACAAAATTTCAAATCTTTATCCTGAAGAAAAAAATTGTATTCAAATTCCATGTGGCGAATATGTTTCAAAAAGAGACGGTTTCTACATTCTTATTGCGGAAATTTCTTACATGGAAAAAATGCCCTTTGCAGACAAGGGATGGACTTTTTACAGCCAGGAAGTGATTCTTAATCCAGCAGTTTCAAAGGCAGATTCAAACTGGCTCTTTGGAGAAAGCCACAAGAAAGCAGATTTTGAAGAAGTCAAAAAAATAGCTGAGAATTTTAAGCCCCAGATATTCAGACCACTTACAGAAAATGAATGTGTAAAAAGAGAATTACCCAATATGGGTAAAGTTCCACTTCCATTTGCATTTGCAGGAAAACCGACAAAGATGTGGCTGGATGCAGGATTAGACAAATGTCTGGAGAAAAAAATCTCTGATTCAGAAATCATAATTTTCACAGGAGAAGGCTCTGCAGTTACAGGCCAGCTTGCACGAATTCAATATTCTTTTAAAGAAGACAAAAGTCCTCTTTCAAGTCCAGCTCTTAAAATGGATGTAGAAATAGAACTTTCAAATCTTTTAAGTGAATATCCGGCTGCAGGAATTGAATTAAAAATTCCAGCTAAATACAGCCAGATTGAATGGTACGGCAGAGGGCCTCACGAAAATTACAGTGACCGTAAAGATTCTTCACTTTTAGGTCTTTACAGAAAAAATGCTGATGAGATGGAAGTACCATATATTGTTCCTCAGGAAAATGGTTCAAGAACAGATACATCCTACCTTTGTCTTTCAGATAAAGAAAATCAGTGTCAGCTTCATATTCAATCACTTAATCCATTCACTTTCTCTTATTCAAAATATTCTGTTGATAATATCTGGAAAGCAGAACATCACAATGAATTAATTGATTTGAGCAGGCTGGAAAATGACGGGCACTATCTGCTCCATATAAATGCGGCATTAAGGGGTACCGGTACCGGAGCATGCGGACCAGACACTCTTGATGAATACAGAATAAAAGCAGGAAGGTATAAACTTTCCCTCCTTTTCTGGTAATTATTTCTCTCTTCCGGTACTTCATTCTTTTTGAGTGAAGTACCATTTTTTTTTAGTCCTTTGTTTTAAGGGATTCTACCATATCAATTTTTGTAACAGATTTTTTCATAATCAGGTTTACAAGAATTGTAAAGATTACAGAAACAAGAACTGCAAAAACATAACTTAATGGATGAACTGAGCGGCCCCACATAATTACATTTACTTCAGTGGCGTGAACAACAACTGCATGAAGAGGTCCCCCTAAAAAAAGACCAATAAAAGTTCCTGCCAGGGAAAGAAGATTTATTTCCCGGAAGATATATCGTCTGGCTTCTTTTTCCGTATACCCTAAAACAAGCAGTGTTGCAATTTCCCTCTTGCGTTCACAAATATTTATGTTTGCCAGATTGTAAAGAACAATAATGGACAGCAGTCCGGAAGTTATGATGATAACAAAGACTACAATGTTAATTGCAGAAATTGATTTGTGGGCGCTTCCCACCAGACTGTCAATCCACATTGCGTATATTACTCCAGGGCTTTCCATAAGAGCGGAGATTGTCTGCTGATTATTTTTTTCCGCCGTTAAATTACAGAGGGCAGCTTTAAAGTCCGGATTATGGCCAAATATTTTTTTATACATATTCTGCGTTGCATAAACATTTCCGTACATATAACATTCAGTACTTGAAATAACTTTAACCTTTGACGATTTTCCTTCTTCAGTCTGAAGAGTAACATAATCTCCGTCTTTTATTCCAAGAAGTTCTGTCTGCTTTTCAGTGATTATGATTCCTTCATCATTAAGGGAAAGAGCTTCATGATTTTTCCGCTTGCGTAAAACCATAAAATCATTTATACGGCTTTCATCTTCAGGAACATAGAGCTGGAGGACAAGACTTTTTCCGTCTTTGATTACACTTACATTTTCCATTGCAACTTTCATGTAAGAAGAAACTGTAGTCTTATCATTCAAAATATTTTTTATAACTTCATCCTTTTCAAATGACTTGGAATCCTTAAGCATGAGAGAAACATTAAATGTAGTTATATCATCAAACTGAACAGTAATAATATCCTGAAGGGAATCTCTCAAACCGAAACCTGCAACAAGAAGTGCTGAACAGCCGGCCACTCCTGCAATCGTCATGAAAAGACGTTTCTTGTAGCGGAGCATATTTCTCACTGTTACTTTCCGGGAAAAAGACAAACGCTTCCACACAGGTTTAATATATTCCATAAAAACTCTTTTACCGGGAGCCGGAGCTTTTGGGGACATAAGGATTGCCGGACGGGCAAGAGTTTCCGGAATGCAGGCTGCCGCAGTTGCAAGAAGAATGACCCCAGTTGCAATTCCACTTACTGGAAGGGCAATATTCCATCTGAAAGGCATAAATCCAGGAGGTACAGAATACATCATGCTGTAAGAAAGAGAAACTGCAGTTGGGAAAAGTTTAAATCCAATTACTAAACCTATAGCAGAACCTAAAAGACTTGAAAGAAATGCATAGAGCAAATACTGACCCAAAAGCTGAAAACTGGAAAAGCCCAGAGACTTTAATGTTCCAATTTCTCCTCTCTTTTCTTCAACAAGACGGGTCATTGTTGTTAAAGCAACAAGCAGGGCTATAAAGAAAAAGAAAGCTGGAAAAACTTTTGAGAGGGATGCAATTTTTTCTACATTATCTTTGTAACTTGAATAGCCCGTACTCTGACTTCTGTCCTGAACAGAAAAAATATTTTCCCTAAAAGCACTTAAAGAAGAAAAAAGTTCTTCCACAGAATTTTCAACATTTTCGTATGCAGTTCTGTTTTCATCCGGTTGAGAAATTCCCTGTTTGTCTTCCTTAAGAATTTCAAGCAGAGGGGACTGGGGATTATTTTTTTCAAGAAGTGAAATTGTTTTACTATGATTTTCATACAGATTTTTTTCTGCTGAATAAAGCATTCTGTCAGCCTTTTCTGCAGAAGAAAAAATTTCTTCAAGATTTAAAGAAGACTGACTTAAGGAATCGAAACGAAGATAAACTTTTTCGCACAAAAGGGAATTTATTTTTTCTTTCATTTCATTAATTTGATTTTTATATTCACTGCTCCAGGTATCTTTTTCTTTAGCACCTTTAAGACTTATAAAAAGATGATTTGTATTCTGATTTATGAAAAAATCCGGGTGCAGGTAAAGGGCAATTTCCAGAGAGCCGGAACCTTTAGCAGAAGGTTCCAGTTCCGCAGAAAAATACATTGGACTTTCAATAAGACCGCTGACTGTTACGCTTTTATATCTGTAGTTGCTCCCACTTCCTTCAATTACAGTAAGTTTCTCCCCTACTTTTGGAGTTGATGCACTGTAGCTGCTGACCAGTTGAACCAGACACTGATCTGCTTTTTCGGGAAGCTTTCCTTCTTTGAGTTCAAAGCGGTTTATTTTTAATTCATCATTCTCAGGGAGAAGACCGAACAATCTTGAAGTCAATCTTTTTTTGTCAGCAGTAAGGAAAACATCATCACATACAATTCCTTCCTGAATCTGATCAATTTCATCAAGACCTTTTACAAGTTCAATTTCTTCCTGAGTAAAACCAAGTCTGTTAACAATATCCAGATCGTACCAGTCATATTTGTCCATGTAGGAATCAGCAGAAGCCTTCATGTCAGGAGAAGTTGCCATCAGTCCTCCCAGAAAGCCTGCCCCTAACGCGACAATTGCAGTAATTGCAAGAAAACGATTTAGAGTATTTTTTATTGTGCGGAAAACATTTTTGAATCTAGCTTTGGATTTCATAAAGGCCTACCATTCAATTTCATCAACAGAAAGAGGTGAAGGACAAATTTCACTGCTTACAGCTCTTCCATTTTTTATGCGGATTACTTTATCTGCCATTTTTGTAATTGCACTATTATGGGTAATCAGTACAAGTGTCTTTCCATTTTTTTTACAAGTATCCCAAAGCACTTTCAGGACTGCAGTTCCAGTATTAGTATCAAGGGCCCCGGTTGGTTCATCACATAAAATTAAATCCGGATTTTTTGCAAGTGCCCTGGCAATAGAAACTCTCTGCTGTTCCCCGCCGGACAACTGAGCAGGAAAATTATCAGCGCGATCCTT
>DGUP01000015.1 GCA_002394685.1 Treponema sp. UBA4307 | reverse complement strand
TTTTCAAAACTCGACATTCGGGCTTTTAAAGAAAAGGTTCTTCTTCTAACAAAAAATTATATTTAACTGCTGCTATCTTTTGAAACTATATGTATTTAAAAATCTTTTTATACTTATAAGAAAGATACTTGGAGGATTTATGTCTTTCGCAAAAAAATTGGCGCTGTTAGGAATTGTGCTGCTTCTTCATGGTTTTGCCTTTGGCCAGATAAAGGAAGGCGAATTAAAAAAATATCAGCTGACAGTTGATCAGGCTGTGGATCTTGCCATTCAGGGAAATCTTAGTCTGAAGCAAAGTCAGCTTGCCCTGGATCAGGCAAAAAGGTCCCGGGATTATTCCTGGAATTCCCTTGTTCCTTCAATCAGGGGTTCTGCTTCTTATAATAATGATTTATCAAGTACTGCTGCCGGAAGTCAGAGCATATCTCTTGGGCTGCAGGCAAGTTTCGCACTTACTCCGTCAATTTATACAACTATTCAAAATGCGGTTTTAAGTTATCAGCAGCAGGAAATCACTTTTGATTCAGCAAAACGTTCTGTTGAAATGAGCGTAAGGAAAGCTTATTATTCCCTCCTGTACCAGAAGTCCTATATTTCTCTTCTGGAAAGTGAAGTTACTTCTTCAAGAAATCAATACAATACAAATCAGAGAAAATACAATGCGGGAGCACTGGCCCGGCTGGATCTTTTAAGTGCTCAGTATGCTTATCAGAATGCACAGACAAATCTTGCCACCCAGCAGAACGCCTATGCAAATGCCCTTAATTCCTTTAAGCAGATTCTGGGTCTGCCGGTTGATGCAGAAATAACTCTGGAAGGCAGCCTGGATTCTTTTCTTAATCTGGGACCAGTTTCCCTTGAAGAAATTGAAGTGAAGTCAAATACAGTGGCTGGTCTTGAAAAGCAGCTTGAAATGGCAGAAATGTCCCTGCTTGCAACCCGCTTTTCTGCATACGGTCCAAGTCTTTCTGCTGGCATTTCCTATACATATGCAGGTAAGGATATGAATGAAGGAGAATTTGTTTGGGGTGATAACGGACCAAACTTAAGCGTGTCAGCTTCTATTCCTTTAGACGGATTTTTGCCCTGGTCAAGCGGTGCCCAGTCAATTGCAAATCAAAAAGAGAAAATTGAAAACCTTAACTTTCAGCTGGAAAATGCAAAACAAAATCAGCTGATGAACATTCAGTCCTATTTAAATCAGATTGAACTGGAAAGAAGCAACATTGCATTAAGGCAGCAGTCAATTACGATTGCGAGTCAGACTTATAAGCTTACCCAGGATGCTTACAATCAGGGAACAAAGGATATTCTGTCCCTTCAGTCTGCACAGAATTCCCTTCTTTCTGCCAGAGTTAATCTGCAGCTTGAAGCCTACAATATGGCAGTAGTTGTATTAAATCTGGAAGATGCACTGGGACTTCCTTATGGAACTTTTGGAAAGTAACTTTGAAAATTTAAAAACTGTAAATAAATAATCAAGAAAAACAAAACTGAGGATTGTGAAAAATGGCAAACGAAATTATTAAAGACGATGTAAAAGAAGAGGATTTTACAAAGAAAAGGCGGGTGGGACTTGCTGCATTAATTATTGTAATCTGTGTTCTTCTTGTTATTGGTACAATTGTAGGAGTTTTATTATCCTTTTTGTTAGGAAAAAAAGAAAAGGGAAAGTGGGGCGGTCCCTGGGACGATGGAAGTATGCCTGTCTCTGTAAAATCTCAAACCGGTAAAATTGAAACCTTAAATGATTATGTAATTACAAATGGAGAAATCTCTGCACTTTCTTCCGTAAATGTTTTGCCGGATATGGCAGGTCGTCTGGTTTCCGTAAGAGTTAATCTGGGGGATAAGGTCAGCAGGGGACAGCTTATTGCATATGTTGATCCTTCAACCCCTGGAAGTCAGTACGCAAACTCTCCTGTTTATGCTCCAATTACTGGTACAGTAACTCAGACTCCTGTTGCTGCGGGAACAAAAGTAAATCAATCCTCAGTAATTACTGTGATTGGAGACACATCAACTTTACAGATAAGTGCAAATATTTCTGAACGCTATGTTGCAGCCCTTGCTCCCGGACTTAAAGCTGAAGTAAAACTGGAAGCCTACGGAGATGAAATTTTTACTGCAACTGTAGCTCATGTCAGTCCGGTCCTGGATTCAGTGAGCAGAACAAAGCAGATAATTCTTCGATTTGATGAAAAAGATGAAAGAATTAACGCCGGTATGTTTGCAAGAATCAAGCTTTATACTTACGACTATTCCGGAGCTATAACAGTTCCAGTGGATGCAATTGTAGAAAAAAATAATGTAGAAAATGTATGGGTTATTAATGAAGAAAAAGAACTTGTAACACTCAGACCTGTAACTACCGGACATTCTGTTGATAATATGATTCAGCTTTTAACTGGAGTTGAAGAAGGCGAAAAAATTGTAATTGAAGGTATGAGGAATTTGAGTGAAGGTGCAAGAATCATTGATGTAGCAAAGAGCCGCCAGGAATAAGGAGAGATTTATGCTCAGTGAAAAAACTTTACAACATCCAATTCTTTGTCTGATAGTCTTTTCTTTACTTTTCCTTATGGGGCTTTTTACTGTTTCCAACGTATCTGTCAGTCTTATGCCGGATACGGATATGCCTTACCTGACAGTTTCTGCTTCTTATCCAAATGCAGGTCCTGAATCAGTTGAAAAGTCTGTTACTTCCGTACTTGAAGATTCCCTTGTTTCCTTAAACAATCTTAAATCAATCAATTCAACCTCTTATGAAGGAGGTTGTCGTGTTTCCCTGGAATTCAATTTTGGAACAAATCTTGATATTGCCGCAAATGATGTGCGTGATAAACTGGATCGGGTAAGGGGCAGGCTTCCTGACAAAGCTTCTACTTCTATTTTCAAGATGGATTCCAATGCCAGACCGATTATGCGTATTGCCATAAGAGGCAACCGTTCTGCAGATGAACTGAAAGCAATTGCAGAAAACACAGTTGCAGATGTTCTTGAACAGGCAGATGGTGTGGCTGAAGCTGGCGTAATGGGTGGTAGAACTGCCATGGTTCGTGTTGAACTTGATCAAAATCGTCTTCAGGCATACGGTCTCACTCTTACAGGAGTTTCCTCTGTTCTTTCAAGACAGAATCTTGAATTAGGCGGCGGTTCAATTACAGAAAATAAAACTGATTATTCCATTCGAACTGTGGGGGAATACCAGTCAGTTCAGGAAATAAATGATACTGTTGTTACAACCCGTAACGGTTATGATGTTAAGATTTCAGATATCGGACGGGCCTATATGGGATATTCTGATACAACCAGCCTGGTTTACATTAACGGTGTGCCTGGTGTTTATATGAGTATTTCCAAGCAGTCAGGAGAAAACTCTGTTGCAGTTGCAGATGGAGTTTACGAAAAAATTGAGCAGGTAAAAACTCTGCTGCCAAGTGACGTTTATCTGGAAATCATTCAGGACGAAACAGTCAGCATTCGTGATACAATTTCCACTCTGGTAAAATCCGGAATTGAAGGATTAATACTTGCGATTATAATTCTATGGATATTCCTCTGCTCATTTAAATCAACAATCATCATTGGAATTTCTATTCCTCTTTCAATTGTAATCACTCTGCTCTGTATGAGTTTTGCAGGTATCACCCTTAACATGATGACTCTTACAGGACTTATTCTTGGCATTGGTATGATTGTAGATGCGTCAATTGTTATGATTGATAATATTTACGCTTACCGGTCCAGGGGAACTAAACCTAAAGTTGCCGCAATTCTGGGAAGCCAGGAAATGCTTATGTCTGTATTCTCCGGTAACTTAACTACAATCTGTGTATTTATTCCATTCCTGCTTTTTATGAAGGATCTGGGATTTATGGGGCAGATGTTTAAGGATATTATTTTTACAATAATCATTTCTCTGGCAAGTTCCCTGCTGGTTGCAGTTTTCCTTGTTCCTGTTCTTGCAGGATTTGTTCTTCCTCTTACAAACAGAAACGAAAAGCCTGTCCGCTCAGTAGTCTTTAAAACTCTTTACGGCGGATTTAATTTTGTGCAGGATAAAATCAGACAGGGGTATAGATTTCTTCTTAAAAAAGCTCTCCGCTACAGGTTGGTTACAATTATAATTTGTGTAAGCATTCTTTTAATCAGTCTTGCAATGATTCCTACAATGACAATGATAATGATGCCTTACGGTTCTGCAGACAGCGTTACAGTTTCAATGACGCTGCCAATCGGTACAAATATAGAAGAAACAAGTCAGCTTGTAATGGATTTCCAGAAAATTGTTGAAGAAGAAGTTTCCGGATACAAGTATCTAATTACAAGTATCGGCTCTGGTGGTAGAAGCGGCTCATCTTATTCAGGTTCAATTCAAATCACATTGCCTGACAGCGATACGAAAACTGCTGAAATAATTGCCATTCAAAATAAATTGCGTGCTCACTTTAACGATTTTCCAAATGTCACATTCACTTTTGGACGGGGCATGAGGGGGCAGATGACAGGTGATGATTTTGATGTTGTAATCCGAAGTGCAAGTCTTGATTCTGCCATGGCAGTTGCCCGCCAGGTAAAAGAAGTAATGGAAAAAATTCCGGATATTGGTGAACCTGCAATTGATACAAATGAAGGCCTTCCTCAGATTGAAATTGAAATTGACCGTGCCCGGGCTTACAATATGGGCGTAAATGTTTACACTGTTGCAAATGAAATTTCAGCCAGCATTCAGGGTACAGCCGCAACTACTTTCAGAAAAGATGGTGAAGAATATTCTGTATATGTAATGCTTCAGCCTTCTGACAGGAGCAGCACCGTAAATCTTGAAAATATTTATGTAGCCGGATCTGCAGGTCTTGTACCTGTTTCCAGCTTTGCTTCCGTAAAGAAAGGCTTTGGTCCTGTTTCCATCAATCATGAAAACAGATCCAGAATAGTTCATGTTGTTGCAACAAATCTTAATGAAGAAAGAAATACTTCTGAAATCGAAAGAGAAATCCAGAAGGGAATAGCTGAAAGTTTCATCATACCAGACGGAATAAGCATTAGTTATGAAGGTTCCGCTAAAGAAATGAAGACACAGCGTTTTCTTTACATAAAGATGATTCTTCTTGCAATTCTTCTTGTCTTTGGTGTAATGGCCGCAACCTATGAAAGTTTCAAGGCTCCGTTAATCAACATAACCACAATTCCTTTCCTTTCAATTGGTGTAATTGGAATTTACAAAATTATCAATCAGCCATTCTCTCTTCTTTCTGCAATCGGTCTTATAATGCTGGTAGGTATTGTTGTAAATAATGGTATTATTCTTGTGGATTATACAAACCTTCTTGTGGACAGAGGTGTTACTTTAAGAAAGGCCTGTCTGGAAGCCGGAAGCAGCAGACTTCGTCCTGTATTGATGACAACCCTCACAACTATTCTGGGCATGCTGCCAATGTGCTTTGCAAACAGTGGTTCTGCAGGATTGGTTCAGCCGATTGGACTTGCTGTAGTCGGAGGATTAACTTCTTCTACGTTTATAACCCTTTTCTTCATTCCGGTATTTTATTCTCTCATAATGAAGCCGTATTCAAAGCGGAGAAAAAATAAAGTTATCCAGATTGATGGTGAAACTGGAATGGTTGAAGCCAGGGCAAATCCTGATTTTGAAAAAACTCCTGCTGGCAAAGAGTAAGGTGGTAAAAAATGTATCGTGTAGAAATATTTTCAAATAAATCTGTTGAGGAAGATATTACAGAAGCTCTGGAAAACTACATTCCGGATATTTATTACTCAACAATTCCTCTGGTTTACGGAAGGGGAGGGGATGACCGCAAGATGGGAACCTCTACCTGGCCGGAAACAAATTTTCTCCTTATTTCCTATGTTGAAGATAAGGATCTGGATACTGTAAAAAAAGTTATAAAAGCAGTTAAAGAAAAGTTTAGCAGTGAAGGAATAAAGATGTTTGTCCTTAAAGCGGAAGAACTGTAAATCACTTTTTGCTTTTATGAAAAAGAATTTTCTGCTGGTACATAATCTGATCAACTTCCCTGATTGCCTGATCAAGGGAAGTTTCTTTGCCGGCTTTAAAAATCTTTTGACCCAGGCTGACCGTAAGTTTGAAAGGCAGTGCCATTTTGTTGCTGCGCTTTTCCAGGTCAGTCTGAATTTTTTCAGAGTAGTTTATTTTTCCCTTCCTTTGTCCGATGATTACAAATTCATCGCCTCCGTAGCGGATTGAAAGGTAGCCTGGAGGAATTACTTCCCGGATTGTTTCGGCTACAGTTTTAACTGCTATATCTCCGTAGATGTGCCCGTGTTTGTCATTAATCAGTTTCATGTTGTTAATATCTGCAAAAATAATTTCTGTAGATTTATTCTGTGAAATGTTTTCTTCAAAAAGTTTCTGGGCGTAAATGTCCAGCCCTGTTCTGTTTAAAAGCCCTGAAAGAGAGTCCTGTGTTGAAAGTAAAAGCAGCTGCTGACTCATGCTGCGGTAGGCCGAAGTCTGCCGGAACTTTTCAATGATTGCTCCAAAATTACGGGTCCAGTTATAAGCATTTTTATTTTTCAAAAGACCTGTATAGTTTCGGCTCACATAGTATCCGTGAACAATTTTCTGATTGAAAACAGGCAGGAAAAGATAAAGGGCATTTTCTTCAGTTTTCAGGCTTTCCGGAATAAGGTCCCGGGTTTGGATTGTTTTACAGGGAACGGCATTTCCATCCACAAGATTAACCAGAGTCCGCATTTTTTTTCCGTAGACAGGTCCTGCGTTCTTACTTTCAACTCCTTTCTCCAGCTCCCTGGCCACATCTTCATTAAGAAGAATTGCCATATCGTAACCTTCAAAATTGTGCCTGTAAGCAAAATAATACTGGAGATGCTTACAAAGTTCGTACATTGTTTCGTGGCGGATGAATATGTCTTCCAGGTGACGGAGGTGGCTGGTAAACCGTTGGGAATCTTCAAGTTCTCCGTGGAAACGCTGACTGAATTTAACCTGAGTTTCAGAAACTGAACTTTGACAGCCGCAGCTTTGTCTGTATATAGGCCGGGCCTCAACTGTCCGTACAACAGGCTCCTTTATTCCTTCAAGAATAACTTTAACTGCTTCGGCTCCCATTCTATCTCCGTCGCTTGTTACTGTTGTAATTGAAGGAATGATTGTAGATGCAAGTTCAATATTATCAAATCCAATAACTTTCAGTTCCTGTGGAATAGAAATATTTTTTTCTGTGGCAACTCTTTCCACTGCCATTGCAGCAAGGTCATTTATACATACAATTCCGTCTGGAATTTTCTCCGGATCTTCCAGCAGTTTTTGGGCAACATCATAGGCCCAGTTGTAAGACCAGTCTCCGTGGATGAAAATCTGTTCTTTTTTTGCAGTAAGATTGTGGGATTCCAAGGCCTGAAGAAAAGCCTCGTAGTTGGATTTTGCACCGGATTCGTTAAAGGGGCCGCCAATAAAGGCAAGATTTTTACAATTATGTTTCTCAATCAAGTGGGAAATTAAGTCCCGGTATACGTCATGGTTTATGGCAGAAATAAAACTCAACCCTTCCATAGGTTTGTTAATACTTACTGCGGGAACTCCGGACTTGAGGATTTTTTTTCTTTCTGCTTCAGCCCTTTCGTCATCGTTAAAAAAATTTGGAGTAATGATAATACCATCATAATCCTGATAGTTGATTAAATCGTAAACTGCAAATCCTGTGGTATTTGGGTCTCCGTTAGGTTCGTAAAATTTGTAGGCCAAAAAAACATATAAATCGGTATTACATCCGGCCGCTGCTTCTTTCATTCCCTCCAGCATGGAAGTAACAAAATCAAGTGCCCAGCCTGATGTTAAAACCGCTATTTTTTTCTTCATACATTTAAGTATATATCAAATTTGAAATAATTAAAGAAGTTTTCCTATCTCTTTTCCGCACAGCTGGTCGCACATTTCATTGTATTTAATGCCGGCGTGTCCCTTTACCCAGCTCCACTGTACATTGAGGGAAGAATAGTAGGCATCAAGCTGAACCCAGAGTTCTTTATTCAGCACATCCTTTTTTGCGGCAGTTTTCCAGCCGTTAAGCTTCCATTTTTTTATCCAGGAGGTAATGCCATTTTTAACATACTGACTGTCTGAAAAAACTTTTACAGGACGATTTTTCCATTGTGGATTTTCACAAATCTGTCTGAGAGCCTCAATTGCAGCAGTAAGTTCCATCTGATTATTTGTTGTCTGTTTTTTTCCACCGGAATACTGAAATTCCTTCCCCTGATCCAGAATTACGCAGCCCCATCCACCAGGCCCAGGATTTCCCTGACAGCCTCCATCAGTAAAAACAATAAGTTCTTCGTTCTCCATTTATACTCCAATATTTTTTGAATTGATTTTCTCTCCTAAGAATAGTAGGAAAACGCCCTTTGGTAAACTGCCCGCAAAAAAAACAGCCCGACAGTGAAAAACTTTCATCTATCGGGCTAACGCACACCTGAATTGTATAAAATGCAAAAATCGGGGATTAGTTCATTGCTCCAAGCTTTTTGCATTCAGCAAGACCATCGTCATCTGGAGTAAGATTAATCTTAAGGCCTTCTCCATTAATAACTTCTGCTCCTGCATTCTTAAGACGATCTGCCCAGTCTCTGAGCCACTGTCCGTCACCCCAGTCGTAAGAACCGAAAATAGCAACTTTCTTTCCATTGAGGGATGATTCAATATTGTTATAAAAATCTTCCACACTGTCTTCCAGAACTTCATCTCCCATAGCAGGACTGCCAAGGAAGATTACATCTGCGGATGCAACTTCTGCTCCGTCTGCTGAATCTGCTGTTGCTGAGTAAACTTCAGCTCCACTTTCCTTTGCTCCTTCAATTACAGCATTGGCCATAGCCTCTGTATTACCTGTTGTGCTGGCATAAACAACTGCCTTTTTCATATTTTCCTCCATGGTTTTGATTTTCAACGTTACCTTCAAAAACTTAAGTTTTTAGAAGTTTCCTTTAGCTTTTTTCATAAACCTGTAATTTTTTTCGATTTCAGAAATCTTAATTCCTTTTTCCAGCATTCTGCTGCAGGCCATACAACAATCGGAATAAAGATTCATCTGCTTTCTGGCCCTCTCCACATTTGAATAAACAGCCCAGCTGCCGTGATAAAGACAGTTCCTTCCTCCGAAAGTTTCAAAGCCGATTACATCTTCCATAGGATAGCCCAGAAAAATTCCTATCTCATGGGGAAACTCTCTTTCATCTGTCAGGCGGCGAACCAGTTCTTCAAGAAGAGATATAAAACCATCTTCCACTGGATAACCTTTGGACTTGAGGTAGAAGATGGCCTCATAATTTTTTAACACTTCACTTAAAAGTTTTACGTCGTATACAAAGAGCAGTTTAGTTGAAGAGCCTCTTTGTATGATCAGAATATCTTTCCCCTGACATTTAATTGTTCTTTTAAGATTTGAAAGATAATCACGGGCTTCTTCAAGCATTTCAGTTCTGATGGAAAAAAGATTTGCCGGCTTTAATCCGCAGAGAGCCGGTGAAGCACATTGTATAACTGTCTGCTCAAAACTCATGTTGTCCTCAAAAAAATATAACCGTAAAAAAGAAGTGAGGGCTTACTGATAGTCTGTTTGTGGCTGTGTAAGGAGAATACCCGTCAAGCCCCCACTTATATTCAGGTTAAACAGTTAGATATTGCTAACTAACGATGTTAACTTACGCTAACTAGAGGAAAATGTCAAGCACTTATTAAAAAAAATTGCAAAAAAAAAAGACCCGGAAATAAATCCGGGCCATATCTAAACTAAATATTCTTCAGATTAGAATGAAACTTTCCAGTAAACTGGGAAGCTGATTGTTAAAGCTTCACCTTCAACGTTGAAATCAACTGCTACGCCAAATTTGTGGTTCTTGAGACCAAAGTTTGCATATGGAGTGATTTCGAACTGATTTGTTGAATCGTTGTCTGTGTCAATCCATGCGCAGAATGTAAGACCTGCATCAACCTTTTCATTGATTGTAGCGTCTGCATCGAAAGCAAAGTATACTTCTCTGTCAGAAGTAACTTTTTCTGCTGGAAGTGCAGCTGCGAAATCAGCTGAAAGAGCAACGATTGCTACATTTGCTGTAGCTCCTACTGTAAGAAGGTTTTCACCCTTAATGTCAGCAATGCCGTCTGCATCGTTGAAAGAGTAACCTACAGAGAATGCGAGGTCCTTTGTTGCGTTGAATGTTGCACCAATACCAATGCCCATGTCATTTGTACCAGATGCGTTGATTGGGTTGCGAACAGCTAATCCTACAGAGAAGAGGTCGCCGTATGTCCAGTCAGCACCAAAGTTAACTACTGGGTACTGGTTAACAACGTCCTGCTTGTAACCAAAAAGTGAAGTGAGGTCGAAACCTGCTGCAATTCTGATTCCCTGGATTGGGCGGAGAACGAATACTACATCTGAACCGAAGTTACCGTTTGCATAGTTTGCACCTGCGATAGGGAGGTAAGAACCTGCAAAGTAGATTGCATCATGGAAACCGATTGTAAAGAAGTTTGGATTCTTAAGAGGGCGGAATTCAAGGTACCAGTCTTCAAGATTAAAACCATCAACATTACCATTACCCAGTGAGAAGTAGTTGTAAGGGTTAGATGGGTCTGTAGAATCTGTCAGCTGCTTTAATGTAAAGCTTGCAGTGATACCTGCATCAACTCTTCCTGACAATACATCAATAGAGGCCTTGTCTTTGATTCCAGCAAATTCTGTTTCACCAGAGTCTGTATGGATATTAACGATTCCAGAAGAAATCTTGTTGTAGAACTTACCATGGTGGTCAGCTGTTTCTTCTCCAAATGCGAGTGCTGCAACAGATGCAGCTGCAATTACAGCGAGAATGCTCTTTGTAATCTTTTTCATAAAAAACGCTCCTATTATTTTGTTTGTGGATTTTACTCCGACTTTTTAGAAAATAATCAAAAACAATAAAAACGTCAATTAGTTACAAAAATGTTATTTTTTTCACACAAAAAAGCAGCACTGGAAAATTTTACTGTATAAAAGGAGGGATAGAGTTATAAAAAAAGCCGGTATGGAGCTTGTAATGCACTCCATACCGGCATACTAATTAAAGCTTTTTAAGAGCTTCTAATGATTAGAAGTTAACCTTGTAAGCAAGACCGATTACATTTGTTTCGTTGTGGGCTGTTGTATTTGTGCGTAATATAATGAATGAGTAGTAGAGCTGTACAGCACCTGCACCAACCTTGTAAGTTACTTCTGGAGTAACCTTAACAGAGTAATTGTTTTCTCCATTGTATTTGTATGCTACATCCAGACCTGTAGAAAGGCCTTCTGTTATAACTCCGCTTAAGTCGTATGAAACATATGGGGACAAAGCAAATGTAAAGTCTGCATCGCTGTTTTCCTTTGCTTCTGTTGCAATAAAACCAAAGCCCAGACTGCCCAATGTTACATTTACAGTTTCACCGAATGTAAGAGCTCCTGTGTCGTGGTTAATAACAACTTCACCAATTGCAGAAACTGGTTCAAATGCTGTTAAAGAAGCACCTGCATAGAGTTCCTTTTCACTTGGTGTGTAACCAGCTACTACGCTGAATGCATCGTTTGTGTACTTTGCAGCAAAACCATAGGTAGGATCGCCTGAACCTGCAATTACAGCGTTAATATCAAGGCCTTCAACTGGAGAAACGTTAAGACGAACACCAAATTCTCCATCAGCGATTGCATAACCGATGTCACCGTCTGTACCTGTGTGGTTGTCAACGAGTAAACCACCTTCAAGAGTTACAAGACCGTCTACCAGGTTGATATATGCCTGTGCAAACTTAATGTTTGAATCTGAGATCCAAGCAGTTCCACTCTGATAACGGAAGGTAAAACCTGCAAGTTCACCATCGTAATTCAGGTTTAAGCGCAATCTGTTTGGACCAAAACCTGCATAAGTACCAAGATTGTATCCACCGTTAAATGCAAATGTCTGGAACTGGTTTGTTTCAGATGAATCATTTGTTGAATCAATAATAGTCTTCCGGAAAAATCCTTCTGCTGTTCCACGGTAGTTACCACTAACGCTCCAACCTTCAGCAAATGCTGCTGAAGAAACCAGTGCTGCAACTGTTGCTGCAAAAATGAATTTTACTGCTTTCATTTTTTACTCCTTATTTTTGAATGAACTGTTGTAGTTGTATGTTTCAACAGTTTCATGTTTTGTAATTAATTTACCTATAAAACATAGTATTAACCTAGGTATAATAGGTAATATTTTTTTATTCACACGAAATATAAAACATTGTTATAGTTTTGTCAAAACCCTTTTTTAGGATTTTTTGAGGCTAACTCTTTCAATTATAAGGATTTATGCAGATTTGAAAAAAAATAAAAATTATTTTTTGAAGTAAATTTAACTTTCATGACGGGGAAATCCCCGGGGGAAAATTCCGCCCCATCAGGTTTAAAGATGGGGGGATTATATATTTTATGCTTCCAGGTAGCGCTTATATTTTTCGCATTCAAGAATTTCTCTTGCCTGCTTAACGCTTTCTTCTGTTGGAGATTCAAGGCCTGCAAGGGGGTAAGGAATCCCAAGCTCCTTGTATTTCATTTCTCCAAGACCGTGGTATGGAAGAACCTCAACCCGGTAAACATTGTGGAGTGTGCGGATAAAATCCCTGGCCTTTGTTAAATATTCCACTGAATCTGTAATTCCCGGTGTAAGAACCTGGCGTATCCAGATTGGCTTATTGATTTTGTCCAGATATTCAAACATTTGCCGGATGTTTTTGCCGCTTTGGCCTGTAAGTTCGATGTGAGCTTCTTCATCCATATGCTTAATGTCCATAAGCAGAACATCTGTAACTTCCATGAGTTTCTGGAACTTGTCAAACCATGGACTTTCCTTTGTAAAGCAGGCGCCGCTGGTATCAATGCAGGTATTTATACCTTTTTCCTTTGCCTTCTGAAAAAGTTCCAGTAAAAAATCAATCTGAAAGAGAGGTTCTCCGCCGGAAACTGTTATGCCTCCCTTTTTGCCCCAGTAACTTCTGCAGCTAAGTGCTTCCTGTATCAGCTGGTCTGTGGAATAGAGAGTTCCTTTTGTCATGTCCCATGTGTCAGGGTTGTGGCAGAATTTACAGCGAAGGGGACATCCTGAAAAAAAGATGATGAATCTTGAGCCCGGGCCGTCTGCGCAGCCGAAGCTTTCAAGCTGGTGTACGTATCCTTCCATAATTACCTCTTGTCCAAAGTGTATGCAGAGTCTAGCACAGATAGAGGAAATAATCAAAAAAAATCAATGTTAAGAACTTAAATATTTACTGTATCTAATTATACGGAAGGGAATGAAAATAGGTTTAATCCCCATACGGGTAAAAATTTTTAAAATGAGGAATCACTTTATGAAAATCAAATCAAAAAACAAAGTTAATAAATTGAAAGCTCTGTCAGCATTTGCATTTCTGCTGGCCTTTTCTTTTACAGCCTGTACAAGCAGTCACAATGTGGAAAACTCAAGAGTTAAAATTGAAAAGCCTCTGGTCCTGGAAGCTGTTCAGACTCCTTACACCGGGGATGGAATTTTTCATGATGCGAACTGGATTGCTGATGATATGAATCTGGGACTTAATCTGGGAAACACAATGGAAGCTTATGACGCAACAAATTGTGCCCAGATAACTTACCGCTGGCCTGTTGATCAGGGGGCTGATGTTTCCAGATACGAAAGCTGCTGGGGTGCCCCTGAAACAACTCAGGAAATTATTGACGGAATGAAGGCTGCCGGTTTTGATACGGTGCGCATCCCGGTTTTCTGGGGAAATATGATGGTTAATGATGATACCTGGACAATAAATCCACTTCTTTTGAACAGAGTGAGGGAAATTGTGGACTATTGTATGAAGGATGATTTGTACGCCGTTGTAAATATTCATCATTTTGACGAATTTGTAATCCGCAGAAATACCCTTGAAGACTGTCAGTTGATTTTTACCAATCTCTGGACTCAGATTGCTTCTTACTTTGCAAATTACGGGGAAAAACTTATTTTTGAAGGATTTAACGAATACATTGGAGGTCAGCAGTTTAATTCCCTGGGTAAACTTACGGATTTGACTCAGGATCAGCAGTATAAAATGGCAAAGGTTTTGAATCAGGCTTTTGTAAGTGCAGTTCGTTCAACCGGGGGAAATAACCGGAACCGGGTACTTGTGGTAAGCGGAATCTGGACAAACATTGACCTTACTTCCAGTGACCGTTTTGTAATGCCAAAGGATTCTGCTGAAGATAAGCTTATGGTTTCCGTTCACTATGTGGACAATACAATGTTCTGGACTGGAGAAATCGGAACTCAGACCTGGATTTACTACATTGATGATCAGATTGGTAAACTGAAAAAACGCTTCTTAAATAAAGGAATCCCTGTTTTTATGGGAGAATGTACCGCATCCTATGTGGGATGGAAAAAGGTTATTCCTGACAATGCCTATGAAGAATACAACGAAAGTCATGAATGCCTGGACTACTATCTGGGCAAACTGATGGATGAAAAGATTGTGCCTGTTATCTGGGACACACCAAATGATTTTTATTCCAGAAAAGATTTCCGGATTAAGGATGAAAAAAATGAAGAGGTTGTAAGAAAGAGAGCCCTTCAGGCTAAGGCCCGTTAAAATGAAAAGCCCCCGCTTTGAAATTCGAAAGAAAATCAAGACGGGGGCTTTTTATCAGGCCCTGCCTTTACAGGAACCTGATGCTTCAAGATTACAGAGAAGCGTGGCAAGTACGAGCAATAACGTCGTCCTGCTGTTCCTTTGTAAGGTTGATGAAGCGAACTGCGTAACCAGAAACGCGAACTGTGAAGTTAGCGTATTCAGGTTTCTCTGGGTGAGCCTGGCAGTCCTTAAGCTTTTCAACACCAAATACGTTTACGTTCAGGTGGTGAGCTCCAGTGTGGCCAGATTCTGGTCCCATATCAAAGTAGCCGTCAAGAACGTTAACAAGGTTTTCGATGCGTTCGTTTTCATCGTGACCAAGAGCACTTGGGTTGATTGTCTGAGTATTTGAAATACCATCCAGTGCGTAGTGGTATGGAAGCTTTGCAACTGAGTTCAAAGACTTGATAAGACCCTTTGTTTCTGCACCGTAAGATGGGTTAGCACCTGGTGAGAATGGAGCGCCTGCTGGACGTCCGTTAGGGAGAGCACCTGTTGCCTTACCATATACAACGTTAGATGTAATTGTAAGGATAGATGTTGATGGTTCAGCATTGCGGTATGTTGGGTGCTTTCTGATCATATTCATGAATGTCTTGAGGAGTTCAACTGCAATATCATCAGCACGATCATCATCCTGACCGTAGCGTGGGAAGTCGCCTTCTACTGTGAAGTCCTTAACAAGAGTAACTGTATCAATTACGTTACCAGCCTTGTCCTTAACTTCAACCTGTTCGCGGTTAACGTGAACCTTTGCGTACTTCATTGCTGACAGAGAGTCAACAACGTGAGAGAAGCCTGCAATACCAGTAGCGAATGTTCTCTGAACATCTGTATCTTCAAGAGCAAGTTCTTCTGCTTCGTAGTAGTACTTATCGTGCATGTAATGGATAGCGTTGAGTACGTTTACGTAAACATCAGCCAGCCATTCGAGCATTGCCTTGTACTTGCGAACAACCATTGGGTAGTTAGATGCATCGATAACATCATCTGTGATTGGTGCATATTCAGGACCAATCTGCATACCCTTCTTGAGGCCTTCGTCTTTACCACCGTTGAATGCGTAGAGGAGAGCCTTTGCAAGGTTAGCGCGAGCTCCGAAGAACTGCATTTCCTTACCTGTTCTTGTTGCAGATACACAGCAGCAGATTGAGTAGTCATCACCCCAGATTGGGCGCATTACATCATCATTTTCGTACTGAATTGAAGATGTATCGATAGAAATCTTTGCAGCGTACTTGCGGAAGTTGTCCTGAAGTCTCTTTGAGTAGAGAACTGTCATGTTAGGCTCTGGTGAAGGACCCATGTTTTCCAGTGTGTGGAGGAAACGGTAGTCGTTCTTTGTTACCATTGAGCGGCCATCCTGTCCAAGACCACCAACTTCAAGAGTTGCCCAGATTGGGTCTCCAGAGAAGAGCTGGTTGTAGCTTTCGATACGTGCAAAACGTACCATGCGGAACTTCATTACCATGTGGTCAACAAGTTCCTGAGCCTTTTCTTCTGTAAGAACTCCAGCCTTCATATCACGTTCGATGTAAATGTCGAGGAATGTAGAAACACGACCTACTGACATAGCAGCACCGTTCTGTGTCTTTACTGCACCCAGGTAACCAAAGTAGAGCCACTGGAATGCTTCTTTTGCTGTCTTAGCTGGCTTAGAAATATCGAAACCATAGAGGGCAGCCATTTCCTTAAGACCCTTGAGGGCGTTGATCTGGTCTGTAACTTCTTCGCGGAGGCGGATAACTTCTTCGGTCATTGTGCCATCACCGATGTTGTCGAAGTCCTTCTGCTTTTCCTTGATGAGGAAGTCAATACCATAAAGTGCTACACGGCGGTAGTCACCAACGATACGTCCACGTCCGTATGTATCAGGCAAACCTGTAAGGATGTGTGCTGAACGTACAGCGCGGTGTTCTGGTGTGTAAACATCAAATACACCCTGGTTGTGTGTCTTGTGGTATTCTGTGAAAATCTTGTGGAGTTCTGGATTTGGCTTGTAACCGTACATTTCGCATGACTGTTCAGCCATCTTGATTCCACCATAAGGCATGAAGGCTCTCTTTAAAGGCTTGTCTGTCTGGAGACCTACAACCTGTTCAAGATCCTTACCCTCAGGGCAGATGTATCCAGGCTTGTGAGCTGTAAGACCTGTTACGATATCGGTGTCCATATCAAGAACACCTGTTCTTTCTTTTCCGTCTAATCCGATAGACTTCTTATTGTGTTCTTCCTTCTGTAATTTCTGGAGTTCATCAAACAGCTTTGTTGTAGCTGCTGTTGGACCAGCGAGGAAGCTTGCATCACCATCATAAGGTGTGTAGTTGTTCTGGATGAAGTCGCGTACATTGACTTCTTCCTTCCACAAACGACCTTTGAAGCCGTTCCATTCTTCTTTCTGGATCATAATAAAACCTCTTTGGATAGTTAAATTCAAAACTCACAAACGTGAGAGTGAACCATGTTTGTTATGGTTTTAATATAAACCTTTATCCCTTTTAATTCAATGACATAAATAGGCTTTTAACCCACAAATAGTGTTTTATTTAGGATAAAATTAAAAAGTACACAATAAATGGGGACTTTCGAAAGTAAAAAAAATTACGTTTTTTTTGTATTCAGGATGATTTTTTTCTCAGCAGGGCAGGCAGATCATAAAGTTCAAAAGCTCCTGCTACAACAATTCCTCCCATTCCCATTTCAAGAGGCAGGGCCAGGTCAATGTCGTAGCGGTCACCAATTGAAATAACATCTTCCGCCTTGCAGTTGAGAATTTCCAGAGCCTTGTCCAGCATGGGGCGGGCAGGTTTTGACAGATGACATGTATCCAGTCCCACAATATGGGGAATGAGGAAATCAATTCCAACAGCCTTTAAGGTTTTTCGGGCAGCCTCTACCGGGTTATTGGTTACGGCAATCATCTTAATGCCTTCTGCCTTCAGCTCCTCCAGTGCCAGAATCAGTTTTGTGTCCGTAGAAAGATAGTCTTCAGGCCTCATAAGCTGATTACGCCAGCGGATGCTTGTATCAATATCAATTCCAAAGTGGGTAAATGCATTCCCCAGACTGATTTTCTTTCCCTGATGGTTTTTTGACCATTCCCTGCGGAAATCTTCCATAAGCTTTCTTCCCTGGTCAGCGCTGATTCCTTTCAGTTTTGACCAGTAGCGGATCTGCACGTCAACCTGTTCAGCAACATACTCATCGCTGTTGTAAAGAGTTCCGTCTATGTCAAATATAATTGCTTTTGTATTCCGAGGAATTTTATATATTTCCATTTCAATAATCCTGAATCAAAAATGTTAAGCCGCCTGAACTTAAAAAGGGCAGTCCTGAGGTTTTATGCTCCTCTGGATTCTGCAAAGTTCTTCAGCTCCCTGGGCAAAACTTGTAAAGAGCCCCATGCCTGTAAAAGCAAAAACTGCATCTCCTGTAAGTTCTGCATCAGTGCATTCAGGAACAAGAAGTTCCATTCCGCAGATTGAACTTTTTAACTGAAGCCATTCCAGATTCTTTGCCTGGCCGCCGGTAACAATCATTTTATCCGGAAGCTGGAGGTTTTGTGCATTTAAGACTTTTCTTAATATATCCAGCCCCTTCTTTACGTTACGGGCAATTTCTATCATAAGGGCCCGGCCTTCAAGGTAAATGGCTTCCTTCTGGTGCAGGCAGAGCTCAATAAGTTCGCTGTAGCTTAAGTTTTTTCCCTCGTGTTCTTCAAGGGATTTTTTGTATTTTTCAAAAGGTGCCCCGCTCTGGGGAATGAGATAGGACAGATTCCACAAAGGTTTTATGGCCGAAGGAAGGGTGCGGAGTTCTGGATCTGAAAGAGGATTTTCGGTACACAAATTCAGGCCTTCGCTTGAACCAGACCTGTCGCATAATTTAAGTGGACTGACTGTAGCAGTTCCGATGAGGGCACTTACAAAGTCAGGCGCACCGGTATAAACTGCAACGCTTTTTCCTTTCAGAAGCATTGTGCCTGCTTGAGTTCCAGGTGCCTGGTAGGGAGGAAGTTTTTGAATGTCCCTGGATGAAAGACCTGCTTCCCTAAGTTTTTCCTCAGTCCAGTAAGCGGTAAGGTATCTTTCTTCCGGAAGAATCGTGAGGGCCTTTCCTGTTAATTGATAAATTAGGTATTCAGGGCCGGAAAAGAGATATTTTGTTGATGAAAAACTTTCCGTGAAATTATTTATGAAATATAAAATCCGGGGAATAAAAAGGGAAGGTGAATTCTGTTCAACCTTGTGGCTCCACAAAAGAGTTGTTCCGTCCTGGCTTACCAGAGTTGGGCCGTTTCCGCTGATACAGACGGCGTCAGGCAGAAGACCTGCTTTTTCCATACATTCGTCTGCAGCAAGATAGAAAAACTTTTCCCAGTCTTTTGCAGCAGAGTAGTTTTCAGAAGGTGATGGGAGATAAGGCATGCGGCTTTTTGCCAGAACTTTGCCCCGGCTGTCTATGATTGCCGCTTTTAAAGAAGAGCTCCCAATGTCTACGCTTAAGACTGTCTTTAAATTCATAAAGCTTATTCTGCTTCCCGTTAAAATGATTTTATTGCTGATGATTTTTCAATGGCCGGATGAAAATGAAGGCCATGTTCTGAAGAAAAAAATCTGCAAAACATGACCTTTTCTTTTATTTCTGCTTACTCTTTTTCGATTGTTTTAGCGTCATCCTTTTTTGAATCAGGATCTGAAACCTTAATCAGCTTGTCGATGATTGAACGGTTATCCAGAAGATCGCTAAGTGACTGCTGATGGTGCAGTCTTGTTACAACGTTTGCAAATAAGCCTGAAACGTTTGTACTGATGTACCATTCCCTCTTAAGAAGTTCTTCGTGGTAAACAGCATTTGTACCAATGATTCTGTAGAAGAGGCCCTTCTTGTATGCTTCATCAAAAAGTTCAATTGCATTTCCTGTAAAGAATGGAAGGCTGATAGCTGCAATTACTTTTGTTGCGCCCTGTTCGTGAAGGAATGTCATAGCCTTGAGAAGAGTACCACCTGTACCAAGCATATCGTCTGCAAGGAAAGCAACCTTTCCCTTAACGTCACCTAAAAGCTTAATGCTCTTAATGTTTGTGTTTTTTGCATCCTGGGTAACAATAGAATAGTCTCTTTCTTTGTATATCATTGCAAGAGGCTTTTTAAGGCCGGTTGCATAGAATTTGTTACGGTCAATTGCTCCTGTGTCCGGACTTACTACAACCAGATCTTCTGTCTTGCCTGTCAGGTCAACAACCTTTGCAAGTTCCCTGATAATCTGGTAAGAAGCGTGGAGGTTTTCACAGTGAGTGTGAGAGAAAGCATTTACGATTTCACGTGAGTGGAGGTCCAGGGTAATGATTCTCTTAACTTCCATCATTTCGTAAATGTGGCCGAGGAGGGCTGCTGTTAAGCCTTCGCGGCTCTTCTTTTTGTGCTGGCGGCTGTAAGGGTAAACCGGCAGAACCAGAGTAATGGAGTCAGCTCCAGCCTGGCGTACTGCATCGATAGTAACAAGGAGATTCATCACGTGATCGTTTACTGAAAAACGCATGATGTTCTTTCCATCGTTCATAGCGATAGGTTCATGATTTTCTACATCCTGAAAAATGTACACGTCTTTTCCACGGATACAGTCAAGCAGTTCAGCCTTGAACTCTCCGTTGGCAAAATAAGTAAATCTTGTATTAACCTTGAATGCAGGTGGACGATACTTGTCGATCATTCCGCGGATACATAAGTCACTTGTCTTCAAATCATTTTCGAGGTTAATCTGCTGTACCAGCTTGTCTTTTTCAAGATCATAGCGCTTAGCAATTACATCACTCTTTAATGTGAAGCGGTGCTTGTACATGTGGCGTAAATGTGTGATTACTTCGTTTGCAAACGATTCACCACCCGGGCATGCAACTATTGCAAGATTTGTAGGTTCAGAATACGGCATTATTCTTTCCTTGTTAAATTGATGTGGGGAGTCTGCCTGGAAAAAATATCCGGACAACTCGCCCCATAATAACTTAAAAAGGGCCTGGTATTCAATAAAGCCGTGCTTAAATTCTGATAATATGAGGTAAACTATTTTGAAGTACTAGAGTTTTGTATTGTCTGAACTGACGGAAATAACAGGATCCATATTCTGTTTTTCCTGCTGGGCTTCCAGAACAAAGCGGATAAAGTGATCTTCAAGAGTTTTCTTTGGACCTTCAAGGTGGAGTCTCTGTCTTGCACGGGCATTATCCCTGCGGACAGTGTAAAGCAGATAGAAGTCCCTGTAATCCAGGCTTACATCTGTCTTTACGTGTTCACCAAGATAGGCGCTTACTTCATCACGACCAATGGCCCTGATTCCCTGTTCCTTAAGGATGCTTCTGAGGCGGCCGATCTGTTCATAGGAAATACCAAAGAGGAATTCTTCCATTGCCTGGCTTACTTCCGGATCTCCAAGACGCTTTTTTATAAAGAGAGTCCACTGTTCATCCATCTGAAGGCTTACCAGAAGCAGTTCTGAAGTTCCCATCATTGTTCCAAAAGCAGGAGCCAGGGTTCTTCGTGCAGACCAGACTTCCTGAAGAACCGGTGCAATATCAGAAATAGTCTGGTCAGCCCGGTGTTCCCAAAGAATAATCAGGGAATTTGCCAGCTGACGGCGCAGGTCCATAGACAAAGTTGTATCATGAATCAGGTTGATGTAAACGTCTTCCGCCATGAGGGTAAACATCATGGAAACAGTTTCGTCTGTATATTCCTTAACTTCCTTGTCTGACATATCTGTATAAAGCTTTGCCAGACGGGACATGGAATAGAAAGTATGAATTTTTGCTACAAGGAATCCCTTTCCCAGAATAGCCTTTGAAGGCATGTGAAGGGTAGTATCACCATCATCCTGATAGGAAACAAGGCTTTCAACCAGGGCTTCAGGAGTTCTGACGGATGATGTCATATTTGTTCTTTCCAGAAGTGACGGGAACTGGGCAATTGCTGCAGCAAGTTTTTCTACGTCATCAAGTCTGGACTGTATTCTTTCGATTTTTTCCGGGGCATTTTCAGTGAGCTTTACAATGAGTTTGTTTACAAGATCATTTTGATGTGGAGTTAATACAATAATACCCGTCTTGACCTCATTCTTTTTCATTTCATCTTTGTCAAAGAATGATTCAATTGTTACTGAGGTATATTCAAATGTCTGTGCCGAAACTCCCCCTTTTCCTGGAGAAGTGCCATTACTCAAGTTTTCTCCCACCATTTCCTAAAACTAAGGGAAATTATATCACAAAACGGTTTAAAATCAATATTAAGGTACGCAGAATGGATCAGCGGTGAGTGGGGGGCTGAATGTGCAGAGTTTAAGCAGGCTAAGAAAGTGAGGCTTTCTGAATATGATGCAGTTGTATTTGGTGGCTGGTTCATGGCTGGTGGAAAAAAATCTTGCCTGATTCAAAAAGCAGATACCTCTTCTTTCCCCTGCCGGAAAAAATTGATTGTTTTTGGAGTAGGTGGAAGTCCTGCTGAAAGTCCTGAAATTCCTGCTGCAATTCGTGGAAACTTTACCGAAGAAGAATGGAAATCATTAAAAGCATTTTATTGTCCCGGCGGATTTAATTACGAAAAGAAGAGCGGCTTTTCTAAGTTCATGATAAAAATATTTACAACAATATTAGCAAATAAAAAAGACGCAATCGAATCTGAAAAGAATATGGCTCAGATGATTGCTCAGTATATTGCCATAACTTATCCTGAAATTATGGATAAACTAATTCTTGCGGTTACAACTCCATATGCAAATAAGGTTGTAAAAGAAGCTGTCACCGGATGGATAGAAATGGTAAAAAAAGAAGATCATGCAGCTTTGATGATTGATACCGCAGAAAAAATGTATTCCGATGCCAGAAGTGAACTTTGTAAAATCCAGTGTCCTGCATATATTATATCCGGTTCCCATGACAAAACAGTTGGAAACGATGCGCCAGAATAGTTTTCACAGGGCATATCCCGCACAGAAGTTTACATTTATGAAGGTCTGGGCCACGGAACATTTACCGAAGCAAAGGACTTTTACGACCGAGTACTGGCATTTTTGAATTGCTGATTTGTATGTGGGGAAGGGAGGGGCTGATGCATTGTTATTTGTGGAATTTACGTACCGAAATGCTGGTTTTTGTAGATTAGTCCGTAGTCCGCGTGCGAAATACACTATTACAGCTCCCTTTTGCCATGTAGACTACGGACT
>DGUP01000033.1 GCA_002394685.1 Treponema sp. UBA4307 | reverse complement strand
AGATTTCTCTGCACCTTCAAGCGCCGCCGCTTTTGACAACAGCGCCCTCTCTCCAGACGACCTGTCTGCACCATCATCAGGCCCCGGCTTTAACGAAGAAACCCTCTCTCCAGAAGATTTCTCTGCACCTTCAAGTGCCGCCGCTTTTGACGACAGCGCCCTCTCTCCAGACGACCTGTCTGCACCATCATCTGAGTTCGCGGATTTTGAGGCAGCGGCAGAGTCTGTGGAGGATTTCGATCCTGCTTTTGAAAATGAACTTGCCCACGAAGCTCGTGCGGTAAATGATATAGAAGACATTGACCCTGCAACTTTCCATGTAAGCAGTGACCAGGCTGAAGAAGTTGAAGAGTTACAGGAAGATGCGGCAGACAGTGAAAGCATTGAAGAACTTGCCAGGGAAAATAACGTTCCTCTTACACTGGATGAAGAAAATTCCCAGATGAACAAAGGAGATTCTCTTTCTCAGGAAGATCCTGCTGAACTTTCCAGCGACGGCTATTTTGTGGAAGAACCATCTTCATTCCTTAAAGACTCTTTCCTTAATGATGATTTTGAAGGATCAGAAGGGGAAATGGAACTTACTCCTCCTGGATTTACGGAAAATGTTGAAGAAGATGGAAATCTTCCCCATGAAAATAATTCTCTGGATAATGACAGACTTCCTGCAGGCCGGGACAGTCTGGATGAAGAAGACACCGTTTCTGACGAAGAAGCCCTGGCTCTTCAGGAAGGAGACCTGGCAGTTGGCAGCAATTACGAATTAAGTGATGTAATTCCTGAAGATACAGCCGCAGTTTTTGACGCACTGGATAAAAAAACTGAGCCGGAAAAGACTGTTAGTCCGGAAGATGAAGTTCCTACAGTAGATTCCCTCCTTAGTGATGCAGGAGACGAACCGGAAACAATCATCCCTGGAATTGATGCCCTTAAGGAATTTGTAAACAATTCAAGAAAGGAAGAAGCAGAAAATATTCCTGCTGCAGACCCAAAACTTGATACAGGCCTTGTTAACGAAAGTAATGATGAAACCTTAAGCCTGCTCATCACCTTGAAAAAACTTGCAGATTATCTTCCTGAAGAAAGCAGAAAACTTTTCTATTCAAGTAAGGAATATCTTCAGCTGGAATACCTTATCAGCAGACTTACTGGAAATAACGAAAGTTTCCTTAATGCTGCAGAACATATGCGCAATGAAATGGCAGAGGATGATTATGAACATGCAGCTGAAGAAAATAACAGCCCTGAAAAGATAAAATCCCTCTTCCTCTACCTCAGGGATTTAATCAGCCAGATGCCGGCTTCAGATTTAACCAGAGATCTGGACTGTAAACTGGAATCTGCCATAGAAGATTTGCAGGATATGGGATATTGATTTGCAGAATAAACAATTTGCATGTATAATAGTGTACATATCTTGATGATTTTCAGATGTTTTTCTGCCGGAAAAAAATGAAATTGTAAAATACTGTCATTTTTAAAAATCTGACAAAAAAACAATATCTTAAAAATCTGAAAAATCTCAAAAATCTTCTATATATTTGTCTAAAATCTCTATGAATTTAATAAAGTTTTGAATTCTCAAAAAAATGTGTTAACCTTTTATCTTGACAGTTAACACTTTTTTGTACATCATTTTAAACTGCGTGGGTAGTTATTATTTATTAGCTCATTTTCCTTGGGCTGTAAAATCACTCCGGACATTTTTTTGATGTTCAGGTGGAAGACTATTCAGGTAAGGAGAAACATTATGTTAAATATTTTTGGAAAGAAAGTTGCAAAGCTTCTTTTAACCGCTACTTGTATGGCCCTGATTGGAGGAGGACAAGTATTTGCTGCTAAAGCCAAGAACGAACTCGTAAAAGAGGAAGAAGGCTTTTATTATGGATATGGTAAGGCTGCTACTGCTGAAGAAGCAGATTTCATGGCAAAGAAAGATCTCATTGAAACTGCTCTTACTTCAACTCTCAGACTTTCAAATCCAAAAGCATCACGCGTATCTGTAAGTGATGATTCTGTAAATGCACGTCTGACAAAGCTTAAGGACTTTAAGCACAACAAAGCTGGAAACGATGTAACATACCGCATTAAGGTAACTGAATGGGAAAAGGAACAGAAGGCATTTGAAGATGACCTCCGCGCTTCTTTAACCGAATCTTATAATACTCTTACTTCTGGTAAGGACATTTCTGCAAGAATCGAAAGTGCTGTAGCAATCCTCGACTCTCTGTCTGCAAATGGTGAAAGAGATCTTCTTACACTTCAGGCCGGCGGTACAGAATTGTACTCAAAGAAGGTAGAAGCTGTTTGTTCAACAATCGTTGAAAACCTTAACATTGCAATTTCTGCTGCAAACGGTATTATCGGACCTTCAACAGTATTCAATATTACTGTAAAGGATGCTAACGGTAAGGCTGTTTCTGGTCTTAAGCTCAAGGCTTCATGGGACCTTGCAGAACTTCCAGTAACAACAGGCTGGGGTGAAGTTGATTCTTCAGTTACTCCAGTAACAACAGATAAGTCTGGAAAGGCTGTAGTTGAATATCCTGTTTCTGATGATTTCAAGAACAAGGTTGTAACACTTACAATTTCAACAACATTCAGTGATTCAAAGTACATTTACTCTGGCTTGAGAAAGCTTGATGCACAGTCTTCTGCAGAAGGCCGCTACATCCACTACGAAAATCCTGCTGAAGCCCTTAAGGGTGTTGAAGTAGCAGCTGGTTCTTACAAGTCAGGTGCCGTAGACCAGGATACAAAGGCTGGCGGAAAGGAAGCAGCACGCAATGTTACACTTGCTGCATATGAAGTTCAGAAGACTCCAGTTACAAACCTTCAGTTTGCCGGATTCCTTTTTGTTACAGAAAATGAAGATTATCCTGCATACTTTGACAATCCAACATACAATCAGGCTCAGCAGCCAGTTGTTGGTGTAACATACGAACAGGCTGAAGCATACGCTGAATGGCTCTCAGGTCAGACAGGAAGCAAGTACCGCCTCCCTTCTGATGATGAATGGGAAATTGCTGCCCGCGCCGGTGCTTCTACAATCTATCCTTGGGGTGATGATGATCCTTCAAAGGGTAAAAAGGCTAACTATAAGGGTAATGGTAAATTCAAGGCTCCATCTCCTGTAGGTTCTTTCCCTGATTCTACAAATGCATGGGGACTTGTTGATATGTCAGGTAATGTTTGGGAATGGACTTCATCTGCACGTAATATTACAGATGACGTAACAACCACACATACTGTAAAAGGCGGATCATGGATGGATGGTCCAAGCGAGTTGAGAGTTTCAAACTATAGGAATGTTGATGCTGATAGTAATTCTTCAGACATTGGATTCCGTCTTGTAAAGGAGATTAAATAATGAAGAAAATCAAATCTTTATTTGCTGCCATTGCTGCTGTCTCAATGATGATGATTTCCTGCGTTTCGACTGGTGGTGATGGACAGGATCCTGCTATTACAAAAGGTGTAAACGCCTGGAATAATCGTGAACCTGCTGCTGCAACTGCCTACTGGACAGATATTAAGGATGCAGAAACTCAGAAAAAGTATCTGGGTTATGTAACTGCATATGAAGCTGGTGTTGCCGCTCTTGACAGCACAGATTCAATTAAATCTACAAATGAATCAAAACTCCTTTCTGCAACAAGAAAGGCTCTTAATAACTTTGCTACACTGGATCCTGCACTTAAGCTTCCAGAAGATGTAAAGGAAAAGGGTGCTGTTCTTACAGCTGCCCGTATTAATAAGCTCGTTGAATCAAACAGCCTTGCTGATGCAAAAAGCATGCAGAAGACTGCAGTAGCCGTATATGGTGAACACCCAAATCTTAAGGCTTCTGGAAAAGAAGTAAATGTTGCTTCTTCAATTGCATCAAAGCAGTCAACAATCAGTACAAAGCTTGATGAAGCTTCTGCAGTTTCAGATCTGGACGGCAGAATTGAAGCATACAACAAGCTGGTAAAGGATTATGAGGCTCTCGCTGCTGAAGTAGACAAGGAAGTAAAGAACTCTGGTGTTTCAAGCACATCAGGTGTTACTGCTGCTGCCAAGAGATTTAAGAACCTTGGTCAGGATGTTTCTATTAAGCGTCAGGCTGCAATCCGTGAAAAGGCTTATATTTACAAGGAACGCATCAACGAAGCATTTGCACGCCAGCCATCAAAGGCAGGTAGTGGAAAGAATGGTGCATATACTTCATATGATATCCGCGACCACTATAATTCTGTTCAGAATGATATTGATGTTATTTACAACGAACTTCTTAAGTTCAGAACACAGTATCCATCTGAAATTGGACAGGATGTTATTAATGACATCAATGCTCAGAGAACAGATCTTAAGAACAAGATTGCTCAGGTTAACAGAGAAATTGCTAACCAGGAAGAAATTGCCAGCCGTGGTAGAACAGTTATGCCTCTCATGATTGGTCTTTTCAACCCTGAACAGGGGACATCTGGAGCTAACAAGAGATCTCGTCCTGCTAAGTTCAGCGCTTCAAGCCAGAAGTCAGAAGATTACTGGTGGGGTATGGTAGATATTCCAAGAGGCCAGATGAACGACCTTGTTATCACCTGTAACGGCGGAAGAACAATCCGTGTATTCAACCAGAACACAAAGTCTGGAAAAAATATTAAAAAGAACAACCTTCAGGACCTCGTAAGTCAGGCAAATAGAGTTGGTAATTCCTGGCCAGTAATGAATGCCGGCTCTAAGCTTAACGGCTCAAACTACTACTTCGAGGTTGGAAGTGGTAACGGCAGCTACTCAGGAACAGTAGTTGTTTATAGTTCATTTGTTGTAAGGAAACGCTAATTATGATTAGACTTAACAAGAAATCAGTGTTTGGATTCGCTGTAACTGTAGCAGCAGCTGCAGTACTTTCTATGGGCTGTTCACTCGGCGCTAAGGGAATGACAGCAGCAGTATCAACACTGCCAGATTCTTTGAACCCAATTCTTGAACAGAATACAATGGGTTTGAATGTTAATGAGCTTCTCTTTGATGGTTTAACTAATAACGAAGTAGACCTTAACAGTGGAAGTCTCTACACAGACTTTGCTCTTGCAGATGAAATCGTGCAGGACGAAGCTACAAGAAAAATTTATACAGTTACACTCCGTGACGTATTGTGGCATGATGGAAACCCTGTAACAGCAGACGATGTTGTATACTCTTTCCAGGCTTACATGCTTGAAGAAAATGCTTCACCTAACCGTGAATACCTTGCTTCTTACATTGAAGATGTAATTGCAATTGATGATAAGACAGTAGAAATTCACTTCAAGGATCCAATCCCTGAATACAATGCTTATCCTGTTCTTACATTCAAGATCATTCCTTCTGTATACAATGGTCAGAAGATGAACGTTAACATGCGCGCCGGTGAAAACGAACGTGCATTCGCAACAAATCCAGTAGGAACAGGTCCATTCAAGTTCTCTAATTGGGAAATCGGTAAGCAGATTGATTTTGAACAGAACAAGGATTACTTCAAGTCTGTTCCAAAGGCTTCAACTTTCACAATCAAGCGTACAATCGACCCTGTAGTTCGTCTTAACGAATTGAGAAGAGGTCGTATCAACCTGATTCTTGAAACAAACCCAATGGACCGCCCAACAATTGAAAAGATGGGTGATGTTGATATTAACTCATATATGCCATATGCATACTATGAAGTTGCAATCAACAACAGCACATTCTCAAATCCTGATGCACGCAAGGCTATGGCTAAGGCTCTCGATAAGGTTAACCTTATTCCAGAAATTACTGACCAGGACAGCGGAGTTATCATCAACTACGGTCCATATCCAACAGACATTTTCCCTGTAGCTGTTCCAGAACACTACACAGAACTGCTTCCTGACCTTCTTCCATATGACGTTGAAGAAGCAAAGGCTCTTGCTGCTTCAAGCGGTCTTGACGGACAGAACATCATCCTTATTTATCCAGACTCAATGGGTGAATTTGGTAAGCAGCTTGCTGAAGGTGTTGCAAGACAGCTTTCTGAAATCGGCTTAAATGTTGATGCAAGACGTACTGGTGATCAGGTTTACGAACGTATGGTTTACAAAGAGAAGTCTTTCGAACTTGCAATTATCTACCGTGATGGATTTGATAACATGTACTCAACAATGGCTAATCTTTACGGTACAAATGGTGTAGAAAACGTTACTGGCGTTTCAGACGCAGAACTTGACAAGCTCTTTGCTCAGGCTGCAGATTCACCAAAGATTGAAGACTGGGTTCCAACAATTCTTAACATCCATGCTAAGATGTCTGACGTATGCCCTTCATTGTTCCTCTTCACACTCCAGAAGGAAGTTTATTCCCGCGGAATTGGAAACGTTGCAATGGCTACAGATAACCCATTCCTTTCAGCAGAAGACTGGGTATTCCAGAGATAATTTTTTAAGAGGGAAGATATAAATGCGTTTTGTTCGCTTTTTAGTAAAAGAGTTCTTATTGCATGGTATTCTCTTTGCAATAGGAGGAACTGTTGTACTGTCTGCCCTCTACCTGCTTTCAATAGGCGCTCCTGGTGAGACCTATCTGGAAGCAGCTAAGTCTTTCTGTCTTCTTTTGATTGGACAGAGAGACCTGGCAGCAATGGGACCTGGATTCACTTCTGGTCAGATTATTGTTGCTGGTGCTAAGCAGACTTTGCCTTTGGCATTGATTTCACTTATTTTCTTAATCATTATTGCACTTGTTGGCTCATCTTATGCAGTTTCAAGCCGCTACATGTCATTAACATATGGTAAAAAACACAGCGAAAGAATGGAAAAGTTCCTTGCTCTTATTCTTTCTGTATTTGCTGCCGTTCCTTTGTTTGTAGGTTTCTGGCTTTTGTATACATGGCTTGGAGATGCTCCAAAACCAATGATCGCACTGTTTACAGTATTACTTGGTGGTCTTGCCTGGGATGCTACAAGCTTTCTTAAGACAGATATGCTGTCACAGGTAAACCAGACACATGCTATAGTATTCTCAACATTAGGCCGCAAATTAGGTCGCGTGTTCCCATGGCCAGGAACATACACTGGTTATATTTTCCAGTCTAGTTTGCCACGCTTTATTCCATATCTTGCTGGTAAAGTTCCGGCAATTATTGGTTCTGTAACTATTGCAGAAATTGCTTTCAGTTTCCCTGGACTGGGTAAAAACCTTATTGATGCGCTGATTGAAACAAACACTGATCTTTTGATTACATCAGTATTTGTTCTTTTGTGTATTAATGCAGTCGTTTCATTCTTAGTTAAGCTGATACTCTTTATTCTGTATCCAAGAGTATATGAAAGAGGTTAAGGTTATGAAAAAGCAATTTAAAGTATTACGTATTATTTTTGTTGTTATTCTGCTCCTGCCTCTGATTATTTCCTGGTTGCCATATAACTGGTTTGCAGGCATTGCTCCTGAGTCATTCCTTCCAACCAGAACAAATCCTGAGGGCTTCCTTAAGCTTCTTTTGACATCATTCCAGGAACTTTCCATAACTCTGGTAACAACACTTGTTTTTGCTATGATTATTTCCATTTTGCTTGGATATCTTAGCGTTCTTTCAAATAAAGTTGGAAGATTCTTTACAAACATCATGAATGCAATTGAATCTATTCCATCTATTCTTATTGCTCTCTTCTGTTATGCTCCAGTTTCTGGTGCACTTGCAAAGTCTGCTGGTCCAAAGTCTACTGTACTTTCCCTGATTGTATTCGTAGCTGCAGCAACTGCAACTGTTTTACCTGAAGCAGTAAGAAGTATTTCTATTCCACTTTCAGACTTGTATAACCGTAAATATAGTATTTCCTTCCGTTCATACGGATTTACAAAGAACCGCATTCTGGCAGTTCTGATGAAGACAACTTTGATGAGAGATACTACAAAGCGTGTTGCAGCAGGTATTCTGCTTAAGACTCTGGTACTTGATACATCCTTTGGTTATGTAATTCAGGTAGGTCTGGGTTCAACAGGTACTCCTCAGCACACAAGCCCTGGTGCACTCGTTGCATTAAACCGCCAGGTACTGCTTTTTGGAAGTGGTAGTGAAATGTGGTATTTCTGGCTGCCATCTATCCTTTTGATTGCAGTTAGTGTTGCATTCCTTATTATTTTGAATGAAGACAAGGAGGAGGCATAATCATGGACGAAAAGAAAGTAAATCCAATTGAATTAAATGATTTTTGTATCCACCTTAGAGATCGTATTACATTAAAGAAGTCATCATTCAGCATTGAACCTGGTACTTCAACTGTAATCATGGGACCTACAGGAACTGGTAAATCAGTATTCCTTAAATCAATTGCCGGTATTCTTCCTACAAGTGTATTTACATTTGAAGGAAACATGAAAATCAACGGAATTGATGGTTATATAAACGGAAAAAAACTTGGAGTTAAGCAGTGGAAGAGCATTGAACAGTCAGGTTTGATGTTTGTTCCTGCTGAAACTGCCCAGGTTATGAACGCAGCCCTTACTCTTGATCAGAACCAGGCTTTACTTGCTCCTGGATGTCGTTCAGAAATTGTAAGACGCCTTAAGGAATTCTTCTCTCTGGATTTTGAAGCATTTGCTCGTCTTTATCCGGATGAAGTTTCTGGTGGTGAAATGCAGCGTATTACACTGATGGTTCTTCTTTCAAGACCAGGTAACCTGATTCTTCTTGATGAACCAACAGTAAACCTTGACCGCAATCTTCGTAAGAACTTTGTTGAATTCCTTAACAAGGAAATTCTCTGTGATAAGACAAAGACATTCCTTATGGTAAGCCACGACGTAGACTTTATCCGTCGCCTTACACTTGATCAGATTTTCGTGCTTAGAGACGGTGACGTTGTTAAGCAGACAGAACTTCCTGTAATGGAAGGTTACGAAAAGCCTGAAGCAAAGAAGGGGGCGTCTGGTTCTGCCATTAAGCTCCTTGATGTTGGTCAGTCATATCAGAAGCGTGGTATTTTCGGTGAAAGAAAATTCACTGCTTTCAAGGGTCTGAACCTTCAGTTTGAACGTTCAACAATCTACGGTATTACCGGACCTTCTGGTTGTGGTAAATCAAGTATGATTAAGGCCATCCTTCGTCTTCTCGATGAAACAGATGGTAAAATCACAATGGAAGACAACGACCTTGTTAAGCTCAAGCCGATTGAAAATGGTAAGGATCCTAAAGAATTTAAGCCTTTCCGTAAGAGAATGGCTATTGTTCAGCAGGACTCACGTTTCTCTTTCTTCCCTGATTTGAAGATTAGAGATTCATTTGCTCAGATTTCAAAGGCCGGCGTAGAAGGTACTGTTGAAGAACTTGGTGAAAATCTTGTAAAAGTAGGTCTTACAAAGGGACATCTTGATATGCATCCTCAGGAACTCTCTTCTGGAGAAATGAAGCGTATGGATATTGCAAGAGCCCTTACTGCAAAGCCGGATATTCTTTTGCTTGATGAACCATTTGCTCACATTGACTTTGAAACACGTCTCCATGTAATGAAAGTAATTTCAGATTACCTGGCAGAACATGCAACAATCCTGGTTGTAGTAACACACGAAGACTTCGACCTGAGATACTTTGTTGAACAGTCATTTGACTTCCCTGAACTGGTTGGTCAGTGGCCAAGAAACTAATTTCTTGACGAAATTCTTATAAAATTATAGCCATCAGATTTTGTCTGGTGGCTCTTTTTTTTGTCATATAAATGTTCTGCTATACCGTCCGCTGGATTACATTACAGTCCTTGTTCATAGACAAGTAGTGCTTCGGATAATAGCGCAAGGGATTGTAGCACCGCCGCAGGCGTTCGACGCAAGTGAAACTTGCGTTGAATGAAGCGTTAGCGGAAGTGCGGAAAGCCCGACCCAAAGGTTGCAAAAGCAACCGACGGGATGCGCCCATATTAATTTAAAGAAACTTTTACTAGAGGTAATAGATTTTTGAATTTGTAAGAACTTCGTTTCCCTGCTCTGTAATCAGAATATCGTTTTCAAGACGACAGCCGCCAAGTCCCTGAACGTAGAGCCCCGGTTCAAGGGTAACAATATTTCCTGCCTGGAACTTAGCTTCAGTTTTTACACGGATAAAAGGTTCTTCGTGAATATCAAGGCCTGTTCCGTGACCCAGTGAGTGAGGCATTTTCATATCGGCTTCTGCAAAAATCTGGTCTGCTTTAAGAGAAGCCTGGCAAATGTCAAGGCCCGGCTTGTAAAGTTCAAGACACTGGTCTGCAGCTGTCTGTACCAGTTCAAGGAGTTTTTTCTGTTCTTTATTTACATCCCTGGCAATTGTAATAGTACAATCGCTTGCATAACCTTCCCAGCTTATGCCGTAGTCCAGAATTGAAAGGCCTTTTGTTCCCCAGTCTGCATTTGTATAACCGGGAAATGCATGAATTGCCCAGGAGCGGTCCGGACCTGCACACAGAGTATCAAAACTTGTTCCTTCTGCTCCCTTTTCCCTGAGATATTTTTCTACAAAAAGTGCAACATCGCTTTCTTTTTTGAAAAGACCGGTCTTTATATTTTCAACAATAATTCCTGTCATTTCATCTGTGATTGAACAGGCCTTTTTTGTACACCAGATTTCGTAGTCATCTTTTACAGAGCGCATTTCAAGGACAGCTTTATGAGTTGAACTTTCACTGCAGAACAAAGAATAATCCTTTAATTCAGATTTGTATTTTTCAAAATTGATATAGCTGGTGGAAGGTGGCAGTTCTACCTTTTTTGAAAAAGACATATCTGAACTTTTAAGAATTTCTTTTATTGCTTCCATATTGCTGCGGTTAAATTTTGCAGAAGGAATTATTGTGTCAGCGTGAGCTTTTTCTTCTGCAAGATTTATATCCCATGGGACGAGAAAAGACTTTCCTTCTGCTGTAAGAATAACAAGTGCATCTGAGGGGTGGCCTGTTAAATAACGTACCGCCTTATCACGGCAGTCTTCGCTGTCAATAAAAACTGAGGCACCTATGTGTTTTTCCTTCATGTAGGAATAAACTTTTTGTCTTCTTGCTCTATAGATTTTATCAAAATTAAAATTCTCAGACATTCATCTACCTCTTTATAATTTGTAAAAGTTATTTTCTCCCTCTGACTTTATTTAATGCAATTTTAATAAGAGGATCTTTTGTTATTACCATAAGAAGGACTCCTGCAATTCCAAATACGAGAGCTGAAATTGCAACAGGCAGGCCGTGTGAAATAAAGCGGTTGTGTCCTTCAAAAACTTTAAGAAGAGGATTTCTCATAAAGTAAACTGGTACACTTGCAATTACGGAAAAGATTATCATCTTAAGAGTGTAGGCAAGTGTTCCTCCTGCAATTTTCTTCATATTGAAGTGCTTCTTGCTTCCAAGGAAAATAAAAAGAAGGATTGTGTTTACAGCAGATGCCAGTGTGAGGGCAAAAGCAATTCCTGGTCCTTCAAGGTTAAGATTGAATTTTTGTGAAAGGAATACAAAAAGCCAGGCCAGTAAAATATTTGTAGTACAGTTTACTAAACCTGCAATAGCCGGTCTTTTTGAATCCTGCTGGGCATAGAAGGACTGTGAAACAATACGGTTAATGGCGATAAAATAAAGTCCAATAATGTGAGCTGTAAAAACTTGAGTTGTTGTGCGTATGGAATTTTCGTCAAAGCGTCCAGTTCCGTAAACCAGAGTAATAATGTTTTCTCCATAAATCAGTGAATAAAAAGTGATTGGAATGGAAATAAAGGTCATGATTTTAACTGACTGCAAAAGTAAATTGGAAAAATTATCCCATTCCTGGTGCTTTGCCAGTCCTGTTAAATCCGGAAGAATTACGGTTCCGATTGTTACTGCACAGATTCCCAGAATAAGTTCCTGTAAGCGGAGGGAATAGCTGAGGCTTGAATAAATGCCAACACCTGCTCTTGTAGCCAGGGCTGAAGAAATTATATCGTTAAGCTGATAGGCTGCCATTCCAATTACGGTTGGCCCAATCAGGCGGAGCACATTTCTTGTACCTGGATTTGTAAATGCTTTTTTTAAGGATACAAAGTAAATTTTCCAGTTGTTCTTAAACACAAAAGGAAGCTGGAATAACATTTGAACAGTGCCGCCGGTAATAACGCCAACAGCCATTGCCCTTGCCGGATTGCCCATCTTGTTGTGAAAAAGATAGGTAAAAATAATCACAATAGAGTTAAAAAGGATTGGTGTAAATCCTGAAATTGAAAAAATCTTCAGTCCGTTAAGAATTCCCTGGAGAAGGGCTGCAATTGAAATCACTACAAGATAAGGGAACATGATTCTTGTAAGAATTACTGCTTCAGAACCAGAGGCGGCTGCTTCATCCTTAAAGAAGATTTTAAGAATCAGTGGCGCAAAAATCATTCCTATTGTAACCAGAAGAACTGTAAGGAAGGTTACCAGGGTGAATGTTGAAGCTACAAATTCCTGGGTTCGTTTTTTACCTTCTTCATCATTTGAATCTTCCAGATAATCTTTGAAAGTAGGAATAAAGGCTACTGAAACAGAGTTTTCTGCAAAAAGCCGTCTGAAAAAGTTTGGAATCTGAAAGGCAATTCCGAAAGCATCTCCCAGATGACCAGTTCCAAGAAATTTTGCCTTTGTCATTTCACGGATAAGCCCCAGAACTCTTGAAGCCAGTGTTAAAAGTGAAAGTGTAAATCCTTTAGAAACCAGGGAATGGCCTTTTTTATTCCCATTTTCTGGATTTTCAACTGTTTTATTTTGATTTTCGTTGTCAATTTTCATAGAATAATAGAATATAGTTGTTGTAAAATAAATGCAATTGCTTTAATATCGGGGTAGAGTTTATTATAGATTTACGAGTATGACTAAAAAGTTGCCACGTACAAATTATGTAGGTCAGACACCTATTGTTCCGATCAGAAGAAAAATTCTCTTTGTGTTTATTCTCTTGTTTTTGGTAACCTGTTTTGCTACCAATATCATTAATCTTTTTCTGTCCCAGAATCAAATCATCAGGCTTACAAATCAGGTTATAGCAGACCAGTTGAATGAGCTTTATGTAAATGCTGGAAATCAGTTCCAGATTATGAGTTATAAAAATGACAGAAAATCCTCTCTGGACATGCTCAATCAGGCCGGTAAATCACTTTTGTCAGATCATCACAGTGTTGCCCTGGGAGTTAGAAGGGATGGAAACATTATATTTTTTGCCGGTGGAGATAAAATAAAAGAGGACTGGATGTATTTTACTGATCAGGAGGCCCTGGATCAGATGTGCTGGTCACTTACAAAAGAAAGTTCTCCTTCACTGTCATTTAAGTCTCCTGAGGGCCTGTCATATTTTGGAGTTTATAAATATCAGAAGGACTGGGACTGTTTTATTATCCGGGCAGAAATGACTCTTGATACCCAGCGTTCCCTTTTAAAAAACTTTATTGTAATTTCTGTAATTATCATTGTTCTGACAATAGTTTCCATGGCTACGGGCACTTTTATTTTTTCTCATCTTCTTGAAAATATTCAGCGCTACACAAGGGCCATTCATCAGATTCATGATAAAACCCGGACAAGTATTGACGCTTCTTCCGATGATAAACCGGTAATTGATATTTCTCAGTCACCAAATGATGACATTACTTACCTGGCTGCAAACTTTAATGAACTTTATTCAACAACTCAGGACCTGCTTATGATTTTCCAGAAGTTTGTTCCTGAAAACGTTGCAAATGAAGCTTACAAAAAACATACCATTCTTCTGGATGGAAAACCAAAGGAACTTACAATCCTTTTCTCTGACATTAAAAGTTTCACTGCAAGAACAGAAGTTCTGGAAGATGATATTATTAAAATCCTTAACGTACACTACAAATCTGTAATTGAAAAAATTTCTTCCAACAAGGGAATTATTGGTTCAATTATTGGAGATGCAATTCTTGCCAGTTACGGTATTGACGAATCCGTGAAGGAAAATAAATCCCTTAATGCCCTGAACTCTGCCTGGGAAATTACAGCCATAACTGCAGAACTGAGAAATAAAATTTCTGCCCGCTTTGAAGAAATAAAGAAGACCCGTCCGGTTACTGAAAGCGAAAGAAAAGTTTTTGATGCGGTTATGTTTGATGTTGGTGTGGGAATTGATGGTGGAAATGTTTTCTACGGAAATATTGGTTCCGGCAATCGTCTTGCAAATACTGTAATTGGTGACAATGTAAATTCTGCTTCCCGCCTGGAAGGATTAACCCGCATTTATAAAGTGCCTGTCATTATCAGCGATTACATTAGAAAAGAAGTGCAGAAAGATTTGAATGCAAGAAAGAGATTTGTCTTCTACGAAATTGATACTGTTACTGTAAAAGGAAAAACGGAAACTGTAAAGATATTCCTGCCTGTGGATAAGGAATGCGTATACTCTGAATGGAAGTATGAAAATGTTTCAGAAGAATTGGAATGTTTTGAGAAGGGCCTGGACCTTTATTACAAGGGCAAGTGGAAAGAAGCTAAAGTTGAAATGAAAAAATCAAAACTGGAACTGGCTGAAGTTTTCCTTGAAAGAATGGGCCGCAGCAGTTCGGCACCTGCAGAATGGAGGGGAGTATGGACAATGAAAGAAAAATGATTCATCTGGACAAACAGGATGCTTTTGTTGATGAACTCCTTGCTAATTTTAAGGTCGATAAAGTTTTTGCAGGAAATAAATATAAAGTTGAAGAAGAGTTTCCAAAGACCAGAAAAAATAATGCACCTTATTTCTGGCGTAAAATGTGGAGGCCTCTGCTCATAACAATCGGATTAATTCTTGTTACTGCAACTGGAATCTTTCACGTAGTAAAATATCAGAATGACCACATTGAAGTTGATGTAAGTGTCTTCGAGGATTTGAATCTTCAGTCTCTTCTTATGGAAATTAATGATGCTAAGGCCAACTATGAAAATCAGCAGAAAGTTCTTGATGCCCTTTATACAGAATGGGATAAGGTAAAAGAAAATCTTGAAAGAAATTATGAAGCTGATTTATTTGTTCTTGAGCAGATGGGGCTTGAGGATGAAGAAAAAATTGCCCGGCAGAAAGAAGAAATTGAAGAAACCTATCATGCTGCTTTAGATTCTATAAACAATGATTATCAGCAGAGAGTAAATGTTCAGCAGGAAAAACTTCTTGCGGCTAAGGAAAAATTTGAAAGCTTTCAGAAAAATAATGCAGATGCTTACCGCCGCTATGAACAGTCAGCTTCACTGCAGACCAGCCAGACTCTTAAAGAAATGCAGGAAAATCAGATTAAGAGTAATTATGAAAGTGAACTGTCTCAGATTCAGGAGCAGATATCTGCAATTCAGCAGAGTGACCTTCAGCGTCAGCAGCAGGCAATTTCAGAAATTACTGATAAATATAAAGCTCAAATTGACAGACTGGATCCTGAAATTAAAGAAAAAAGCAGCCGCCGTATTGTAGAAAATACTAAGGTTGATGCAAAAACAGAAAACTTTCTTGCAACAAGATTGTCCTCATCCCTTCCGGATGACGCTAGTGAAGAATTCAAAAAAGCATTCCAGAACCTCAGGGATGAGTATGAAAGAATTCAGGCCGTGGGAGCAACTTTATCCAGAGCAATTGATGTGGAGCACAAAAAAGATCTTCCTCTTTATGCAAGAACTTTGTCCAGACTTTCCATCAGGGCAGGGAATAATTTTGCTGAAGCTTCCATGACAGAAATTCAGCGTCACATTGGAAAAGAAAAAGATCTTCAGTCCCAGATAAATTCCTACAGTAACTATATGATGACTTTGTGCCGTAAAGATGGATTTGTAATTAACAGTGACAATCCTGAAAAAATAGAAATCTTTGCAGCTCCAGACAAAAGTTCTTTTTCCGGAAGTGCCGCTATTTTACGAAATGAAGAAATTGTCAGCGTAGGAGATCTTGTAAAGGAAAAGGGTAGACTCTTTTTTATTCCGGGATCTTATTATGTTGCTGATAAAAATGACGTATCTTCCATTCGTTCAGCAGGCAGTTCACCTGCATTTGAAAACAAACCGGTTCAGCTTAATGACCAGCTTCTTTTTCTGAATTTGCCAGAAGCTTCTGAAGAAGAGGAAACTTATGATGCAGAAGTCCCTGAAATAGAAGATTGGGAAAAGCAGCAGAATGTGGATGAAAATTCAGATACTGCCCTGCCGGGAAATCTGAAGCAGCTGGAGCGGTCTATTCCTGAACACTAGGCCGTCAGAAGCTAGTTCATTGTTACTGACAAAACAGTAAATTCTCTCTAATTCTCACATATCAGATTTCTCCATGCAGGACCCTTTTGCCGGTCTACTTCCTGATATCTACCGCCCTTCAGTTTTCCGGTAGATTGAAATTCTTCTATATAAAATATACACTATACAGAATGAGGAAATAGTTTCCTTTTTAAGAGATTATTTTGTATCTTTATATATATTTTAGTTTTAGCAGGAAATTTTAAGATGGTTACAGAGGAAAATTCAAGCGCAAAAATCAATTCTGTTCAGGGACTTACAAAGCCAATCCGTATGGGAATTGATGTTGGCTCAACTACTGTAAAAGTAGTGATTCTTGGCCATAATGATGAACTTTTATACGGGGCTTACGAACGCCACCGTGCCGATATCCGTAATACAATCATTCAGGTAGTAAACAAAGCTTTTGATGAAGTGGAATCTAAATTTCCACAGGGAGACCAGCAGACTATTTCCGTAAAGGTTACTGGTTCTGGGGGACTTTCTGTTTCTCAGTGGCTTAACATTCCTTTTATTCAGGAAGTTGTTGCTGCTACAACAGCCGTTAAAAAAATCATTCCTCAGACTGATGTAGTAATTGAACTTGGTGGTGAGGATGCAAAGATTACATATTTCCAGGGTGGAGTAGAACAGCGCATGAACGGTACTTGTGCCGGTGGTACAGGAGCCTTTATTGATCAGATGGCTGCCCTTCTGGAAACAGATGCGTCAGGCCTTAATGAACTGGCCCGGGGTGCAACTACAATTTATCCTATTGCGGCCCGCTGTGGTGTTTTTGCCAAGACAGACGTTCAGCCTTTGATTAATGAAGGTGCCCGCCGTGAAGATATTGCCGCATCTATTTTTCAGGCAGTGGTAAGTCAGACAATTTCTGGCCTTGCCTGTGGAAAACCTATCCGGGGACATGTTGCTTTCCTGGGAGGTCCTCTTCACTTCCTTGATCAGCTCAGACAGCGTTTTATTGTTACACTTAAACTTGCTGATGATGAAGCAATTGTTCCTGACAACAGCCAGCTCTTTGTAGCAAGCGGTGCAGCTTATTCTGCTGAAAGGGAACTTAAACTGATTAATCCTAATTCACCTAATGCAGGTCAGAAGAAATTTTCTACAATCAGGGAATTCCGTGAAAACCTCAAGCATCTTGTTGGGGCTGAAATGCAGGAAGTTCAGCGCCTTGAACCTCTCTTTAAGGATCAGGCAGAACTGGATGAATTTACCAGCCGCCATGCTTCTCAGAAAGCAAAAACCGGTGATTTGAATTCCACAAAGGGACCTGTTTTCCTGGGACTGGATGCAGGTTCAACTACAACAAAAGCCGTTCTTATTGATACAGAAGGCCGTATCCTCTGGCGCTTCTACGATGTAAATGCAGGTAATCCTGTTGACCTGGCAGTAAGGGTTTTAAAGGACCTGTACAGAATTCTTCCAAAGGATGTATATATTGCCCGCTCAGTTTCTACCGGTTATGGGGAAGCTCTTTTCCAGGCCGCTCTTAATGTTGATGCGGGAGAAGTAGAAACAATTACCCACTTCAGGGCTGCAGATTTCTTTGTTCCGGGAGTTGAATTCCTTCTTGATATTGGAGGTCAGGATATGAAGTGCCTCCGTATGAAGGATGGTGCAATTCAGTCCATTCAGCTTAACGAAGCCTGCTCTGCCGGTTGTGGTTCTTTCCTGGATCAGTTTGCCCACACAATGGGAATGAATGTTCAGGAATTTTCAAAGATTGCCCTGATGGCAAAAAATCCTGTGGACCTTGGAACCCGCTGTACTGTATTTATGAACAGTAGAGTAAAGCAGGCTCAGAAGGAAGGTGCAGAAGTTGCTGATATTTCAGCCGGACTTTCTTATTCCGTAATCAAGAATGCCCTCTTTAAGGTTATAAAACTTAGAAATTCCAAGGATGTAGGCTCAAAAGTTGTTGTTCAGGGAGGTACCTTTAATAACGATGCCGTTCTCCGCGCTTTTGAAAAAATCTCCGGAGTTCAGGTTTATCGTCCTGATGTTGCAGGATTGATGGGCGCTTACGGTTCAGCCCTTATTGCTCTTGATCAGTGGGAAGATTTACGCAGACCAAAGCCGGATGATCCTGATCAGACTCCAAAATTTGTAAAATCACACATTGCCAGTCTTGAACAGCTGGAATCCTTTAAGGTTTCCCTGGATTTGAGACGCTGCGGCAAATGTTCAAATAACTGTCTTCTTACAATTAATACATTCACTACAGGTGATGGTGACGGAAATGCAGCTGCCCGTACCTTTATTACAGGTAACCGCTGTGAAAGAGGAGCTGAACTGGATACTCCTAAAGCAAAAGTTGTGGATGCATCTAACAAGGATTCATCTAAACTGACTGGAGCTGCTGAAGATTCAAAAGATCTGCCTAACCTCTTTGACTGGAAATACAAGAGACTTTTCCATTACGTTCCTCTAAGACCAGAAGAAGCAACTATGGGAGATGTAGGACTTCCACGTGTTCTTAACATGTATGAAAACTATCCTCTCTGGTTTACTTTCTTTACAAAACTGGGATTCAGGGTTCGTCTTTCTCCACGTTCAAGCAGAAGCGTTTACGAAAAGGGGCTTGAAACAATTCCATCTGAATCAGTTTGCTATCCGGGAAAAATTTCTCACGGTCACATGCAGTCCCTGATTAATTCAGGCTGTAAATTCATCTTCTATCCGTGTGCTCCTTATGAAAGCAAGGAAGATGCAAATGCCGGAAACCATTACAACTGTCCTATTGTAACAAGTTATCCGGAAGTTCTCAGAAACAATGTGGAAGCTCTTCGTCAGGATGAATCAATTCTCTTCCTGAATCCTTTCCTTCCAATTTATGATAAAAAGCGTCTTGCAGAAAGATTGTATGAAGTTCTTTCTCCTCACTTTAAGACTCTTACAAAAGAAAGAGTTAATGATGCTGTAGAAGCAGCCTGGGCTGAGGAAGAAAAATATCATCAGGATATTCGTGAAAAGGGTGAAGAGGCTCTTGAAGAGGTTATCCGCAGGGGAGCAACAGGTATTGTTCTTGCAGGCCGTCCATATCACCTTGATCCGGAAATTAACCATGGTATTCCGGAACTGATTCATGGTCTGGGGCTTGCTGTTTTCACTGAAGATTCTGTTGCCCACTTCGGTCAAATTGAGCGTCCTCTGAGAGTTGTAGACCAGTGGACTTACCATAACAGGCTTTATCGTGCCGCATCCTTTGTTGCAGGTATGCCGGATCTTGAACTGGTTCAGCTTACTTCTTTCGGCTGCGGTATTGATGCAGTTACTTCTGACCAGGTTGATGAAATTCTCCGTTCAAAGGGAAGAATGTATACCCTCATTAAGATTGATGAAGGTTCTAACTTAGGTGCAATCCGTATTCGTATCAGATCACTGATTGCGGCTGTAAGGGCCCGTGAGCGTTCTGGAAAGAAACCTGCCGTAAAGTCTGCTGCATATCACAGAAAGATTTTTGAAAAGGAAATGAAGTATACCCATACAATCCTTTGTCCTCAGCTCAGCCCTATTCACTTCAGATATATGAAAAAGGCTTTCGAGTGTGCAGGATACAGAATGGTTGTTATGGATTCAGATGATCCAAAAGCAATTGATACAGGTCTTAAATATGTAAATAACGACGCCTGCTTCCCTTCAATTTTGATTGCAGGTCAGATGATCAGAGCCCTTCAAAGCGGTAAATATGATCTGGATCATACAAGCTGTCTGATTTCCCAGACTGGTGGCGGCTGTCGTGCTACAAACTATATTGGATTTATCCGCCGTGCTCTTGTTGATGCAGGTCTTGAAAAGGTTCCTGTAATTTCAATGAATATGGGTGGTCTGGAAAAGAATCCTGGATTTAAATATTCCCTGGGTCTGATTCTCCGCCTGGTAAGAGGATTCTTTATTGCTGATGTGCTCATGCAGTGTCTCTACAGAACCCGTCCTTACGAAGCAGTTCCTGGTTCAGCAAATGCCCTTTACCTTAAGCTGACTACTGAAGCTGAAAAGTGCATGGAAAGCCTGAACAAGGCTAAGTATCATAAGATGCTGAGAAAGATTGTAAGGGAATTTGACAATCTTGAACTTCTCCCTGTTAAAAAGCCTAGAGTTGGCGTAGTTGGAGAAATTCTTGTAAAGTTCCATCCAACTGCAAACAATCACATTGTTGATTTGATTGAAAAGGAAGGAGCAGAAGCTGTTGTTCCTGGATTTATTGACTTCTTCATGTATTCTTTCGCAGGAGGAATTTTCCGCCATCAGCAGCTGGCCTTCTCTAAAAAAACAGAAAGAATATCCCGTCTCCTTATTAGAATTACTGAAAGGGGAAGAAGATATTCCAGCCGTCTCCTTGCAAAGAGCCGCCGTTTTGAAGCTCCAAAGTCAATATATGAACTTATGGACGGTGTAGACGATATTGTTCAGACTGGTAACATTATGGGCGAAGGCTGGTTCCTTACTGCCGAAATGGTTGAATTGATTAACTCCGGTGTAACAAATATTGCCTGTGTTCAGCCTTTTGCCTGTCTGCCAAATCACGTAACAGGAAAGGGTATGATTAAGGAATTGCGCCGCCGCTATCCAAAGGCAAATATTTCAGCTGTAGACTATGACCCTGGTTCTTCAGAAGTAAATCAGGTTAACCGCCTTAAGCTGCTTATGTCATCTGCTCCAGTTGGTAAACATCCGGACGAGGGTAGTGACGGAATGATTCATCAGCCTGATGGAAAGGTTCTTAAACCTGAAATCCGTCTTGCAGAAGGCGCATCAGTTTTTTTAGATGACAGTGAAAATTCTGCCGATAATGTAACTATAAAGACAGGTACTGGAGGACAGAAATAGTATGATGAAAAAGACAGCGTTGTTAAAAAAATCACTTTTTGGGGCAATAGCTGCCTTTTTCACAGTAATATCTGCTTCCGCTTCCTATAATTCCTACGGAATTCCCGATTCTGCAGAAATAAGGAAGAATCTCATAGAAAACTGGTTTGAAGCACCAGTGGACATGGTTCGTACAAAGGACAATGAGATTTACAAAAACGCTGTAAATCAGTCCTTTCAGGTGAGTTTTCAGGAACAGGATAATTATCTTCTTGTTCTGGTGATTCCTGCTTCTCAAATAGAAGTTGAATATCAGAAGGATCAGATAAAGGAGAGCCGCCTGGAACAGGTTTACAGTCCGGGAGCTGCCGGTTCCTGGATTTTGTTCCGCAACGGCCAGACTGGACAGCCTGAAAAACTCCAGTGGTACTTTAATGCAGACAGTCAGGTTTACCTTGAATTTACTGCTGCTGCAAATAAAACTTTTGCAGATTTGATTGTTTACAATAATTATATAGTAAAACATACTCCTGTGGGTGTGCCTTTTCAGCGCCTCTACACTTCCTCTTTTCAGGAAATTCAAAACTGGACAAACAAATCCATTCCCTGGTACAAGGTGCAGGTTATTCCTGGTCAGTACAGGGAACTTTTACAGACTGCCTACACTGTGCGGAAATATCTTCCAAAGATTCAGATTCTGGACAAAGGTTACTACAACGAAGACGGGGTTCTTTGTAACCGCAGTAATGACAAGCCCTACATTCTCCTGAATGAAGATCTGGAGCCTTATTCCGCAGAAAAAGCTGGCATTCTTCAGGTAGATTCTGCCGGATTTATTAAGTGGATAGCAGACGGGCTTATTTTTCCATATACCGGCTCTTATACCACCGCAGACTCTCTTTACAATCCTACAGTTGAATATAATCCTCTTGGAAAAACCGGCATAAAAAATCAGCAGTACGATATTGCCTTTTCCCTTAACTGGACCCGTAACCTGGCCCTCCAGGCATGGAATGTAAGGAACAGGAAACAGGTTAAATATGAAGATTCCGGAATTGATGTAAATTACAATCATTTTACGAAAGTTTCTCCTTACATAAAAGATACGGGATACAAGGTTCAGCTTTTGAAATCCATCCTCTACATTCAGGCGGTCATTGAACCTGGCTACGCATATTTTGGTGCAATAAAAGAATATTCTGTTACAAAACCTGAGGAATTTGTTTTTAATAATCAGGTGGTTTTTTTCCCTTATTTTGATGACAATGGTCATTTTGACTGTCTGGTTTTTGAAGCCGGTCAGGAGATGACTTTAGACGGATTTATATCAAAATACAGAAATTCTTTTGTAAATCTTGTTCGTATAAAGACCAGTGAGGATTTTTATCCTCTGGAAAATTTTTAGTCTTTAATCTGATTATACAAGGAATCTCTAACATTTTTTTCAGGAGTTTTAGATGAAAAAGAGGCTTATTTCTCTGGCCTTATGTCTGACTGTAAATATTGCATTGTTTGCTCAAAGCAGCGATGTTTCTCTTTATGCAGAACTGACACAGGCATATAAAGGTGCTGCTTATCCAACTGTAATTCAGTGTGCGGTAAAAATGCAGACTCTATTTCCCCATTCAATTTATCTGGCAAAGGCTTATGCATATAAGGGCGAAGCTCAGTACAGGCTTGGCCGTTACGATGAGGCCCTTGAATCTGCTGCAGAAGCCCTCCGTACCGGTGCCAGGGATTCTGAGGCAAAAACAGCGGCCTCTTACTGGCAGGGCAGGGCCTATGAAGCAAAAGAGGCATTTGATGAGGCCCAGGGCAGTTATCTTGCTGCAATAGATGTTACTCCTTCTGCCAGTGACAGAAGAAGTGTGCGTTTAGTAAATCTTGCTTATTATCGTTCAGGAGAGCTTTATTATAAAAGGGGAGATTTTGCTTCTTCCATAAAGCCTTACGATTATATTATTTTTAACGGAAGGAATTTTACTCATTCAGAATACGAAGAGGTTTCCCTTCATTTAAGCGATGCCTATATTAAATCAGGAAATCCCCGCGGTCAGATTGATCTTTACCAGAAACTGCTGGCGGCAGGAGCAAAAGAAAATTTTTCAAAGAATAATTTTGACCTCCTTACCCTCTATCTTGGTCAGGCATACGAATCAACTGGTGAGTTCAGAAAGGCTTATGAAATCTACATTCAGGTTTTAAATGATGCGGACTCTGTTCTGGCATCCCAGGCCTTAAAAAAAGCATATAATGTTGCTTCTGATCATCAGCAGCAGGTTGGGGAAGAGCCGGGAGCCGTTCTTTCAAGTGCCCGGGAAAATCTTGTACAGTACCCTGAACTTCTGGCAGAAGTCTGGACCCGCCTTGGAATTGATTCTTTTAATGCTGGGGCAAATCAGAAGGCCTTGTCTTATTTTGACAATGGAGAAAAGGAAGGTAACTTTAATTTTCTTGCAGTTACAGGCCTTTACCGGGCAGAAATTGCAGGTCAAAAAGATGCTGTTTCTATTTTAAACGACTATTCAGAAAAGTATTCTGTTAATGAAAAAAGCCAGTATTATATTCCATATTGTGCTGCCTTTACAAAATGGTATGCCCTTCAGCAGGAATATGCCATTGCCTGCGATTATGGAAAAATTGCAGTGGAAAAAGGGGAAGGATTTTTAAGTCCTGCTCAAAAAAAGGAAGTGGTATATTATTACGCCCTTTCTCTTTACAAAAACAATTCTGTAAATGAAGCACAGAAACTTCTTTCTAAACAGAATATGTCTTTTTCAAGAGGAGAAAGCGATTCCCTGTATCAGACACAGATGCTTTATGCCCGTATTCTTGCTGAGACAAATCATTTGAATGATGCCCTGCTGATTTATGAAAGTGCACTTAAGAAAAATCTTCTGAAAAAAGAAAACATGTATGATTATGCAGTTCTTCTTTACAGATGCGGCTATTATTCTTCAGCATTCAAAGTTGCAGAAGAAATTAACAGCCTGGACAGTTCTTACATTGCAGGTCTTTCTTCAATTAAGAGAAAGGACTGGAAAAATGCAGAGCGTTACCTTATTCAGTATAATCAGAAAAAAACAAATCCTTATTCCCTTTATTATGCAGCTTATGCCCAGTACAGACTGCAGCAAAATCAGAGTGCTTTGAATTCCTTTACTGCTTTTACTGAAAGGTATCCGGACAATCCTCTTGTTTTTAATGCTTACATCAATGGTGCACATTCAGCCCTTGCCCTGGGAAATTATGCTCAGGGGGAAGCAATGGCAGAGAAAGCTTATGCCTGTCAGAAAAACGACAGCCAGTTTCAGAGCTCTGTAATTTTACTTGCCCTGATTTATTCGGAAGAAAAAAAATATGATCAGGCACTTAAACTTCTTGAACCTTCTTCCTCAAGAAATGATTCCTTTGGGGTAACTGTTCGTTTTGAAATGGGAAACATTTATGCCAGAACAGGAAAGCTGGATGCGGCAGATGGAAAATATATGGAGATTATGAATTCTTTCCCTAACAGCCCCCTTGCAGATGATGCTGCTTACAGGCGCGGTGAAATATATTATTCTGCTCAAAAATACAGTGAGGCAGTTTCCCGCTATCAGCTTTATCTTGAAAAAATAAAAAATGGAAAATATCAGGACGGGGCTTCTTTCTACCTGGCTGATTCTTATGCCCGTTCAGCTCAGGCAAATAAGGCCATAATGCAGTATATGGTTTTCCTTGAATCTTATCCGGAAAGCACTTACTGCTATACGGCAAAGAAAAATCTTATCCTCCTTTACAAGGAAAGCGGGGATTATGATTCTGCCCTGGCCCTGGCCCGTCAGATTGTAGAAGAATATTCTGATTCCCAGGAAAAAGAAATTAATAAAGAACAGGTAGAAACTTTAACACATCTTGCCGCCGGTGAAGATGCAGATCTTTATGCCCTTCAGTCTTCCTACGAAAAACTTGGTGGAAAGAAAACTTCGGCAGGACGGGTTAAGGGTACGGAACTTGCAGAAGCTATGTGGAAATCTGTTGGAACTCAAGCCAGAGGTCTTGCTCTTGCCAGAGAACTGTACGCTGTTCAGACTCAGAGTCAGAATCTGGAAAGTGAAAGTCAGTATGCGGCCAGAACAGCCCTCATTCTTGCACAGAATGCCCGCCAGAACGGTCAGCAGAAAGAAGCCGCTGCCTACTATCTTGAAAGAGCCCGGTTCTGCAGAATGGCAGGTCTTGGAGAATCTGCAGCCCAGTCACTTTACGGTGCTGTTGAAGCTTTCGATGCCGGTAACTTTTACCAGGATGCAAAAACAACCTACGAAACACTGCTGGAACTTTATCCTGACAGTTCATATACAAAATCAGCCGAGATAATTATTAAAAACTGATTTGAGGTGATTTTATTCCGCCTGATGAGGCCTTTATTTACGGAGGAAATTAATGAAAAGAACAAAAATATTTGCTGCCATAAGCGTAATCTTATTAGCAGTTCCATTTGCTGCCCCTGCTCAGGAATCTGCAAAGGGACAGGTTGTTTTACCTGACGTTACTACTACGGTAGAAGGAGATCAGGTTAATGTTGCTGATGAAGCAAATCCTGGTTTTTCTAACCTGAATCCCCAGACTCTTGATGCAAAAGAAGTTCTTCCTGAACTTCCAGATTCAAATTCGTCTTCTGTAGGGGATGAACTTTCTTCACCTGGAAAGGGTGGTGCTGAAAAAGAGGTATATGCAGAAGGTCATCTGGGCGGAGGATTTCCTGGCTTTTTTACAGGCGCTTTTCAGTTATACAAGGACAGTCTTTCCAATCCCTTTACACTGAATTTTTCTCACCTTACAAATAACGGCTATGGTCTTAAAACAGCCTCTCAGGGATATTTTACAAATTCCACAAACTTTGATGGTAAGAAGCAGATTTCCGGAAAAAATACGGACATAAATATTCAGGGAGCCTTTTCTTCCAGTGATATTGGTCTGCAGCAAAAGTCTGATGCCTTTTACGATATTTCAAATCAGACAATTTCTACATTTGATACGGTTGAATGGACTTTCCCTCTGGGATTCGGACTTTTCCTTTCAAATGATTTAATCTGGTACAGCCGTTATTCAGGCATAAAGGATGAAGGTCTTTCTTATATTCCACAGGAAGCAGAAGCTTCAACTATTTACGAAAGTCCTTATTTAAGGGCCGCCTGGTCAAATTCTACAGTTTCCCTGGGACTTGGAGGGGGCTATAATTTCCAGCATCTCTTTACTTCAGCAAATGATCCTTCCAGCCTTCTGTCAATTCACCGTGGAACTTTCGGAGGAGATTTTGCCTGGAATAATGATATTATGGGAATTGATGCAGCCTTTAATTTTGTAGTTGGAAATACAATAGGTTCAAATGCAAATTTCCTTGTGCCTTTCCATCTTGCCTTTTCCGGTCAGTGGCCTGTCAGCTATGCTTCAGTTCCTTTGAGATTTACTGTTGAAGGTGGATTTAAATCAGAACTGTATCTTTTCTCTCAGCTGGAAAAAGATTATTCCTACGCCAAAATGTATGAGCTGGCAACGGATCAGTCTGACTGGTATGGCCAGCTTTCTGCAGAAATTCCTGTTGCCCAGATTTTTACAATGGATGCTAAGGTGCTCTTTATGCAGACTGCTTTCGGAAACGGTGTATGGTCTGCTGATTATTCAGCTGCAAATGCAAATAATGTTTACGAATTTACACAGACTGAAAGAACTCTCCTTGATACAGAATTAAGTGGAACTTTTGCCTGGAGCATGTTTGATATTTCAGTTGACTGGAAATCACACTGGTTCTATGTTCCTTCAAATGATTATCAGTTCTCTGTTGGGGCTGCCCTGGACGTAAATCCTGATTCAGGTCTCTGGGGTGCAAAAATCGAAGTGAGGGAAGCTTTTGCCGCAAACTCTCAGGATTTGTTACCTTTTGTTAATTTAAGTGCTTATTATAGGATGACAAAGTCTATGAGAATTGCCCTGGAACTGAATGATGTAATCAAACTGGTTACCGGGGGGGAAAGATATTACTACGGTTCTGAATATAATATCAGTGCCGGAAGTGCAGCACTTCTTTTGAAATTTTATTTCTGATGAAAGTGGCGGCCTGAAAATAGACTTTAATTAAAACTTTAAGAGGTTATTTATGTTTGAAACATTAAAAAGCGGTGGAGTCCTGATGATTCCAATTATTGCCTGCGGAATTTTTGCAGTGTATATTATAGTAGAAAGACTTTATTACTTCAGCAAAACTGGTAAAAGAGATAAAGACCTTATCAGCAAAGTTTCAGAAGATCTTGCTAAAGCAGATTATAATGCGGCTGAGGCTGACTGTATTAGTGCAGGAACTCCTCTTTCAGATGTTGCCCGTCGTGTAGTGAGAGGAAGGCGTCTGGAAGAAGCAGACCTTAAGGAAGTGGTTCAGGTTGAAATGGACCAGGCCCTTACAAAATATGAACATTTTCTTGCAGCTTTAGGAACTATTGCTAACATTGCAACTATGCTTGGGCTTCTTGGAACAGTAACTGGAAATATTCGTGCCTTTGGAGTTTTAGGAGGCGGCGGAACAATGGGGGATCCTACTGCCCTGGCTAATGCAATTGCAGAAGCTCTTGTAACAACTGTGGGCGGTCTTACAGTTTCAATTCCTTCCCTCGTTTTTCACAATGTGTTCAACAATATGGTAAAGCACCGCATTAATCAGATGGAAGATTTTACGACTAAAATTATGCTCACTGTAAAAGGAAAAGACTGTTAACTTTCCCTTAAGTATTTGTATGGAGTTTAATTTATGAGAGTAAACAGAAAAAATCACCAGACTCCCGGAATTGACATGTCTCCAATGCTGGATGTAATTTTTCAGCTGATTCTATTCTTTCTGGTTTCTACAACATTTGCATCTCTTCCTGGAATTAATGTTAAGCTGCCTCAGAGTGTTACTGCAACCAGCCGGGACGCTACGGGTGCAATAATTACTGTTGAAGTTGACGGTACAATGTACCTTAACGATAAGGAAACTACATTCGAAACCATTGATGCCATGCTTGCTGCCCTGGATATTGGTGGAAGAAGCCGCCTGGATTTTCCAATCACAATAAATGCTGACAGCGAAGTAACAAATGGTACCCTTGTACAGATTTTTGATGCCCTGAGAAAAAATGGTTTCTCTTCTGTAAGTTTAAGAACCAGTTCAAGAAAAAAAGAGAAGTGATAAAAAATGAAATTAACGGTAAATCAGCAGGGCAACCTGGTAGCTCTGGCAGTAACAATAGTTTTTACGCTCCTCTTTTTTACGCTCATGGCCTTTATCCATGTAAAGCCTCATGTTGTCTACAATGAGATTACAATTGATCTGGCTTCAACTCCTGTTGTTGAAGAAGTTTCAACTGTACAGGGTGAAAAAGCCTCTCAGGAAAAAGAAATTGCACCTGTAGATTCTGACAGTCCTTCTGAAAAAATTGCTGAAGATTCTTCCCTTGCACAATCTACCGGTTCTTCTGCAGAAGACTCTGCCTCTGACAATATTCCGGTAAATAATATGGAAGAAAGTGCTCCTGCTGTAGCTCCTTCTCAAATTGATTCTGTTCAGGAGAATTCAAAGCCGTCTCAGCCTCTTCAGACCAGTCCATCTTCTTCAGAAAAAGGAATTGAAAATGTAAAGCCTGAGTCCGCAGTAAATCCTTCTCCGGACCAGAAGACTGAAGTTATACAAAATAAAAATCCTTCAGAAAATAAGGCACAGTCAACTAAAACAAAAAAAACTGCTCAGGATATCTGGGATGAAATGGAAAATGAAAATGAAAAGAATTATTCTACCAGTGAAAAGGCAAAGGTTAATTCTTCCGCTTCATCTTTTGAAGGAACCGCTGCTTCTTCCAGCTCCGACAATCAGAAATCCCAGGTTCTTTCTTCTCAGTCTCAGAAGGGGGGCCAGCATTCTTCAGAAGCAACAAGCCAGGCTCTTGAAGAAATAAAGACCAGCAAAAAAGTGGACACCAGATATACCGGTGATACTGCTTCTACAATCAATTTTGATCATGCAGCAAATAAGGGAAGCGGCTTTAATGTAAACGGAAAATTCCGTGCGCTTAAATATCCTTCCAGTCCGAGTATAACCCTGTCTAAGGAAGCAGCCGAAATGATTGCTTCAACAGTTACTGTAACAATCCGTTTTGGAATAACCGCTTCAGGAACAGTAACCCTGTCCAGTATTACTTTTAGCCCTGGGGCAGCCCTGCCTCCTGCCGTTCAAAGTGAAATTGCAGGTCAGATTCAGTCCTGGCTTTTTACGGAAGGGGAAAGCGGAACTGCTGTTATGAACTATACAATTCAGAAAAACTAATCTACAAGGCTCCGGAAGCTTATTTTCCGGGGCTTTTTTTGTTAAAAATCTCCAATATTTAGTTAAAAAAATGGCCTTTTTACTTTTAGCATAGACATTACAAATTTTCCACATTATAATTCATGCTATGGTGGAAGGAATTCGGGCAGTTGCCTTTGATATTGATGGAACCATTTATCCGACACATCGGTTCTATCTTAAGGTTTGGCCTTACTATTTAAAAAATTTAAAATTCTTTATCAATTTTGGTAAAGTCAGAAAAGAGCTTCATAGTCGTGCAGCATCTCTTACCCGGCTGGATTCTTCTCAGGAAAAGGATCCTGCAAAATCCTTCTATAATGAACAGTCTCAGCTTCTGGCAGAAAAAATGCATGTATCTCCAGAAGAAGCAGGCAGAATGATTGAAGATATCTGCTACAAGGGACTGGTGAAATATTATACCAGCGTAGAACCTTATGCGGATGCCCTTAAGGTTATCTATGAAATAAAAGCCAGCGGACTGAAAGTTGCCATTCTTTCTGATTTTCCTCCTGAACAGAAGGAGGATGTGTGGGGAATGACAAAAATCTGTGATCTGGTTATGGGAACAGAAAGCTGTGGAGTTTTAAAACCTTCCACTGTACCTTATCTGCGCCTTGCACAGGAACTGGGGCTGGAACCATGGCAGATTCTGTATGTGGGAAACAGTAAAACTTTCGATGTAGGGGGAGCAAAAAAAGCCGGAATGAAGTCTGCATTTAAGCTTAAGGGATTCAGAAAGCTTTTTAACAGGCCTTATCCTCCATCGGATTTTTCTTTTGGTAACTATCGCCAATTGCGGAGAATTGTGCTACAATAAAAGAGTTATATATAACATTAAAATTGGGTGGGATTTAAAATGGAAATCATTGCTATCGTACTTGCAGCTGTAGCATTAGTTGCAGCTATCACCTTGCATTTCGTTGATAAAAACGAAAGCCAGATGGAAAAAATTAAAAAGTATGCTGACAAACGTCAGGCTGATTTTGACGAGTATTTCAAGAAGGAAGCAGATAAGCTGAATGTACTTGAAAGCTCTCTTGAAACAAAACAGATTCAGGCTGTTGCCGCAGTAAAGCGCCTTCAGCAGCAGCACGAGGAATTCCAGAAGCTTGTGGGAACTCTGGATCAGCCTATTGAAAGAGTCAATGCTCTGGATGACAAGATTTCTTCTTACGATGGTGCAATCAAAGAACTTATGGAAATGTCTCAGGCCGTTGAAAAGAACCTTCAGAAGGTAAGGGCAGAGGCTGATATTGTTGATAAGTTAAATAATCGTCTTGATGCACAGCAGAAAACTGTTGATTATATTGAAAAGAAAATTCCTGAAGTTACAAAGGAATTTGCCGTTAAAAATACGGAGCAGCTTAAGGCTATTGGAACAGATTTACTTGACCGCTACGAAGACCGTGCTCAGGAAATCGATGATTCTACAAATGATGCAATTCAGAAAAGCAACGAACTTATTACCAGCATTCAGAATCAGCTCAGGGATGCCCTGGACGATGCTGCCGTTCGTGCAGAAACTCTGGATGATGAAGCCTATAACAATCTTATTGCAAAGGCAGAAGAGCGCAACTCTGAACTGAAAACCGAACTTTCAGCCCAGACAGAACAGCTTAATGCCCTTATTCTCAGAAAAATTGCAAATATTCAGCAGGCAATTGATGAAAGCGATGCAAAGTTCTCTAATCAGCTGGAAGAAAGAGGTCAGGCCCTTGATGATGATTTCCGTGAAAAGGCAGATGCTTTTTCTCAGGCTCTTGCAGAACGCTCAGAAGCCCTTGAATATTCTCTTGATAACCGTCTCACCGAACTTGAAAATAAATTGACTGGTCAGGCTGATACAATTGAATCTGAAAGCACACAGCGCCTGGACGAACTTGAAGGTCTCTTAAAGACAAGAAGCTCTTCACTGGAAGATACTTTCAATGAAACAACATCAAGCCTTGATTACAATTTCAAGACAAAGACTGATGAACTGAATACTGCTTTTGATGAAACAACTTCAAATCTTCAGAGTGACTTTAATCAGAAGGCAACAGAACTTTCTCAGGAATTCCAGGACAGAGTTGATACCCTTCAGGCTATGCTCATTAACAGAAGTGATGAACTGAATACTGAACTTGCCAGAAATTCTGCTGCAATTGCAAGCCGCACTTCTGAACTCAGCAATGACCTTACAACCCGCCTGGACGGTTTGCAGAATGAAATGGAATCAAGACTCCAGGAAGTTACAGACAGAGTTGAAAGAGAAACTCAGGAAGCAATTGAACAGTACAAGGGTTCAACTGAATCCTACACTCAGGATATTGAGGAAAGAACAGCAACCCTTAATGCCCAGCTTGATGAAAGGGTAAATGAACTTGAACGCCATATTAATACAAGAGTAGAAGACGTATACTCAACTCTGGAAAGTAATGTGGACAACCTTGCTTCAGACCTGGCAGAAAAAACATCAGCCATGGACGATAAGATTGACAGTGAAGTTAATCGTCTTGATGAAACTCTCAATGAAAGAACTTCTGTAATCGATTCAGAAGCCCGTGACCGTTTTGATGAAGTAAGAACTTATATTGATCAGTCTTATTCAGAAACAAAGCAGACTGCCGCAGACCTTAACTCAGAAACTGCAGATAACATCAATCGTCTTGAAGCACTTAAGACTGATATTACTACAAAGTCTGCTGAACTTAAGAACTACTTTGATACCGTATACCAGGAAGCTCTTGAAAAAGCTGATGAACAGACCCAGGAAGTCAGGGAACGTTTTGAAAGCATGTATGAAGCAGCTGAACAGAAGGCTGAAGAACACGAAGCTAATCTTACAGAACGTTTTGAAAATTTCGTTAACTCTACAAGTGAAAAAATTGACGAAAACGAAATTGAACTTAAGAATCGTTTTGCCACAATCTATAACAATGCAATGGATCGTGCTGACCAGCAGGAAAGCGAACTTACAAACCGCTATGAATCAATTTATGCCCAGACAATGGCAAAGGCTGAGCAGGAACAGGTTCAGGCATATGAAAAGTACACATCACTTTCAACCTCTCACCTTGAAAAATACAAGAGTGATGTTCAGCGCCATGTAAACTCAATTCAGCAGCAGGTAACGGATACTCTTGCAGAAATTGAAAACAAGGCAAATGAAATCAGGGAATCAGTTGAAGAATCAATTACAAAGACCTCAGCAACTGCAGAACGCATTGAAGAAGAAACAAAGGCTTCTTCTGAAAAGCTCAATTCATTCTCAACTTCAATGAAAGAACAGCTGGCTCAGTTTGATTTAAGCCTTGCAAAGTCAATGAGGGATATTTCTGCTGATTATGATGCCAAGGAAGCAAAGTTCCTTTCAGGTCTGGATAAGCAGCTTGAAACATATAAGAAGGAAATGGAGTACCGTCTCCGCCGCCTTGATTCTGCAGGAAGTGATGTAGAAAATCTTGAAAACACACTCCGCAAAATTATGGAACAGGCTCAGAAGAAGGTCAGCTCAGACTTTGATCTTTACACTGATAACCTTACAAAGAGACAGGATGAATTTGAAACAGAACTTCGTGACAAGGGTGAACAGCTCCAGGCTGATTTAGGTGCAGTTGAACAGAATCTGGATCAGCTTAAGCAGGAAGCTTACGGTGCAGTAAGTGAAAAACTTAAGGTGTTTGAAGATACATTTGCTGAAGGACTTAAGGCCCGTGAAGACGATTTGACTGCTTCACTTTCAAGATGGCAGACAGAATTTGATGATAGAATTTCACGCTTTACAGATACATATGAACAGAACCGCCGTGACCTTGAAGTTCAGTATGCGGCTGATTTAAAGAATCGTATTGCAGAAGTTCAGGCAAAGACAATTGATCAGGAAGAAAAGTTCCGTGCTGCAGTTCAGGCAGGACAGAATACAATTCAGGATCAGATTAACAACGTAAATGCAAAGCTTAAGGATTTCATTGAGCAGTATCGTATTGAACTTGCAAATACAACAAAGCAGGCTCAGGATGATCTTCAGGCAGAAACAGAAGCTTACAATGAAAATGTTAAGGCAGAGCTTGAACAGAAAGCCAACGAAATTGATGTCAGCCTTGCAACCTTCCAGCAGGATTTTGAAGACAGACTTAGAGAAAACAGTAATCGTCTGGAAGAAACAATTTCTCAGGTTGAAGATTTCAAGAACCAGGTAAATGAAGATCTGGAAAACAGCAAAAAGCAGTTCAATGCTGTATATGTAGAATTTGTTGATTCTACAAAGAAGAACATTGCTTCACTTACAGCAGCTTCAGATGATGCAAAGGACAATGTTCTTACAGAAGTAAATGCAATGACTCAGAAAGCTATGAATGCAGTTGAAACTTATGAAACCCGTTCATCAGAAGTTCTGGAAAATTTGCAGAAGACTTATAACGAAATGATTGCAAATACTCAGAAGTATGTTGACAATCAGAGTGCTGAAATTGAAAAAGAAATTAAGGCACTTAAGAAAGAGTTTAAGGAAACTTCTGACGGAGATAAAAAGATTTACCACAACATGCTGGATAAATTCCAGGATGATACAAAGGATATTGAATCTGAACTTAATGAAATCTCAAAGAAGATTGCCAAGTTTGTTCAGCAGACAAATGTATTTGAAAAGGCTGATATCCTTAAGAATCAGCTGGATGAATCAATTGGTAAGCTTAAGCAGGAAATCTCCGAGCTTGGTACTTATCAGGATAAGATCAGGGATCTTTCAAATCAGATAAAGAACCTTGAAGAAATGAATGATGATGTTACACATAAGCTTAATACTTTCTACGGTGATAAGGCTAAGATTGATACAATGCAGCAGGATTTCAACAAGCTGGTTGCCTTAAGCAGTACAATGGACGGTAAGATTGCAGAACTCACTGCAGCTAATGATGATCTTACTAACATTCAGATTACTGTAAGAAACTTCCAGGAAAATCTTGCAAGCGTTCAGGCTCAGTATGACAGAATTGAAAAGAAGGGCGAAACAATTGATAGAGTAGCAATTGATGTTGATAAGACTTTTGAAAGCGTTAAAGATCTGGAACAGAAAGTAAAGGACTGTTCACGCCAGGTTACTTCAATGCCAAAGGAAATTTCAACAGTTCAGCACAATATCGATACACTTCTTAAGAGTTCAGGAAGAATCAATGATGCTGTAGATAAGATTGCATCTTTGCAGCACCTGATCGATGAAACTGAAAAGAGAATCGATGAAGTTAATGCTTCAAAGAAGAGCATTAATGATACTGAACAAAGACTTACCAAGCTTTCTAACAATGCTGACGAACAGCTTAGAATCCTTCGCGGCCTCGTTAAGAATGAAGGCAGCAAGACTAAGACTTCATCTTCTTCAGCTGCAGATGCAACCTCACCATCTAAGCGTGAAGCTGTTATTTCCCTTAAGCGTAAGGGCTGGACTGTAGAAGAAATTGCCAAGGCTCAGAAACTGACAATTTCAGAAGTTGAACTTATTCTTGAACTTGGAAAATAATTCGAATTAAAAATAGAAGGGTCTGTTTCAAAAATGAAGCAGGCCCTTTTTTTTATGAATTAAGCTTTTGTTAAAAATATGAAATATAAAGTGTGATTATAATCATCTTTCCAGCATACAAATTACATCAGCTTTAACGGCTAGTCCCTGACCTACAGCGTCAAGTTTTTCACCAGTTTTTCCTTTTACGAATATTTTGTCTGATTTAACTTCAAGTATTGAAGCAACAGAAGAAATAATTTCCTGCCGGTAGGGAAGAAGTTTAGGTTTTTCGCATTCTACAACACAGTCAAGATTTACCAGAGACCAGCCGGCTGCTTTAACATCACTCCAGCATTTTTGCAGCAGACTGATTGATGAAGCATCTTTCCATTTGTTGTCTTCAGGGGGAAAGTAGGAACCAATATCTCCAAGCCCTGCAGCTCCCAGAAGTGCATCTGTAATTGCATGAAGAAGTACATCCCCGTCAGAATGTGCTTCTTCTCCTTTTTCAAAAGGAATGATAATGCCTCCTAAAAGAAATTTTCTTCCTTCCACAAGCTTATGGGTATCTTTTCCCAGACCAACTCTGTTTTCCTTCTGTTTTAAAAAATCTAAATCAGAAGGATAAGTTATTTTTTTATTGGAAATACTACCTTCAGTGATATGCACTTTTTTTCCTCCAGTAAACTCAGGAAAGGAATCATAAATTTCTGTATCGTCAGTAAACTCTTTATTTTCCTTCTGCCGGATTTCATCAGCTTTCTGGTGGCATAAAAAGATTTCAGAAAAAACAAAGCCCTGGGGAGTTTGTACAGCACAAAGTTGAGAACGAATTAAATGTTCGGAAATTGTTGAATCATTAGAAATCTTTTTTTGAGTATCGGTTACTTTTATTCCTGGGCAGGCTGCACCATATTCATCAACTGTAAAAACTACCTGGGTGATAATATTAGGACTTACAAAGGGTCTGGCTCCATCGTGAATAAGCACCATGGCCTTAGTATTATCTATATGGTTAAGCTGAAATTCCTTATTTAAAAAAAGCAGGGCATTGTAAATTGATTTCTGGCGGCTTTCTGCCCCTTCAATAAAATCAATGTGAAAATCAGGGCCCTGAGCCTGAATCAGAGAAAGAACCTGAGGGTCAGCAAGCAAAACCTGACTTGTTTTTTTGCACAACCCCTTTGAACAGGTAATTACAAGATAATCAAATTTTTCTGAAAGCAAAAAAGCCTTGGCTGCTTTAGAAAGTACACTTTCAAATCCACCAAGACTTATAAATTCCTTTTTTATCCCGCTGCCCATTCTTGTAGAAGAACCTGCAGCAGTAATAATAAGGGCTTTTGTCTGATACTGATTAATTGAAGCTTTATCTGTCATCTTTTATTAACGACAATTAATCTTCATCGTCATCATCATCATCGTCACCATCTGTTTCGTCATCTGAAGAAGTGTCCTTTTCGTCAGCGTCAAGTTCGTCGCCAAAGTCGTCCTCATCTTCATCTTCGTCTTCAAATACTGGTGATTTCTTTTCAATTTTCTGACCGATTGGTTCCAGTTTTGCGTGGAGCATAGCTTCTGTTTCTTTTTCAGAGATACCCAGAGCTTCAGAAAATTCGTCTATTAAAAGTTTTTTTGCACTGTCAAATAATTTTCTTTCGAGAATAGGAAGTTCTTTTACCTTAGAACGCTGGTAAAGGCTTCTTACGATTGAAGCTATATCTTCAATTGTACCACTTTTAAGAAGGTCCAGATTCATCTGATAACGGAGCTTCCAGTCTGATGTTGGCGGCTCAAAATCTTCAGTGATCATATCAAGAGCCTTTCTAGCCTTGTCTGCGGAAACAATTGAACGGATTCCCAGCTGGCTTGAATTATCAACTGGTACCATAACAACCATGTCTGAAACTTCCAGGTAAATCTTGTAGTAATATACTTCATTACCATTGAAGTCTTTCTTAAAAATCTCTGTGATTTTTCCTACACCCTGACTTGGGTATACAACTTTCTGATTAACAGAAAATTCTGTCTTTGGTTTAGCCATATTAATTTACTCTAGCATAAATGCGTATAAAATTCAATTCTTATACGCTTTGTCTTTCTCAAGGATTAAAAAAATAGCGCTTCGTATGCATATGCAGTGACGAAACGCCGGTTAATTAAAAACTGCTGATTTTCAGATTAATTCTTTGGGAAAAGTTTCTTGAAATCAACAAGTACAAGACTTGAATCTCTGGCAGAATCAATGTCTGTCATTTTATTCAGGTTGCGGTAGAAAGAAATAAGAGGTTCTGTTTCCTTTCTGTAAACTTCAAGACGATGTGTGATAGATTCCAGCTTGTCATCTTCACGAGTGAACAGTTCTCCACCACACTTGTCACATTTGCCTTCAACCTTTGGAGGAAGGAACTTAACGTTGTAGTTTGCCTTACATTCCTTACAAACACGACGGTTTGAAAGGCGGGCAATAATCAGTTCATCATCAACTTCAAAGTTTACAACCTTAACATCAATTCCCAGTTTTTCAAAAGCTTCTGCCTGTGGAATTGTACGTGGGAATCCGTCCAGAATAAATCCATTTTTGCAGTCGTCTTTCTTAAGTCTGTCTTCAACAATTTCAAGAACAACATCATCGCTTACAAGTCCGCCGGCATCCATAATTGCCTTAACTTTTTTTCCAAGTTCAGTCTGATTCTTGATGTTTTCGCGGAAAATGTCTCCTGTTGAAATCTGTGGAATACCATATTCCTCTGCGACCTGTGCTGCAAGAGTTCCCTTTCCTGCTCCTGGTGGGCCTAAGAAAATAAAATTCATATTTTACTCCTATTAATTAATTTTCAATTTAGATTTTTATATTTTACACTGAATTCATAAAAATTAACAGTATAAGTTTAATTTATTGCTCATGGGGAAGGGTAATCTGGGCAAAAAGGTAAAGGCTTTTCCATTGAAACAATCTTTTAGGACATTCCTCACAGAGAAAAGCTTTTATTTTATTAAGATTCTCCTGACCTAAAGCTGCAATCATTTTTTTACCATAAGCAGATTCTTCTGAGAACCATTTTTCCAGGTCCTGATTTGTAATTCTTCTTTTTTCAGTAAGAATCTCTGTTCTCGCAAGAACTGTAAATCCTTCATTTGAAAAAGTCTTTTTAAAATCTTCTTCGTCCCAGGTAAACAGAGAATTGCTGCTGTCTTCATAAAAATCATTTTCAGCAGCTTCCATTTTTGTAAGATTCTCTTTCCAGAAATCATCCGGGATTTTAAAGTTAAAAATTTGCTCTTCAATAAGATTTTTTAAGCGGCTGCCTTTTTTAGGAATTCTCTGACTGAAAACTCCACTGGCGCCTTCAGCAAAAATTGCTTCCTTATTTTTATTCAGTTCTTCGTTTTCACTGAATGCAATATCCTTTGAAGTTTTTTCAATTCTGGTAAATGCAGATTTAAGGCTCCTGCTCAACTGAATCATATCTTCTTTTTTTGCAAATGCGTCCTTAAAAAAGATTCTGTCCAGAAGAACATTTCCAAAGGAAAGAAGGGTATTTCTGAAATTTTCAATACTGAAGATTTCTTCCCCTTGAACTGGTGATAGAAGAGGTTTGTCTATATCTTCAAGATTAACTGCATACTGATTCAGAAGTTCAATTCCCTTACTGTAACGGCAGGCTCCCATCGTAAGTCCTTCCGGGGTACGGCGGGTCACTTCAAACAAAAGCAGTCCGTCGTCTGCATTCCAGATAAGGCTTCTGTGATGGCGTTTAAGATCAGCTATTGAAAGCAGATTGTCCCTTATATGCATAAGAATTTCCGCTTTATTGGAATCAAGCCTTGAGCGGTAATGTTTTTCTGCCAGGTCCAGGGCTTCTTCCTTGCGGGCATCCTTTTGAGTAAAGGTAAGGTTTTCTTCCATTTTTTCAAAACCTGCAAAGTGGCCGCTGGCTTTCATCATTTCAAAATCATCTGGAATAGAACTGCCTTCTTCCTTGTTAAGAATTGCTGCAATCTGCAGTTCTCTTCTGGAAAGAACTTCCTCACGAATTTTATCTTCGTATCCCTGGCGGCTTGGATTGTAGAAAATCTTTCCTACCAGTTGATCCGGAAGGTACTGCTGGGCAACCCAGTGATCTCTGTAGGCATGTGGATAAAGGTAGCCTTTTCCGTGACCAAATCCTTCTGCATCTCTGCTTGCGTCCCTTAAATGATTTGGAACATCAGCATCTTCTTTTTCAACGGAACTGAGTGCGTCAAAAAATGCCATGGATGAATTGGATTTAGGCGCTGTAGAAAGATAAAGGGCCGCATGAGTTAAAAAGTATCTGCCTTCAGGAAGACCAACCCGGTCAAAGGCCTGAGCACAACTTTCTACAACTGAAATTGCCATTGGGTCAGCCAGACCCGTATCTTCGCAGGCGGAAATTAGCATTCTGCGGAAAATAAAGTGGGGATCTTCACCGGCCTTCACCATTCTTGCAAGCCAGTAACAGGCCGCATCAGGATCTCTTCCCCTAAGACTTTTTATGAAGGCTGATATTATGTCGTAATGATAGTCTCCGTCTTTGTCGTAAAGAACAACTTTTTTTTGAATTGATTCTTCTGCGGCTTCTTTTGTAATGTAGATTGTGCTGCCCCATTCCGGCTGAGGTTGGGCGTAGTAAGGCTGCCAGACTGGAGGTGTGGTTTCTACTGCCAGCTGCAGGGCATTCAAAAGTGAACGGGCATCTCCATTTGCAGTTTCTACCAGATGCTCAAGGGCCCCTTCTTCAAACTCAACTTTCCAGTGGCCGTATCCTCTTTCTACATCTGTAAGGGCCTGGTTTGCCACCTGCATTAAGTCTTTACCGGTAAGCTGTTTTAACTGAAAAACACGACTTCTGCTTACAAGAGCTTTGTTCACTTCAAAGAAAGGATTTTCAGTAGTTGCCCCGATTAAAATAATAGTTCCGTTCTCTACCCAGGGGAGAAGGGCATCCTGCTGACTTTTATTCCAGCGGTGAACTTCATCTACAAAAAGGATTGTTTTTCTCTGATAGAGCTTTCTTTGATCTTCTGCCTGTGAAATTGCCTGTCTGATATCAGCAACTCCTGTAAGAACGGCATTTAGTGTAATGAAATTTGAATTTGTGGAATTTGCAATTACTCTTGCAAGGGTAGTTTTACCTGTTCCCGGGGGACCATAAAAAATAACGGACGTCAGCTGATCGGCCTGAATGGCTCTGCGCAGGAGACGTCCTTTTCCAACTATGTGATCCTGCCCGATATATTCGTCCAGATTTCTTGGGCGCATTCGGGCAGCAAGAGGTTCATTTTCTTTCGATATGGATGATTCAAATAAATCAGCCAAATCAGTTTCCTTCAGATGTTTCGTCTGCAGTACCGTCTGCATTCCAGGTAGAACGGCCCGGATAGTAAGCGTAAAGGCCTACTTCGTCAAATACGCCGTGGGTTGAAGAAGAAATTGATCCGCGGATTTTTGCAGCAGCCCATATATCAGTGTTGTAAATTGACAGGGATGAATTGTATACAAAAATCGGATTTACCTGGAAAGTTGAAGTAAAGATTGATGTAAGGTTTACTTTGGAAGATGTAGTTGAACTTGCAGGAACAGATGCTGTTGAAAGTGCAACCTGGAAGGCACCGGAAACAGTTCCTGCAATAAGATAATCATTACATACCCCAAGGGCGTAAATAATAGAAATGCCCGGTGTACTTGAGCAGTAGCTTGTTGTAACTTCTGTACCGCCGTTAGTAAAGCATTTATTTGTATCGTCCCATCCGTCAGCATAGTAAATGTATTTATTATTCTTGCTGAAATAGATGTAATCATCATTTGCTGTAAATGCATAATATGGTGAGAAGTAATCTGCTCCATTGTAGTAACAGCAGCTAACAGCTGTGGAGTTAATGTAGGTATTGCTTGATGTAACTGCTCCGTTTGTGCTGACTGCTGATGGAGTTGAAGTACCGTTTAAGCGATAAACCTGACCCGGGTAGTAACCAGCATTGCTATCAGATTTTGTATTTGAGTCATAGTGGTAATTCATGCGGATGTAGGCTCTTCTCTGGTCTGCATTGTTATGATCTGTATTGTTTGCGAAAATCAAGTCCAGGGCAAGTACGGATGGCTTCTGATTATAATATGAAGAAGTATATTTATCTATTAAACCTGCAAAGGCTGAATTATACATTGAAGATAAATCCAGTTCCTGAAATGAATCTCCCCAGTCTGAACTTACCCAGAGTCTGCGGTCTCCTTCAACATTGTAACTGGTTAAACTTGGTGTCCATGTTGTTGTCATCATGTAAAGGTAAGAAGTATCTGCTGCTACATAGATAACTTTATCAGGCTGATAAGAATTTCCTGAAGCATCTGTAAGGGAATCTGTAGAAGGATCAAAAATACGTTCCCAGTTTTTGTTCCAGCTGCTGGAATTGTCTGTTGATGTAATGTCACTGCCGGATGCAGCAGTAATGTCTCTTCTGTAAAGTTTTCCGTTTGTTACAAAAAGATATTCCTGAGAAGAATCTCCTCCTGCAGTCATTGCAGAGATGTTTCCGTCAATCTGGTAGGTTTCAAGAGGAACTTCCTGAGAAATCATTTCAAAAATATTATCGTGACATGAAGTAAGGCTGAGTGCTGCAGAAAATGCTAATGGAAGAATAAAAATGCTTTTTTTCATATATATACCTTTGTGTTAGAAGTAATAACGTGCTGTAATATCAAATTCCAGCCATTGACCTGCAAAATTGCTACTTCCTGTACCGTAAAGCTTTGCAAACTGAGGCATGAGCATATATGACAGGTCAACTCCGAAGGACCAGCTTTCCAGAGCCCTGAAGTGAACTCCGGCTGAAGGTTTTATAATCAGACCAGGGAAATAGGTATAACCATTGTATGCTTCCCATGCCAGTCCGATTCCCATTGAAAGTGGAAATTCAAATCTTTTGTAACTTGGCTGATAGGTAACAGTTGCAATGAGAGGTGCGTAGTGGAACATATGTTCACCGATTGTGGCATTAAAACCAAATCCCAGGTTTCCGCCAACTGCCAGCTGGTCTGTTATGAAATAATGGTAGCCGATATAACCTGAGCCGCCACCTGCAAGTTTTTTGTCTTCGGTAAAGAGGGTAGTAATACTTGGAAAATTCAGAGGTATTGTTCCGTCCAGGGAGATTCTGATAATTTGATCTCCGGCCTTTGTTTTAAAAAAGTTTCTCTTTTCAAATACTGGTTCTTCAGTTTCTTCTGACTGAAGGTATTCAATCTGATCTGTTTCAGAATCTTGAGCAAGAACAGGAGTTAAGCACATAAGTGAAAAACACACGGCTGTTAAAAGGCGTTTCATAAATTCCTCGCTAGTACATTAATTTTACTATTCTGTGGATATTAATGCACATTTTTTATATAATTGAGCAGGTTTCAGAAATCCATTGCTTTTGAAACCATTTCAACTTTAGATTTTCTAAGATACTACTGTTTTTAGGCCTGAAATTCAACATAAGAAATGATTTCATACCGTATAACCCGCCCCGTTTTGCAGACATTTGCCTGCAATTCCGCAGTATTTTAGAACACTTATAAAACTCCGTATGGTAAGGAAGGTTACAAATGAGCGCTGTCATAATCGATGGAAAACAGATTGCAGAGGATGTTAAGGCTGATGTTGCCAGAAAAGTTGCACTTCTTAAGGAAAAAGGAATAACTCCCTGTCTGGCCGTAATTCTTGTAGGAGAAAATCCTGCCAGCGTTTCCTATGTGACTGGTAAAAGAAATGCCCTTGCAGCAGCGGGAATGGAAGACAGAAGCCTGATTCTTCCGGAAGATACCAGCGAAGAAAAACTTTTGTCCATAATCAGTGACCTTAATGCTGACAAGTCGGTTCACGGAATTTTAGTTCAGCTTCCCCTGCCAGAGCACATAAATGAGCAGAAGGTAATTAATGCAATTTCTCCTGAAAAAGATGTTGACGGCTTTCATCCTGTAAATGCAGGAAAGCTTCTTCTTGGAGAAAAATCCTTCCTGCCATGTACTCCTCACGGAATCTGCGTGCTGCTTAAACAGATGAACATTAAAACTGACGGCAGCAGGACAGTTGTAATCGGCAGAAGCAATATTGTAGGAAAACCAGTATCAATTCTTCTCTCAAGAAAAGAATACAATTCAACAGTTACAATGTGTCATACCGGCACAAAAAATCTTCCTGAAATCACAAAACAGGCAGACATTGTAATTGTAGCTTCCGGTCATCCTGGTACCCTTACAGCAGACATGGTAAAGGAAGGGGCTGTAGTTATTGATGTAGGCGTAAACAGAATTCCGGATTCTACAAAAAAATCAGGTTTCCGCCTGGTTGGTGACGTAGATTTTGAAAACGTTAAGGAAGTGGCTTCATATATTACTCCGGTGCCAAAAGGAGTTGGTCCTATGACAATAGCCATGCTCATTTACAATACACTGGAAGCTGCAGAAAGACAAAACGGCCTTTCAGTATGAAGAAGGAATAAATAATCTGGTGAATGAAATGATTGACGTACAGAATAGTCCTGATACAAGAGAAGTACCTCTGGAAAAAGTTGGAGTAAAAAATGTCAAATATCCTGTAACTGTTCTGGATAAAAAAAATAAAAGTCAGAATACAAATGCTCTTGTAAATCTCTTTGTAAATCTTCCCCATAATTTTAAGGGAACCCACATGTCCAGATTTATTCAGGTTTTCCATAAATATCATAAGGATATTACAATGCTTCACTTCCTTGAGATGCTGGAGGAAATAAGAAGCGTACTGGATGCGGAAAAAGCTTACGGTTCAATTCAGTTTCCTTATTTTATTTCAAAACTTTCCCCTGTGACTGAAAGTGAAGGAATTATGGAATATACCTGTTCCTATGAAGGAGAAGTAAGCAGGACTGAAAAAAAGTTTTATGTTACAATTACTGTTCCTGTTGCAACTTTATGTCCCTGTTCCAAGGCAATCAGTGATTATGGAGCACACAATCAGAGGGGCAGCGTAAAAGTAAAACTTCTTTATTCTGATTTTTTCTGGATTGAAGACGTGATTAAACTTATAGAAGACTGTGCTTCAACTCCACTTTATACTGTTTTGAAAAGACAGGATGAAAAGTATGTTACGGAACACGCTTACGATAATCCCCGCTTTGTTGAAGACGTGGTAAGGGAAGTTTATCTTGGATTAAAAAAGTTCAATGTTGATAAACCGTTTAGATATTTTACAGTAGAGGCTGAAACTGAAGAAAGCATTCATAATCATAATGCCTATGCCTTTACTTCATATAACCAGGATTTGGAGAACAAATGACTTATTTTTTTGAAACTTATGGCTGTGAGATGAATATTGCAGAAAGTGCATCAGTAGAGCAGCTTTTTATCAGTCGTGGCTGGACTAAAGCAGATAACTGTCAGGTAGCAGACCTTGTTGTAATTAATACCTGTTCTGTTCGTGCCAGCGCAGAAACCCGAATTTTTGGAAGACTGGGATTTTTTACAGGATTAAAAAAGGTCCGCATGTGCGAAAAAGACGCTAAGGTTAAAAGTGATGAAATGAAACTGGCTGTAGATTATGCAAGTCAGTTTGGTCCAAAGCCTCTTACCCTTGTTGTAATGGGCTGTATGGCTGAAAGACTTTTGCTTTCCCTTCAGAAAGACTGGCCTTGTGTAGATTATGTAGTGGGAACTTATGCAAAAAACAATTTCGGTACAATTATTTCCGCTGTAGAAGATAAAAAAATGCCTGTTAAGATTGAAGAAGCGCCTGTTTATTCTTTTGCCGAAACTTCATATGAAGAAGGGGCCTTTTCAACATTCGTTCCAATTATGCACGGCTGTAATAATTTCTGTACATACTGCATTGTTCCTTATGTAAGGGGAAGGGAAGTAAGCCGGCCTCTGAATGAAATTCTTCATGAAATTGATATTCTTTCCCAGAGAGGTGTTAAGGAAATTACCCTTCTGGGGCAGAACGTTAATTCTTACAAAGGCGAAAATAATCTTAATTTCCCTGGGCTCCTGGAAAAAATTTCAGCTCATCTTGATGCCACAAAGTCTTCAATTAGGTGGATCAGGTTTGAATCTTCAAATCCAAATGATTTCTCTGATGAATTAGTTGATTTGATTGCAAGGGACCGCCACATCTGCAGGGGCCTTCATATTGCAGTTCAGCACGGCTCTTCAAAAGTCCTTAAGCGGATGAACAGAAAATATACAAGGGAAGAATACCTTACTCTGGTTAACAAACTTAAGTCCCGGGTTGAAGAGGTTTCCCTTACAACAGATATAATGCTGGGCTTTCCTGGAGAAAGTGAAGAGGATTTTGAAGAAGTTGTTTCCCTTATGAAGAAAGTAAAATATCAGTCTGCATTCATGTACTATTATAATCCCCGGGAAGGAACTCCTGCAGCAAAGTGGGAAGATCAAATCCCTATGGAAGTAAAGAAAGAACGCCTGCAGAAAATTATTGACATGCAGCTGGAAATTACAAAGGAAGTTCTGTCAAAGAGAGTAGGAAAAACTGTTACTGTTCTGGCTGACATTATCAGCAGGGACAATAAGGATGAACTTCTTGGAAAGACAGAGCAGAACGAAAGAGTTGCCTTTGTTGCCAGAAAAAGCTTAATCGGACATTTTGTTAATGTAAAGATTACCGGTGTAAACGGAAATACTTTCCGGGGTCAGCTGGTAGAATAGCTTTAAGAGGTTCTTCTTTTGTGAAGGACCTTTTTTTATGAAGAAAACAGGGTGGGCTTAAGTACAGAGTCTTTTTTTCCGATAAAGTAATATAGTGGAGAATAAAATGCCAGTCAGACTGATTTTTACAATAATATTAATGGTGCTTGTGGCTTGTTTTACCGGATTTAACTTGACCAATAAGTGTGATGTATGGCTCTTTAACACATTTAAAGATGTGCCTGTTGTTGTAACCATTCTCATTTCATTTATAGCGGGAGTTGTAGTGGCTTTGTTCAGCAGCCTGATTGCAAGAACAAGAAATGCTGAGTCAAAATCCGATTCTCTTAAAAAGGCAGGCAGAAAGGGGAAAGAGAAAAATATCTCCACACAGATTCCAACCTCTTCAGATCCTGACTACAAGGGATAAGAGACTTCTTATGAAGAAAACTATATCTATTTTTATTTTGTTTCTGGCATTAAGTGCAGGAGCCTTTTCTCAGACAAAGTACACTGCTGAAGAATTAAAAAATCTTGCCCTGAATGAAGATTCTGTAGAAGAAACAATCAATTTTATTAAAGCAAAAAGTTCTTCAATGGCTTCAGAAGCAGACAGGCGGTCAATCCTTTATTATCTGGGAACTTTACAGGAGCATATGGGACAGTATGCTGAGGCTTCCAAATCCTTTGCAAGTGCAGCCGGAATTGGAGCCGGAGATGCAAGGAACATGCAGAAGGTTTCCACAGAAGATTTAGTTTTTGCCGCTGTTGCTGCAAGTTTAAATGCAGGTGATTATCAGACGGCCGGAGCTTATCTTTCCAGTTCAATATCCTCTTCAGAAAACAGCCTTGTTTCTGCAAAAGTTTCCCTTTATCAGGTATGGACAGCTCTCTGCAAGGCTTCAAATCTGGAAGAAACAAAGGACTCTCAGGAAATTCTCAAGGCTTACGTAAAAATGGATTCCATGAAATCTGTTCGTCCCCAGCTGCTTTTTACTCTCTGGTATTTAACAGATTCAGATGAATATAAAAAAGCACTGAAAACTTCATACGGCACAAGTCCTGAATACAGAATTGCTTCCGGCCAGGCAGAACTGATGATTTCTCCATTCTGGTTCTTTATGCCTCATGCAGAACACTCTTATGCAGATTCAGCTAAACTTGCCATTCAGGAATCCTCTTCTTCATCATCAAATTCAACTTCTTCTCCAGGAGAAAAAGCAAAATACCTTCAGCTTGGACTTTTTAAGGAAAAGGCTAATGCGGATGCTCTTGTTGAAAAAGCAAAGAAAAAAGGATTTTATGATGCCCACTGGTACACGGAAACCAGGTCTTCAGGTACGACTTACTATATTGTTGTAGTAAGCGAAAATGCCCAGGGAAATATGTCCCTTAAACTTAAAGATGCGGGCTTTGAAAACTATCCTCTTTATGAATAAAAGGAAAAAAGGGGCTTATCCCTTAGAAATAGGCCTCTTCTGCCCACATTCTTCTTGTTTATATCTTAATTTTTTTATAAAATCACTCTTACTATGAGTAATGAAAATCAGAACAATTCTAAAGAACTCTGTCACTGGGCTGACCAACAGGCTGCAAGAATCATCAAGGAAAAGGGTGATCTTGATTCCTACACATGTGCCAGCGGTATTACACCTAGTGGAACAGTTCACATCGGTAACTTCCGTGAAATTATTACAGTTGATTTAATTGTGCGTGCCCTTCGTTCAAGAGGCAAAAATGTACGCTTCATCTATTCCTGGGATGATTATGATGTTTTCCGCAAGGTTCCAGGTAATATGCCGAAACCTGAAGTTCTGGAAAAATACTTACGCTATCCTATTACAATGGTACCAGATACTTTTGACCGCAATGAAAATTATGCCCGCCACCACGAGGTTGATATTGAGTCTCAGCTCCCTCGCGTAGGCATTCATCCTGAATTCCTTTATCAGGCTTCCCGCTACAGAGATCACCGCTATGCAGAAGGTATGAAAAAGGCCCTGCAGAACCGTGATGTAATTAAGGAATGCCTTAACTATTACCGTGATGATGAACACAAAATGAAGCCAGAGGATGTATACTGGCCTGTAGCTGCATTCTGCTGCAAGTGTAACAAAGATACAACAGAAATCACTGATTATGATGGTGAATACGGTGTGAGCTACAAGTGTACAAGCTGTGGTCATGAAGAAAAGGGTGACCTTCGTACATCAAGTGAATTTAAGTTAGGCTGGCGCGTTGACTGGCCTATGAGATGGAATGAAGAAAAGGTTGTATTTGAGCCGGGCGGAAAGGATCATATTTCTCCAGGCGGTTCTTATGATACAGCTAAACTTGTTTCAAAGAAGATCTATAACTGGGATGCTCCTGTAACAATGAAATACGACTTTGTTAAGCTTAAGGGGGTTCCTGGAAAAATGTCTTCTTCAAAGGGAAAGGTTATTTCTCTTGTTGATGCACTGGAAGTATATCAGCCTGAAGTTCTCCGCTACATTTTTGCTTCAAATAAAGTTGATCACGAATTCTCAATCAGCTTTGACCTTGATGTTGTTACAATCTACGAAGCTTACGATAAAACTGAACGCATTGCATACGGCGTAGATAAAGCAAAATCTGAAGACCTCTTCCTTAAGGAAAAGAGAATCTATGAACTGAGTCAGATCAGTGAAGAAGGTATGCCGAAGGTTATGCCTTATCAGGTTCCTTTCAGAATGCTTACAACTCTGCTCCAGACATATTCCGGCGATATTGATGCAGTAATCAAGTCTTTAGGAGATGTAAAGCCTGAACAGGAAGAATGTCTCCGCCGCCGCTGTCAGTGTGCCTGGTACTGGATTAAAGAATCTGCTCCAGACTGCGCTCCTGATTTCTGTTTCTCTCTCCGCACAGATGGTTCTAAGGCTGAAGATATTACTGGTGCTTCACTTAAGGCAATCCAGCGTGTAAGGGATGAAGTTGTTCCAAAGGTTGGTACTTATGAACAGGATAAAGACTGTCAGTTTGCAATGGGTGAAATTGCAAAGCAGGAAGGACTTGAACCAAAAGAACTCTTTACTGCAATGTACCACGCTCTTGTAAACAAGGATCAGGGTCCACGCCTTGCTAACTTTATGAAGATTATTGGTAAGGAAAAGCTTTCTGAAATCTTAAGTGTATACTGATAAGTTTTTTCTTTAAAAAAACAAAGCCGTTCGTTTTCTGAAATTATTTTTTTCGAAAACGAACGGCCTTTTTTTTAATTAGTTTATTTATTTTTCAGGAATGCTAGATGTTTTTTCTTCACCTGCTGAAGAATTTTCAACTGAATCCATAATGGTTTTGATTGCCGCATCTTTTTCTGTTGTAACTAAAATCGAATCTGATACGGAAGAATCGTCACGAATGATGATACAGTCCAGTGTAATGTCTGCTTTTTTTGCCATATCAATAACCATATCTTTTGTAACTTTAATTTCCCCGCGTGGAACAGGATGAGGCTGGGCATCACCAATCAAAATGATTTTTTTGTGAGCATCTTTTCTCCAGTCGAAATATTTAATGCTTGCATAGAGAGCTTCATAAACTGCTTCAGGTTCATCGCCGCCTTCTCCACCTTCAATGTAAACTTCACCAATCCATTTTTTCATTTCATCAACAGATCTTGTAAAGCCGTAATACTTTACAGGCAGCTTGTTGAATTCATAGTTGTCTGTATAATCACGGTAGAGCAGAAGTCCCAGACGAAGGTCAGAAAATTCCTTGTACTGTTTTGCCAGCTCCGGAATCCAGTGCTGATAAAGTTCAACCAGGTCATCACACATTGAAGATGTGGTATCAATTGCGAATACAATATCAACTTTAGCTTTGCCCTTTGAATCTGAAAGGGAAGAAATCATATCACCTTTTAAAGTTGAAGGGCCCTGGGAATAAGTTACGTTTCCATTTCCAAGATTTGCGATTTCTTCAAAAGTCATTTGAGCAATTGAATGATGGCTTTTTTCTGGAAGGAAGTCAAATGTGTAGGAATTATCCTTAAAGGCACCTCTGTAGTCACAGTACTGTTTTTCAAAAGTTCTGATATTAAAGAAAACTCCCTGACCTAAAGTAACTTTTCCGTTTCTTGTCCAAGGGTAACCGTAGATGATCTCTTTTGGAACAAAGATATGGAAACATTCTCCAAACCCTTCCCTGAACTCTGGAGTTGAATCAACCAGAGAATAGGTTGCGTATTGTGATTCAAGAACTTTTCCATTCAAATATCTGATTTCATCACCATTGATTGCGTTGTATGTTTCTGCGCGATAGGAAAAATTATCTTCTTTACCGGCCGGATCTTTAACAGATTCAACAAGCATTACACTTTCTACACCAGGCTTTTTCTTAATGTAGATGTGAACACCGTCTGTGCTGTCTCCAGGTCCTTTTTCATCTCCCCACAAAATGAGAAGGTCATCTGGATTGATTGTCATGTCATTTGCTTCTTCTGCAAAAGAAGGAAGCAGTGCTGCTGACAAAAATAAAACAGATGCAAATATTAAAAATTTGTTCTTCATAAAAACCCCACAGTTTTAAGAAAGTCATTTGCACTTTTTTTAATTATATCTCTCATTTGATTTTCGGCATGAGAAATATAATCTTTACTTAAATGTGGAAATAAAAAAAGAATAGTGGAGAAATTAGAGTTTTATTACGATAATATTATTTCCTTTTTGGAATTATGATGATAAGCAGCAATGCTATCAGGTAAGGCAGAGAAAGAAGAATGGAAGACGGCATATTTGCAAAAAAACTAATATTCTGAATATAAGTGCTTAAGTATTCACAAAGGGCAAATACTATTACTGCAAGTAAAACCAGAAGAGGATTTTTCTTTCCAAGAAAAACAGCTGCAAGGGCAGTCCATCCTCTTCCTCCTGACATGCCTGGAACAAACGAAGAAAGACGCAGGGCCATTGAACAGCCCACAAAGGCACCAAAAGCGGCTGTAATGCACCAGCTTAAGCTTTTTATTGCATCAGAAGAAATTCCTCTGCCATCCAGAACCTGAGTATCGCTTCCAGAAATTCTTATGGAAAGTCCAAGGCGGGTATTTTTAAGAATGATGATTGTGATGATTGAAATGCCAAGACAGATTGTACTTGTGTAAATACGTGCTGTAACCGGATCAAATTTAAAATCAGGTGAATACAAAACTCCACGGGTTCCAAATATTTGTGCAGACAAAAGCGTTACCAGAGCAGAACAGAAAATATTTAATGCCAGGCTCACAAGGAACATATTTCCATGAAGAAGGGAAGCAATTCTTTCTGCAATAAAAATCATAAGGGTGCAGAGTAAAACTGAAATCAGAATGGAAGGAAATGCAAGCCCCGTTTTTACGGCAAAAGTATAGAAAAGAAATGCTCCAAGATTAATTATGCCGTCAAGAAACATTGCCATTCGTCCGGCATATTCTGAAATGAGTGCTGCAATTGTAATCAGCAGAAGGGGAGAAGCAATGTTAAGAATTTGCAGAAGATTATTCATGATTTGAAACCTCCTTTCTTGCTGAAAGAATTTTTTTACTGATAAGTGGAATTGCTGTGGTAAACAGAACAACTCCCTGAATGATTGCGCTTATATCAAAACCGAATCCCTGTGTCAGTGCAACTCTGTCAGCGGAAGAGTAAAGCCATCCTAAAAATAAAGAGAAGGGGATTAAAAGCAGAGGATTGCTTGAAGCAAGAAGTGTTACGTTCAAAGCATTCCATCCCATGCCCAGATAAAAATCTTTATGACAGGTATAATAACTTCCGGTAACTGCAAAGAATCCTGTCAGACCGTGAAGGGCTCCTGAAATATACAGAGAAAGGTAACTGTTTTTTTTAGAAGAGAACCCTGAATAGCGGGCAAACTCTTCACTGATTCCCCAGATGGCCATTTCTTTTCCGAACTTTGATTTTGTAAAAATCAGCCAGGAAAGAAAACAAATTCCAAAACTTACAAAGATGGAAATTGTTAAAGGAGAAGGCGGAAGAATATGTTTAAGTCTGTATACTTCATCAATGTAAGGAAGGGAAAGCATATTTGTAGAGGAATTACTTTTTGTTGCCATAATCAATCCGTCAATTAAAGGAATGACTGCTGACGATAAAAGGAATGATGTAAGTAATGGAAGTGCATTTCTTTTTTCCTTTAAGAATGCGGAGAATCCTGCCATAAGAGCGCCGCTTAAAAGTGATGCTGCAAGTGCCAGTAAAAAAATCAAAAGAGGATTTCCCTTTACAAAAATTAAAATCATGCAGGAAGAAAATCCACCAAGATAAATCTGTCCTTCTCCACCAAGATTCATGTTGCCGCTTTTGTAAGCAAAGGCAGCTCCTGTTCCTGCCAGAAGTAAAAATCCTGCCTGGGTAAGAAATGCTCCAAAGTAATAGGGTGAATTAAAGCTTCCTAAAAAAAGAGATTCAAGGGCTTCTTCTGCATTGTTTGAAAAAAAATAAATTAATGCTATGCAGATTAAAATTCCAATCAGAGGAGGAATTACTTTTGAAAGTACAGAAAATACTTTTTGTGTTGGATTTGAACTTTTTATATTTTCCATTATTCGTTATCCTCTTTTTTATTTCGTTTGAATAAATGATTTTTTTCCTGCTGATGTTTTAAAATTGGTTCTGGTTCAAATTTGAAATTTGATAAATCGATTTTTTCTTCAGCAGTTTTATATTGATTAACAGGTAAATGTTTTTTTATGCCGGATTCAGATTTTCTTTCTGCAGTTTCTTTTTTTTCTGATTCTGTTTCGTTAAAAGCCGGAACTTCAAAAGCTGCAATTTCTTCTTCTTCATCTTCTTTGTCAACATGAGAATCATTGTGCAAATCTGAGAATCCTAATTCTTCAATTGGAGAATTATATGATGGAAGAAGCGCTGCCATTTCCTCTGGCGTAATTAAATCTAACGGAAAACCATTTTCCTCATTTATTTCTACAGGCTTTTTATCATCGTCTGCTGATGAAGCAACTACTTCCGTGTCAAAAGTCTCTGCTGCAAGAACTCCGTCTTCACCGTCCCCGCTTGCATCAGAGTTGTCTGTTGAAGTAACAGCGGCCTGCTTAATGTCAGAATTGTCTGCTAAAGTAACAGCGGCCTGCTTAACCTCACCAGTGTCTGTTGAAGGAAGAGCAGCCTGCTTATCGTCAGAGTTGTCTGCTGAAGTAACAGCGGCCTGTTTAACGTCATCAGTGTCTGTTGAAAGAAGAGCTTCCTGCTTATCGTCAGAGTTGTCTGTTGAAAGAAGAGCCTCCTGCTTATCGTCAGAGATGTCTGCTGAAGTAACAGCGGCCTGCTTAACCTCACCAATGTCTGTTGAAAGAAGAGCAGCCTGCTTATTGTCAGAGGTGTCTGTTGAAGTAACAGCGGCCTGCTTATCGTCAGAGTTGTCTGCTGAAGTAACAGCGGCCTGCTTAACCTCACCAGTGTCTGTTGAAAGAAGAGCCTCCTGCTTATCGTCAGAGTTGTCTGTTAAAGAAACAGCCTCCTGCTTAACGTCAGAGTTGTCTGCTGAAGAAACAGCGGCCTGCTTAACCTCACCTGTGTCTGTTGAAAGAAGAGCCTCCTGCTCCCTGTCAGCACGGATGTTACGAATATTGTCCTTGTTCAGCGCCGGGGTCCTGTGAATAATCTCCGGAGGTTCAATAATAATTTTACTTTCAGAAGTAATCTCTTCCTCTTTTGTTTCTTCCCTGTTCAAGACAATCTGATCAGCAGCATATATTAATTTAGTTGTACCGCTTTCCAGAGAATAAACCCTCTGACATAAAGTGAGTGGAAAATCCATAGCACCAATTACAAGGACCGCCTTTCCCTGACTGCGAAGTTCAAGAAGCCTGTGGCAAAGTCTGGACTGGGCTTCAATATCCAGTCCCTGCATAGGATTTGCCATAATAATTAATTCAGGATCTATAGAAAGTTCTCTTTCCAGAATAAGTCTCTGAAGCATACCGCCGCTGAGAGAATAAACTTTTTCCTGAGGAGTAATTTTTATATCAGCCTTTTTTATGAGAGCAGAAGTTTCTTCATATGTGTTATGTTTTTTATAAACATTGACCAGTTCATTAACTGTTAAATCCGGATGAGATGCCCGGAAATTTTTGTCAGAAGGAACAATTGCCGTTTTATGTTTTCTAAGAAAAATTGCATTCAGTTTTCCCCTTTTTAGATTGAGGGTAATAACTGATTTTTTTTCGTTTCCAGCAAGCCTGTCATAAAAAATTGCCTTACCTGAAACATTTTCAGTTTCCATTCCTGTAAGCAGATCTTCCAGCGTACCAAGAGCCGCTTCCCGCATTCCGCTAACAGCTGTAATTTCACCGTACTTAATGAGAAGATTTGCATTTAAAAGAATGGGTTTATTTTTCGGCCTTGCCTTTACGTTTTCCAGAATCAGACATGGAGAACTTTTTGTTTCTTCAGTTTGAATTTGTGCCGGATTGTTAAGTCTGCCCTTTGTTTCATCAAGATATTTTTCATAAGCCTTATATTCATCATTACTTTCAAAATGATGAAAAAGTTTTCCGTCCCTTAAAATTGTAACTGTATCTGCATAAGTTAGGGCTTCTGCTTTTGAATGAGTGATTACAATGATTAATTTTCCTGCAGAACACAAATCCTTTAAATTCTGGTAAAGATTTTTTCTTTCTTCCGGTTCAAGAAAGGCGGAAGGTTCATCCAGAATAAGACACTGACTTTTTCTTAAAAGCGCACCCAGAAGGGAAGTGTAGAAACGAAGGTTTCCCCCTAAATCCTTAACCTGACTGTTAAGATTTAACTGAGGGCACCATTTGTTTTTTAAATCAGTTAATTCTACGGAAGATATTTTTTTTCCTTTAAGAATAAGGCGAATATTTTCTTTTGCAGTAAGGGATGTTGCCAGAAGGGGAGTCTGATTTACTTCAACAATTGAAGCGTGGAGTGCATCTTTTGAAGATTTGAAATGGACCTTTTTTTCATCAATAAAAATCTGTCCTGAACTTGGCTGAAGGGAACCGGAAAGGATTTTCGCTAAAGTGGATTTTCCGGCTCCATTCTCTCCAACAAGAGCATGAAGTAAGCCTTCACTAAATTTTACACTTACATCTTTAAGCGCATCCTTCAGAAGATATTGTTTGCTTAATTCATGCACTCTAATATTCATTTATAATCCTGCGGATAAAAATCCCCGAGGGATAAATCCTTTAAATTAAATCTCCGGTACTTTAAATGTACCTTCTTTTAAAGAAGAAATCAAATCCGAAAGCTGTTTTCTTACATTTTCAGGTACTGTAGAGATATAAAGAGGATCATTTTCAATAAATTCTACATATCCTTCCATAAAACCTACAACTTTTGTGTTTCCCCATGGGGTATGGCCATTAAGGTATTCAAGGGTAACTTCTCTTGCGGCATCCTGCTGTTTTGCCATGCATGAAGAAATAATTGTTCCCGGAGCCTTTGAAAATCCATTTTCATCAAACCAGTTAATGTAGATTTTGTTTTCTACTGCTGAAGAAATTACTCCCTGGGATGCTCCTCCGCAAATTGGAAGAATAACATCTACTCCAGCCTGAACAAGTGCATCGGTAATTTCAGCGCCTTTTGAAGCATCGTACCAGTTACCTACAATTCTAAAGTCACAGCTTGTACCTGCATATGCATCTTCCGCACCTTTTGCATAATAAGGATAAAGAATATTGTTCATTACAGGATATTCCTGGGCTGCTACAAGTCCAACCTTGTGGCTTTTCGACATAAGGCCTGCAATGTAGCCTGATAAATATGATTGTTCTTTCTGATTGTAGGATGTGGCAGAGATATTGTTATTTCCTTCACATGCTGCATCAAGGAAAATATATTTCTGTTCAGGAAACTGGGCAGTAAGAGGTTCTGCATATTCCGGCAGTGAAGGATTTGAAGAAATAATAACATCATATTTCATTGCGGCTGTAAGGGAAGTAAGTTTTGTTGCCCATTCAGCCTGATTGGTTCCGGCTTCCATTATGTAAAGATCTGCTTTTTCAGAATCTGATTTATCTTTATTCCAGATTTCAACTGCCTCCTGAACTCCTTTGGCAAGATTTGCGTAGATTGGAGAATCAGCCATAATTCCAGGAATAAAGAGCGCCAGTGAAGGAGCTTTTTTGCCTGAAGAATTGCTGGTAGTTTTTGAACATCCGCCTAAAGAAAGGCCCAGAACTGTAAGTCCAAGAAGAGCTGTAATCTTAATAAAATTCTTTTTCATAAATAACCTCACGGCAGAGAATATAGTTTTATTTCAAACTAAAGTCAATAAGTTTTATATAAAACTAAAAATGGCCGGAGGCAGTTTATTCTTCTTCAGAGTAAGACTGATTTTGACTGGATAATTCCCAGTCCACATTTTCTGACATTTTTTTCAGGAGTTTCAGGAGATTTTCCTTTTCTTCATCTGAAAAACCTTTGTAACAGAGATCCAGCAGCTGACAGCTTATGGAAGAAGTTAATTCATTCATTTTTTTTCCTTTTGCAGTAAGGGAAAGAATTCTGCTTCTTGTATCCTGAGGATTGACCTGAACCTTTACCAGTCCTTCGTCCTTCAATTTTTTTATAAGGACCGTTGTGGTGGATTTGTCTCTGTTGATTACAGATGTTAATTCTCCCATGGTCATAGATTTTTTTGAGAGAAGAAAAAGAATATATCCGTGGCTTGATACAAAATGGGACTTCTGGCTTGAAGACAGCTTTTTATTGATAAAATCCTGGGTTGATGTATGAATATGGCTGATCAGGGAAACAACCTGTGAAACTGTATAATCCATTTTCACAGTTTAAAATTAATTTTATTGACTGTAAAGTTTAAATTAAGTAGATTTAGTTATTATGTTTAGATTTTTCCTTAAAAAGAATTTTTGTGATGTGTGGGACAATTTGTTCCATCTGGCCCTTATAAACTTTATTTTAACTCTTATTCTGGCAGGAGGATTTTACCTCTGTTATGCAGTAGGAAAAATGGGGCTGGATGAAGGCAAACTCAATCTTTTAACCATTGCTGCAATCATTTTTATCTGCATGGTTTTTCACGTGTTTCTTTTTGCGGAAGGGGATAATGAAGCTGCAATTGTCAGGTTTGAAACTCCCCACTTCAAAAATTATTTCAAAAATATTCTTCCAAGCATAAAGGATGGAATGTTATTTGGTTTCTTTGTAGCAATGCTTGGAGTTATTGCCTTTATAACCCTGCCATATTACTTTTCAATTTGGCTTCCTGCAGACGGCAGCAAGGGACATTTATGGGGACTTCTCCTCATGTCTCTTTCCTTCTGGTTCCTGGTAATTACCCTGCTGGCACTTCAGTGGTTCCTTCCTGTAAGATCCCTTATGGGAAACAAATTCTGGAAATGTCTTAAAAAGTGCTACCTTATTTTCTTTGACAATACAGGTTTTTCCCTCCTTCTTGCCCTTAATAATCTGGTAATGCTGATTATTACAATATTTACACTTGGTCTGGTGCCTGGCTTTAACGGAATCTGCCTTGCAAATACAAATGCCCTCCGCCTGCGCCTCTACAAATACGACTGGCTGGAAGTAAACCCTGGTTTGACAAGAAAACAGGCAAAAGATGTGCCATGGGACGAACTTCTTGCAAAAGACAAGCATACACTGGGGCCTCGTAAGTTTAAGAGTTTCATTTTCCCGTGGAAACAGGATTAAATCTTTATATAACAAAAGGTTAAATATAGTTTTCATTTCTTGATTCTTGTGATAGAATCCCTACTTAATACTTGTGCATTCCGGCACAGGATATAAGGAGTTAACTAAAAATGGAAAAGAAAGCAGAACATGCATGTACTTTGGACAAAATCATCTCTCTCTGTAAAAGACGTGGTTTTGTTTATCAGGCCTCAGAAATTTATGGCGGTCAGGCTGGTGCCTGGGATTACGGTCCTTTGGGCGTAGAATTTAAGCGCAATATTCAGAATGAATGGTGGCATTATATGACTCAGCTTCATGATGATGTTGTTGGTTTGGATTCAGCTATCTTCCAGCACCATACTACATGGAAGGCTTCAGGTCACGTTGATCACTTCTCAGATCCAATGGTTGACTGTACAGAATGTAATGCCCGTCACCGTGCAGACAAACTTATTGAAGATTTTGTTGCATCTCATCCGGAGCTTGCCCCTGAAAAACCTGTTGACTGCATGTCTCATCAGGAAATGTCTGATTTCATTAATGCAAACATCAACTGTCCTACTTGTGGCAGTAAAAACCGCAAATATACTGCTGTCCGTGAGTTTAACCTTATGTTCAAAACATATCAGGGTCCTCTCGCTGACGAATCTCACCTTATCTACCTTCGTCCTGAAACCTGTCAGGGTATTTTCACAGATTTTAAGGCAATTGTTCAGTCAAACCGCATGAAGGTACCTTTCGGCGTTGCACAGGTTGGTAAGTCATTCCGTAACGAAATCATCTTCAAGAACTTCATTTTCCGTACCTGCGAATTTGAACAGATGGAAATGGAATATTTCTGTAAGCCTGGTACAGAAGATGAAACTTTTGACCGCTGGAGAAAGGAACGCTGGGGCTTCTATCTTAAGTACGGTATTCCTGAAAAGCAGCTTAAGTGGCATCATCATGACAAACTTGCTCACTATGCAAAGGATGCTTACGATATTACATATAACTTCCCTATCGGCTTTGAAGAAGTTGAAGGTATTCATTCACGTACAGACTTTGACCTGAGTCAGCACATGGAATACTCAAAGAAGGATATGAACTACATTGATCAGGAAAATAATACAAAGTATATTCCATATGTAGTTGAAACTTCTGCCGGTCTTAACCGCAACTTCCTTATGTTCCTTTGTGAAGCATATGAAGAACAGAATGTTTCTACAGACCCATCTAAGGAAGATTACAGAACTGTTCTTCATCTGGATCCTCGTCTTGCTCCAATTACAGTTGCAGTTCTTCCTCTTATGAAGAAGGATGGTCTTGCTGAAAAGGCTAAGGAAATCCAGCATCTCCTTAAGGAAGATTATGTTACTGATTACGATGTTTCAGGAACAGTTGGTAAGCGTTACCGCCGTCAGGATGAAGTTGGAACTCCATTCTGCGTAACTGTTGATTACGACACAATTCAGGAAAAGAAAGAAGATGGTTCTGCAAATCCATTGTTCAATACAGTAACAGTCCGCTTCAGAGACAGCATGGAGCAGGAAAGAGTTAATCTGGATGACCTGGTTGATTTTATCCACAAGGCAATCCGCAACTACAAGCCATATGTTAAGGCTGAGTAGTTCAAGGATATTATTCAGCAAATTGTGGAAAAATAGGTAGAACTTATATATGGAATATATTTCCCTGGGAAAAACAAACCTTTTAGTCAGCCGGACATCTTTTGGCGCAATGAGCCTGGATTGTAAGGAAATTGAAGATTTTGGTGAAGAAGCTGAAGAAAAGGCTTGTGCCCTGGTATACCAGGCATATAAAGAAGGTATAAATTTCTTTGATCTTTCTCATACTAAGGAAAACTGTGAAAAAAGGCTGGGAAGGATAGTGCATGGTATCAGGCAGAGCGTTGTTCTGGCCACAAAAAGTACTGCTCAGTCAGTGCAGGAGTTACGAAGGGACCTGCAGGAAAGTCTTCTTAATCTTGATACCGATTCAATTGAATTGTATCAGCTTGAGAATCCACTTTTTCTTCCTGGTCCTGACACTCCGGACGGTCTTTACAACGAACTTCTGTCTATGAAAGAACGTGGGCTGGTTCGTCATATAGGACTTGCAACAGAAAATATTGAAATTGCAAGAGAAGCTGTTGAAAGCGGAAACTATGAAGTGATTCAGTTTCCATTTAATGTTCTTTACCCTCAGGAATATGTAGATCTAGTTAAACTTTGTGCTGAAAAAGAAATTGGCTGTATTGCCATGCAGCCAATGAATGGAGGACTGCTGAGTAACCTGCCTATTGCCTTAGGCTATCTCAGTCAGTTTGAAAATGTGGTTCCTGTCTGGGGAGTTCATACCCAGGAGGAACTGCAGCAAATTCTCTACTTTACTGCAAATCCACCTGTGATTGATGATCAGTTCAATAAAGAAGTGGAAAAAATCCGTCTTTTCTTTAACTAAAGAGTGTTGAAATTTTAGTGCTTGTTAAGGGCAGCCAGTACGTCCTTAAACTCTTTTTGTGTCATAGGGCGCATGATTTTATAAAGATTGTCGTCACTTTGAACAGTGAGAGGTGAGCCGTTTGGTGCCTTTTCTCCCAGAATCTGAATTATTGGATTCTTTGGATTTCCCGGAATTACTTCTGTTACAAGGGCAATTTTACCATTCTGCAGGTAAACATATGAGCCCAGAGGGTAGAGGGAAAGTGTAAGAAGAAGTGCACGGACAACGCTGTCATCGTACAGGTGCTGTTCATTTTTCAAAAGTTCAATCATTGCTTCGTAAGTTGACCTTGCTTCCTTAAAGTGACGAGGAGCAGTAATTGCTTCGTAAGAGCAGGCAACCGCAATAATCTTTGCATTCATTGTAATTTCACCGCCAGTAAGATGCCTTGGATAACCTGTTCCGGTTTCTCTTTCGTGATGTTCCAGAACACCAATCTGAACTGAAGGGGGAAAATTTGCATCCTTAACAATGTTGTAGCCCAGAATTGGATGTGCAGACATGAGAATCCGCTCAGAAACTGTAAGCTTTTTATCAGTCATGTACATCTGGGGAGGAATTTTAAGCATGCCGATTTCATGGACAAGACATGAAACTCCCAGTTCCACAAGTCTGGACTGAGGCATATGGAGCTGAAGTCCGATGGCAAGGGAAATGATTGTTGTACGAATTGAATGATTAACCAGAAAATCCTTTTGTCTTGCTTCCATGTCTGGAGTAATTCTAAGGAAATGATTTTTATTTTCTTTAAGGAAAGAACAGAGAATGTTTACTGTGGCAGAAATCTCTACATAGCTTAACTCTTTGTGAGTAGCGTAATGGGTAAAGATTTGATTTACGAATCGACAATATTCGTTGTATACATTTTGAGCCACTTTCATTCTGACTTCTTCTGTATCAGAAGCTGCAATTTCCTGTCTTCCATTTGCAATGGCTGCTTTAACTCCTGCATCTCCTTCTGAAGCCGGTTGATGAATCACTGTTTCTGGAGCCGCTTTCTTTACTGGTTCAACAGGAATAGATTTTGGGGTACTGAAAGGAGAGCGCCCCATCATTCCTTCACTTTCAACCTGATCAAAATTCCAGTTCTTAAGAATTTTAAGTGTGGCTTCAGTAATTGGAGTTGATGGAGTGGAAAGGATAAAAGTCTTATCCAGATAAAGATTTTGTGAGAAGTATGTGCCTGGCTTTAAATCTGTAATCTTGTAATTAGTCATAAAATCTCTTTTTTAAAAGTACTCCACATTTATTTTAATGCAACTTTTCTGAAAAAAAAAGTCCGGGACCATAAATCAAAAAAGTTCCATTTAAAAAAAAAGAACCTGTGACACAGGCTCTTCATTTATGCTGTAGAATCTTTTAGAGGTCTGGATGTCATAAATGACCCTCTAAAACATTCCTATCATCTGCACATTATATATATCGGTGAAGTAGAATAAACCTTTAGCGAATTTTAATAAAAAATTGTTATTTTTTTGATTTTTTTTCTGAACGGAAGAAGGAAATTAGTTTTAGGGAATCTCAAAAAAATTGTTTATAAAGTTTTCTCCAATGCCTGGAATTAAGGATTCCTTACGAATTCCTTGGACAAAATTGCTTACGAATTAGTAATTAGCCCGAATGTCGAGTTTTGAAAAGTTGCTAACATTACAAAAAAAACGGCGCGAAGGAGTGAA
>DGUP01000054.1 GCA_002394685.1 Treponema sp. UBA4307 | reverse complement strand
TTAGCAACTTTTCAAAACTCGACATTCGGACTATTACAAAAGTGGGGCGGTAATTTTAAAAATCCATCCTGTAATTCTTCTGAAGAGTGAAAGTTTTTTAAATTCTTCCATTGTAATCAGTTTTGACTGATTCCTTGTTTCTTCAAAATCTTCTTCAATTTTTTTAATTGAATCAGTCCGGTAAAGGTAAACGCCGCATTCAAAATGATGATAGAAACTTCTGTAGTCAAGATTTATTGATCCTACAGTTGCCCTTGCATTGTCAGAAACAAAAACTTTTGCATGAATAAAGCCTGGCTGATAAAAATAAATCTTTACTCCATTTTCAATCAACTGCTTTGCAAAACGATGGCCTACACAATATGTAACAAAGTGATCGTAGTGTCCCGGAAGAATTATGCTTACATCCACACCACGCTGAGCAGCAAAAATCAAATTGTTAATCATTGTATTATCCAGAATAAGATAAGGTGTCATAATGTGAACGTAAGTGTGGGCCCTGTCCAAAATATAGTTATATACATTTTCAGCAAGATCTACATCGTTAAAAGCATCATCTGCATATGGAATGACCGCTCCAGTTTTTTTGAACACTGGATAGTCCACATTAAGCCAGCGGGCAAAATCATCTGTATCAAGCTGCTTAAACCTGCTGATTGAATGCCAGGTCTGAAGAAAGAGCATAGTGTATGTCCGGACAGCAGAACCTTCAATTGCAATATTCGTATCCTTCCAGTAGTTAAAGCGATGGTGATCAAGATTTACATATTCATCAGTTAAATTGATTCCCCCTGTGTAAGCAATCCGGCCGTCAATAACCATAATCTTATGATGGTCCCTGTTGTTCTGAGCAGTATCAACAAATGGAATCAGAGGAATAAAAACTTTTGTATCAATTCCTATTTTCTTTAAATAATTGATGTAGGAGCCGGAGTCCAGACGCAGACTTCCAAAGCCGTCAAAAATCAGACGCACCGTAACACCAGATGCAGCCCTTTCTTTGAGCACATCAAGAATATCATTCCACATTTCACCTTCATCAATTATAAAATATTCCATAAAGATAAAGGATTCGGCTTTCTTAAGTTCAGCAAGCATATCCGGCAGCCAGCTTTCTCCGTTTGGATAATATCTGGTTTTATTTTCAGAATAGGCAGGGAAGTTTCCACAGGATTTCAGATAGCTGGCAATGTCACCAATCTTTGGATTTTTTTCCAGGGTAATTTTTTCTTCCGGAAGATTATTCATAAAATCAGCGGATTCTTCTTTAACCCTGCTGATTCGCCTTTTAAGCCTCAGTCCTCCCATGTTTTTATGGCAGATAAGATAAAGAAAAATTCCAAACAGAGGAAAAATTATAACCGGTACCAGCCAGGCCATTTTAAATTCATTTTTTCCTTTTGAATTTGCAAGATAAATCAAAAAGGAAACACTTAATGCAATACTGGCAATGGCCATATATTTTCCGCCCTCTGTAAGTTTTACAAAGAGCAGAACATAAAAAGTCATCTGGGCCAGAATCATCAAACCAATGAATAAAAGTTTGCTGTAGATAAAATTTCTGACAAATTTGTTTTTTAGTCTCAACCGAGTATCATCTTTTTTAATCATGAATTAATTTTATCACAATCTTTATTCATATTAAATAAGACTTTGAAAAAAAAGCAGAGAGTAAAAATAAGAACACATCCAAGAGCAATAATGGCTCCCAGTCCCAGACAAATAATAGATGCAATAAAAATACTCATACCTATAACTAGGTGTGATTTTAAAAGAAGTTGACATTTTTTCTGAAAAAAATTTAAGAAACTCAGGGAGAGGATTTTATTTTTTTACACTGGACAAAAATTTATAATTGATTATTCATCCGTTTAAGTTTTTTCATTTTAGATTTAAGCACATCGCTCACACGGAAAGACTCACACATTTTCTGAACAGCTTTATTAAAGGTCCAGTCGTCCAAATGATTTTCAGGACTTTTCATATAGGATAAACATTTTTCCGGAAACTTTGCCGCAAGAGTTGCTACAGCCCAGGCAACTCCCATTTTGGCATAATAATAATCATTTTTATCAGGGGAGGCACCTGTGTAAAGAGAATCTAAAACACTGATTACCTGATCAATGTAATCTTCTTTAAGGAAATGACTCATAAGCATTACAGCCACAACCCGAACTTCAAATTCTTTTTTACTGTCCGCATACTGCATAAAAAAATCCCAGCACTGAGCAGGAAACTTTTCAGCAATTTTAAAAGTCTGGCAGAAAGAATCATTAACCGCCCAGTCATGAATTTTAGGAATAAAAGCTTCTGCAAAAGAAAGAATCACTTTCAGCTCATCCTTTGCGTAACCAATTACCATTGCCTGGAGACATTCCATTTCAAAAAAATCCATTGGATTTTCTCCAAGAAATTTTTTGTAGTCATCCCCGGCAATTCTTTTAGCAATCTTCCGTAAATCTGGAATTCTTACCCCAATCATTGGCAGGGCTGTTGGATTAAGGGATTTTGAAAACTCTCCGTATACCGAATACTCTGCCCCCTCAACCTTTTCTTCCACCCCTGCCAGCTCATACAGTTCAGTTTTTATTTCTTTTATAGTCATAGGATTACTCTCATTTTATTTTTCAAAAGTGGAATAGGCAAGACGGAAGCCCTGGTCATTCCACGGGCATAATGCGTTACAGCTGTCCCCGTAGTAACTCAAACAATAGAAATCATCGTTATTATAACTACCACCACGACGGTATCTACCAACGTTGTCTCTATCAAACCAGCACCACTCCCAAACATTCCCGCTCATATCATAAAGTCCGTAACCGTTTGGCTTTTTTTGTGCTACAGGATGAGTTTCATGACCGCTGTTTCCATTATACCATCCAACTTCATCCAGATTATTACTTCCTGAAAATTTAAACTCCTGACCACCTTTTGCAGCATATTCCCATTCTTCTTCTGTAGGAAGGCGGTAACCGTCTGCATTAAGGTCCTGTTCTATAGTTTCAGAAATGATGTATTTCCACTTACTTGTATCTGTACTTCCATTTACTGAATACACAGGAGTTTTTCCATTCATTTCACTCAATTTATTACAGAAATAAATTGCATCATACCAGCTCACATTTTCTACAGGGTTACTGTTCCCAACAAAATAGCTTGGATTTTCACCCATAACTGCCTCATATAAAGCTTGAGTTACTTCAGTTTCACTAATTGAATAATTTTTACCTGGGATAGGAACAAATTTGAAATCATCAATTACATTTACTGCACTTTCTTTTTCATTTTTTGTATAATCCCCGCTTTGAGCAAAAAGACCAGCAGCTGTTAATAAAACTGCAGTTAACAAAAAAATCCTTTTCATGAAAACTCCTTCTTGTGGCTGACAGTCAAAGAAAATTGTATTTATGTTCTGGAAAGCTTTCCTGAATAATTCAGTATGCTCCCCAGATCTATAATATTTGAGTACCCAAGTTTTGTCAGTTTCCTTGCAGCAAGTTTACTTCTGTGACCGCTCAGACAGTAGACCAGAATCATCTGCCCTTTATCAGGAAGTCTTTTTACTGCACTTCCAGCCAGGATTCTTTCCATAGTAAAGTGCTCTGCACCGGGTATATGCCCAGTCTTATACTCAAGAGTATGCCTTACATCTAAAATTACTGAAGCCGGATTATTTTTTGCAAGTTCCAGACCTTCCTGCATTGACAGACTTTTAAATTCCATCTTTTCACTTTCACCTTTTTTTATTCAGATAAAATTTTTCTGTAATTAACAAATTTCAATTTCAGAGTTTCAAAAGATCTTCTCCAATTTTTTGAATAAAGTAATTTACTCCAGCAACATGAGTTGAGTCTTCAGATGATTGTTCAGGTACAGAAAAAGTCACATAACAGTTTCCTTCAAAAGTAGAATTCAAATCAGTTTTCTTTTCCATAGGATAACCATGCTGATTAAAATAGTCATAAAGGAAATCCGAATTTGCTGAAGTAACAATATCATCGTTCTCAACATGGAACAATGCAATTTTAGTTGATGGAGAAGGAGTAAACTGGCACCAGGTTTCCTCTTCAATTTTTTTCAGGTACTCAGCATAGAACTGACCATTTTCATTAACTGTACTTGTTGTAGCAGGTAAAATAATATCATTCAAATAATTTGAAAACTTTTTAGAATCAAAACCTTTCTCTTTAGCCCACTTATTAGTTGCCCCCATCATCTTTGAATCATTTGAAAGCATATAAGTTTTAAATGATTCAAAATCCTTAAACAGCTCAGTGTTTTCATATCCAAGTTTTAAATAATCATTGAAAGAATAAACACACAAAAGTGTTACAGCAGGTAGATAAGGATTGTCATTTGAAAGAACTTCTTCCCCGGTGATTTTAATATTATATGGTCCGGCTCCGGCATATGTTTTTGTGATTTTTATATCCTTATAATCAGCACAGGTATCACACAATTTCTGAACAGCTATTGCAGTCTGTCCGCCCTGGGAATAACCAAAATTTATCAACTTATAATCATCTGCAAATTTAAACCCATTGTCAATTAAATATTTTTTTGCACAACGGAGGGCATCAAGACTTGCCCTTGCATTTAGAACTCCTACACAATAAGCCTGATCCATTTCAATAGTTTTTCCAAAACCAATATAATCACTTGCTACAGAAACTACATTTTTTTCAGGAACTGCCCCTTGTATTAAACTTTCATACCACTGTTCCCCAGATTCTTCTGATGTAGGACTTTTTTCTCCTCTTAAAATTGATGCGTGATTATTCAATACAAGTAAATCAATTTGTTTATCGCTGCTTTCAAAAAAACTATTACTCATACAAACCATTGCAGAAACATTTACTACATTATTATCCAGATCAACAGTTGGATAAGTAAACCTAATAACTTTAAGACTTTCTGAAACTACTTCTTCATTATAAACTTCATAATCAGCAGCAGGACAAGTAAGGGTCATTCCATTAATATAATCTGCATTTGAAGTCTGGTTTTGACTGCCATCAGAAGGAACATTATCATTACAAGAAGAAAAAACTAAAGCAGAAATAATAAAAGAAAAAAGTGCTCCGTATTTAAAAAAAGTTTTCATTGAAATTACTCCTAAAAAAAAATTCAATCACATATTAATCATTTATAAATTTTTTTTCAAATTCACTAACAGGCATTGGTTTGCCGTAGTAGTAGCCCTGAATTTTATTGCAGCCCAGTTTATGAAGAATCTGAACCTGTTCTTCATCTTCCGCACCTTCTGCAAGACATTCAAATCCAAGTTCTTCAGCCAGGCTTACAATATGCTTAATTACTGAAATATCTTTTTTGTGATCTCCGCCCCCTGCAATTTTATCAACAAAACTTTTATCTATTTTAAGAGTATCCAGAGGCATTTGAGTTAAAAGTGATAATGAAGAATAGCCTGTACCAAAATCATCCATGGAAATTTTAAAGCCCCTGCTCTTGAGGGCATCCAGGATTTTTATAAGATGTAAAGTGTTGTCATAAGCGGCACTTTCTGTAAGTTCAAAATCTATCAGTTCATGAGGAAGATTATATTTATCCACCCGTGAAGTCAGATTATCAATAAGAGAAGAATCATTTAAGCGGCTTCGGGAAAGGTTCACGGAAACAGGCACAATCTTTTTACCTTGAGACTTCCAGCGGGCAAGAGTCTGCACAACACAATCCAGAACGATATCATCTATTTTTCCAATTGATGCATCTTTTTCAAAAAAAGGAACAAACCTGTCAGGAGGAAGGAAATCTCTTCCTTTATAATTCCAGCGGATTAATGCTTCAGCCCCGCACAAATCATTTTTTGAAACATCAAACTTCGGCTGAAGATAAACAAGGAATTCATTATTTTGAATTGCAGTATCAAGATAAGCCTTTATGAAGTTTGCCCAGGAAACATCATCATGCATTTTATCAGTGAAAAAAATTATATCTGTCTGACCAGGATGATTTCCCATAGCCTGTGCCATTTTAGCTGCATCTGCAACACGGTTACCATTTAACATAGCCTGCCGCATTGGAACAACTCCGCAGCGGAAAGAAATTCTGTAATTGGGATCTTCTTCAAAGAAGGAAAGTTTTCTATAAAAATCTTCGAGAGTCCGTCTTGTTTCTTCCAGCGGCATATATTTAATCATCATAGCAAAATTATCATTGTGGCAGCGGGCACTGGTATAAACAAAATCCGCATCATCCATTGCCTTTACAATATTTAACAAAACTTTATTTGCAGCCTTATGACCATATACTTCATTTATTACTTTAAATTCTTTTATATCAAAATGAACAAAGGTAAAATCTTTTATTCCCGCATCAGAAGGAACTTCAAGAAAAGCCTGAATATGATTCCAGTTAAAATGATTTGTAACCGGATCCTGGAAGGCCATTTTGCACAGAGTAGAAGTATCAATTTGATTAAGCTTATTCTCAATAATTGTCTTTGCCTTGTTTTCCTTTAACTGCCATTCATAAAGGATTCTGATTTTTTTATCTCTTACAAAAATACCGATTATTGAAGGATTTTCGCTTATTGAAAGATTTGTGTAAGTACGGTGAGCATCATCATCCTCAGAAATTTTCTTAAAAATATTCTGAATCTTTTCCAGATTAAGTTCAGTGTCTTCATCAATTTCAACAGAATAAAAAAAAGTTCCTTTTAAAGAAAGACTCTTTAAATTCTTAGGACAATCTGATTTATCTGTTTCACTGCGGAATTCAATTCCAATTACAGGTTTTGCAAATCCGTTCAGATAAAATAAACCAGGATAGTCATATGTAGAAAAATCATCTGCATATAAATTTACACATTCCGGAATTTTGCCTTTGTAAAAATCCCCAAGACTCTTTTCATCCACTTCCGTATAAAACAAAATTCTGTCCGGCTTATATAATTGATTTAATCTGTTTATAAACATTCCTGGCTCCTGTTTTTTATTGCAAAATCATTCTTCCCCGGTAACATTTATCTGACAGAGTTTCATTGAAGCAAGAGCAGTTTTATGACTTTCAGGACTTACGCAGGCACAGCATCCGGCATCAACTGAAATTTTTACTTCCTGAGTCTCAAGGTAATTCTGATGATGGGTATCTCTTGTAAAGATAACCATTTGTCCTGCATCACGGGCCATTTTAATTTTATCAGCAACTTTATCAACTATAGCAAGGGCTTCCTTTGTTCCAAGAGAGCCATCTATAAAATCATTCTGCATATCAATTACGATTAAAACTTTCATATTAATATTTTAATCGTCAAAGGCTTTATATATCAAGACATTATTGAAACTTTGGTATGATATTTTCAAGCGAGTTTTCATTTTAATCTAAAATTTATTTCTCCATTCTTTGTTAGAAACTAAATATTTTAATCTAAGTTTCTCTGCCTGGATCAAATCCTTCTCGCATCCAACTCCATTTTCATAACAAGCAATAAGATGCCGGATATCTCTTATGCATTCATCATAAGATAATTTCTTCAACCAATGAAAAGCCTGCACTTTATCTGGTTCTATTTTTGTATAATAAAAATGGAGAAATCTATAAGCCTCTCGACTTTGTTCATGAAGCATCTCTTCAAATTTTTTATTGTTTACCCATAAAACTTTTTTGAAATAGAATATACTTTGCTTTAATTTCCCTATTATACGATGGAAGATTTGTTGATCCAGATTATTCTTAATGGAAATACAAGTATCCACCATTACTTTACCATTAATAATAATTCGATATTCTTTTGGATTTAAATCTTTGTTATCAATTATATGAACTTCGGGAATTTCAATTTTTTCCTGTTTTATAACTTCAGTTCGAAAATCTTCAATTAGATTAAAGAATTTCGTTTTATTTTCTTCATCTGCTATAAAACTAGATAAGAAAGGTCCTATTTCTATCCTTATTGACTTATTATTAATATCAAATTCTTTACCTTTCATAATAACTCCTGGCAGACAAAGCCGATTCTCTTATTGCTGATACCATCTTTTTCCTCCTGGATTTTGCAAAGTTCATCAATAATCAATTCAGAAGAAATTTGAGATGGGTTCATAAAACGAATCTTCCCGGCAAGAGAACCGAAATCTCCTGGAGTAACGGAATCATATCTTATAAGTTTTTCAGTTTGAGATTTATCAAATTCATATGCAGAAAAAAATCTTCCCAACAGTTTCTCAATTCCAGCTTTTTCAAGAGGCTTGAATTCTGCAAGAATATGAAAACGTCTTTGCATGGCAGGATCCATTATAGTTTTAAGATTTGTGGTGCAAATCAAAATTCCGCTGAACTCTTCCATTTGTGTGAGGAATTCATTTACAAGAGTCCGTTCCCAACTTCTCACAGCATCCTGACGGTTAGAGAAAAATGAATCCGCTTCATCAAATAAAAGAACGTCCCCACTGGCTTCTGCTTCGGCAAAAGCTTTGGCAATATTCTGCTCATTTTCACCTACATATGGGCTCATAATATCACTTACCCGTTTAAGGCAGATTTTCTTATTAAGTTTTTCAGCAATGTATCTTGCAAGTTCGGTTTTACCGGTTCCACTTAATCCGTAAAACAGAATTCTGACACCACTTTCTTCAACTCCATTTTTCTCTGCAAAATCATTAGCATTCATAACCATACTTACTATATCATCTGCAGGTATTGAGGTATTCAGAATTGAAAGGTCATAACTATCCTTAACTTTTTCACGCATCCTTTTCTTACCAAAAAGAAGAGTAGAGTTTGCTTCAAGAACTTTCTGGACATCACTGACTACAAGTTCTTCTCCAGCTGAAGATAAATCCATTCCCTGAACCGTCTTTACCATATTGTCTACAGAAGCACCTGTTACATGATATTTTCCGCAAAGGTCTACAAGTTCCCTGTGAAGATTTTCGCTCATTTTGATTTTGTTTAATTTAGAATCTGCAATGTTACGAAGCATCGTTCTGCTCATTTCCCTGAAGCGAATGGAATAGGTAAAACGCCTCAGAGTAGATTCATCCAAAGGATCTGTATAGTTTAAAATCCAGATTACTTTATTAACACTGTTTTCAAGCATGGTATTTACAGTGCCTTTTTTGCCATTACTGGAAGCACCGCCCATAAGCATTTCAAAAAAGTTCATTCGGGTTGAAAGCATACTTTCTGCTTCATCTACAATAATTACAGAATCTTTTTTATGAAGTGAAAGAAGACAGTTTAACCGGCTTAAAGCATGTTTTTCCGAATTAGCCTTATCATCAACTTCCAGTTCATTTTTAAAAATATAGGGGATAAATCCAGACTGTCTTACCAGTGCTCTGGCATATTCAGTTTTTCCAGCCCCAGGAGAACCGTAGAGTAAAAGATTAGTATTTGAGACATTCTTCAAAAGCCTTAGAGCAAGTTGACTTTCTTCTTCCTTTACTGAAAAACTGTTTAGTTCATAGAACTCTTTTTTATCATCTTCTTTCAGAACATCACAAAAGAAAACATTAAGATCCCCTGCATAAATACAATCTACAACATCCTGTTCAATATCTCCTTCAGAATCCATAATGTCGAAAGAAACCAGTTTTTTATCCCTACGAAGGATAGACTTAATGTTCTTAATAGATTTACCAGTACACTTTGAGTATAAGGATAACCTGTTTTCTTCTCCATGATTTAACATTTCATTAAACACAGGATAAAGTTCTTTAATTGTATGAGACTGATAGGCAATATTTAAAACTTTCCCTTCCTCGGCTGAAAGCTTGAAAGAATCAATAAAAAAATCAACCATCCTGGTATCTTTTACAGCTTCTATAATATTTGCCGGAACAACAATTTCTTCGGGGATGGTAAAAGTCTTCCGTTTATTATCTGGTGTATAAAAAAATGTATAAGCCACAATTTTTGCAAAGTTTTGTATTTTAGGTGCAAATACAGCACGCACCAGATTAATATCTTCCTCTGATTCCGTATTCCAGCTACCACATTTATCATAAATTGTACAGTCCTCTTTATAATTATTTTTTATGTCACCACGATGATTAAAAGGATGTGTACCATACTCGGCATTAATCGTAGGAGTAAGGAGTTTATATTTTTTATATTCCTGAATGACGGCTTGTACAACTTTTTTGGAATGATTTTCAATTCCTAAAGCTGAGACGAGTGCATTATAAAGAACCTGGATCTCTTCATAATTTCTGAATTCTTCAATATCCAGACAAATTTTATAAAGATAATAACTGACTGCAAGATTTTCTTTCCTTGATAAATCCTTGACAGAATAAAACATTTCTCCTTTCATAATACATAACTCCTTTCTACAGCTATATTAATAACATGCGAAACTATCATTTAATGATATTTTTTAATTTTTTTTATTTCATTATTTGGGTGTTTTAAAACTACCAATCGAATTAATGTGCAGAGCTTTAGATTTGAATCGCAGTACCTATTACAAAGCGTTAAATCATAAGCCTACAAAAAAAGGGTAGCAACGATAAATTGGATTCAAAGGTCCTTAAAGTTTATTATGATAGCAAAGGCACTACAAAACATAAAACAGAATATTCCGAATCAGAATTTTTCTGCAACTTCAATCAGAAATGGAGTACAGACATCACTTACATTCATACCGAAAAAGAAGGCTGTACTTAGCTTTCTTCCGTTGAAGATTTGTATTCAAGAAAAATTATTGGCTGGGCATTCGGTAAAACGATTGATGCTGAACTTGTAGTAAGGGCTCTTAGAAATGCAGTTCTTAATGTAAAGCATGGAGATGGAATAATTATTCAGTCAGATTTGGAATGTCAGTACACAAGTAACCTTTTTGAGTCGGCTCTGGCTGAATTAAAAATCCGTCATACCTACAGCAAGAAAGGCTACACGTATGATAATTCTTGTATAGAATCTTTTCATTCTGTTTAAAAAAAAGAAGATGTAAACCTTAGAAAATATAAGGATTCAAAGGCTGCATATGATGCAGTTTTTGAATACATTGAATCCTAGTATAACTGCAGGCGTATTCATTCAAGTCTGAATTACAGAAGACCGAAAGCTATCCATTCAGAATGTGAAAAACTTGCAGCTTAAACTAGCATTTTTGGTGTCTACAATATTGACTTAGGTCCACAGACTTGGAGCCTTTTCAAGTGATAAAGTCGTGAAATACGAAATTGAAGTTACAGGTTATGCAAGTTACTGGATAAAAGACCATAAATGGGCAGATGACCAGACTTTTGAAGATATTGATGATGAAGATGTAATTATCAGATTCTCTTCATGTCAGTTTGCAAAAGTCATGGAACTTGTTTTAAGCCTTGGTTCAAGCGCAAAACCTCTTGCTCCAAAGTCATTTGTAGATAAGTGGAAAGAAGAAGTAACCGCAATGTTTGAAAGTATAAATGAATAAATAAAAATATTTCCTTGATTATCACTGCATTATTGTTTCCAGGGAATTTCAATTTCTATCCTCCTTGAATTAAAGCCAAGTTTTAGGGAACGTTTTGAAAAACACGTGAGAATTGACGTTAAGCCTTTTCTCCCATAGCAGCAACATTTTCTTTCCATTCATCAACAAACCAGGCCGGTGCAATCGGCACAGCATTTTTTCCACGTGCCAAAACCCATTCAAGTATGCTAAACCATTGAGAAGATAAAAATTCAATTCGTGTTTTTTCTTCATCATCAAAATCTATAATCTTCTGGTTGTCTGCCCAGATACATTCCTTTACAAAAGAACGTCCGTCACCATAAAAATCAATTATAAAATTGTATGAATCCTCGCTCATAAATGCACCGAATTTTCCTCCACCGCAACGGGTGGAAAACTCAAAGTCGTCAGGCAAATCAAAAGTTTCGTCCGTAATTTTAAAATTGTACATACGATTCAGCACAAAAATACGTTCAGCCTCCCGCTCCTCGGAATAGCCAAACAAAAGACACAGCCCATCATCCAGCAAAATTTGATAAGGGTGGATTCTCCTGTGAGTTATTTCAGTATTCCATCTGCCTTTGTAATCAAATTCCACAATCAGGTTGCTCTGCAAAGCTTCGAGAACCTTTTTCCAGATTTCTTCGTTTGTAACATACTTAGGCGTAGGAGGGACGGCAATGCGCTTTAACAGGGCACTTTTTCCAATTTTCTGAGTGTCGGTTACAAAATCAATAGCATCTGCAATCTGCTTGAAGACAGGACTTCCTTCAAAACTTGAAAGCAGAGTCTTTGCTGCCGAAAGATAAAAAGCCTCCTGTGGAGTAATACTGTTCAATGCAAATTCATAGTTGTCATCGGTATAATAATAACCATCTCTTTGTCTATCGAATTCAATTGGTGCATAAAAGTTTACCCTCAGCGCATCAATAGTTCGGTGAATTGTAGCTATTCCAACATTTTTATACCCTGTCTGCTCAAGGTACAGCCTTCTCAACTTTTCTGCATTGGGATAAAGTCCAGACTTTATTGCATTGTGAATAATGATAATCCTTTCAAGCTGTTTTTTATTCAGCGTCTTTTCAGATGTTTTTATCTCTTTCATACTAGAATAATAACACGAGAACCTTATCATTTGATGATAAGATGATTTTATTTTTTTTGTGAAGTGATTAAGTGGTACAGTATTAAAGTAATTATAACTGTCAAATAAATTTTACAGATAACCAGGATTAGCATCATTTTAAACTGAGAAGTTTTCTTAAAGTAAACATGATAAGCTTTTCAGATTGATATTAAATGGGATATATAATAGGGAAGGAGAAGTAGCAAAAATTTATGTAAGTATCTAGTCACAAGAAAAGATTAAACCGGCAAATTATTTCTAGAACTTAACTTTTATTCCAGTTGCCAGATTAAATCCACCACTCATTAATTGTTGATTACTCAATGTTTGGGATGAGGATTGAATAAACAAATAATTTATATCCTGATAAAAACAGATTTTATATCCATTTGAATCAAACAATGGAATGGTAATACTGGCTCCTACAATTCCCGGAAACAATTGAGGTTGTAAAGTGATTGAAGAATTATAAAGTACAGGTGTCGACCATCCCGGTATGTATCCAGTCATACCAAAATATAACTGATACCTTTCATCATATGTCAAAGTAAGCGCAATTGGGAAAAGCACACCTATTCCACCGTTTTTATTACCAAAAATTTTCATTCTTCCCATCAAACCAGGATTAATTTTCCATCTATTTATCTGAATCTGCCCTTCAAAAGTAACTCCCTTAAAAAAAAGCCCTATGTCATCAGGTTTTATAAAACTCCAATCAATTGTTGCAGCAGCTTCAAAATTAAATGATTCTTTAAAAAAATTTTTAAATTGAAAGTGTGATATGTTTTTATTTTCCGTGGCCTCATTATCCATAAAAAAAGACTTATGACAAATAAAACTTTTGGACAGTGCACCATTATCATCCAAGCGACTTATTATTACACCTGTTTTTTTCCCTTCACTGGCGCTATGTATATATTTTTGATTCCCTAAATAAATGCCAACATGGGAAACAATATTATTCTCTCCAAAAAACAATAAATCTCCTTCAATTAAAGTGGCCGTATTTCGTGTATTTTCATAGAGTGCCATTGCAGTTCTAGGAATTTCAGGAAGCCCACTATCTTTAGCTGCTGCGTAAATTAATCCACTACAATCAATTCCTTTTTTAGTAGTTCCTCCAATTTGATAAGGTGTACCAAGATAATTTTTAGCACATTCTATAAACTTAGATCTTAGTTCAGAATCAAAATAATTACGTTCACCTTTATTATTTGATTGAGAGATTATATTAAAATTCAAAAAAGATATGATTAAAACGAATAGTATTATTTTCTTATGATTTATAAACATGTTTACACTCCGTATGCTACTTATTTATAAACTTATTCGTTTTTATAAAATTACATTTAAACAAAAAAAAGCCGGCAGCT
>DGUP01000061.1 GCA_002394685.1 Treponema sp. UBA4307 | reverse complement strand
AACCTCTTTTTCTATCTTAGGCTATATTAGCCAATCCACAACTTTTGATTATAACTCAGACTCTTGCAGCAGTTTCGTAAAGTTCAAGAAGTGAAACAAGAGACTTGAAATCTTTTGAAATAAACTGCTTTACGTTTGAATATCACAAGACAAGTAGTATTGCCGGAATATTTCGTCACCCTAAAAAAACACAAGCAAATTATTGAACGCTTTTACAGAGGAAATTTCATTCTGATGCAGAACTTTATATTTTTATTATACGACAAAAGAAATGACGTGAGCCCGAATGGAGGTCACATTTCGTTGCGCTGAACTTAAGTCAATATAGTAGACACAAAAAAATCTAGGTTAGCTACAAGTTCAGCATCAATCATTTCACCGAATGCCCAGCTAATGATTTTTCTTGAATACAAATCTTCAACGAAAGCAAGATAAGTCCAGCCTTTTTTTTGAGCTTTGTTTCGAGCTCTTCGATTTTCCGCTGCTGTGCTTTTTCCGTGATGTCAGGTCTGTGACGGTCAAAAATCATTGCTGCGTTTTCCAAGAATTATTTTTTTTCAGTTGAGGATCATATTCGGATGAAAATTATTTTCCTGAGCAACATCGTCGACTGCCTTTCCATTCTGAATAACTGTCATTACCATTTTCAGTTTGAATATCACAAGGCAGGAAGTGTTGCCGGAAAGTTACGTTACTTTTTCTGTAAAAAACGACAGGGGCATTATTATTTCTCGGGAGGATTTACACTGGAATTATTTCAGAGAAAGAAACTTTATCTTTCTCTTCCTTTTCCTATGTTAAAGGAATCACAGCATTTTCTTTTCAAATTAAGCTAAATATAAAGTTTTACGGAGATTGTGGCTTACTCTTACAGACTTTCTTCCAACAGTGCCTTGTAATTAAAAAGCGGGAGGGATATTTAATTTCTTGTATCGCAATTTTCCACTAAAAATCAGGACCGGGAGTGAAACTTTATATTTCTCTTCCTTTCCCTATGTTAAAGGAATCACAGCATTTTCTTTTCAAATTAAGCTAAATATAAAGTTTTACGGAGATTGTGGCTTACTCTTACAGACTTTCTTCCAGCAGTGCCTTGTAATTAAAAAGCGGGAGGAATAAAAAAGTTTTTGAAAAAACACTCAGTTTGTGCAGCCGCAAAGCGGCTAACGTATATAATTACAAGCACAAACTGTGTGTAGGAGGCGAGCCTCCGGTTTTTCGAAAACTTTTTTATTCCGGTAGCATATTTAATTTCTTACGAAACAGGCCGAATGCAGTGAGCCCGACTGGAGCGGTGGCCGAAGGCCAGTGCGAAGCACCGAGGGTGACCGAGCCGCGGAATGGAGGTAACAGGATGTTATTTTTGTTATGGAGAAAAAAAGCCCCTGCAGGAGATGCAGAGGCGGAGCATAATTAATAAAATCAGAACCAGTAGATTTGGGATGTTACGGAATTTGTCACGGGATTAACAGTTATAAGTCGAAAACCTTTACGGTAACGGGTTGATGGGACTAGAACTTCTGTAAATTTACTGAAATAGTGTTCTTCATCGGTATGAACGTGTCCTGCAAAAAATCCTTTTACATTATGTTCAACCATTGTTGACAGCATAATGTTTCTTTCCATTGTATTCTGCATTTTGAAAATAAAGGCTTCGTCACCGGTGATTGGATAGTGGGAAAAAACAAGTTTAGGATTTGTATCTTCACGCAAAACTTTTATGAATGAATTAAACTGGTAATTTCCTAATGTGGAATTTGCTGTATCAATTATGTAAAACTTAAAAGAATTTTCACATTCAGGATTAACCTGGAAGGTGTAATATGATGAGTATGGATATACCTTTTTTTTGTAGTTGTACCAGCCGTTATTGTATAGATCGTGGTTGCCTAAAACACTATAACAGTTGAAATTATATGAATCATCATCAGGGGCAATTATTTCTTTTGCGTGTGTTTTTACCTGATTAAGAAAGTTGTTATATTCATTGTACTGAGATTCACTTCCACCGTCAGCGCAGTCTCCAAGACACACGAGAAATCTTGGAACAACAGTTGGATCAGAAGAATCAAGAAGTTCATCAAAAGAATTAAAGAATGACTGATATGGAAAGGCGGCCTTTTTTGATCCAAAGTGTACGTCAGAAATACAGATAAAACTATAGGCCTGATTTTGATTTTCTCCTACAGTGATGGAACCAAGCTGAGTAATACCGTTTTTCCCTACTCTGTCATCAACATTATCTTCTCCGAAGAGAAGCATGTAAGTACCGAAATTTCCACAAGACAAGGTTAAGTTTACTATGACAAGGGAAAGAATTAAAAATACTGCTGTACTAAGTTTTGTTTTCAAAAATGATACCTCCCTGTCATTCCGATTGTAAACATATTAAAATACGGAGTTGTGGTAAATTGATCGCATATTCTGAATTCTGTAAGAAGATTCAATGTGAACTGAGGGCCAACTTTATAGCCTCCCTGCAAAGTATAGTGCACTGTTCCGAAAATTGGAAAATCTATAGAGTCATAACTTCCAATCATTGCAAGAACCTGTACACCATTAGAAAATACTTTTTTGTAACTTACTTTCAGCGCAGGACATATATCCTTTATTGTTGACTCAAGGACAAAAACATCAGAAATTTTTAAGGTTTCTCCAATAGATATACCGAAAACACCTGCTACAGGATTATCTATTTCCCAGCAGAGATTAAATAAAAAATCGTGTTCAACATAAGAACTGTAAAACCATTGAAGATGATAAAGCGTTTCTATTCCAAAACGAAACTGAACTTTTTTCAAGTCAACAAAAAGTGGAAAATTTTTAACGCTGCCAGTCAAATTCATGTAAGCTTTTCCAAACATCAAATCAAACTGACCATCAAGACTTTCAGAGTCAAAAGAGTATTCGATAATAGTGTTCAGCTGATTAAAGTCCAAAGATTTAGGCAGTACATATATAACGCTTCCACTCACAGATTGTTCAGGTTCAGAAAAATCATAAGCAAAATAACACTCGGCAGAGGCCTTTGATGCTATTGTTAAAAGCAATATAAGGACAAATAATTTAACTCTCATTACAAAATATTTTAATTCAAAATAACAGAATTTTCAACATTTTGAGATGATAAATGTCAGTATGTGATGATGGGATTTTTTTACGGACCGGGGCATAAAAAAAGTGCAGCATCTTTTACTGCACTTTTCTCACCTTAAAAAATTGTGATTGGAAAAGTAACCTAAACTCATCCGATACAAAAAAAAAGTGTTTACTTTTTAGTTGTTTTTTTTGCTGTTGTTTTAGTAGTTTTTTTTGCAGCAGATTTTGTTGATGTAGTTTTTTTTGCAGCTGTTTTCTTTGTTAAAATGCCTGAAAGTCCTGCAGCTCCTGCAAGATTTTTTACAGTATCCAAAGTTGACTTTGCTTTTGAAGCAACAGCCTTTGCTTTTTCAATTTTTTCCATCAAGCCCTGAATCTTTTCAAGATAACCTGAAATTGTGTCATCAGTTTTTGAAATAGATTTCTTCTTGTCATCTGTAAAACTTGTAACTACATATTTACCCAGCTTTGAGTAAACACCCTCGATTTGTTCTTTAATTTTAGATACATCAACTGCCATAATTTTTCTCCTGACTATGGTTATTGCTTCACGAAATTTTAAGGCATTTTTTGAAACTCATTATGCCTTAATAATTTTATTATAAAACCACTTTTTATTTTTTTAAAACAAAATCTTTATTAAAGAAAAAAAATAATGGATTATTGTGTAAAATTTATGGATTTAATACCCAGCTTCCGTATTCATCTGCTATCTGAGTTTTTATACTGCTCATTGGTTTCCAGGTTACGCCAAAAGTAAAGTATGGAGTAAAATCATAATAGTATTGTCCTTCATCACTTACCGCCAGTCTCGGTTTTACTGTAACAGTTGCCGAAAGATCCCAGTCATCCAGATCATGAGAAAGTGTAAGATTTAAGCTTTTCAATTTGAAACCGGAAGCTTTTCTTTTTGTTTGATCAGGATCATAGAAGTGTCCGTTTCCCCAGAAAGCAAAAGAGTTAAATAAATCTACTAAAGGATTTGTTTCACCGGCGATCTGATATTCAGAACCTGTCATTCCCTGTATGTAACGGTAAATTACAGAATTTTTTGATTCAGCAGAAAGAGAAATTTCAAGGAAATTGTTTATTTTGAAATTCAATGCTGGAACAAATTTAAAGTAAGAACTTGTTGGTTTAAGACAGTCATAAACAATGCTTGTTCCAACTGATGGAGAAAAAGTAATTCTGTTTTTCCAGTAGCGCCACTTTCCACTGTATGAATAGGCAAAACTTGCACTTACAGGAAGAAATTCCTTTTCACTGTTAACGGTCCATCCTGTAGAGGAATCAAATGTGTAACCATAGGTCTGTGACATTGTAAAGGCTAACTGCAACTGCTTATAACTGGCAGCAAACTTAAGGGATTCAGGACGGCTGCTTTCTATATCGTAATTGAAACTTTGTGTAAAGGCTAAATCTCCCCCCAGAAGTTTTATTTTAATTGATTCCTGGAAAGGATCTTTTGTCCATTCAGAGTCAGAATCAGAAGAAGTTTTTTCAATTCCTCCAGCAAAACTTAAAGTAACATATGGGAATGTAAGGGCTAAGGTTCCTGAATACGAATCAAGCTGAGGAGGCAAAGTTGTTGATAAAGTTAAAGTCTGGGAAAAATTATCATCTTCGCTGGCAGCAATTGTTGCAGAAAGCGTATGGCTTGTGACACACTCTTCGTCAGTCAAATCAGTTGTTAAATATTCCCATTCAGGATTTTCTGCATCACCAAGAAACTCAGTACGCACAAGTTTTACTGTTGAGTTCCAGTTTAAACTTGTATTCTGAAATATTTTTGTGTTGATAAAAGGCTTGAAGGAAATACTATTTGTTTCAGTTAAATCCAGTTTTCTTGCATTGTAGTCTGTTTTTTTTACAGTAAGCGCATCAGATTCTGAATAACCATTTAAATTTGGATGTCCCTGAAAAATCGGATTAAAAGAAAGAGTATTCGTCATTGAGAAAAATGATGATCTGTAAGTCAGATAACTTGAAAGAAGAACAGGAATTTTTATCTGGTAGTATGTTGAGTAAATATTTGACCACTGAAAGTCTTCTGGTTGTGTAAGTCCGGAACTTGAATAGTTTATCTGAGTTGTAATGCTTGGTGTAATGGAATAATCAAGTTTGTATGTAATACCCTGAATTTGTGTTACGGATGGAGCAGAGGCAGTTGAAAGTTCAGGCAGCAGACTGTCGATGAATGTTACTTCAAGGTCTTCTTCAGTTTGAGATTCTTTTGAAGAATTTGTATCACTGGAATTGTTCTCAGTTTTTTCATCAGTATTTTCACTCTCATCAGATTTTTTTTCTTCATCAGTGAGAAAATCTTCAGGTACAGCAAGAGGCTGGGGCCATTTAACGCTTGCAATTTTTGTAGAAGTAGAACCGCCTATATTTATCAGTGTACCAGAGATTTTTGCGTTTGCCTTAAAAGGAATTACCTGGGATGGATAGAAGAAATATTTTTCTGGAGTATAGGTATACCAGTTATCACTGCTTCCGCTGGAAATTGAACTGTTTGTAGCAGATGAAAAAAGCATTGAAGCTGATAAAGATGAAATTGACACCGTTGAAATATATGGTTTAATCCAGGAAGGAAGAGGAAGAGTATATGAACCGGTAAGAGACCAGGTAAAAGAATTTATTGATGAGGAAGTATCGTCATCATCATCGTTCATAAACATCCCGATCCAGTCCAGATATTCGCTGCGGTTTTCAAAATCGTCCTTAAATGCTTTATCTGAATAAAGAGGCATTGAAATGGTAAGATTAAACGGTTTTGTCATAGACATTGCAAGATTTGCACTGTAGCGGAAAGGTAATTTTAATCCCATGAAATTTGAAGAATCATGATATATTACCCCGGCACTTGAATACGGAGTGTAAGTTCCATAAGTGGAATCATAAAAAACCGTATTACTGAAAGCCAGATTAACAGATGCAGAAATGCTGGAAATGTATTTGGATGGTTTATAAACTCCCTCAACTCCAATCATTCCACCTAAATTGCTGTAATAATCTGCCAGAAATTTTAAATAATTTGATGTACTTCCTGAATAATTTTCATCAAGATTATGAAGGACAAGACCTTCCCTCACCTGTTCCTTCAGTGTTGAAGGTTTCATGAAATTAAAAAGAGCTTCTCCCACATCATCACTGTCGGATGAGGAAGTTTCAAGAGGTTTGCGTCCATAAACATAAGTTGTAGTCTGGATATAACGTCCCCGCCTTTCATCATTACCAAAGGAAGGATTAAAAATCAGTTCGTCTTTTGGATAATAAAAAGCCGGGAGATAAAGGATAGGTATTGAACCTACATAAAGAACTGCATTAAAAAAAGCAAACTCTCCTCCAGGAAGGAGCCAGATGTTTGAGGCACGTATTTTCCAGTGCGGATTTTCATCATCACAAAAAGTTAATTCACCATTTTTAAATGCAATTGTACCTGACGAATCTCTGCCAAACATATCAGAATTTACTATGAGTGTTGAACCTGACGGTAAATTAATTGCATCACTTTGAACCTGTACAACCCTTCCGTTATCAAAGACACCTTCCAGAGTGCTTGTATTAAAAAGAAGTGATGAAGCGGTTATTTTTTCTCCGCCGCCGGAAGATTCAGACTGAGAAAGACATACGTTTCCCTGGGCAAAGAGCATTTCCGTAACACGATTATAAGTGATTAAATCTGCAGTAATTACAACTTTTGTTGAACCGGAAGTTATAGTTACAGATACCCCACCTTTAAGGATAATTTCATCCTGTTCAGTTTCCTTATTTTTTTCATATTCAGTAGAAGCTGCGGAATCAATTGTAATTGTTGACGCATACAGACCTGTTATGAAAAAAAGCATTAATGATGCTGCGAGGAGAATCCGCCTGATATCTGAAACTATACAAACCTTCATCTGCATAAAACTTATATACTATCCTTTTAATTATCTTTTTTGTTTAACCGTTCCTGTTCTCTGGCAAGCATTTCTTTTATGTAAGCTCCAGTATAACTCTTTTTTTCGTTCTGAATTTCTTCCGGAGTACCTGTGGCAATTACCTGACCACCGCCAACACCACCTTCAGGTCCCAGATCTATTATATGATCAGCCTGACAGATTACATCCAGATTATGTTCTATCATTACAACAGTATTTCCCTTGTCCACCAGTTTCTGAATAACATCCATCAGCTGAATTATGTCTACAAAGTGGAGACCTGTAGTCGGTTCATCAAGAATGTAAAGAGTTTTTCCGGTTGAAGGACGGCTTAATTCTGCTGCAAGTTTTACTCGCTGAGCTTCACCACCGCTTAAAGTAAGGGCATTCTGCCCCAGCTGTATATATCCAAGTCCTACATCTTTCAAGGTCTGGAGCCGCTTGTGAATGTAAGGAATATTTTTAAAGAAATCCACAGCGTCTTCCACGGTCATATCAAGAACATCAGAAATTGATTTTCCTTTATAAAGGACATTAAGAGTTTCCTGATTAAAGCGCTTTCCGTGACATACATCACACTGGATGAACACATCAGGAAGAAAGTTCATTTCAATTGTTATGGTTCCAGCTCCCTGACAGTTTTCACAGCGACCGCCTTTAACGTTAAAACTAAAACGACCTGATTTATACCCCTGAGCTTTTGCTTCCGGAAGTGATGCGTAAAGTTCCCTTATTTTGTCAAACACACCTATGTAAGTTACAGGATTACTTCTTGGGGTACGACCAATTGGACTCTGGTCAACGTTAATGACCTTATCAATATTTTCAAGGCCTGAAATTTTTTCATAGGCTCCGGCCGGATAATCTGTTTTCATAATTTGATTGCTGGCTGCAGGATAAAAAACATCATTTAATAAAGTTGATTTTCCTGAACCAGACACACCTGTAATACAAGTGAAAGTTCCCAGTGGAATTTTTACTGAAACATTTTTTAAATTGTGTTCAGTTACTCCCTGGATTGTAATGAAATTTCCATTTCCCTTTCTTCTTGTAAGAGGAACAGGCATAATAATTTTACCTGCAAGATAGCGCCCTGTTACAGATTGTTCAACTTTACTTACAAAATCCGGTGTTCCGGCTGCCATAACTTTTCCACCATGCACACCGGCTCCCGGACCAATATCCACCAGGTAATCAGAAGTCTTAAGAGTCTGTTCATCATGTTCTACAACAATTACCGTATTTCCCAGATCCCTCAGATAAGTAAGAGAATTAATGAGCCTTTGATTATCCCTCTGATGTAAACCAATGGAAGGTTCATCCAGAATATACATTACTCCTGTAAGACCTGAACCAATTTGAGTTGAAAGACGAATTCTCTGAGCTTCCCCACCGGATAAAGTTGCGGCAGATCTTTCAAGAGTTAAATATTCAAGACCAACATTTTTGAGAAAAGAAAGGCGGTTTGTTATTTCCTTCAGAACCTGGGCAGAGATTTTCTTTTCAGTTTCAGAAAGCTTAAGTTCCTTGAAAAACTTTATTGTATCAAGAACCGAAAGCTGAGTCAGTTCATAAATATTTTTTCCGCCTATGGTTACACAGAGAGCTTCCTTTCTGAGACGTTTTCCATTACAGCTGGTACAGGTAGAAACAGACATGAATTTTTCCTGCATGCGCTGTCTCTGATTTTCACCCCAGGCTTCATTATATCGGCGCTGCATATCATGTAATACACCAAGCCAGGGCCTCTTATATTCGCTGTAGCCTTCCCCGCTTTGTTTTTCATAGGTCCATTCCAGATCTATATTTTCATCACCATTCCAGAGATAATCAAACTGCTTTTTACTAAGCTTATCCAAAGGAGTATCCAGAGTAAATCCAGCTTTTTTCGCAATGGCAGAAAACATAGCCTTATTCCATTCACTTTCAGGATTGTAAAAAGTAATGGCATATTCATTAAATGAAAGGGACATGTCTGGAATAATCAATTTAAGATTCCATTCCATTTTTTCCCCAAGCCCCGTACATTCTGGACAAGCACCAAAAGGATTGTTGAAAGAAAAAAGTCTTGGTTGTAATTCGGGAATGGAAATACCACATTCAGGACAGGCATTCTTTTGAGAAAAGAAAACTTCCTCTTCAATATAATCAGCATCTCTATTGTAAGACCGGCCTTTTTTATCAAGCAGAGCTGTTACCTCTCCATATGCAGAATCTTCTTTATAAACCCTGCGGAGGGCAATCATTATTCCATTTGAACTTGTCAGTGCTGTTTCAACCGAATCAGCAAGACGTTTGCGGATTCCTTCTTTTATGACGATTCTGTCTACAACGATTTCAATTGTATGTTTTTTCTGTTTATCAAGTTTGATTGAATCATCCAGCTCTACCATAAGTCCGTCAATTCTGGCACGTACAAAACCGGCCTTTCTTGCATCTTCAAGAACTTTCAGATGTTCACCTTTTTTTCCGCGGATAACTGGAGAAAGAAGAGTTACTTTTGTGCCTTCATTCCAGCTTAAAATTGAATCAATTATCTGGTCTACAGACTGTTCTTTAATTTCCCGGCCGCAGTTTGGACAATGGGCGGTTCCCATTCTTGCATAAAGGAGACGATAATAATCATAGATTTCAGTTACAGTTCCCACTGTTGAGCGGGGATTTTTATGCGTAGTTTTCTGCTCAATGGAAATAGCTGGAGAAAGCCCCGTAATCATATCAACATCAGGTTTATCCATTCTTCCAAGAAACTGACGGGCATAGCTGGAAAGACTTTCCATGTAGCGGCGTTGACCTTCCGCAAAAAGAGTATCAAAAGCAAGTGATGATTTTCCAGAACCACTTAATCCACTGATAACTACAAGTTTATTTCTAGGTATAGAAACTGATATATTCTTAAGATTGTGCTCCCTGGCACCTTGAATGGTGATTTTTTCACCTTCAAATTCCTGAATTGAATCACTGCTCATAAATGCAGATTATAGAAGATTTAAAAGCTTTTCTCAATCGGATACAAGCCTTTTAGAATAATAAGCCCTGTTAAATAAAGAGAAAAAGCCCCACATAAGCCAGACCGATGGCAAACTGGGCAATACCTGCACCTTTTTTAGGAAGAAAATGATTAACCAGCATGAGCACCGTAACAAACAAAATAGGATTAAAAATACAGGTCCATCTTGGCATCTGAATCATTCCAGTAACAATAACAATAAAAAGAATCAGACTGAAAGCAAACAGAGCAAGAACATAAATTATACTTGCAAAAATAAGGCGCTTGCAAAAATCAAAAGCTAATTTTCTGGCATTTTCTGTACATCCGGACCTGATATAAAACCATTCGCATGAACCGAAAACCACATGCTGAATCACTCCGAAAATTCCTATGGCCGTTCCGAGATTTACCATGGCTCTGGAAAGACCTGGGTTGTATTGAAGCATCCATGTAGAAAAACCTATATAACCTGCAGTTGATGCAAGAATTGCAAAACTTCCAAGAATAAGGGCTGTAGTAATAGTTCCCCGGGGCATTCCCCCAAGTACATATGACATTTTGTAATTGTCACGTGTTATTGAAAAATCCAGAAGGCCTGTCTTTGAAAAAGACATAAGACAGTTACAGATTCCGCAGATTATGTGACCAGTAAAAATCAACATTATCATAACTTTAACAAAAGTCATTTCATTTCCTCTGATTCTTTCATTTACGTGATGTAAGTGCTTTTTTCTGTACAGGTTCCATAGTTAATCCAACTCCAAGTTTCTGCCATATTTTGCGGTCAACTTCACTAAGCATAACACTTGTGTGTACCTGACAGCCTTTCAGATTTGGAAGCTGCTCAAGAGCTTTTTTGCAGTTTTCATTATTCAGACTAAGCATTGAAAGGGCAACTAAAACTTCATCTGTATGAAGGCGGGGATTATTTCCTCTGAGATATTTAACCTTTGTTTTCTGAATTGGTTCGATCATCTCTGCAGGAATAAGTTTAACCTTGTGATCCAGTCCAGCAAGATACTTTATTCCATGTAGAAGAAGTGCAGCACAGGTTCCCAGTAAATCTGATGTTTCAGATGTAATGATTGTTCCATCATTCATTTCGATTGCAGCTGCTGGAAGTCCGGATTTTTCACTTCTTTTGTTGGCAGCTTCAATTACTTTTCTATCTTCAATGGAAATCTGAGCCTGCTGCATGAGAAGACGGATTTTATTCACTTCTTCTTCAGTGCCCTTTCCTTCAGCAAAACTACACATTGAAGCATAATAGCGGCGTATAATTTCCTGCTTACTGGCCTGACGACAGATTTCATCGTCTACAATGCAGTTTCCTGCCATATTTACACCCATATCTGTGGGAGACTTGTAAGGGTTTTCTCCATAAATCCCCTTAAAGATTGCGTCCAGAACAGGATAGATTTCAATATCACGATTATAATTTACAGTGGTAGTACCATATGCTTCCAGATGCCACGGGTCTATCATGTTAACATCATTAAGATCAGCGGTAGCAGCTTCATAAGCCATATTTACAGGATGTTTTAATGGTAAATTCCAGATTGGGAAGGTTTCAAATTTTGCATAACCAGCCTTCACCCCGCGGACATTTTCATTGTAGAGCTGACTTAAACAAACAGCCATTTTACCTGAACCCGGGCCGGGAGCCGTTACAACAACAAGAGGTCTGGTTGTTTCTATATAATCATTTTTTCCATATCCCTTGTCTGAATCAATTAAGGCAACATTATCAGGATATCCTTCAATCATATAATGAAAATAGGATTTTATATTAAGTTTCTTTAATCTCTTTGCAAAAGCTTTTGCACATTCCTGTCCATTAAAATGAGTAATTACAACGGAACCTACATAAAGGCCCCTGCTCATGAACTCATCCCGGAGACGGAGAACATCCTTGTCATAAGTAATTCCCAGATCTCCCCTGATTTTATTTTTTTCAATATCAACCGCGCTGATTACAATTACGATTTCCGCCATATCAGACAGATTCATGAGCATTTTCAGCTTACTGTCCGGCTCAAATCCAGGAAGAACACGACTTGCATGATAATCATCAAAAAGTTTACCACCAAATTCCAGGTATAGCTTATTTCCAAAATGAGAAATTCTTTCCTTAATGTGCTCTGATTGTATTTTCAGATACTTATCGTTATCAAAACCCTTTTTCATACAAATGCAGTATAAGATATTTTTATTTTTTTTAAAAGCACATATACTGCATTTTTTCAATGAAAATTACTGATAGACAGGAATATTTTTTCCTTCCCTGATAAATACAGGAATTACGTTTAAAGGAGTCTGGCACTCAACCTGACAGCCACCTGTATAAAGCTTTCCAGTAGCAGCTTCAATCCAGTTCACATTCTCAGGAAGATAGACTTTACGGCTTTTTATTCCAGGGTCCATAACAGGAGCAACAAGAAGATCCGGCCCGAACATATACTGATCTTTCATTACTGAACAGTTTTTATCCTCAGGGAAATCATAATACATTGGCCTTGCAGCCGGATGACCGTATTTATGTGCATCTTCCATAAGAGTTCTGATGTAAGGTCTTAATCTTTCCCTCATGAAAATAAAGTTTTCCATAATCTTTTCATTTTCCTCACCAAAACTCCAGATTTCATTTGGCTGAGCAGAACCCCACTGAGGAACACCATCAATTACTTCCTTTCCTTTTTCAAGAGGGATGTAAGGAGGCCTTTCTCCATGAAGGCGCAGTACCGGACAGAAAACACTCCAGGCAAACCAGCGGACAAGTAATTCCCTGAAGTCAGGGGACTGTGGATCTCCACCTACAAATCCACCTGTATCTGTAGTCCACCATGGAATACCGGCCATAGACATATTTAATCCACCCTGAAGCTGTTCCTTAAAGGCCCTCCAGTCAGAATGAATGTCACCGGACCAGGTAAGTACCCCATATTTCTGACTTCCGGCCCAGGCACAGCGAACAAGAGACATAGATTCTTTTTCACCAGCTTCCTGAAGGCCTTCTGCAAATCCCTGGGCATAAGTTTTCGGATAGATATTTGCTACCTGCTGCACAGGTCCTGCGTAATATCTGTAAACATCCCAGTCATAAGGTCCGTATTCAGGTTCAGATTCATCAAGCCAGAAAAGTTTTATTCCCTTGTCGTAGTAATTCTTTTTACATTCATCCCATACAAACTTTCTTGCTTCAGGATTTGTTGTATCATAAAAAACAGTATTTCCCAGCCAGTCCATGTGAATTCCAGAAGCCCGGTCAGAAGAAACAAGAAGTCCTCTTTCTGCCATTTTTCCAAAATTGCATGATTTCTGATCGATTGTAGGCCACACACTGACACAAACTTTTATTCCCATTTCATCCAGTTCCCTGATCATTTTTTCAGGATCCGGGAAACAGCGTTCATCAAAGCGGAACTCTCCCTGGCGGGACCAGTGGAAGAAATCAATTACAATAACATCCAGAGGAATCTTCCGTTTTTTATATTCCCTTGCAACCTGTAATACTTCCTCCTGGGTTCTGTAACGAAGCTTACACTGCCAGAAACCCATTCCATATTCCGGCATCATTGGAGTTCTGCCAGTTACAGCCGAATACTGTTCATGAATCTGGGCCGGAGTATCACCTGCTGTAATCCAGTAGTCAAGTTTTTTTGTGGAATTAGCATGAAACTCTGTTTTATTTGCTGCAAAATTTGCATAGCCGATTGCAGGATTATTCCAGAGAAAACCATATTTTCTGCTTGAAACAAAGAAAGGAACGGAAGTCTGGGAATTTCTCTGAGCCAGTTCCATGGAAGAACCTTTTCTGTCAAAGCAGGAATCCTGATAGAAGCCCATACCGTAAATATGTTCATCTTCAAAAGCCTCAAAACGGGCAGTAAGTGTAAAATCTGTAGTTCCGGTTATGGGTTTAAGTTCCCTGCCTTCAACTCTTAAAGGAACAGCATAGCGGTCAATTCTGTCACGAGTTCTCCAGTACTCAGCAGTTAAAAGTTCTCCTTTCTGATTGTAGAAAGAAATCCATCCTTCAAAAGAAACTTTTGCAGTAATATTACCATTTGTAATCTGAGCCTGAAATGCACTTGTACGGGAACCGTCTCTTGTCCATGGTTCGGTAGTATCAATTTCTTCAATATTTATAACTGCCTTTGAAGCAATAACCTTATCTTCTTCAGAAAGAGGATTAAGTGCCCAGTCGTTTGAATCCATTTGAGACTGACGGCATTCCCTTACTCTGAGGGAATTGACCCCCCAGGCCTGAATTATAATAGTTTCATTACCACGCTGAATATACAATGCGTTGTCTTTCTTTGTGAAAAGCATGATTTCTCCTGACAAATTTAATTAATTATTCTGGACAAATAATAAAATTGCCTGCACCAAAAGAAAACCCTAAAAATCTCACAGAAAGTCCTTAATATTTTCTAGAGAATCACAAAGTTTATAAAGAATTGATTTAGTATTTTCATCAGGCTGAATCTGATCCGGAACCATAAGACACTTCATTCCAGCCCGGTGAGCAGAAATAATTCCATTTATAGAATCTTCAACGGCCAGTGCATCCTCAGGATGAACATTTAAGCCCTTGCAGCTCAAAGTATAAATTTCCGGATCAGGTTTTGAATGAGTAACCTGGTCTCCACAAATGATGTAATCAAAATAATCAAAAAGCCCGGCCGTCTTTATTTCCCTCATAACGACTTCACGTCTGGTGGAAGAAGCCAGGGCAAGTGGATATCCTTTTTCCTTTAAATACTGAAGGATTTCCTTTGCATAGTGCATAAGAGGAAGCCCATCTTTCTGAATAATTTGAGCAAAGATAACAGAACTTCTGTCCCGAAAAGCTTTGGACGGAAAATCCGGACCATAGAGTTCTGTTAACTTTTCATAAGCATCGCTGCGACTTAAACCAGTGCACTCCCTGTGGGCTTCTTCAGTTTTGTAAAAACCTATTTCTTCCCCTGCCATTTTCCAGGCAGTTAAAGAAATGCGCTCACTGTCTAAAAGAACACCATCCATGTCAAAAACAACAGCCTTTATACTGTGGTTTTGTTGTGCACCTGTATTTTCTGATTTCATTTTTTCCTTTTCCATAGCTGCTTGAGTCTGCTGAAATCAGAATACTATATCAAGTACTTCCTGAGCACGGGAAACTGGAATAAAAGTAATTCCTTTTTTTACAATCTCAGGAATCTCTTCCAGATCCTTTTCGTTAGCTTTTGGAATTATTATTGTTTTAATCTTATTACGTTTAGCCGCAACAGTTTTCTCCCTCAAGCCGCCAATAGGCAGAACCTGTCCTGTAAGGCTTAATTCCCCTGTCATGGCAAGATTTTGTTTGATAGTCTTCTGCTTCAGGAGAGAGATGAAGGCAGTACACATGGTTATACCTGCACTTGGACCATCCTTTGGAGTTGCACCTTCAGGAATATGCAGGTGAATCGTATTCTTTTCAAACCATTCTGCATCCTTAATATTGTTCTTAATGGCATAAAGCTTTGCCACATTCATTGCAATCTGTGCAGATTCCTTCATTACGTCTCCCATCTGACCGGTGAGCATAAGTCCGCCGCCCTTCTGAGATTCATAATCAACAGCTTCAAGAAGAAGTGTATCTCCGCCCATACTTGTCCATGCAAGTCCGATTGCAGTTCCTGGAAGAGATGCCGTCTTTATCTGACTTTCATCGAATACAGCTTTTCCCAGATACTTTCTGACTTCTGCTTCATCAATTGAGAAAGTTTTCTTTTCAAGGCTCTTTTTCAAAAGTTCAGATTCGTTTTCAGCAGTTACATTGAGTTTTGAATCATTTTCAATTGTACCCACTGTATCCCTTACCAGTTTACGATTGATTTTATCAATGCATTTTTCCAGATTACGGACACCTGCTTCACGGGCATACTCTGTAACAATAAGAGATAAAGCCTTTGCAGAATATTTTACCTGATTCTTTTTAAAGCCATTCTTTTCAAGGTTTTTAGGAAGAAGATACTTCTTTGCAATTTCCATCTTTTCCTGATCAATATAACCGGACAGTTCAATAATCTCTGCGCGGTCAAGAAGTGGCTGGGGAATAGTATCAAGAGTATTTGCCGTAAGAATAAAGAAAACATTACTCAAATCAAATGGCAGATCAAGATATGTATCTCTGAAAGATGAATTCTGTTCAGGATCAAGAACTTCCAGCAAGGCAGCTGAAGGATCTCCCTGGGCAGAAGCGTTCATTTTATCAACTTCATCAATCATAAAAACAGGAGAGCGGCTTTTTGTAATTTTAAGTCCGTTGAGAATTTCTCCAGGCATAGAACCAATATAAGTTCTTCTGTGTCCCTTAATTTTTGATTCATCATGCTCACCTCCCACTGAGAAGCGGAAGAAAGGTTTATTCATAGCCCTTGCTACTGAGCGGCCAATACTTGTCTTACCTACTCCAGGAGGTCCGCACAAAATGAGCACAGAACCTTTTCCGTCATTTTTAAATTTACGAACACTGAGATATTCCAGAATACGCTTTTTAACTTCTTCCAGGCCATAGTGATCCTTGTCCAGAATTCTAGCAGCTTCCTGAATGGTAAAATGATCTTCTGCCTTGTCATTCCATGGAAGGCTTGAAACCAGATCAAGATAATTTCTTGAAGAAGAATACTCAGGGTCATGAGGATCAAGCAGCTGGAACCTATCCAGTTCCTTTTCAACAGTTTCCTTTATTTCTCCTGTAAATTTAAAGGCATCGATTTTTTCTCTAAATTTAGAATAGTCACTCTGCTTACCATTTGCGCCAATTCCCAGTTCGTCCTGAATAGTCTTTAATTCTTCACGAAGGAAATATTCTCTCTGGTTCTTTTCAACTTTATCATTAATCTCATTCTGAATTTTTTTCTGAACCCGAAGAATTTCCTGTTCTTTTTTTATGTATACAAGAACCTGTTCCAGACGTTTTTTTACATCAAGAGTTTCCAGAACCTTCTGCTGTTCTTTTTTGTCCACATTAAGAATTGATGCGATAAAATCTGCAATTTTACCCGGCTGATCAATATTTACCATATTCAGGCGCATCTCATCTGTAAACATCGGATTGTTTTCAGATATTTCCTTCATTTCAGAGATGATTGCACGAGTCAGGGCTTTAACTTCAAAAGTGTTTTCCTTAATGTCATCAAGATACTCTACTGCAGCAGCCATTGGAGCCTGTGAAGAAAGAGTTTTTCTGATTTTAAAACGCTTGATTGTAGAAACAAAAGCGTTAACTCCTCCATCCGGAAGTTTAACCTTCTTAATTATATGAGCTACAGTTCCTATATCATGCAGGTCAACCATTGCGGGATTATCAGTTTCTTCCTTAAGCATGACCATTCCGATATAACCGTCACTTTCGCTGGCCATTTCAATAACCTTTACATCTTCCGGATTGGTTACCATAAGAGGTGTAAAAATGCCTGGGAAAATTGGTCTTCCTCCCAGAGGAATTATATTTAGCTTTGGTGGAAGCTGAAGGTCTGATGGAAGACCTGTAAATTCTTCGTCTTTTGTATTTTTTGTTTCTTTCATAGATTAAAATATACTCATATTTTGGTGAAAATACAAATTTTATAAAAAAAAACAAACCTGCTTTTCCTTAATTTTACACAAAGGAAAAACAGGTTGATATTTTTCTGCCGGCAGTATTTTTTATGCTGAAGGACTTGCCTGAATCTTCATAAGGCGAAGCTTTCCCTTAACAGTAACTTTTTCTCCCGGTTCCAGGGCAAAAATATCTTCTCCATGACAGCTTTGCTCATTTACACTTCCTTCCCCGTCAAGGATGAAAAGGAGTTCTGTATCAGAAACCAGTCTCTGACCCTGGGAAGATTTTACTTCGTATGAATAATCTCCGTTCACAGAAACTTCTTCCATTGTAAAGTATGGACACTGAAATTTCTGAGGAAAAGGAATGACTTTCTGATTTTCCCTGTATTTTATGCAGGAAATTCCTTTTTCAATATGACATTCCCTGCCCCGACCCCAGTCATACAGACGGTATGTAATATCTGAAGACTGCTGTACTTCAAGCAGGCGAAGACCTCCACCGATTGCATGAACTGTGCCTGCAGGAATGTATGCAAAATCCCCTTTCTTAACGCTTACTGAATGCATCATAGGCTCTAAAGTATTTGTTTCTATTGCCTTACGAATTTCTTCATCAGAATATTTTTCCTTCATTCCATATATAAGTCTGGCATCAGGAGCGGCATCAAGAATATACCAGCATTCAGTTTTTCCACGGCAGTTTTCAAGAGCCTTTGCCTTTTCATCATCAGGATGAACCTGAACAGAAAGAACATCATTTGCCTGAATGACTTTTATAAGTAAAGGATAGTCTCCACCAGCAAAAGCTTCAAATTCCTTCTGGCATCCATTTGGATGAGTTGAAGCAATCCAAAGTTCGTAGCCCCAGATTTTTTCTGATTTTATAGCGTTAAGCTTAAGCATTTATTATTTCTCCCACAAAGGATCTGGATAATATCCCTCAGCGATTTTCTTTGCAATTTCTTCCTTAACGATTGCTCTGTCTTCAGGATAAGTCATACCGAACCAGCGTTCCTTAGAAGTGAAGAATTTAATTGAGCCTTCTCCGTTCTTTACAATGTCACTTGCAGCAACAGGAAGCAGGGCTTCTGTCTTTAATTCTCCAAGAGAGTTTGTCTTAAAGGCATCCCAGTACTTGTGGAAACGTTCAAAAGCCTTTGGTGTAAATCCGAAGAGATTCATACTTACAGGTTCATCACCAGACATATGAATAAGATTTCCGTTCAAATCACTTTCAATTGAACCATCTTCCTTGTAGTAAATTTTTGTATTTTCAACAATTGAATCAAGGTATCCGTTCTTTACAGTACAAACACCGCGGCTTACAGAACCTGATTTACTCATTGTGTTTCCAAGGACATATCCAACCATGGCATGTTCATTTGAATCATTTGAAATCTGACTTAAATACTTGCCAAGAGTGTCAAACGCTTCCCTTCCGTAATAGTCATCAGAATTGATAACTGCAAAAGGTTCGTGAATATTCTGTTCAGCACAAAGAACGGCATGAATTGTTCCCCATGGCTTAGAACGGTCTGGATTTACCTTTTTAAGGTCTTCTTCTGAAAGAAGTGCATCTGGTGTCTGAAAAACGTATTCAGCATCAAAATTACGTGCAACTCTGTCAAAAAGTCTTTCACGGAAGTCTTTTTCAATATCCTTTCTGATTATAAATACTACTTTTCCAAAACCAGCCTTTTTTGCATCATATGCGGCAAAATCCAGAAGACATTCGTTATTTTTTCCAACTGCATCAATCTGCTTAACTCCACCGTAACGGCTTCCCATACCAGCAGCTAAAACTAAAAGTGTAGGTTTCATAATTATTACTCCCAGCCTCCTTTTTTCTTAAATTTTTACAGTAATGTAAAGTTTAACAAGTTAATCCCGAAAAATCAATCTTAAGGGGATTTGAATTTGAAACAAGTAAAACTGTCACTGGTAACAGAAAAACATCTTTCTTCCCCTATTAAGAAAAAATATGATATAATTTAACTTATGAGTACACATATCAATGCCCCTGAGGGCGCAATTGCAGAACTTGTTCTCCTTCCTGGAGATCCGCTTAGAGCTAAGTTCATTGCAGAAAATTTTTTAAAGGACCCGGTTTGCTATAACGAGGTCCGCGGAATGTTTGGATTTACCGGAACCTACAATGGAAAAAGAGTTTCGGTTCAGGGTACTGGAATGGGACAGCCATCACTTTCAATTTATGTAAACGAATTATTCCAGTTTTATGGAGTTCAGAAAGCTGTTCGTGTTGGTACATGCGGAGGTGTTCAAAAGGATATAGCCCTGCGTGATGTAATTCTTGGTCAGGGAGCCTGTACAGACAGCGGCCTTAACACTCAGCGTTTTCACGGACTTCATTATGCTCCTATTGCTGATTTTGACCTGCTTCAGAAGGCCTACAATGCAGCAAAAAAACTTAATATCGAACCAAAGGTTGGAAATTTAGTTTCCAGCGATATGTTCTATGATCCAAATGCAAACTGGAAAATGTGGGCCGAGTACGGAGCACTGGGAGTTGAGATGGAAGCAGCAGAGCTTTATACACTTGCAGCAAAGTTCAACAGAAAAGCCCTTGCAGTCTGCACAGTAAGTGACCACATTCTCCTTGGCGGTGAAACTACAGCAGAAGAAAGACAGACAACCTTCACAAATATGATGAAGATTGCCCTGGAAGCAATTACAGCAGAGTAATATTTCTTTTTGCATTTTCAACAAATAAGGCGGTTTAATGGAAAATATTAAACCGCCTTGTCATTTAGTTTCTCCTGCTCTTTTTACTCAGAGCCTTAAGTTTTTCTGCACTAGACCAGTCCAGACAGTCATTTTTCATACGCCAGCACCAGTTTGCTCCTGTAGTAGACGGCTGATTCATTCTTCCTTCTGAACCGATTGCAAAAATATCCTGAAGAGGAATTATGCAGGTATCTGCTTTTGAACAAAATGCCTCTTCTACAAGTTTGCTGCAAATCTCTTCATCAGACAAATTTTCATCCCAGCCAAAATAACTCAGAATATTTTTTTTATACTGAAGTGGATTGTTTTTAAGACTTCCAGCACTTGTATCATTGTCATGAGTTGCAGTATATACAACACAATTCTCTGTTGTGAAATTTTCAGGAAGATAAAGATTCTTTTCACTTTCTTCACTCCAGGGCTGATCATTAAAAGCAAATTGAAGAATCTTCATTCCTGGAAAATTACAGGAGTCACGCAAAGCTTCAACTTCAGGAGTGATGATTCCTAAATCTTCTGCAATGATTGGAAGAGGGCCCAGTTCATCTGCAATTGTATCAAAAAGTTTTTTTCCCGGACCAGGAAGCCATTTGCCCTTGATTGCATTTTCTGCTCCATAAGGAACCTGCCAGTAAGATTCAAAACCTCTGAAATGGTCAATTCTAATCACATCTACAAGCCTCAGCATATTTTTAATACGCTTTACCCACCAGCTGTAATTATCTTTTTTCATTGCATCCCAGTCATAAAGAGGATTGCCCCAGAGCTGACCGGTAGCACTAAAATAATCAGGAGGAACACCTGCACAGGCTGTCTGAAGATGAGTCTGACTGTCAAACTGGAATAACCATTGATCTGCCCACACATCAGCAGAATCTGCTGCAACAAAAATAGGGATATCACCAATAATTTTGATTCCCAGTTTATTGCAGTAATTTTTTAAATCTGACCACTGTTGACCAAAGAAAAACTGAATAACCTTAATCTGTTCTACGTCAGACAAATGTTCCTTATTCCATTTTTCTACTGCTTCCTGATTATGTGCTTTTAACTCTTCTGGCCAGAACCTGTTCCACATGGAATCAATGCCCTGAATATTTTCTTCCCGGGCCTTTGCATCATAGAATTTTTTTATGCTTGTAAATGAAGCAAAATTATCAAGCCACCACTGATTATCCTGCTTAAATTTTTCATAGGCCTTTAAAGATTTATTATCTGCACCTGCTAAAAAAAATTGTGCACATTTATACAAAAGAGGAATTTTCCACCAGACGACCGAACCGAAATCTACAGGACCATCCTTCTTAATATAGTCAGGAGGTACAACCTCTTCAGCCCTTGCCCATCCCTTCTTAACAAGCAGATCTAAATCAATTAATAGAGGATTACCTGCAAAAGTTGAAAAACTTGCATAAGGACTGTCTCCATAACCTGTTGGTCCCAGAGGAAGAATCTGCCAGTAACTTTGTTTTCCTTCCTTGAGCCAGTCTGCAAATTCATAGGCTTTCTTACCTAAAGTTCCGATTCCAGGACTATCCGGTAATGAAGTGATATGAAGAAGAATTCCGCTTTTTCTTTTACCCATTATTTTCTCCAGTTAATAAGATTTGTATTAATCCTCAGTCTGAAAAAAAAGCAGCCTGATATACATCAGACTGCCAAACTCTCCGACTTATGTCAACTTGATTAAATTACTTTATAAATTACTCAGTAGGACGTTTCTTAAGTTTTTTACTTGAAGGAACTGCCTGACCCTTTCCTGCTGCCTGTTCCATCATTGCACGAACTTTAAGTGGAAGTCCAAAGAGTGTAATGAATCCATCAGCATCCTTATGATCATAAAGATCACCTGTTGCAAAGGAAGCAATACTTTCATTATAGAGACTATATGGTGAACTTGAACCAGCACCACGCATAGATCCCTTGTAAAGCTTAAGTTTTACAGAACCTGTTACAGTCTGTTCAACATTGTCCATGAAAGCCATAAGACCTTCCATGAGCTGGGTAAACCACTTACCGTCGTAAATAAGTTCACTCATTCTAAGTGCAAGGTGCTGCTTAAAATGATATGTATCACGATCAAGACAAAGATGATCCAGCTGTTCGTGAGCATAAAGAAGAACTGTTCCACCAGGAGTTTCATATACACCACGGCTTTTCATACCAACAACGCGGTTTTCAACCAGGTCAACAATACCTACCCCGTTACGTCCTGCAATCTTGTTCAAAGTCTGCATGATTTCCAGAGGAGACATCTTTTTTCCGTTAACGGCAACAGCTTCACCTGCTACAAAATCAATTGTAACATATTCGCCTTTTTCAGATGCAGCTTCAGGAAGTTTTGTTTCCTTAAGCATATTTTCCCACTTAGGTTCATTCTGAGTTTCTTCCAGTTCAAGACCTTCATGACTGATGTGCCAGATGTTTTCATCACATGAATATGAATTTTCCTTCTTTACAGGAACAGGAATATTGCGGTCTTCAAGATACTTTACTTCAGCTTCACGACTGTCAAGAGTCCATTTTGGATCACGCCAAGCTGCAATTACTTTTAAATCCGGCGCAAAAGCTTTCATTGCAAGTTCGAAACGAACCTGATCATTTCCCTTACCTGTAGCGCCATGACAAATAGCAACAGCCTTTTCCTGACGTGCATATTCAACAAGAATTTTTCCAATGAGAGGGCGAGCAGTAGATGTACCAAGAAGATATTCATCTTCATATACACAACCAGCTTTTACTGCAGGCCATACATATTCCTTACAGTATTCTTCACGGGCATCAACAACATAGCAGGCAGAAGCACCTGTCTTAAGGGCGCGGGCCTTAATTGTTTTCCAGTCATCATTTTGACCCACATCGATACAAACTGCGATAACATCATAATCGTAGTTTTCCTTCAGCCATGGAATAATAACAGTTGTATCAAGTCCACCTGAGTAAGCAAGAATAACTTTATCTTTCTTTGAACCTGACTTTACTGCTTTTGCAACAGTAGCCTTTGCTTTCTGCGCAACAGCAGATGCTACAGCTTTTACAGTCTTTGATGTTTTTGATTCTGCCATATTAAGCCTCTACAAAAATGTAATTTTATGCACTAAGTATACATTTTTGTAAATAAATATGCAACTATTTACAGGTTTTTACTGATATTTTCTATGAAAAAAGTTAAAAATATGCATTTATTTACCAGTTGACCCAGGCCGCCTGAACAGTAAATGTCCCCTCAACAGGATTCTGTCTTCTGAAAGAACCAAAAATCGGATTACAGCAGGTACAGTCATTGCTGACTGCAATATTGTTTTCAGGAACTCCCATTTCTGCCAGAACTGCAAGGTTTGCTTTTGCAAGAGACAATGAATACCCCAGAGACATGCATTCTTCATCATTTATTTTTTTTGAAGCCAGGGTGTCCATGCCGTTAAGCGCCTGTTCCTTATTTCTGAATCTAAGCTGATTTCCCCTTCCCTTATGAACACAGTCAGGAGTAAAATTTTCAATGAAATATTTTGCTCTTTCTTCATCAACACTGTAACAACACTGATGAATATGAGGTCCCATCACAATTGAAAATTTTCCTGGATCTGAACCATATTTTTCTTTTGCCAGAAGAAGGGCATCTTTTACAATTCCAGTTCCCTTCCATCCTGAATGTAAAACTCCAAATACCTGAGATTCCGGTTCAAAAAGAAAAATCGGCATACAGTCTGCTACAGTGATAACTGGAAAAAGATTTTTGTTTCTTGTGATGATTCCATCAGCCCTGACACCTTCCAGTTCTGCTGGAGAATCAACCGCCATTACAATTCTTGAATGAATAAGTTCCACCTGACAAAGCTGATGACCGCCCCGCATTACATTAAGAAAACTATTTCTGTTAGGATTTACTTCGCTCCATCTGAAGCGCATGGAACCTGCAGCTTTTAAACTCATCCCCCATTTAGGGCCATCTCTCAGTTCAAGAGCCTGATTAAAAAAATTACCTGTAATATAAGTTTTCTCTGCCATTTTTTTCCTGCAAAAGATTATTTTTTATTATCAATATCCAGAGCTTCCATCTCAGAAAGCATCATGAAAGAATGTTCAATATTGCTCTTAACACTGTAAAGATTTTCCCGGAATTCCTTGTTTCCCATTCCTGCAATCTTATTCAGGTTAGTAACAGGTCCGTAAAATTGAGAAGCCCTTTCTCCCAGAGCAGTAGACAAAAGATTTGTCATGCTGCGGGCTACCTTACCGAAATTAGCAATGATTTCCTGGGTCATTTTTTCAAGTTCAATGAGAACTTCCTTAACGGATTCAATTCGGGTTCTGTTGTCACAATTTTTTGCATTAATATTTTCAAATATCAATGCGAACTCTCCATTAGGATTAAGGGAAGAAAGAAGTTTATCCAGACTTGCGTTTAATTTTTCATAGCCGCCGTATGTTTCAATCAGTTCAAGACGGTTTTCCTTAATTGAAAAATCACCTTCTATTGACAAAGTCTTTAATGTAGGTAAATAAGGACAAAGGTAATTTTTCATAAAGGAATAGATAAATCCCAGAGTATACTCATAACCGAATTTAATGTCATCCGAATACATTGACCATGGACGAACAGGAAATTTTGGAAAAGTCATGATTGAAAAATATTCAGAAAGTTTATGCTTAACCTTTTCCTTTTTATATTCAATCAGCCAGGAATTCCACTTGCGTTCAAAAATGATTTTCTGTTCGGCTTTATATTGAACCAGCCAGTCCTCTCCACCACCGAAAACTGTCGGAATGAAAAGTGCGTCATTGGTTGCAAGTTTTCCAATTTCGGCACAAGGAACAGATTTTGCAAACATCTTGATAATTGAAGACTGAGCATCGGCAGTTGTTATGTACTTGTTAAAAGCTTCATCTGCTGCATCCACGCTCTCTTCCCATCTTTCATTTCTATTTTGTTCCTGACTGAAAAGAAAAAGAGAACGTATAACCTCAGCCGGTACAAAGTTTGAATCATTAAAAAACTTGGCAAGAGCAATAAGTTCAGTTGAAGCCTGATTAATTGGACATTCTTTAGAGCCATTTTCGTTGGAAACAAATTTCAGAAGAAGTCTGTTAACAGGCTGCTTTATAGCGGCAACAAGCCATTCTACACTTTTAACGCACATATACATTTCGTTACGCTTTTCCTGAGGAATGCGATTTTCCACCTCTTCAAGTTTTGCAAGAAGAGAGGCCCTCATTTCATTGTTTAATTCTTTTGAAAAAGAGTATTGAAATGGATCTGATTTTTCCTGTATTTCATCAGCCACTTCCGGCATGATAATTGTTCCAAGATAAACAAAAAATTTACTACGGTTATCTTCATAATCAGCGGTATACTGTGCAAAAAAAGTAAGAGCATTTTTCAATTGTTCAAGTTTTTCATAAAATTCGTTTAGAAGAAGGCCCTTTTTGTGGTCCAGCAGGCCTGGATACTGACTTTCTATGAACGCACCGGTTTTATTAAGTAAATATTGATTGTAAACTGTTTCAACATCAGCCCCTTTAACAAGAGAAATGAACCACAGAAAAATCTTCTGAAAAAGAGAAAGATGATTCATTTTGTCCTGTAAGGTTTCTTGAGGCTGCTGAGAGGCCAAATCCTGATTTATATATATTGATGAATTGATTTCCCCTGTCTTGCGCTGAATACTGTCCAGAAGTTCCTTTCTTTCATTGCTGGAAATTCCTGAAACCAGTTCATCAAAGTTCTCATTTGCCATAGCCTCTATAATAATTGTTAAGCATAGAAATGTAAAGAATGATGAAAAATGATTTTTTTTAATTTTTTTTTGAAATTTGCTATTTTTGTATTGACACATTTTTAGGAATACTATATATTCATACTCACATTGCATTCCCCGATTGTGTAATGGTAGCACCTCAGATTCTGGTTCTGATTGTGGGGGTTCGAATCCTCCTTGGGGAACTAGAAGGCTGACCAGAGTGGTTAGCCTTTTTTTATGGCCTCTTCGTCTATCGGTTCAGGACGAAAGATTCTCATTCTTTAAAGACGGGTTCGACTCCCGTAGAGGCTACTAATACAAACATTTGGTTTGTGGGGCTGTGTTCATCTATCTGAATACAGCCCTTAGTTATTTTAAAGATATTCTACGGGAGTCGAACCACGGAACGAGCGCCGACCAAAGGGAGGAAAAGGAGTCAGGATGACTCCGTCAGCGAGTGGAGGCGGGTTGCTGCCACAAAAAATGGACTTTTGAGACAGCACCCTTATTTTCACGGAAGAAATTTACCCGCAGCAAGATAAAGCTGGTACCATTCATGATGGGTTAACTCAACTTTTGAAGCATCACAAATATCCCTTATATGATCAGGATTCATTGTTCCTGCAATCGCCTGCATTTTTGCCGGATGACGTAGAATCCAGGCAATTGCTACTGCAGTTTTGGAAACTGAATATTTTTCTCCAAGTTCAGCAAGAACCTTGTTTAATTCAGGGAATTCAGGGCTGTCAACGAAACATCCTTTGAAAAAGCCGTGCTGAAGAGGAGACCAGGCTTGAATTGTTATATCGTGAAGGCGGCAGTAAGATAATGTTCCGTTGTCTTTATCCAGTGAACGGTCCGTAGTTGAATTATTAACATACAGGGCCTGATCAATAAGTTGTGACTGTTCAAGAGACAACTGCAGCTGATTAAAAATAAGAGGCTGTTTAACATATCGTTTTAACAGTTCAATTTCCATTGGAGCAAGATTACTTACGCCGAAATATTTTACCTTTCCGCTTTTTTCAAGAACATTAAATGCTTCTGCCACTTCTTCCGGTTCAAAGATTAAATCTGGCCGATGAAGAAGAAGTGCATCCAGATAATCCAGTTTCATTCTTGAAAGACTTTCATCCACGCTTGTAAGAATATTTTCCTTTGTCCAGTCAAATTCATTTCTTTCAGAACGAATACCACATTTACTCTGGATAAAAAGTTTTTCACGATTAAGACCCGACTTTTTCAAGGCATCACCGAATCTTTTTTCTGCTTCACCATCTTTTCCATAGCAGGTGGCATTGTCGTAGAAATTAATTCCCAGTTCATCTGCTGTATGAAGAAGTCTCGCAGCTTCATCAACTGAAAGAGACGGCATTCTCATACAACCCAGAATTACAGCTGAAACGTCATTTGGTCCGTTTACTACATTGATTGTTTTCATTTTTTTGCTCCTGTGGAATTCAGTAAAAGTATTATATTATTCAAATATATACTATCTGTTTATTTTTAGAAATAAAACATTTAATAATTATATTTTATACGATTTTATTGTACCGTATATATTGAATAAAATCACCTCCCCTTCTATACTTTCAGAGATATAACAAATAATCTCTTTTTTGGAGGAATACAAAATGAAGCTGCCCTTTAATCTGACAGAAACAATTAACTCCCGTTATAGTATGAGAACTTTCAGTTCCCAGGAAGTGAATGAAGAAACAATAAAAAAACTTCAGGACTTCTGGGACTGTATTTCAAACCCCTTTGGAGCTGATGTGAGAATTCAGTTTATAAAAAAGAATACATCTTCTGAGGGTGAAAAACTTGGTACATATGGAATCATTAAAAATGCCCATCTTTACATTGGAGTGGCAGTAAAAAAATCAGAACAGGCCCTTATTGGACTGGGATACCAGTTTGAAAAACTCGTTCTCTATGCCACCAGTCTTGGTCTGGGGACCTGCTGGCTGGGAGGAACATTCAACAAAAGTTCCTTCTCAAAAATCATGAAAACTAGTCAGGATGAAATCTTTCCGATTATAAGTCCAGTGGGCTATGGTTCAGGAAAGAAGCGTTTATTTGAAAAAATAATGAGGGCAAACCTTAAGGCCGACAACAGATTATCTTGGGACAATCTTTTCTTTATGAATGATTCATCAACTCCCCTTTCAATTGATGCTGCAGGAGAATACAAAAATTCTCTGGAACTGCTCAGAAAGGCCCCTTCTGCAGTAAACAAACAGCCCTGGAGAGTAATTTTCCATGGAAACTCATTTCACTTTTTTGAAAAGCAGACCATAAAATCTGGGGAAGAAACAGACATTCAGAAAATTGACCTGGGAATTGGAATCTGTCACTTTCATATGGGGGCAGAAGAAAAAAATCTGAAAGGTCATTTCAAAAATGAATTACCGGAAATACAAATTCCAAAAGACTGGGAATATATTACTTCCTGGATTGCAGAATAATAAATAGCCCGAATGTCGAGTTT
>DGUP01000032.1 GCA_002394685.1 Treponema sp. UBA4307 | reverse complement strand
AAACTCGACATTCGGGCTATTTATTTTGATTTCCGAGATTTTGCTTTTCTTTCTGCCTTTTTTGATTCTTCAGAAAAACCTGCGTAATAAGGTGTGTGTGGTTCATAAGAATCAAGCCAGCGTTTTACAGGAACAGTCCAGTCTTCTTCATGTAATCCTTCAAGAACAAATGCTTCATATACATCCTGAATGTGGGCACGGATTTTTCCTTTGTCATCTTCATTAACATCTTCTCTTTCTACAAAAAGATCATTGATGTATTTTACAGCATCATCTCTTGTAAAAAGATCCGGTACTGCTTTTGTAACCAGGTAAATTGCAGCTGGAATACAGTTTACGGAATGCTGCTTCATATACAGAACAGATTCACCGATTTTAACTGCCTGTTCGTAGAGCTGTTTTTCCCAGAGATTTTTTTCTTCTGCTGAAAAATTTTCTCTTTCAAAAACCATTCTGTGGTAAGCCCAGCAGAGAAGGATTATGGAAATGTGGAGTGAAGGAATGCAGCAGTAGTGTGGATCTGCGGCCCTCAGTTTGTTTACTCTTTTGTCTTTTGTTAAAGGACGGAAGGTTGTTGTAAGGGAATAGCGGTATAATTCATAAGCGCCATCGTAAATTATATCCAGATAGCGGAACCATTCACCAGTTAATTTAGCTCCCTGATAAACTCCAAAGCGGTGACCGTACATTACAAGAGGTCTGAGCCAGAAGTTGATGAAGTCCATGTAAACTGGGTAGTAATTTGTATCGAAAGGAACACTTTCATCCAGAAGATGATCTACATGTTTAACAGGAAGCCTGAAAATGTGAATCTTCTGCAGGTATTCAAGTAAAAAGAATTTCCATCCAACTACTGCAAGATATTTAATTGTTTCTCCAATAGCAGAAGGCATCCAGGTTACTGTAAAGAACCATTCTACGGGGCTGAAATCTTTGTTAATATCTTTTCCCTTTACTTTGTTGATTCTTCTGAGGGAAGGGGCTTTAATATTACCTCTCTTAAAGCGGTAAAGTTTGTTTCCTTTTTCATCTGTCAGCTTGATGTCGGTATCCAGTCTCTTCATTTTGTCCTTTCCTAAAAAAATGTCTCAATATTGCTTATGTAAATGTATAGGAAAAATGATTTTTTGAATACCGCTGTTGAGAAAAAAAAAGCAGGCCAGTTCCGGGACTGACCCGGAATGGCGTGCCTGTTTTACTGATTTTTTGTTACTTTATTATCCAGCGTTTTCCTGAAGAACGGCCGAATACTTCAGTTTCGTACATACATTCTCCAAGAATTCCCGGTGCTTCATATTCTCCGGCTCTTACAGGACGGAAAATAAATTCAAAACTCTGAGTTCCCATTGGCAGGTAGTTCCAGAAGCAGCGAATGTCAGCTTTGTAAATATCCTGGTGAGAAATACTGCTCCTTCTTGAGAATGCCGGATCTTCAAATCCACTTTCTTCTTCAACTGTACCTGTTGAAATTGTTGTAGCAAAAGCGGAATTAAGAATTTCACATCCCGCTGGAACCGGAGCCCTCACTGCTACAAAAGTTCTTGTCTTTGTAGTAGTAATGTAAACCTTCTGCTTGTAAACCTGGCCGATTTCCAGAACATTATCTGTTACCAGCTGACCGGTTCTTGCATTGATGATTTCTGTATAAATACACAGTCCTTCATCTCTTGCAATCTGCTCCACTGCAGGAAGGGCGTACTTCATTGACAGAGTGTAGAAGAGAGGACCTTCTCCTTCTTTCTTAATTTGGAGAGGAATCTCTTTTCCGGTAGAAATACCCTTTTCCATTAATTCTGTGTAAGTCAGAGATACATCCACTGGTTTTGCACCTGCTCCAGAGAACTGTCCCTGAAGAATTTTATTTTCTCCAAGAAGTGCCTCTGCAGTAAGATTAGAATTATTCAGGTCGTTTTCACGAATGTAGTTTTCCAGTGCAATAAGAACGCGGGATGTTTCTGAAGTAGATTTCCAGAATCCCTGGTGCGCCCTCTGAAGTTCCAGAAGCTGGTAAACAATGTGATGATTGTAAATATCATTTTTGTCCAGTCTGGTAAAAAGCATAAGGGCAAGGGCAAAACGTTCGCTTTCTCCGTTAAAGAAATACCAGCAGCTGCCTGCATTCTGGAAACTTGCACCTCTTGTGGTAAGTGACATGAGATTTTTAACTCTGCCTGCTGCACTTTCTGCCACATCCTTGTAATTCATATTTAAAGCCGTAAGACCTGCATAAGCAATTTCACTTGCTCCAGAAGCTTCCTTAATAACTCTTGTTAAATCATTTTTGGAAATCTTTTCTCCCAGAAGTGAAAGTACGTAATAAGTGTATGCCTGAGGGTACCAGCTGTTCTTAATCTTTTTGCTTTCACTCTTAATATATGAAGAAAGTTTATTAAGATTATTTTTGCCTGTATCAAATCCTCTTTCTTTTGCGAGGGACAAAATTTCTCCCAGACGAAGAGATACTGCGAATGATGCCTCCTGGCTGTCTTTCCAGTAAGGGTAACCTCCGTTAATTTTCTGGAAATTTGCCCAGTCATTAATTTCATTCTGTACAGTTGCTTTTGGATCAGAAACTTCGCTGTTCAAATCAAATACTTCAATGTAATCCCCAAAAATCATGAGAGGAAGAATTGCTGAACTGCGCTGTTCCAGACAACCATATGGATAGTGGAAAAGATAATCTACAGAAGAATGCAGAGTGCCCAGTCTGGTTGAATCAAGCTGAACGTAGAAAGAAAGTCTGTTGTCTTCGCTGATTGAAGGGAAGAGAATTTTTTCTTTAGCAAGAGACTCTTCTGCTGGAATCTGGTTAACACTTGTGACTGTTTCAAAAACATAAGGCTTTTCAATTTCCAGTTCCTTGTAAATAATTTCCTTCAATTCGTCGGAAGTGATTTTAAATTGAAGGGTAATCCATCCTGCTTCCTGAGCCTTAAGCTTGAACATTACAGGGAGAGTTTCTCCGGATTTAACTTTTACAGTTTTTGATTTTTCACCTGAGGCAAGAGCCTGTCCCTTGCTGCGGATTAAATCACCCGCCTGAGGAATGTAGCCGGTTTTATCCAGCCCTGAAATTACATCAAAGTTTACAGTAACTGTCTGTGTTTCATCAGAGTTGTTTGTAATTGTAACTCCAGCCTCTCCCAGATCCCCAATGCGGAGAAGTGAAGTTTCTGCATCTCTTACGGCAATAGGATTTGTTACTTTTAAACTGTCTGTTTTGTAGCCGTAATCATTGTCCTTAACTCCCACAACTGTAATTACATATTCTGTCAGGGAATCTGGCAGTGTAAAGTCTGCATGAACCTTTCCGTTTTTATCAGTCCTTAAGGCAGGAATATAAACTGCTGTTGAAGCAAAATTCTTTCTGATCTGATACGAAGATAAATCTTCACTTTCTTCTTCAGCAAAACCTGTTCCGGTAATGGCAATATCTTCGTCGGCCATCATTGCGGCTTCACTTTCATAAAGCCGCATGTCATTGCTGTCAGCAGATTTTTCCATTCTTGAGAATAAACGATTTCCCTTGTATGTAACTTCTTCCTCGGCGGCAGTATCATAATCTGAGAAAGTTACAGGTTTTTTCAGAAGAACTCTTGAATCATACTGATTTGTCTGGCTGTCAAAACGATTCTCAGAATAAAAATAATCTACAGGATTTCCAGCACGATAATTTGTTAAATCAAGAACGCCTCTGTCTACAACCATGAGTGTAAGTTCTGCATTTTCAACAGCCCTGCCTTTTTTTGAAGCAGTAATATCAATTGAAACCTTCTGACCAGGTTTGTAGAACTGTTTGTCTGTTTTAAGGTCAATATTGAATTCTCTTGCTGAAGGATCAATTGACAGTTTTATAACAGCAGTCATGTTAACCGGACGGCCGGAATCTTCGTCTTCATAAAGAGAGCCCGGAGCCTGGCTGCGGGTAGTAAATCCACTTACAGAAATAAATACAGAAGGAATCCATTCTTCCTTGATTTCTATGTCGATTGTAGAAGTTGGCTGGTCCAGTTTGAGAATCTGCTGGCTTAAAATACCCTCTCTTTCAACTGTCAAAAGGTAGCGGCCCTTTTCCAGACTTGAGTTTAAGAGGAGGTGGGCAGTTTCCCCAGATTTGTACAATTCTTTGTCTGCAGAAAGTTCAATGGTGTTTTCACCTCTTCCGGTTAAAAATCTTTTGCTTCCTACAACAAAGAAGTTTTTTGAAGAAATGACTTTTCTTTCCTGTGAATCTGTTGAAGTCATTTCAATTTTGTAGTCTCCGCTGGCTTTTGGTGTAAGTGTCAGGTTTCCTGCAAAATTTGATGGAATGCGGATTGAGCCTGATGATTCAACTTCTTCTTTTTTCTCATAGTCATAATACTCAATTCCAAATTCATCATATTTAAGAACCCTGTCCCAGAAAGTGTGAATTAATTTCCATTCCACTTTGCCGTTTGAAGGTAGCTGTGATTTTTCAGGCTGCTTTCCATCAGGAGTAACTAATTCGTAATCCAGGAAAACTTTTTCTCCTGTCTGAGGAAAAGCCTTTGGACTTCTTACTGGTGAAAGACCAATGTAGAAATAAGCAGGGTGAACCATAACTGAATCTCTAGCCGCAATTATTTGATTGGATGCGTCCATAACATCAGCTTCCAGACTGTAATTGTAAGGAGTGCCTTCTTTCTTTTCTTCGCCAGTTTTTATGCTGATATGAGCTTTTCCTTCTTCATTTAAAATTCCATCAGTGTTTTCAATGAATTCTGAATCGTAGTCGTAAATGTAGTAATCTGTTGAAGGAGTGAAGGTCCATCCCCTGTGAGTAGTGTCATTCAAACTGAAAGAACTTTCGCTTCTTTTCCAGGTAATAATTACACTTGCTCCCTGAAGTGCGCCGCCTCCAAGATAAGCTGCAGAAACTTCGGCAGAAAGATTGTCTCCTGAATAATAGGTGTTCTTCGGGATAGAAGCTCCTGCTGAGAATTTAAGTTTTTCAAAAAACTGTACCTGGATCTGTGAATAAAATTCTTCTCCATCAGCTCTCTTATATTCTACATAGTAATTGCCCGGTGCAAGATCCTCTGGAAGTTTCCATTCAAAATCAGCGCTTCCCTGGTCAGAAGTAGTTCCCTGGAAAGTTGCATAAACCGGATGGTCTTTTCTCCAGCGTTTGTCATCAACAATATTGACTGTATACTTTCCCCTGTACACTGAATAAGTTCCACAAGTTAAGGTTCTGTCGATGATTTTAAATTTTGCAGTTTCTCCTGGCTTGTAAAGATACCTGTCACTAAAGATTTTTGTTACTGCATTTGAATCTGGAAGTGAATTCAATTCTTTTTCAGAAGCATTTTTTGAATTTGAAAGATCCCATTCCTTGTAGAGAGGGAAAGACAGATAACCGTTCTGAATTACAACTCTGTCATCAGAAGTCTTTACGTCAATGAAAATTTTGTCTCTGTAGTCAAATGAACCGTCGAAGGAAAGAATTGCCATTCCATCAGAATCACTTTTTCCTGTGGCCAGCATTTCGCCCTTTCCAAGAATTGCCTTTTCATAATCTTCAGCCTTAATTATTTTAACTTCTGCATTTGAAACTGGAAGCCCGGTAGAAATATTTGTTACAAGAACAACTGTACGGTTCCAGGAAGTGTGAACTGTTACTGCAAGGTCAGTTACCTGAATAATAGAAGAGTTTTCATGCAAGTAACTGCTGATTAAAGTTTCAACGGAGGTGGTTTTCAGTTTAAGGGCACCCCTCCACTGAGGTCCTCCCGGCAGATCTATTTTTTCAAGATAAGGTTTCAGGTCGATTGTCTGAATATATTTTCTGTTGGATTTGGCCTTATATGTTTCTACTGAGGTCCGCTTTTCTTTTGGCAGATTAAAGCTTTCCCTTACTCCTGCAAGAGGGGTAATTTTGTAATCAGCAGAGCCTGAAAAATTTTGAAAAACAAATGCTCTTTTTGGTTCAAACTGGCTCTCAAGAATGTAATTGTTTCCATATTCAAAGGATATGAATTTTGAAGCGTTGTTGACTTTTACTTTTCGGGTAATATCGCTGCTACATAACTGTCCGTAAACATCCTTTAAGGAATTTTTCTTCAATTTGATTGTAAAGGTCTGTCCGTAAGTTACGTCTAAATCTTTCAATAATATACAATTTCCTGAAATTTCTATCTGTTCAAGTTTAAGAGGAGTTTTCAGGGATGTACTGATTGCTTCAAGAATGGCCTTTTCCTGTCCGCTTTTAATTCTGTGATTAAAAATCAGTGTTGGGCTTGAAGTTCCGTGTATTTTCTCAAAGACAAAAGGCTTTACTGTATGAAAAGAGCTGCTGCTGTCATTCAGGGTCTTTGCTGAATTTTTAGCAGACTGGGCGCCTTTTTTTAAGGTGAGGGTAAATTTTGTATTTGCAGGAAGGGAATCTTTTACTGTCAAAAGGATTGTCTGTTTATCAATTGCGCTTACACTGCATTTGTAAGCCTTTTTATTTTCATCTGTAAGAGTCAGGTGCTTAATTATTACTGAAGGATCAACATTGTTTGTAAAGTGAACGGCAAAATCCTTTGAATACTCAAGGGGAAGATCATTAGAATTCACGTAAACTTTGTTTTTCTTCCGGGCAGAATATCCTGCTTCAATGTAAGAGATTTTTACATCTTCCGTTCTAAAGTGATATTCCAGAGGTCCTGTAATTTTATCTCCATCAATTGAAGTAATATCCGGGCTGATTCTAATTGTGTATTCCATTTGTGGAATAAGCTGGTCTGAACAGTCAAAGCTCAAAAGTGAAGTTCCATACCATCTGAAAACTCCTTTTAGAGGAGGATCGATTGTAACAGCCATATTTTTGTCAGAAGGCTGGCCCAGTTTTTCCAGAGCAGTAACAGGTTTAGAAAACTGTACTTGTATAGAAGGAAATTTTACAGTTGAAGATAAGCTTCCCTGGGGAGAAACACTTACTACATGAAAGGAATCTTTATTTTTATTTACGTCATTTAATGGTGCTGCGTGAGCCTGGGTGCAGGCAGGTATTAATGGTAATATTGCAGCCAGTAAAAATGGGGTAATAGTGCTTTTTTTCATAATGGACCTCTTAAATCAGAATAACATAAATTATAACCTTTCAAGGCCTCAAAAGATACACAAAGAAGGCGATTTGTATTATAATCCCCCCACCATGAGTGGATTTTATGATTATTACGATGTAGCTGTTGTCGGCGGCGGTCATGCTGGAATTGAAGCAGCCCTTGCCTGTGCCAGAATGGGACAGAAAACTGTTCTTGTTACCCAGACCATTGATTCTATTGGAAGAATGTCCTGTAACCCTTCCATTGGAGGAATCGCAAAAGGCAATATCGTAAAAGAAATTGATGCACTTGGCGGCCAGATGGGAAAACTTATTGACCGCAGTATGATTCAGTTCCGTCTCTTAAACAGAAGCCGTGGACCTGCAGTTCAGGCCCCTCGTTCTCAGGCAGATAAAATTTTGTATTCTCAGCTTGCAAGAAAGACTGTTGAAACAACTCCAAATCTTTCAACTTTAATGGACACCTGTGTAGACATTCTCACTGTTGCTTCAGAAACACCTCTCCCTGAAAATTCAGACAGTTCCGCAGAAAAAGGTTCCATTCCTGGAGAAAAGCGCGGTCTGGAAGAAAATGAATTTTTAACTTCAGCCTGTAAAAGCGGAAAGAGACAAAAGGTAATTGGTATTGTTACTGAAAGAGGAAGAATTATTCCATGCCGTTCAGTTGTTCTTACAACAGGTACTTTCCTTGGAGGAAGAATCTTTATTGGAGAATACGATGCACCTTGCGGCCGTATTGGGGAAGGGGGCGCTTTTGGTTTAACAGAATCCCTGAACCGTCTGGGCTTTACAACTGGCCGCTTAAAAACAGGAACTCCTCCAAGAATCCTTCGTCACACTGTAGATTTTTCAAAATTCGAACTTCAGGAAGGAGATGCAGATGTTATTCCTTTCAGTTTTGATGATGAAAAAGTTGACCGGCCAATGGTACCCTGCCACCTGGTATATACTAATGAAGAAACTCATAAAATCATCCGTGAAAATATAAACCGTTCACCTCTTTATTCCGGAAAGATTTCTGGAATTGGTCCACGCTACTGTCCAAGTATTGAAGACAAGGTCATGCGTTTTACAGAAAGGGAGAGGCACCAGCTTTTCATTGAGCCGGAAGGTCTTGAAACTGATGAAATCTATCTGAACGGATTAAGTTCCTCCCTGCCGGAAGAAGTTCAGGATGCTTTCCTCAGAACAATGCCTGGTTTTGAAAACTGTGTTGTTGCCCGTCCTGGATATGCAGTTGAATACGATTATGTTGAACCTACTCAGCTTTATCCTTCACTGGAAACAAAAAGAGTTGCAGGTCTTTTTGATGCAGGTCAGATTAACGGAACTTCAGGTTACGAAGAAGCTGCCGGACAGGGGCTCGTTGCAGGAATCAATGCAGGCCTTTATGCCAGGGCCCACGCTCAGCTCTGCGGTCCACTCTGTGCTCCAAAAGCCGGTATGGGACAAAACCCTGCTTCTGCAGAAAAAGGCTGCTTTATGCCAAAAGCAAACTTTACTTTTGAAGAAAGAAAACATTTTGCGGAAATCTCTGCTTTCGAAACAAAGGCCCTTGCTTCTCTTCTGGAAGAACATGCCCGTGAAGGCGGATATGATTCCTTCAATAAAATCCCTGAATGGGAGCCGATGATTCTTGGCCGTGATGAAGCTTACATCGGTGTTTTAATTGATGATCTGGTTACTCTGGGAACAAAGGAACCTTACCGTATGTTTACAGCTCGTGCCGAATATCGTCTTAAGCTCCGCCACGATACTGCAGACCGCCGTTTAAGGGAAAAGGGATTCAAGGTAGGATTAATCAGCAGGGAGCAGATGGATTTTATGAATCAGAAGTATGCCCGTGTTGATGAAGCAATGGCCCTTCTTTCCAAAAATGAAAAGGCTGAAAAGCCTCAGGGCCTCTCTGATGAAGAATGGACTCTGGCTCAGGAAGATTACAAATACCGCTATTACATTGAAAAGCAGGATGCCCGCGTTGCAAAAATGCATCGTATGGAAAATGCAAAAATCCCTGCAGATTTCGATTACAGCAAGGTTGTTGCCCTTAGTTCAGAAAGCCGTAATAAACTGGAAAAAATCCGGCCTCTTACTCTGGGACAGGCTTCGAGAATTTCAGGAATCAGAAACTCCGACATTATGCTTCTTATGGTTTACCTGAAATAATGGAAAGTCTCTATCTTTAAACAAGTTAAGTTTTTTGGTAACATATAGAATATGAAAAACTTATTGAAAATTATACTCACCGCATCCCTGCTTCTTACATTATCATCATGTCAGGGACGCATTAGAGGCTATGGAATCCTCCTTTGGAATGAAAGCGAGCATAATCTGGATGACAGTCAGATGCTTCCAGTTTATTTAAAATCAAATATTTCTAAAGTATATGTTGTTCAGGATCCTTCTACAAAAGAAAAGATAGAAATTCCACTGTGGAAGATGACCGAACCTCTTTCAAAGGGAAAGGCAAAAAAAGAATTGAAGCGCTACGGGGAATATAAACACACTTATGCACTTGTTGCAGTTGATGGACTTCCTATCCGCGCAGAACATACAAATCAGGCTAAGCAGATTTACCGCCTTAGACAGGGTGAAATAATCCGCGTTCTTTATTCAGGAGAAGGTGAAGCCGTAACTACAGGCGGAAAAGCTCTTGAAGGTGACTGGCTTAAAGTTCTTACAGATGATGGAAATTCCGGCTGGTGTTTCAGCTACAATCTCCGCCTCTTTGAAAAATTTGCCGATGGTACTTTAGGCGAAGGTGCAGATATCTTTGCAGAAGCAGTTGAAGAATCTTCTGACGCAACCCTGGAAGATATTCTTGCCCAGAGATGGTATCCTGAATATTACCAGACCATGATTGACAACAAGCAGATTGACCTGAATTACATGGAACCTTCTTTCGGTCTGGATACTGGTGCAGATACAGGCTTAATCACTTTCCATATGAATGGAGTTGATGCTGAATACGAATACAATGGCGTAACAAAGCTTGCAAAGAATGTATACAAATTCAACGACACACAGCTGCAGTTTACAATCCGTACAAGTGATTCAATTTCCGTTCAGTATACAGATGAATATGGTATGCCGACTTCATATACAATGGTTACTTTCTTTGGAAATGACATTGCAGATGTTATTACACAGGAACGTCAGCGCCGCTCAAATCTCCTGTCTTCATTAAGATCCCTGGGACCAACATTCTCAAGTTCAACTTACGGTACCCTTACCCTTCGTTCAGACAGCAGCTTTACCTGGTCAGACTGGAGCCTGCTGGCTGGTTCAATCATTCCTTCATACGCCGGCAATTCAGGAACAGTAGAGTTCAAATACTTCCTGCCTGACAACCTTAAGGGACAGTGGAACGGAATTATTACTCTGGTATTTAACGGAACTGACGGAAAAGAAGTTAACTTCCTTTATAAGAGGGAAGCAAACGGTGTTCGCCTTTCAAACGTAAATGTTCTGGTAACACAGTTCTCTCAGGCAAAACTTCCTTCAATAAATATAAGTCATCCTTCAAACGCGATTGTAATTTTCATGCAGCGTTAAAAGTATTTTCTATATTAATGATGCAGGTCTCGCTTTTACGGGGCCTGTATTTTTTTGCGGAGTAAAGCTACATGGCATTTGTTCAGTTTTCAAAAGTGTCACTTGCATTTGGTGACAGAGATATTTTAAAAGATGTTTCGGTTAATCTTCAGACTGGAACTAAAGCAGCCCTTACCGGTGCAAATGGTGCAGGGAAATCAACCCTTATAAAAATTATGGCAGGACTGGTGGAGCCTGACAGCGGAGAACGGATTGCCCAGCGGGATGCAAGAATTGCCTACCTGCCTCAAAGCGGTCTTGTTCATTCCGGATGCAGCCTGAAGGAAGAAGCAGACAAGGCTTTTCTCTGGGGCTACGATATGCAGAAAAAGATAGATGCCCTTGCCGAAGAAATGGCTGCTGACGTTAACAATTCCCGCCTGGCCACAGAACATTCCGAACTTCTTACAAAACTTGAAGAAAGCGGCTGGTACAGAAGGGATGTTCTTGCGGAACAGATTCTCCTTGGTCTGGGCTTTTCCCGTGAGGATTTTAATAAGCAGACAGAGGAATTTTCCGGCGGATGGCAGATGAGAATTGCCCTTGCCAAAGCCCTTATGTGCGGTCCGGATATTCTTCTCCTTGACGAACCGACTAACTATCTTGATATTGAGGCCCGCAACTGGCTTGAAGATTTCCTTACTAATTTTAAAGGCGGATTTTTACTTGTCAGCCACGATCGCTATTTTCTTGATCATACAATCAATGAAGTTTACGAACTGTTCGGTGGAGATTTAAAACGCTATCCCGGCAACTTTACTCATTATGAAGAAGTTCGCAAAGTTGAACTGGAAACTTTAATTCAGCAGTACGAATTGCAGCAGCAGGAAATTCAGCACCTGGAGGATTTTATAAATCGTTTTGGTGCAAAAGCAACAAAGGCTGCTCAGGCCCAGGAACGCCAGAAAATGCTGGACAAAATCCTGGAAAACAAAATTGAAATTCCTGAATCCCTTAAAAAAATTCATTTTACATTCCCGGAAGCACCTCACTCCGGTCAGCTGGTTCTTACCCTGGATAAAATCTGTAAAAATTACGGTCAGGGGGATGTGGTTCATGATCTGGATTTTGTTCTGGAAAAAGGGGAGCGGCTTGTAGTTGCAGGACGAAACGGCGCAGGTAAATCTACTCTTCTCAGAATAATTGCAGGGGTGGATAAGGATTTTACAGGAAGCATAAAACTTGGTGCAGGGGTTACAATCGGTTACTTCTCTCAGGACAGCGCGGAAAAAATTACTGGCAGCGAAAGCATTCTGGAGTATATGGAAGCAAGGGCTCCTCTGGAACTGATTCCTAAAATGCGTGATATGCTGGGGGCCTTTCTTTTCAGAGGGGATGATGTTTTCAAAAGCATTAACGTTTTGTCTGGAGGGGAAAAATCCCGCATTGCTCTTCTTGAACTTTTGCTCCGGGCTAACAATCTTCTCGTACTTGATGAACCTACCAACCACCTGGATATGCATTCCAAGGACGTGCTCCTGGAAGCCCTTAAAAGTTATGGAGGAACAGTTATCTTTGTAAGCCACGACCGCGGTTTTATTGAAGGTCTGGCAACCCGTGTACTGGAACTTCATCCTGGCAGCTACAGAGTTTTCCCTGGTGATTACAAATATTACATGCAGCGTCTGGAGGATGAAGCAAATGGAACTGTAGGCGCTTCCTCTTTTGGAAGCAGATCCTCTTCTTCTCCAAATCCTGCTCAGAAAGCAGCCGGCAAAGTTGAAGCACAAACTGTAAGCGCAACAAAACTTTCCTGGGAAGAACAGAAAAAGGCTGAAGCGGAAAAACGCAAGCTGCAGAAAGAAGTGGACCGGATTGAAAATGCCATTTCCCAGGCGGAAGAAAAAAAGTCTGAGCTGGAAGCAAAAATGGGCAATCCGGAAGTTTACTCTAACGGCGAAAAAGCAAAGGCTGTTCAGAAGGAACTGGATTTAATAAATCAGCAGCTGGAAGAATTAAATGAGCAGTGGGAACTTGCAGCAGAAAAGCTGATGTAGAAAAAGACGGGGAGTAATGATATTGCGCTGATGGCATTATAGGAAACTTCCAGTATGATGTTGACTACGCTCTGAGAGTTCTTGACTATAATCACTATGTTGAATACGATGAGGCCCAGGAATGGATTAACAGAGCTACCGGTAATAAAGTTGAACTTTATCGCGGAGAACTGGAATATCTGAAAGATTAAAGAGTTTTTGTTTTAATTCTCTTTTTAGTTTTATAAATGCTATCTTTAGAGTTTGAAAAAAATCTGGAGGTAGCCTTTTCTATTTATACTTTTCAGGACGGTATTATGAAAAAGAAAATATTATTGCTTTTAATGAGTTTATTCATCTTGTTTTCATCAGCTGCTCAGTCTGCAAAGGATTATAATGCTTTTATAAATATTGTTAAAAATGAATTAAAAGAAATCCATGTGCAGAATTATGAAGAGCATTTCAAGGAACAATATTTTATTGTTAAAGAAGAAAATGATTATTTTGATGTAGAAACAGAAGTTGGGTTATCGAACTTATATAGTATCTGTCTGCAAAGTGATAAATCCCAATGGAAGTCTATAGTAAAAAATTATTTTTCTAAGGTAAAAATAAGCAGAGATGAAGAAAAAGTCATCATGTCAAAATTTGAATCTTTTGAAACTGGCAAGGATTATCTTAAATTACGAATTTATCCAGCCGATTATAAAGATAAGATTTCAGACTCCTCAATTTTTGAAGCAGCAACAGACGCTTATATCTGCGTTGTTGTTATAGATTTACCGACTGCCGTAAAAAGTTTATCAAAAAATTACATAGAAAAATGGAATGTAAGTGAAAAAGCAATTTTAGAAACTGCAAAAAAGAATACTCTTGAAAATAATAAAGAGGAATTCGAAGATTTTGAAATTTCAGAAACACTTTCTGTTTCAGTTATGCTGTCTGATACAAATATTTTTGTTACCACATCGGTTTTTGATTTAAATAGAAAGCTTGGATCTCTTCCTGAATATGGTGTTTTTGTTGCTATTCCAAACCGGTATGGAATAATCGTAACAAATGTAAATAAAGAAAGTGTGAATAGTGATCTTGTAGAATTGATGGGCCTTGTAAATTATATGTATACACAGGGACCTGGAAGTATTACAAATTCTATATACTGGTTTGATGGAAAGAACTTTTATCCAGTCCTCCATACTCCCTCAAAAAGAATTATAAAACTTCCTGATGAATTAATGAAAATATTAAATTAAAAATATAAGGGAAAAAATGAAAACTTGGATTTTTTTTATAATCTTTATTTTTTTATGGATTGCTCCAATTGTGGCAGGAGTAATTATTGCAAAAAAGAAAAACCGCTCTCCTCATTGGTTCTGGTTTGGAGTTTGGCCAGGTGCAGGTTTCTGGGTCTTTATAGTTTTCCTGTTCTTAAAACCTCTGGAAGAATGCGAAAATTGTAAAAAGAAGATTCCTGCTGGTTCAAAGGTCTGTCCATATTGTACTAATGGAACTTCTTTATCTACCAAAACAAAAGAAGAACTTACCGCTGAAAAAAAGAAGCAGAAAAAGACAATATTAATTACTGTATTTACTGTTATTGGTATAATTGTACTTTTATGCAGCGTTTTAATTGTTACTGTTTTCAGTGCATTCAAAAATAGCATTCCATATGAACATTCTATTGAACTTATTGAAAATAATCCGCAAGTAAAGGATTACCTAGGGGGTGAGTATAAACAGACAGGTTTGATGTCAGGCTCTATAAGTGCAAATGGTGATTCATCAGGAAAAGCTGTTTTTTCGTATAAGTTAAAGGGAAAAAATGGCATTTCGATTGTTTACATTGATGCATATAAAGAAAATGGTTTCTGGAACTATAATAAAATTAATTTTTATAAAGAAAGAAATTCTTCAGATGTTGTAAACCTTCTGGAAGAAGAGACAGCGAATTAAACTTTGTGGTCTGTGAAAAGACTTGTCAATCAGCAGTTTTTTTATGAAATTCTGGAATAATGAAATATGGAAGAAATTAGAGAAAATAAAAAGAAAATGAATATCATTCTGATTGCTTATATTATTGCCTCAATGATTTTTCTGGTTATTTTTACAATCAAATACCAGAGAATTTATACTGATGTTAAAAAGTCTGAATATAAAAAGTTCGAAAGGGCAATAGAAAATGGCAATTATCTGGCTAAAGATTATAGTTTAGAAGCAGAAAAAAAATTTAATTTAATTATTGATTTGTACCTGCTGATAAGTTTTGTTTTTTTTATGGAATGCTATGAAAATAATAAAAGAACAATAAAAATCCTGATTCTGATTGTTTTAGCAGTAAATATTTTCTACGCAAGATTTATATATTCAAAGATTCAGATGGAAACGGCTTTAAATCCTAAAGCAGGATATTTAAGCTGCTTTTCTCTTCTATTTTTTCCAGTCTATGAAATAATGAATTTGTTTTCTAAAAATGTCCTTAAAAAAGAATACAAAATACAGGCACTTAGAGTAAGTCATATAAATGATTTGTACTCCTGGTTCTTAACAATATTGAATATCATATTTGCAGCCCCCTTAACAATCTTTTTAAAAAATTTAATCTATGATAAAATAAAACTAGTAAGCGTGTTGCCTGTTTGAGTTTCTTTCATGTATCTGCGGAGTTTTTATAGGAGTAAAAAAAATGATTTATAAAAATGATTCTTCAAAAGAAAAAATGTATATTAACAAATACAGAACAAAGAAATTACTTGCTTTTGGTTTTGCAATAATCTTCAATTTTATTGTATTCTACATAGTGCTTCCTCATTTTAGACCTGATTTTGAAAAAACAAAGAATGTGTTTCTTATTGTATTTCCTGCTTTAGCATGTTATTGCACAGTCTTAGTTTTTCTCTTTTCAAAAAAAATGAAAAAAATTTATGCAGCTTATTCTTTTGAAATTACTGAAGATAAGTTTATCATTACAAATAACGGAAGTGTTACAAGCTATGAGATTAAAGATGTAAAGAAAATCGAACAGATTAAAAAAAATCAATTTATGATTTATTTTAACAATAATACAAGAATACTTACATCAGAATTTCTGGAGAATCAGGAAAACTTCAATAATGAAATTTCAAAGCTACATGAAATAAAGAAAAGTTCAAAATTAAAAATATTGAATATTTTGTCATGGATTTTTTGTATCGGCTTTTTTACATCACGATTCATTCCTAATATCTGGGTATTCATATTTTTTTCCATTGGGTTTTTTATCATTTCAATAATAATTTTGTATCAGGTTATATTCAGTGATTCAAAACGCTGGGCAAAGATTTATAGTGTACTTCTTTATTTATTAATTGACGGAATGATAATATATTCTTTATGTAAAACATTCAGGAGTTTGATAGCCTGAAAAAAAAATTATGTTGATGGTATAGGCCCTCTCTGTCAGACGATACCTGTCCTGGCATGGAGGGCTATTTTTTTATAGAAGAATCTCATCTTACAATCTGCCCGTCTAAAAATAAAATTTTTCAAAGAAAAATCTAAAAAAAACGCATGTTTCTTTTTAAAAACTCCCGTCTTACCATTGTCTTTATAATAATCAAAGGAGAAACAAATGAAATCCACAAAAAAAGTAATTTTTGCAGCGGCAGGACTGGTTTTTGCACTGGGCCTCTTTACTCAGTGCAAGGGCAAACTTCCTGACACCTCCAGCAAAATCGTAACTCAGCCACAGCCTTTTGACTCTTCAATTACAGCTCTTGAGCTTTCCAAAAAAATGGGTAACGGAATTAACCTTAGTAACACATTGGAAGCTTTTGGAGCCGAAGAACTGGGACTTGGCAAAGATCCAAAAGAATATGAAACCTTCTGGGGTCAGCCTGTAACAACTCCTGAATTGATGAAGCTCTACAAGGAATCAGGTTTTGACACAATTCGTATTCCTGTTGCATGGACAAATGCAATGGATTGGAAAAATAAAAATTATGTAATCGGTACTGATTATATTGATAGAGTGGAAGAAGTTGTAAACTACGCTCTGGATGCAGGACTTTATGTAATTTTCAATGACCACTGGGACGGCGACTGGTGGGGAATGTTCGGTTCTGCTTCTGAAGCAACCCGCGCTGAAGCCTGGAAACTTTACGAGGCAATGTGGACACAGCTGGCTGTTCGCTTTAAGAATTATTCTGAAAAGGTAATTTTTGAAGGTGGAAATGAAGAAATCGGAAACCGCCTCAACGATGTTTTTGCAGTACCGGATTCAGGTTCCCTTAAAGGCGATGAAATCTATGAAGTTGCAAATAAAATCAATCAGAAATTTGTTGATGTTGTTCGTAAGACCGGCGGTAACAACAGCCAGCGCTTCCTTCTTATTCCAGGATACAACACTGATGTTGGAATGACCTGCGATGATCGTTTTGTAATGCCAAAGGATTCTGCTAAAGACAAGCTTTTTGTTTCAGTTCACTACTATACTCCATGGGGATATTGCGGCGGTTCAAGTGTAACTCACTGGGGAACTGTTCGTGAAGTTGGTGAAATGAATAACAATATGGAAAAACTTTCCCGCTTTGTTGATGCAGGCTACGGTGTAATCATTGGTGAATACGGCACCGGACTCAGGTCAGACGGTACATTAAAAGATGGAAACATGGACTGGCATGAAAACTTCCTGGACAACTGTGACTACTACAATTATGTTCCTGTTATGTGGGATACTGGTGAGTGGGGAATGTTTGACCGCAAGACTGGTTTCAAGTTCCAGGAAATGACTGACTTCTACAAGTCCCGCAGTTATGAAGCCCTTCTTGCTTATGATGAAGAGGAATGGAGGAAAGAAGCTTATAACAGAACCCTGGACCGCTATGATGATGCCCCTGAAATGATTTCTGACAATGAGCTGGTTGGTGCAACTGACCGTTCTGTTGCCTGGATTATGTACAACAGCCAGGACTGGTCACTTACATATTCTGTTGGTGACATATATGATCCGGATACAAGATCTGAAGGACTTATTCCAACTGATGTAGAAATTACCGGACCTGGTACTTACACTGTTGCCCTTGACTTTACAGGAACTGAAGCCGGATTTGCCCGCAGTTTTGCTTTCTCTGCAATCGGTATTTCAAACGGTGAACTGCTATTCCCTGGATATTGTATTCAGATTAAGGAGTTTAAGGTTAACGGAGAAAATTACCGTCTGCCGTCAAAAGGCTATACTGCTTCTGATGATGGAAAGTGTACCCGTTACAACATTTACAATGAATGGGTATCCGAGCCTCCTGCAGAAGCCCGCAGTTTTGATGGTTCAATGGACCGCAAGCGCCCTACAATTGTTCAGCAGGATGCCGCAATCCTTCAGGAAATGAAGACTCTGGAAATCACCTTTGAGTACAAACTTCCTGAATAATCTCTGAGTCATAAAATCTCCAAAGGCTCTAAAAAACAGGGCTTTTGGGGATTTTTTTTATTATTGGATTTCTTAAAGTTTTCTAAATTTAGGTTTTTACCTTGATTTTAGAAAAGTGTAGAATTATAATTTATGCAATAAGGCTGTAGGCCTTGGGACAAACAACATTTTTATATTAGGAGATTTATCTTATGAAAATGACTAAATTAGCAGCAGTAGCTGCTGGACTTATTGTAGCAGCATCACTTGCTTTTACATCTTGTGACGGATTGGGTAAGGACGACTTCTTTGGTACATGGGAAGCTAACTACACAGTAACAAATGACAATTTATTGCAAGCTTCAGATTCTAGATCTGATGGAACAGATAGAAGTGGTTCGATAGGATCAACTGTTGATATTACAATGTACTTTGATGGTACATCAGAAAAAGTGTTTAATGCAGGTCAGAAGTTCTATCAGTATAAGGTACGCTCAAAAGATGGTGCTATTAAAGCTCATACTTTCTGGCTTGGTACTTATGATTTGAAAGACAATTCCAACTATACAAAGGGAACTCTCATTCTTACATATAGACTTGGATTTGATAATGTTTCAGAAGATCAGGCAAATGCTTTAGGACAGGCATGGCTTTGTAGTACAGCTGCTGATGCATATGCAGCAGTTAAGGATTTTTATACAGTAGACGAACCAGATGATACACAGGATGTTATTGCTTTCTTATCAGGTATTGCAACTCATACTTGTGATGAAGATGATGATGTTGAAAAGTTTGACTTTGAATTAGGTGGTCAGAACTTTATCAAGGGTTACACAAAAATGACTGCTACTGCAAAAGTAAACTGCTCTTGGGAAGTTGCAAGCCGCAGCTTTAACCTCCAGGGAACAACAAGCGTTCTTTCAGAAATCCTCAATAAAATTGAAGGTTCTGATGAAGCAGGTGAATCTGAGTAATTCTTAGTTCTAAGACTTACAACAAAAAGGCTTCCGGACACGTAAAAGGTTCGGAAGCTTTTTTTGTTTAAAGATAAATGTTCTTTATAATTAAAAAAAAGGACGCTAAGTAAAATGTGGCGGCTTGCCCCCGAATTCTCAAGAATGAAGGAGGCCGTCTATGACAAAGATGGAATGAACAATATCTTCTGGATTCCAGTCTCTTTTATAATCAATGCGAGAGTTTTCCACAATCTGCTGTCTGATTAAAGAATCAATACTTATTGGTAAAGTCATTCATCTTCCCCCTTTAACATACCCCTTTAACCTACCCCTTTAACTAAAAAAAAATAAAGGGGTATGTTGTGACAAGTACTGAGTTTAGGGAATGCTACATCCTATCCATGGGCTGAATACCACTATTTTTGGTCTTATTTGTCTATTGAGGTTCAGTAAGCTTCAGTTAAAAACAAAAAGGGGCTGTCCCAAAAGTATGGGGCAGCCCTCGTAATAGACCTGCTCTCTTTCCTAATTAAATAGAAAAAGAGTAAGAAAAAAAAGCCCGCCAAGTAGACAGACTTTCGGCGGGCTTATAATAGCTCTACGGAGGAAGTCGCTAATTACTTAGCGTCCTCTTGTTCTAAATTATACGACATTTTTCCTGCCGTCAATAAAGTGCTACTTTAAAAATCCAAAAAAATAAGAAAAACAAAAAAAATCAAAAAATATTCCAGTTTCCTGCAGTTTTGTAACTTTCTCTGCATATAAATATATGGACGCTAAGTAAAATGTGGCGGCTTGCCTCCGAATTCTCATGAATGAAGGAGGCCGTCTATGACAAAATACGAAAAAGTAATGTTAATCATTGCGATTATCGGAATAATTATAGACTTGCTCTCTTTGTTAATTAAATAAAAAGAAAGAGCAAATGAAAAAAAGCCCGCCTAGTGTGACAAACTTTCGGCGGACTTATATAGTTCTACGGAGGCAGTCGCTAATTACTTAGCGTCCTCTTGTTCCAAATTACACGACATCTTTACTTCCGTCAATAAATTCCTGCTTTAAAGATAAAAAAATAAAAAAAATCAAAAAATTTTCCAGTTTCCTGCAGTTTTGTAACTTTCTCTGCATATAAATATATGGACGCTAAGTAAAATGTGGCGGCTTGCCTCCGAATTCTCAAAAATGAAGGAGGCCGTCTATGACAAGATACGAAAAAGTAATGTTAATCATTGCGATTATCGAACTCTTAATAGACATGCTCTCTTTGTTAATTAAATAAAAAAAGGGAACAAAAAAAAGTCCGCCAAGCTAAGACAAACTTTCGGCGGACATATTATTGTTCAACGGAGGAAGTCGCTAATTACTTAGCGTCCTCTTGTTCCAAATTACACGACTTCTTTACTTCCGTCAATCAATTCCTGCTTTAAAGATAAAAAAACAAAAAAAATCAAAAAATTTTCCAGTTTTCTGCAGTTTTGTAACAAAGACTGTGCAACAGAATTTGATCCAGCAAACAAATCTAGTACCGCCTGCTGTCTGATTAAAGAATCAATACTTATTGGTAAAGTCATTCATCTTCCCCCTTTAACATACCCCTTTAACATACCCCTTTAACATACCCCTTTAACTAAAAAAAAATAAAGGGGTATGTTGTGACAAGTACTGAGTTTAGGGAATGCTACATCCTATCCATCTAAATACTGCTGTAGGAGATCTTAAACTACCTTCTCTAACAATTTTTCCATCTTCAATAAGAGGATTGATTATTTCTTCAAGGAATCGGCTTCTACTTCCATAAGAAGTTACAGCCTGTAATTCTTTTGTAGATTTTGGGCTTTCCTTTAAGAGTTCAATTATTTTCTCTGAATCGGATTTCTCTACAAAGGAATCTTCTGCCTGATATATTTTATCAAAGAGCCTTAAATCAAGGAATCCTGGATAAATCATGACACACGGTTGCTTTTCTTCTGATGAATCTTTATAGCTTTCAATCATAGTCTGAAAGCCCGTTCCTCCACGCTCCATCAGATTGGCAACATCAAGGCAGGCTGCAATTATTGTATTTCTGCGAATTGAAGGAATAGAGCCCTGTGGATATTCATTTTGCATTATAACAAACATTGCCGAACATTGCCGGAACATTGCCAAGACATTGCCAAGACATTGCCAGAAGTCTCACTTTCAATTTATGAATAATCAGCAGGCCAAAAAACTACGGCCCATGAACTTAAAGCTTCAGTTAAAAACAAAAAGGGGCTGTCCCAAAAGTATGGGGCAGCCCTCGTAATAGACCTGCTCTCTTTCCTAACTAAATAGAAATAAGAGCATAAAAACAAGCCCGCCTAGCGTGACATCTTCGTGCGGTCTTATTAAAGCTTACGGAGGCAGTCGCTAATTACTTACCGTGCTCTTGTTCAAAATTACACGACATTTTACCTGCCGTCAATAAATTCCTGCTTTAAAGATAAAAAAATAAAAAAAATGAAAAAGTTTTCCAGTTTTCTGCAGTTTTGTAACTTTCTCTGCATATAAATATATGGACGCTAAGTAAAATGTGGTGGCTTGCCTCCGAATTCTCAAGAATGAAGGAGGCCGTCTATGACAAGATACGAAAAAGTAATGTTAATCATTGCGATTATCGAACTCTTAATAGACATGCTCTCTTTGTTAATTAAATAAAAAAAGGGAACAAAAAAAAAGTCCGCCAAGCTAAGACAAACTTTCGGCGGACATATTATTGTTCAACGGAGGAAGTCGCTAATTACTTACCGTGCTCTTGTTCTAAATTATACGACATTTTACCTGCCGTCAATAAAGTGCTGCTTTAAAAATCCAAAAAAATAAAAAAAAACAAAAAAATCAAAAAAATCAAAAAATTTTCCAGTTTCCTGTAGTTTTGTAACTTTCTCTGCATATAAATATATGGACGCTAAGTAAAATGTGGCGGCTTGCCTCCGAATTCTCAAGAATGAAGGAGGCCGTCTATGTCAAAGTACGAAAAAGTGATGCTTTGCATTGCAATTATCGAACTCTTAATAGACCTGCTCTCTTTGTTAATTAAATAAAAAAAGGGAACAGAAAAAAAGTCCGCCCTAAAGCGAGACAAACTTTCGGCGGACATATTATTGTTCAACGGAGGCAGTCGCTAATTACTTAGCGTCCTCTTGTTCCAAATTACACGACTTATTTACTTCCGTCAATAAATTCCTGCTTTAAAAACAGAAATTGTGAAGTGAATCTGTAATGAGGCTTTTTCCGGGGAATATGGTATAATAAGAAAAAATGGGAGAAAAAAAAATGATTTGGTTGATTGGCAGTAAAGGACAGCTGGGCAGTGAACTTGGACTTCAGCTTTCCATGGCCGGATTAAAATGGACTGGCAGTGATAAAGATGTAGATATCAGAAACTATCAGGCTCTGAAAAATTTTGCTGCAGAAATGGATGAGCCTCCTGAATGGATTATAAATTGTGCCGCCTTTACTAATGTGGAAGAAGCTGAAGAAAATGAAGAAATGGCATTCAGTTTAAATGTGGCAGGAACTTCCAGTATTGTAAAACTTTGCCAGGAAACAGGAGCAAAACTCATTCATATTTCCACGGATTATGTTTTTGACGGATTATCTTCTGCTCCCTATAAAGAATTTGAATCCACCGGCCCCCTGAATGTTTATGGAAAAACAAAGGCTCTCTCTGAAGCTGAAGTTTCAAATCATCTGAAAGAATACTATATCATCCGCACTGCCTGGCTCTATGGTTTTCAGGGGGAAAACTTTGTCTATAAAATGATAAGGCTCATGAATGCAAAAGATGAAATCAAAGTGGTGGACGATCAAAAAGGAACCCCAACATCCGCTGTAGATTTAGCCTTTGCAATAATTAAATTGATTGAAGCAAATGGCAGAAACGGAGGCAAATCACCTTCCTACGGAATTTATCATTATACTGATGGCGGGGAGTGCAGCTGGTATGACTTTGCAAAAGAAATATACTCTCTTGGAAAAGAGTGTGGAAAAATCCATTCACCCTGTATTATAAACAAATGTCTTTCGGCGGATTTTGAAACTAAAGCAAAAAGACCTGCTTATTCCGTACTAAATAAAGATAAAATATCCATTGCCTTGAATATGGAACTTCCTGACTGGAGAATTTCCCTTGCAAATTTCGTTTTCAGTGACAGTTTTAATCTTTCATGAAAGAAAAGGATATAACTTAAGATTATATAAGGTTACCTTGACCTAAAGGTAAAAAAAAGCCCATAATTAAAGATACGATGAAAAGCGAAAAGAGAAGAGAAGAGCGTTTTGTAGAACCTGGCAAAGTAAATGCTAAAGAAATTTGTGCAATCTCGGGTATTCTGGACGATATAAGTCAGTCCGGATGCAAGGTACACTTTTCTGTTCCTGTAACAATCAACATGGAAAACGACTATGTCCTCAGTGTTCTGTTTTCACGCAGGGTACCTTCTTTTAAAATGGAACTGCTGTGCCATCCTCAGTGGTATAAAGTAACAGACAATATTACGGAAATAGGTTTTGAAATTTTAAACAGTCCTACAACTCCTGAACTGAACAGTTATATTCAGACCTTAAAGGCAGAGGCTTCTGAAGAACTGGAAGTAGAATCTCTGCTTAAAGACCAGGATGTTGTTTTTGTAAAATAAGGGCTTTATCAATGACTGCAAAAATTACCAGACTTAAGGGAACTGTTTTTTTAGCTTACCCTGAAATGACCAATCTTCTTCTTGCAGAACTTCAGGACAGATTTTCATTTACCGGCAAAAAATATAAAACTTACGGCGACCTGATTTATTTTGAAGACTACGAACTGGACAGAGAAAATCCTCAGAAGACAAATCCTTACTGGGCTAAGGCAACTTTTGTAGAACCTTCCATTCTTACATTTGAATCAATTGGGGAAGGAGCCGGCGAACTGAAAAAGATTCAGCGTTCCTGGGCCCCATATTTTTACACTTGTTTCAGAAGAGGTCAGCTGCTTCAGGAAAAACTTCCTTATGTAAATCTTAAAAACAGAAATTTTCCTTTTGAATTTCCTGAAAGTCCAATCGGTATATACACTTTGATTGACGAACACACAATGCTTTTTTCTCCAGAGACTTTGTCTTCCCTGCCGGCTGGAAACATCACTTTTAATGAAGATCACGAAAATCCTCCAAGCCGGGCTTATTTGAAAATTCAGGAGAGTCTGGCTCTGGCTCATCACTATTTTAATGTACCTTTCCCGGATGAAAATAGCAGGTGTTTTGAAGCGGGGGCTTGTCCTGGAGGCTGGACCTGGGTTCTTGTGGGATTAGGCTCAAAAGTTTTTGCAGTAGACAGAGCGCCTCTTGCAGATTCCCTGATGAACAATCCTCAGGTGGAATTCCTTGCCCATGACGCTTTTACTTTAACTCCTGAAGAAATCGGGGACTGCGACTGGGTCTTTTCCGATGTAATCTGCTATCCGGAGAGACTTCTTGAATGGTGCAGAAAATGGCTTGAAAGCGGTAAAACAAAAAAGATGATTTGTACCATAAAGATGCAGGGCCGTGTTGACTGGAAACTTGTGGAAGAATTCGCTTCAATCCCGGACAGTAAGGTTGTTCATTTGAATTACAACAAGCACGAACTGACCTGGATTCACGTGGGAAAATAAATCTTTATTCCTTTTCAATATCATCCAGAGCGTAAGGGGTTGTCTGGTAAACGTAATAATTCAGCCAGTTTGAATAAAAGAGATGGGCTGAACTGCGCCAGGTTGAATAGGCACCTTTTTCCGGATCATCATCTTCAAAATAGTTTCCGGGTATTTCAGGATTAATTCCCTTATTTAAATCCCTGTAGTATTCTTTTGCCAGAGTGTCTGAATCGTATTCCAGATGGCCGGTCATAAAAATAGATCTGTTGTCTTTAGATTTAGCGATTGTTACACCAGTTTCCTTGTTGTCTGCAAGAAGTATCAAATCCGGATTTTTCATAACGTCAGCAGAGAGAATTGTGGTGTAGCGGCTTGTAGGAACCGGGAAATAATCATCAAATCCTCTTGTAAGTGGATCGTAATTGTCCAGTCTGTGAGATTTGTAAATTCCTGAAAACTTTTTTTCTACAATATTTTTATTAATTCCGTGGAGATGATAAAGGCCTGCCATTGCTCCCCAGCAGATGTAAAGGGTGCAGTGAACATGCTTTTTTGCGTAATCCATGATTTTGCAAAGTTCGTCCCAGTAGTCAACCTGTTCAAAGGGCAGCTGTTCTACCGGCGCACCAGTAATAATCATTCCATCGTACTTGTTTTTGAAAACTTCTTCTGAACTGATGTAAAAGCGGTCCAGATGTTCTTCGGATGTATTTTTAGAGATATGCCCCTTCATTCTTACCAGAGAAATTTCAATCTGCAGAGGGGTATTGGAAAGCAGTCTGAGCAGCTGGGTTTCCGTTACTTCCTTTGTAGGCATGAGATTTACAATTGCTATTTTTAGAGGACGGATTTCCTGAGTTAAGGCTCTTTCTTCCGTCATAACAAAGATGTTTTCTTTTTCGAGAGTACTTTTTGCTGGTAAATCTGAATCAATCTTAATTGGCATACAAAAGGATTATAGCAAAACAGATGTTTATTTGCTATACTGTTTTGCATGAGTGAAATTGTAGATAGAAAGGCAGCAATAAATAAAATTCAAAAATTGATTTTAAAACCAAAGTCTGATCTGGAAACTTACAGGTCTGAACTTGAAAGTACTTATAATACCCTTTTTCTTCCAAATCATGTGGAATGTCAGGAAAAGGTTTATGGAAATGTTAAGTGCGATTTGCTTGTTCCGGAAATCTATTCTTCAAGACGGATTATAATTTACGTACACGGCGGTTCTTTTGTTGGTGGATCCCGGGACAGTTACAGAAACTTCTGTGCTTCACTGGCCCACGCTTCTTCATGCCGGGTTGTGGTTCCTGAATTCCGTCTGGCTCCAACTTATCCTTTTCCTGCATCAATTGAAGATGTTCAGAATGTTTTCAGAATGGTTTATTCTGAAGAAGAAGTTGCCCTTCAGCTGGAGAAAAACAATTTCAGTTTTAAGCTGGATAAGGAAGATGCTGACAGTCATGCCCAGATAATTCTTGCGGCAGATACCAGTGGTGCCAGTATTGCCATTGCCTGTCTTTTGAATCTTGCTGAAAAGTACAGGGCAATTGCAAAGAGCCTGATTCTTCTTTCACCATGGCTGGATTTAAGTTCTGATAACGAACTGATTGCCGGTAAAAAAGTCCATGATGAAGTTCTGGCAGGAGAGGATCTGCATCGTGCCGTAGATTTATACACCTACGCCATGAATATTAAGAATCCTCTGGTTTCGCCCCTTAAGGCAGAAGCTGAAAAGTTCAGGGGCTTTCCTCCTGTTTATGTTCAAATGGGAGAAAAGGAAATCCTTGTAAAACAGGTTAAGGAATTTGAAAAGCTTATGAAAGCGGCTGATGTTCCTTTTATCCTGGATTTGTGGCCAAAAATGATGTATATGTTCCAGGTTGCAGATGAGTATTTGCCTCAGTCGCACCTGGCAATTGAAAAGTTAGGAAAGTTTATTAGTCAAAGAAAGGGCCTTTCTGAAGAAGAACTGGCTGAGAGAGAAAAACAATTAAAGATTAACGATATTCCTCAGGAGTAATCACTGCGATCTGGCTTGAGGAATTGTAATCAAACCAAAAGGAATAGATTATGGAACTCCTTGCACCCGCTGGAAATGTTGACAAATTAAGGTACTGCTATACATATGGAGCAGATGCCGCATACATAGGTTTAAAGAATTTTTCACTTCGTATTAAAGCTGATAATTTCTATGAAGATGAATATAAAAAGGTTCTGGAGCTTAAGAAAAATTTTCCCGGAAGACGTCTGCACTGCGCATTGAATATTTCCTTCCACAATGAAGAAATTGACCGTCTTCTTTCTGAAATCGACTATTTTAAGCAGTATCCGATTGACGCTTTTATTGTTCAGGATCTGGGAATTGTTCCTATTCTGCAGAAGCATTTTCCGGATGCAGAACTTCATCTTTCAACTCAGGCCAGCTGCATTAACAGGGAAGCTGTTAAAATGTACAAAAGTCTGGGCTTTAAAAGAGTTGTAATGGGCCGGGAAGCCAGTCTGGCAGAAATCTCTGAAATCAAGCAGGCTGTTCCTGACATGGAAATTGAATGTTTTGTTCACGGAGCAATGTGTATTGCCTATTCCGGCAGATGTTTGATGAGTGCTTATCTGAATGGACGTTCTGCTCAGAGTGGTTTTTGTTCTCATACCTGCCGCTGGGATTATGACCTGCTTGCAGATCCTGATATTCTGAAGGATCCGAAAAAACTTGCTCAGTCAGGTGCTCTTTCCCTGAAAGAATATAAAAGACCGGATGAACTTTTCCCTGTTTATGAAGGGGACAATTTTACTGCCATTCTTTCAAGTAAAGATCTTTGTATGATTGATTATCTTGCAGAATTTAAAAAGGCTGGAGTGGATTCCCTTAAAATTGAAGGCCGCATGAAGAGCATCTACTATGTTGCCATGATTACCAGGGCTTACAGAAAAGCAATTGATTCCCTGGAAGAAAAAATTTCTGCTGAAGAAGCAAAGCCTTTCATCGATGAACTTTACAAGGTAAGCCATCGTCCTTTTACAACTGCTTTCTATTTTGATAAGGCAAAGGCTGATGAAACTGCCAGCGGTGCTTCAGATTCTCCATACGAACTAAGTGCCGAACTGGGAAAGCAGCTTTCTGCTCAGGAAGAAGAGTCAATCCTTGCAAAAGCTTCTGAAAGTGCTGCAAAAAGAAAGGCTGAATACGATGCCCTTGTTCCACAGGCGCAGGCCGCTTACGATTTAAGGGTAAAGAATATGCCGGACAAGTATCTTCCTTATGCAGAGAAAATACCGGGCTTTAAGATGTATCCTCTTAAGGCAATGAATATGATTAACAAAGAGAGCGAACTGGAACTTGTTACTCCGGATACAGTTGCTCAAAAAGTTACCAGGGAACATTTTGTTCTGATTAATCCTGAAAGTGGAGAAGTCTACAACTGGGTTTGTGACGGACATCCCTGTGTAATATATACAGATCTGCCGGTAATCGACGGGGCTCTTTTACGTTGCCGTGATCCGGAATATGTTGAAGGACAGTTCAGGGATACTGGCAGATAATGGGTGGGGGACGCCTATGCAGAACACAGCTTTTGAGACGAATACAACAGAAACAGATCCCGAAGTACTTTTAAACTCTTTTTTCCTGACCTTTGGGGACTTTTATAAAGATCAGGACGAAGAAAAAATAAGGGCTGCCTGGGATTTTCTTATACAAAAAACTCATGACCTCAAACGTAAATGCGGTAAACCATATTACCTCCATCCTATGAGGGTTGCCTGTGTTCTTGCAGAAAGTCGTCTTGGAGCAGATGCTGTTATTGCCGGTCTTTTTCACAATATTCTTGAAGTTGATCCGGACTCTTATGAACAGATTAAGGAAAACTTTGGAGAAGATGTGGCTAAAATCTGCTACGGAACTTCCAAAATTACAAACCTTAAAATAAACTCTCATTCAATGCAGGAAGCAGACGCCATCAGAAAAATGCTTTTTGCAATGATAGATGATATCCGTGTAATTCTTGTAAAACTCGCTGATCGTCTGGATCGTATGCGCAATCTTAATTCCGTAAGTCCGGAAGCACAGAGAGCCGTTGCTAAAGAAGTAATTGATATCTGGTGCCCTCTTGCCAGCCGCCTGGGTATGTCAGAATTAAAAAGTGAAATGGAAGATTTAAGCCTTAAGTATTCAAATCCTGAGGCCTTCCAGCAGATAAAAGCAATTGTTGCCCAGAAAAAAACTGAAAGGGCTGAATATCTGAATAATGCAGTAAAAAAAATCTACACTGCAACTGAAAAAGTTGGAATCACTGTAAGCATAAGCAGCCGGGCAAAGCATTTTTATTCCATCTATCAGAAGATGCGAAAAAGAAATAAGGCTGCGGATGAACTTTATGATTTGCTGGCACTGAGAATAATCTGTCAGACAAATGCGGAATGTTATACTCTGATTGGAATTGTCCATGGTCTTTTTAAACCAATGGAAGGCCGCTTTAAAGATTACATTGCCATGCCTAAGGCCAACGGATATCAGTCCCTGCACACCACTGTTATTTGTGAAGGAAAGCCTCTTGAAATTCAAATCCGTACACAGGAGATGCACAATATTGCAGAACACGGGGTTGCTTCCCACTGGCTTTATAAAAAAGGTACAAATCACGATCTTGTAAAAGCGGAAGATTTGAGCATTATAAATCAGCTCCGGGTTTTAAGGGATGAGCATCTTACGGATGAAAGTTTCTTTAACGAATTAAAGAATGAACTTCTGGGAGATTCAATTTATGTTTTTACTCCTAAGGGGGATGTAAAGGAACTGCCTGCAGGTGCAAACGCAATTGATTTTGCTTACGCCATTCACTCCGGTGTTGGAGAAAAAGTTGTTGGTGCAAAGGCTGATGGAAAAATCATTCAGCTTACGGCTCCACTGAAAAATACTCAGATCGTTGAGATTATTACAAATCCTCAGGCTCATCCGACCCAGGCTCAGCTTAAGGCTGTTCACACTGGAAAGGCCCGGCAAAAAATTCACAGCTGGCTGGTGGAAAATGATCCTACCTTTATTGATAAGGAAGCGGAGGCTAAGAGGGAAGCCAGCATTCTTGCAAATACAATTCACTCTAAGCAGGTTGCGGCTCAAATCCGGGAAGAGAGAAAAAAGAGAAGGGAAAAGAGTCAGGAGTCTCAGTATACTGGAAAAGTGCGTGTTGAAGGAAACAAAAATTTTGTGGTTTCTTTTGCCAAGTGCTGCAGGCCTCAGCCGGGAGACCCGATTACAGGATATGTTTCTCACAAAAAGGGTTTGATTATTCACACTGCAGACTGTCTTACTTTTCTCCGAATTCCTGGAATTGAAAACAGGGCCATTCAGGTAGAATGGGATATTCAGTCTCCCAAAAAAAATTAATTCTTCTCAAAAAACTGCTTTTCATGAAAAATTGCGCTCTTTTCCGGAAAGGTAAAATGATGTTTACAAAATTAGTCTTGTATCTGTATAATTATGTATATAATGCTAAAAAACTTTTTTTAAATAAGGAGATTTTATGAAAAAAATTACAAAGCTTTGTTCAGTTATGCTGCTTGCCGTAGTAACAGCAATGTCTGCAGCTGCACAGGAAGGACCTAACGAAAATATTTCACCTGTTATACCAGGTCCAACTGCAGTATCTGTAAAAGCTCCTGAATCTGCATTTGATTTTCCAAATGGTCTTGGAGCATATTTAATTCTCTCAAGTAAAATGTATGGTGGTCTGGAATACATGCGCTGGGTAAACGATCGTTTTGGACTTCAGACTCAGATTTCCCTTTACTGGATTGATGACACAAGTTCAAGAGAATTTATCTTTGACTTAAATGAACAGTTCGACCTGCGCCTTGCAAGATTCGAAACAAAGAATTTTGCTTCCATTCTTTATGCATGGGCATCAGTAGGATTTACCGGTTCATTTAATTACAGTCCAAGTTCTCCATCTTCTACAACTTCTGCTTCTGGCTTTGCACCAAGCCTTCTTGCAGGATTTGGATTTGGATTTGATTTAATTTTCTTCCGCCATCTTTCCGTTCCAGTCCAGATGGGATATTTGGGAGAGTTTGGATCAGGTTCAAGTGACCGCTGGATTAATTTTGCATTTTCTACAGGAATCCGTTATAAATTTTAAATTCCTGCTCTAAAAATATATAATTTAGTTAGAATTTACAAAATTTAGAGTTGATATTTTTGATAGAATTATGTACTATCACAAAAAAGTGGAGACCGTTTCTGGTATAAGGAAACAGTCTCCTTTTTTTTTCTTAAACTAAAAAAGTTGCCAGCAGTATTCGGGGATAAAGTTTTTCAAAATTCATCTACAAGGATTTAGGTGTAGGAATATGAAAAATAAGGCAAGCTCTATAGGCTTTAAGATTATTATGCCGGTTGTACTTGTGATTACAATAGGTGCAGTATTTCTGATGACATCGGTAATGCTGAACATAACAAGTCACTGGACAGAGAACACTCGTGAAAGAGTTGAAAACGACAGAAAGATAGTACTCTCTCTTATGAATCAGAAAATTCAGTTTGCAGATAAGGGTGCAAAATATGCAAAGCAGATAATAGAAGAAGATTTTGCCCAGCGTCTGGAAAGAAGGCCTGACAGTTCTGCAAATGATATTCTTCATTCATTGTCAGCAAAACTGGATAATATCTGTAAAAATACACGTACTGGTTTTACTGTAAATTCAATAGCAATTTTTGATACTTCCCGGAAAGCAGTTTCTTCAGAAAAATATTACATTGACAGTATAGGAGATTTTCTTCTTGATAAGGGATTCAGAGGAGTTCAGGCCTCCGGCTATTACCTTACAAAAGCTGAAGAATTAATGGCAGTAACAGTTTATCCTCTTTTTTACAACATGGAAGTTTATGCAGTTGTCCAGGTTGGAATTTCCCTTTCCAGTGATACTTTTGTAAAAAGCATTCCTGAAATTGCCGGCTGTGATTTTACAATCATGCACAATGACAAAAGAATTCAGTCTTCTATTTTTGGTGTAAAGGATACAATCATTCAGGAATTTATTTACGATGCAATCAAGGACAGTGATGAGCCATGGACCGGAAAAATTCCTGTTGGAGATGAAGACTACATTGCCAGTTACTGGAAGCTCGCCGGAACAGATGATGTTTATCTTTTTGTAGGTGAAAAATACAGCTACATGATGAAAGCCATTTACAGCATTAACATTTATGTTCTTGTGATTGAACTTATTGTTAACATAGTAGTTGCTGTAATAATCATCCTGCTTTTAAGAAGATTTGTCCTTAAGCCAGTTAAGAGCACTAATAAGGCAATCTGGAATCTTTCTTCCGGAGAAGCAGATTTAACAGTCAGATTAAAGTCTAAGGGAAATGATGAAATTGCCCAGCTTAGTCAGGGTGTTAACAAATTTATGGAACAGCTCCAGACAATTATTAAGCAGCTGGTTATTTCTGCTCAGCAGATTCAGACAAAGGTAATTGATTTAGGTGCGGTTTCTCAGCAGACAGCCAGTGCTACTTCGCAAATTAAGGCTAACATTCAGTCTGTAAAAAATCAGTCTAAAACTCAGACTGACGCTGTTTCAAATACAAAGGTTATTATTGATGATTCAAATACAAGCATGCAGCAGCTTAAGGACAATATTACTGCCCAGTCAAGTGAAGTAATTGAGTCCGCATCTGTAATTGAAGAATTAATTGGAAATACAAATTCCGTTTCAGAATCAACTAAAAAAATGGCAGAGTCCTTTAAGGAATTAACTTCCCTCATTTCAAAGGGTAGTGAAAAAGTCCGTGCCTGTGCAAATGTAATTGAAGAAATTTCTTCTAAGTCTCAGGGCCTGACTGCTGCAAATAATACAATCAAATCAATTGCAAGTCAGACAAATCTTCTTGCAATGAATGCAATGATTGAATCTGCTCATGCCGGTGTTGCAGGAACAGGTTTTGCGGTTGTAGCAGAAGAAATCCGTAATCTTGCAGAAAGTTCCAGTGCTCAGGCTCAGTCTATTTCGGAGGCTGTTCAGGAAATTACAGAACTGATTGCAAGTGGAACAAGTCTTGCCGCTGAATCTCAGACTTCATTGAATTCAATTGACGGCCAGATGAATGTGGTTGAACCTATTGTAATTCAGATTTCAAATGCAATGGAGGAACAGTCTTCTGGTTCTGCCCAGGTTCTTGAAGCTCTTTCCAGCATGAAGCATGAATCTATTCTGGTAGGAGACAGTTCTAAGGAACTTGAAGATGGAATCAGCGGAATTCAGAAAGATATGCAGGATGTGAGCAACATTTCAACTATTGTTTCTCAGAGCATGGATGAAATGGCTGCAGGTTCAGAACAGATTGCCCAGGCAACTCAGAATGTTTCAGATCTTGCTCTGGATACAAAAGAGGAACTTGCAAAGATTGTTGAACTGATTGCAAAGTTTAAGGTTTAATTCCTTTAGTAACTCTCAGCTGGCCTTCCAGGTCTGTAAATATTTCGGTATTTTTCAGACCTGCCTGCTGAAAGAGATACTGAGTCATTTCTGCGTTATATTCACCGCTTTCGCACAGAAGGACTCCTTTTGGCGCGAGAAAGTTGTAGGCCTGGGGAACGAGGTTTCGCATAATTCCCAGGCCGTCATTGTCATTTGTATTATTTCCCTTCAGATCAATATCTCCGTCCAGTGCAAGTAAAGGTTCATTTCGTCCGTCAGAGAGAAGGGCTCTTGCTTCAACAGAAGGAATGTAGGGCGGATTGGATAAAATCAAATCAAAAGAACCTGCTATCATTTGAAAAAGATTTGTCCTTACAAGTGAAATCCTGTGGGAAAATTCAGGCAGCAGTCTTTCAACATTACGACCGGCAATTTCCAGTGCTTTATCGCTTATATCAGCAAGAATTAAAAGGGGGGCGTTTTCCTTTTTAAAAAGATGATTTTCAACTGCATATTTATAGAGGGAAATTCCTACGCAGCCGCTTCCAGTGCACATGTCAAGAATTGTAAGAATGTGATTTGACTGGCACTTGTCTTCTAAAACTTCAAATCCTTTTTCCACAAGAATTTCTGTGTCAGCCTTAGGAATCAGTACGTCCGGGGTTACAACAAAATCGTAGGCGAAAAATTCTTTGTGGCCCAGAATGTAGGCAACGGGCAGGCCTGTCTGTCTCATATTAAGATAGGCCCTGAATCTTTCTTCTTCTTCCGGGGAAAGTTCCTGCTGTGGATTAAAAAGAAGGTAGGTCTTATCTTTGTCCAGAACCGCCTTCAGCAGAACCTCTGTATCCAGAACTGCTGAAGGAGATTTTGTAAGTGTACTTTTACCGAATTTCTTAGCCTCAAGAATTGTCATAAATTTCGGGCTTATTTGTTTTCTGTGTCCAGTTCGTTGAACTTTTCTTCGTTAGCGTAAACGTTAAGGGCATCAAGCATTTCATCCATGTTACCCATCATAAAGCCAGGAAGATTGTGAACTGTCAGGTTAATGCGGTGGTCTGTAACTCTGTCCTGGGGATAGTTGTAGGTTCTGATTTTTTCAGAGCGGTCACCGTTTCCTACCATGCTCTTTCTTGTTGCAGAACGTTCAGCATCCTTTTTGCTCTGTTCCAGGTCAAAGAGTCTGGCACGGAGAACTGTCCAGGCTTTAGCCTTGTTCTTAATCTGAGACTTTTCATCCTGCTGAATAACAACAATACCTGTAGGAATGTGAGTAAGGCGAACTGCTGAGTCTGTTGTATTTACACACTGACCGCCTGGTCCTCCGGCACGCATTACGTCAACGCGTACATCTTCCGGTTTAATGTTGATTTCAGTTTCTTCGGCTTCAGGAAGAACGGCAACTGTTACAGTTGATGTCTGGAGACGGCCCTGACTTTCTGTTGCAGGAACGCGCTGAACACGATGTACTCCTGATTCCCAGCGGAGGGTACCGTAAACAAATTTTCCATCAATCTTTGTAACGATTTTGTTAAAGCCCCCAACTTCAGTTTCCTGAGCTTCCATTGTTTCGTACTTCCAGCCCTTTCTGTCGCAGAGATGGCAGTACATTTCCCACATGTCACGAACAAAGAGAGATGCTTCGTCACCACCTGCAGCGGAACGGATTTCCAGAATAATGTTCTTTTCGTCAAGAGGATCAGGTGGAATAAGCTTGAGTTTCATCTTTTCTTCAAGCTGAGGTTTTCTTTCTTCCAGCTCTTTTAATTCTTCACGAGCCAGTTCCTTCATGTCATGATCTTCTTCTTCTGTAATCATGAAGGTTGAGTCTTCAATTCCAGTAAGAACTTTCTTATATTCGTCATAGAGTTCCATAAGATCGCTAAGGTACTGGTTTTCACGCATTGTGTCTTTGTACTTTTTCTGATCTTTAACCAGATCTGGATCAGCAATCTGCTGCTGAACAACCTTGTAGCGTTCTGAAAGTTCTTCGAGTTTCTTTATCAAGTCCATGGGCAAGAGAATACTTTATTTTCCATTAAATTTCAACGAATGCAGGAAAATGTCAGCAGGAAAATTCTGCACTACTTAATTTCTTAAAAACGTGTTAGAATATCAAAAGGTAGTTTTTATATCCCGGGGATGTGGATTCTGCCGGTAAAAATCATTTTTAAATAAGGAAGGATTTTATATTATGGGAAAAGGATTTATAGTCGTTATTGCAATTATTGCACTCGTTGTTATTCTGGTAATGTGGTTTATCGGAACATATAATAACCTTGTTTCACTCAGGACAAACTGTGAAGAAGGTTTTTCTACAATGGATGTTTACCTCAAAAAGCGTTTCGATCTTATTCCTAATCTTGTTGCAACAGTTAAAGGCTATGCTAAGCACGAAGCTGAAACTCTGGAAAAAGTAATTAAGGCCAGAGGTGCAAATGCTCCGATGACTGATGAAGAAAAAATTGAGCAGGAAGCCGAGATTACAAAAAATGTAAGAAATATTATGGCTTTAAGCGAAAGTTATCCTGATTTAAAGGCAAATACAAATTTCCAGGAACTTATGGGTCAGCTCAAGGTTGTTGAAGAAGATATTTCCAACGCCCGCAAATATTACAACGGCTGCGTAAAACTCTATAACGTAAAGGTTCAGACAATTCCTACAAATATTGTTGCCGGTTTGGGACACTTTGAAAAGAAAAAGATGTTCGAAGTTGATTCTTCAGAAGAGAGACAGAATGTTAAAGTTTCTTTTGAGTGATTGATATCTGCCGGAAAATATCTCTATGAAAAAAAAATTATTTATCGCAGGTCTGTTTTTTCTTTTTGCAGCTGTGGCTTTTGCAGACCGGGCCGGCTATCACATAACAAATTACAGTTTTAAGGGAACTTATAATTCTGATAATACTGTTACCTGTTATGAAAAAATTGATGTTATGTTCACTGAACCCCGCCATGGAATTTATCAGAGTTTTAATGATGATTTCTGGCTGAATGTTTCCGGGGAAGTGGGCGACAACTCTGACGTAAGGCAGTATTATTGTCAGGTAAAAGATTTACGTGCAGCAGGAGATCCCTTTACTGTAACACATGAAGACGGCCTTTATACAATAAGAATTGGAGACCCGAATTCATACGTTTCAGGAAGTCATAGTTATTACATTTACTACACCTATGTTTTTCCAGATGACCGTTATGATAAGGCAGATTTTATTTACTTCTCCGTTCTGCCGGATCAGTGGAACGTATCAATCGATCACTTTGATTTTGAATTATCCTTTGCAGAAGGTTTCCCCGCTGTTTCAGATTTTTCAATTTTTTCCGGACGGTGGGGCGGATATGGAAACGATCTTGATATAATTGCTCAAAAAGAAGGTGACACTATTTTTGGTGAAGCCGATTATATCGAACCAAACAATGCCATAACTCTTTTCTCCCGTCTGTACGAAGGTTATTTTACAAATGAAAGAACCAGCCATAATCCTCTGCCTGTATGGATTATCTGGGGGCTTACAATTGCCTTTATTCTTTACCAGATTTTCTTAATCCTCAGAACAAAGCATAAGAGTATAATTCCAACTGTTGAGTTTTATCCTCCAGACGGAATTTCAAGTGCTGAAGTTGGAACGATTATTGATAACTCTGCGGATGAAAAAGATATAATTTCTCTGGTACCCTGGTTTGCCTACCATGGATATATTTCAATCCTGCAGACTGATGCAACTGTATCCGTAAAAAAGCTGAATGATCTTCCTCAGGATGCTCCTCTCTATCAGAAAGATTTTTTTAATGCCATGTTCTGTGAAGGTAATGAAATGAGTTTTGATGCACCTCCAGATAATTTTTACGATAAATATCAGGCCTCCCTCAGACACCTTAAATCTATTTTTGGTGGGGAAAAGGAATTGTATCAGAACAAATCAAAGGCAATTGGGGGAATGGTGCTTAACACTTTAATCGCCTCTCTCTTTATGCTTGATAATTCTGCTGTTTATCGTTTTCACAATCTCTTTGACTGGGTTCCTGTATTGATTTCTTTCCTGCTGGGAATTGGAATGATGATTGCTAATGATAAAAAGACTTTCTTTAAGGGAAAGTTTGTTTTCCGCATGCTCTTCTTTGTTCTGCTTACAGGAATAACTGCAGGCGTATCAATAGGCAATATGTGGTCAAGGGAATTTATTGTGTCAAAAAGCATTACCTTTGCAACAATGATTCTTTCCATGCTGGTTAATGTTTTTGCTTTCAGAAGAATTACTAAAACCGACTGGAATCTGGAAATTTCCGGCAAACTGATTGGACTTAAACAGTTCATTAAAACTGCTGAAATTGACCAGCTTAAAATGCTTGTGGATGAAAATCCAGAATATTTTTACAAGGTTCTGCCTTATGCCATGGTATTCGGTTTAACGGACAAGTGGACTGATCTTTTCAAGGATATTGATATGGCAAAACCAAAATGGTACAGGGATGAAAGTACAATAAACACAAACTATCATTTTGGACCTGCCATGATGATTTCTTCCATCAACCTGATGAACCAGGGCGTAAGTGCTGAAATCACAAAACATACTGCTTCTTCCAGTAAGAGCTTCTCAATGGGAGGCGGTGGCGGCGGATTTTCCGGCGGCTTCTCTGGTGGAGGAGGAGGCGGCGGTGGTGGCGGCAGCTGGTAATATAGCAGGCTACACTAAATCAGCACTATAACAAACAGGCACTTTTAGGGTAAAATCAAAGCATTGTTTGAAGTCTCTGAAAGTGCCTTTTTATTTTTAGCCCGAATGACGAGTTTTGAAAAGTTGCTAACATTACAA
>DGUP01000062.1 GCA_002394685.1 Treponema sp. UBA4307 | reverse complement strand
CTTTTTGAATCATATTCATTACTAAACGACTCATTCTACCATTTCCGTCTGCCCATGGATGAATAGAAACCAGCATATAGTGAGCTTCAAAACTAAGGCGGTAAACCGATTCAATATCTTCTTTTTTGATTTTTGCCCGCTGTTCATTAAGGTAATCACAAAACTTCTGAAGTTTTTCTGGAACTTTTTGCCATGCAAGATAACTTTTACCACCTTTACCTGCACTTACATTTAATAACCTTAATTCTCCTTTAGCTGAAGAAAAAAGTCCTGCAATAGTATTATATGAAGACCCGGTATTTGCCATTGCAATTCCAGATAGTTTGCACAAAAGATCTATAGTGATTTTTTCATGATTTTTTGCGTATTCAAAACACTTTTCATAAGCTTTCTTCAAGTCAAGATTCATCAACTGCTCAGCCATTGTGCGTTTGCTTGAAGTTATACCTTCATCAAATAGAAGCCGGTTTTCAATTTCTGTGACTGTTGACCCTTCAATAGCAGTTGAGTGTGTGATAATTGAATAAAGATAGAACTTGTCGTAATCAAGCTGCTGATTTATACCAAGAGAATTATATTCGCTTAAAACTTGTTCCAGTTCAGTCATTGATCTATTATAACGTATTTTAAATTTTAACTAAAGGGGAATAAGGGATGGGAACAGTAGCTGTAATTAAATACGTTACCGGAAGAGAAATAATTTAGAAAAACCGGAGGGAGAGGCTGAATTTTGCAGAAACTTCTTTCAGATGTAACCTGTAATTAAAAAGCGGGAGGAATAAAAAAGTTTTTGAAAAAACACTCAGTTTGTGCCCCCTCAAAAGTACAGTATAAAAAATACGGGAGGAAGATGCCGAATTTTACAGAAATTCTTCCAGCAGTGCCATGTAATTAAAAAGCGGAAGAAATAAAAAAGTTTTTGAAAAAACACTCAGTTTGTGCAGCCGCAAAGCGGCTAACGTATATAATTACAAGCACAAACTGCGTGTAGGAGGCTAGCCTCCGGTTTTTCGAAAACTTTTTTATTCCGGTAGCATATTTAATTTCTTGCAACTCGGTTCTGTGAAATCCAGACTCGACCGGTAGTTATTTTTATATATACATCGTTAGCGAGCCTCCGGTTTTTCAAAAACTTTTCTTCTGTGCCCCTCAAAAGTACAATATAAAAATTACGGGAGGAAGAGGCTGGATTTTACAGACTTTCTTCCAGCAGTGCCTTGTAATTAAAAAGCGGGAGGAATAAAAAAGTTTTTGAAAAAATAATCCTTCGTATCCCCCAAAAGTAAAATGTATAAAAAACACGGGAGGGAGAGGCTGGATTTTACAGAAAATTCTTTCAGACGTACCTTGTAATTAAAAAGCGGGAGGAATAAAAAAGTTTTTGAAAAAACACTCAGTTTGTGCAGCCGCAAAGCGGCTAACGTATATAATTACAAGCACAAACTGCGTGTAGGAGGCGAGCCTCCGGTTTTTCGAAAACTTTTTTATTCCGGTAGCATGTTAATTACTTACATACGGTTCTGTAAAATCCAGACTCGACCGGTAGTTATTTTTATATATACATCGTTAGCGAGCCTCCGGTTTTTCAAAAACTTTTCTTCTGTGCCCCTCAAAAGTACAATATAAAAATTACGGGAGGAAGAGGCTGGATTTTGCAGACTTTCTTTCAGCAGTGCCTTGTAATTAAAAAGCGGGAGGAATAAAAAAGTTTTTGAAAAAACATTCCATCTGTGCCCCCTCAAAGTACAATATAAAAATTACGGTAGGGAGAGGCTGGATTTTACAGAAAGACTCAGAACAGTGATTGCCGCAAAGCGGCAACCTTAAATAGGTTCTTATCACTGTTCTGCGTCTAGCGCCAATATGGCGCGGTTCTGTGAAATCCAGACTCGACCGGTAGTTATTTTTATATATACATCGTTAGCGAGCCTCCGGTTTTTCAAAAACTTTTTTATCCCGGCAGCATATTTAATTTCTTGTATCGTGCTTTTACACTAGTAATTTCCCCCGGGAGCAAAATTTTATATTTATCGTAAACAAATCTATAAATGCGGTGAGCCCGACTGGAGCGGTGGCCGAAGGCCAGTGCGAAGCACCGAGGGTTACTGAGCCGCGGAACGGAGGTAATAGGATATGGTCTTTGTTAAACAACAATGGACTGTGGGATCTGGTACAGATGCGGAACAGAATTATCACTAATGCCTGTAAATCAAGTGGAATAAGGCCTTAACCGTTGACATTAGGGCGCCAAATCTGTAATATTGTTCTACTTAACTCGAGAACACAAACTAGGTAGGTGATAATATGTCAAGAACATGTGATGTTTGCGGAAAGCACCCAATGCACGGCAGCAAGGTTTCTAACTCTTACAACCACACAAAGCGCACTTGGAAACCAAATCTGTTAAAGATTAAGACTGTAATTGGAGGAACAACAGTTACTCTCAATGTTTGCACACACTGTCTTCGTGCAGGTTATGTAGAAAAGAAAGTAAACGTAACTCCAGCAAATGCAGGAGCTCCAAAAGCATAATCTTTTTTACTGCTTTTAATCTCTTAAAACCCGTCTTTTTAACAAGGCGGGTATTTTTTTGCACTTCACAAGCTTTTCTTCACAGAATTAGAACAGACCTGTCACTTTTTTTCAATTTATATATAAAAGTCTTTTAATTTCTGGCTTCGAAAGAGGTCCCGGGAAAAAAATCGGAGAAATGATAGCCTCACTATCAAATTTGTTTGTCATATTAAAATATTAGGTATAGAATAGAAGAAAATATTATTTATTCTATATGGAGGTTTGCAATGGCATGTTTTACAGCACCATTGGCTGAAGCTATTGTTTTGTCAGTAGCTCAGGGTATTTACAAAAATCACTCTACAGCTGATTCAGTAATCAAAGAATCACGTATCAAAAAACTTAAGATCTTGAAAAATATGCTCTATGGCGGAAGTGCACTTCTGGCAATTGAACATATTTACCACGGCGAAATCATCTTTAAATTCCCTTTCCTTACAGCAGTACAGGATGGAAACACTATGGAAATGCTTAAGGAAATTGCAACATCTGGAGTTGCAATGGCTGTTTTTGTAACTGCAGTCTGGGCAATCGGATGTCTGGTTCACAAAAAGCTTAAGTCAAAGAAAACTCAGAATGCAGGAGCGTGAGGACTATGTGTGAATTAATTACAATCGCAATGGCTGTTATTGCTTCTGTAGCATTTCTTCTTGCAAGAAAAAATTCAGCTGAGAAAAAGGCTCTTATGGTTACAAGCCTGGCTTTCTGGGGAGCTGCTATTATGTGGCTTGTTGACTGCATTGTCAGCGCAATCGGTGGTGAAGGTTTCTTTGACTTCAGCAAAGAAGACTTAATTCTTGGCGGAATTATTGCAGGATTCGGATGGGCATTCTTTGCCGTACTTCTTCTTGCAGGCAAAATCAAAGAAGCAAAAGCAAAATAATTTTCAGGAATATTAGATGGACAAAATCAAGGTTATTGAAGTAAAGGAAAATATTCTTAACAATAACGATAAAGAAGCTGAACGTTTAAGAAATCAGCTTCATGAAAAGAAAACTTTTCTTATGAACCTTATGTCATCTCCTGGCAGCGGCAAAACGACTACTCTTATGCAGTCGATTTGCCGCTTGAAGGAAAAGATTAAGATTGGCGTAATGGAAGCAGACATTGATTCCAGCGTAGATGCTGAAACTATTGCAGGAGCAGGAGTAAAATCAATTCAGCTTCATACAGGTGGTATGTGCCATCTTGACGCTGCAATGACAGAACAAGGACTTACAGAACTTGGTACAGATGAACTTGATCTGGTTGTTCTGGAAAATGTTGGAAACCTTATCTGTCCGGCTGAATTTGATACTGGTGCCGTTAAAAACGTAATGATTCTTTCTGTTCCGGAAGGTCACGATAAGCCTTTGAAGTATCCGCTTATGTTCTCAAAGGTTGACGCACTTCTTATCAATAAAATTGATGTAATGCCCTATTTTGATTTTGATATGGATAAACTTAGGGAATATGTTGGCAGACTGAATAAAAACGTTAAGATTTTCCCGGTTTCTGCAAAGACTGGTGAAGGTTTTGATGACTGGTGCAGCTGGCTTCTTAACGAAGTTCAGGTTTGGAATAAATAGAACTGTTTATTGGGTTAAGCAAAACAATTTATTTTTTTCTTAGTTTTAGTGTAAGGAGAATACAGTATGGCAGATGAAGCAAAACCTGTCGTAAGACAAAACATTCTGGCTCTTGGTCAAAAAATTACAGACCGTCTTGGTCGCAAAATTAATGAAAATGATCCTGAATACTGGGGTCTTAATGAAATCGTAACTGATGAAATGGCAGAAGTGCTTCTTTTAATGAAGGTCCGCCATCCATATACTTTGAAGGCACTGGCAAAACTTACAAAGAAAGATCCTGAGTATCTTGAAAAACTTATGTATGAATGCGCAGTAGCAGGTGTTATTGAGTATAACTGGGAAAACAAAAAGAGGGAAAAGCAGTATATTCTTCCAATGTTCGTTCCTGGTTCTGCAGAATTTACAAACATGAATGAAAAGCAGCTGGAAGAACATCCAAAGCTTGGTAAATTCTTTGAGCGCATGGCATTTGAACCTCTGGAAAAAATCACTCCAATGGTTCCACAGGGCGGTGCCGGAATCGGTATGCACGTTATTCCTGTAGAAAAAGCAATTGAATCAGAAAGCAAGTCTGTTTCAGTTGAGCATATTTCACACTGGCTGGACAAGTACGAAGGTAAATATGCTGCTTCTCCTTGTTCATGCCGTTTAAGCCGCCGCACTTACGAAGAAGGTTGTGCAGATGATCCTGCTGACTGGTGTATTGGTGTGGGCGACATGGCTGACTACCTGGTAGAAACAAAGCGTGGTCACTATGTAACCCGTGATGAAGTTATGAAAATTCTCCAGAGAGCAGAAGACAATGGTTTCGTTCATCAGATTACAAACATTGATGGTAAGGATAAAATCTTTGCTATCTGTAACTGTAACGTAAATGTCTGCTATGCACTTAGAACTTCCCTCCTCTTCAATACTCCAAACTTGAGCCGTTCTGCATACGTTGCCCGTGTTACTCCGGAAAAGTGTGTTGCCTGTGGTAAGTGTGTTGAATACTGCCCTGCCGGTGCTGCTAAACTTGGACAGAAGCTCTGCACAAAGAACGGTCCTATTGTTTATCCAAAGCATGAAATGCCGGATAAGGTTAAGTGGGGTCCTGAGAAGTGGGATGTAGACTATCGTGACAACAACAGAAAGAACTGCTACGACACAGGTACTGCTCCTTGTAAGACAGCCTGCCCTGCTCATGTTTCAGTTCAGGGATATTTGAGAATGGCAAGCGAAGGCCGTTACACAGAAGCCCTTGCCCTGATTAAAAAGGACAATCCTTTCCCTGCAGTATGTGGCCGCATCTGTAACAAGAGATGTGAAGCTGCATGTACACGCGGCACAATAGACGAAGCAATTGCAATTGATGAAGTTAAGAAGTTCATTGCCCAGAAGGATCTGGACAGTGCAACAAGATATATTCCTGCAAAGGTTATTCCTTCTAACAGAGGTGAATTCCAGCAGAAGATTGCCATTATTGGTGGTGGTCCTGCAGGTTTAAGTTGTGCCTTCTATCTGGCTGAAAAGGGTTACCGTCCTACAGTATTTGAAAAGAACGAAAAGGCCGGTGGTATGCTTGTTTACGGTATTCCAAGCTTCAAACTGGAAAAGAATGTAATTCAGGCTGAAATCGACGTTCTCAAGGAAATGGGCGTTGAAATCAAAACAGGCGTAGAAGTTGGAAAGGATATTTCCCTTGCTGAACTCCGGGCACAGGGTTACAAGGCATTCTACCTGGCAATTGGTTGTTCAGGTGGAAGAAGACCTGGAGTTCCAGGTGACACTGCTGAAGGAACATTCACTGCCCTTGATTACCTCCACGATGCAAACTGCGGAGGCAAAGAGTTTAAGGGTGAAGTTGTAGTAATCGGTGGCGGTAACGTTGCAGTTGATGCATCCCGCTGTTCAGCACGTAACGGTGCTTCAAAAGTAACACAGCTTTCTCTGGAACAGTTTGACGAAATGCCTGCTTCTGCTGAAGAAAAGGAAGAAGCTAAGGAAGATGGAGTTATTCTCAATCCTGGCTGGGGTCCAAAAGAAGTTCTTACTGAAGGCGGAAAAGTTACAGGCATTGTAATGAAGAAATGTACTCAGGTTAAAAACGCAGAAGGCCGCTTTGATCCTAAGTATGATGAAAACGATACAATCACAATCAAGTGCGACAGAATTATTTTTGCTGTAGGTCAGGCTTCTGTATGGGGTGATCTTCTTAAGGATGAAAAGGGCGCTGAATTCAAGGGTCCTGCACTTCAGGCAGACAGAGTTACTTATCAGGTTAAGGGCTGTCCAGATCTCTTTATTGGTGGTGATGTATACACTGGTCCTAAGTTCGCAATCGATGCAATTGCTGCAGGTAAACTGGCTTCTGTTTCAATCCACAGATTCGTTCAGCCTCACTCAACAATGACAATCGGTCGTGACAAGCGTGAGTTCATTGAACTTGATAAAGAAAATATTGTTGTTGAAGGATACGACAACACTCCACGCCAGGTTCCTGCTTCAAAATCTGGAAAAGGCTTCGAAGAATACAAAGTTGTATTTACAGAAGAACAGGTTAAAAAGGAAACAGGCCGCTGTTTAAGCTGTGGTGCATCTGTTGTTGATGAAAACCACTGTGTTGGTTGTGGTGTTTGTACAACAAAGTGTAAGTTCGATGCAATTCATCTCTACCGCGAAAATCCAGGCTGCAGCAAAATGGTTAAGAGTGAAGACAAACTTAAGGCCATTCTTCCATACATGCTCAAGCGTGAGATTAAGATTAAGTTCAACAAAGAGAACAAGAAGAAGGGCAAATAATTAATGCACGAACTTGGTTTAGTCTTTCACATAGTGAACAGACTTGAGGAACTGGCAGAAGAGCAGAAACTTGAAAAGATTCAGAGCGTAACTCTGGAACTGGGAGAAGTTTCCGGCGTTTTGCCAGACTACCTTATTGATGGCTGGAACTGGACAATCAAAAAGCATCCAATAATGGACAATGCTGAATTAAAGATTGAAACTCTTCCTGCCGTCACAATCTGCAACTCCTGCGGAAAAACATATTCAACTGTAGAACACGGAAGAATCTGTCCTTTCTGCAGAAGTGATGATACAGTTTTAGTTAAAGGAAACGAAATGAATATAAAGGAGATCGAAGCCATGTAAGCTTCGAATCCAGGAGGTTCTATGTTTTTTCAACTTTATGGATCAACAGTAGGCACACAGCTGTTGGGTTGGTTATTAGTTTTCGTTGGTCTGGTTTTGATCAATGAACTGGGAAGAAGAACAAAGGCCGGCGGTATTTTCGTATTTATGATTGTACCAGCTCTCCTTACAATCCTCTTCATCGTTGCACAGATTGGAAAGCACTCATTTGCTTCTAACTGGTATCTTATCACACACATGGACGGATGGTTCCATTACGCAAAGCTCTACGCCGCAACAATCGGTTGTATTGGATTTATCATGATCAAGTACAAGTGGGGCATTGGTAAGTATCACTGGTTCAAGTGCTGGCCTTTCATCATCGTAGGTATTAACATTCTTATTGCTGTTGCATCAGACTTTGAATCAGCAATCAAGGGTGGACTCGCCGGCGGATGGTGGGTATCTAACGAAGGTGTATTCCTCTATGGAGGATGGTGGAACCTGCTCAACGGTATTGCCGGAATCATCAACATTGTATGTATGACTGGCTGGTGGTCAGTATACTCTTCAAAGAACAAGGCACAGGATATGATCTGGCCTGACATGACATGGGCATTCATTCTTGCATACGATGTATGGAACTTTGAATACACATACCTCAACCTTCCAACACACGCATGGTACTGTGGTCTCGCACTTCTCCTTGCACCAACATTCGCAGCAATGTTCTGGAACAAGGGTGGCTGGATTCAGAACCGCGCATTCACACTTTCAATCTGGTGTATGTTCGCACAGGTTGTTCCATTCCAGCTTACAAAGCCATTCTCTGTAGTTCCTTCACTCTATGCAGGTGCTCCACAGGACGGTACAGCAGCAGATGCAATGTACAAGGCTGCTATGAATCTCTACAACGCTGGTCACATTAAGGGTGCTGAAGTAGATGCAGCAATTAATGGAATGGGAATCACTGCAGATCCAAAGATGCAGGGTATCATTGCCGTTCTGGCACTGGTAATCAACGTTTGTGTATTTGCCGCTATCATGAAGAGAGCTAAGGCAACACACACAAATCCTTACACTCACGACATCTGGGTTGGAACAAAAGATTACGAAGAAGCTAAGGCTCGCGCAGTAATCGAGTAATTTCACCTTAAGTGATTAAACTATAGCCGTCTCCTTTTGAGGCGGCTATTTTTTTTAATGAATGTATTTTCATGTACAAAAAAATCATTCAGAAGTTACAAAAATATTATTTTTCGATTTGACCTGTATAATCCAAAATTCCGCCAAACTCAATCAGGTTCGTATAGCCTAAATCAAGAAGACTTTGAGCGGCAATTTTGCTTCGTCTTCCGCTGCGGCAGTAAATCAGAATCATCTGATTTTTGTCAGGTAAAACTTTTGCGGCTGTTTCTGCTGTAATTGTTTCCATTGTAAGAAGCACGGCACCTGGAATATGACCTGCTTTGTATTCGTCATCCCGGCGGACATCAACTATAACTGCATCAGGATTTTTTTCTGCCAGTTCAATTCCTTCTGCCATTGAAACCATTTTGAAAGTGTCTGTTTTTGATTCTGTCTGATTTTCTAAACTTTTATCTACCATTTTGTTTTTTCCAGAACAGCCGGCAAAAGTCATCATAGCGGCCAGAATCATTATAAAGGTCTTTTTCATTTTCCGTCACACTCCTATTCTTTAAAAAACTATATCATTAAAATTAATCTGAATAAAAGTATCAAAAAGCTTTTTCATCAGCTGATAAAAAACAGAAGTATGAATTTTGGAAGGAGAAAATTCTTGCTGACCTTAAATAATCAGCAAAACCCCTCTTCTATTCGTAATCCGGATCAATAAAGTTGTAACTGAAAAGCTGGCGGAGAGGAAAGTTCAAATCTTTTACGATTACGCTTAAAGGCCGCTGCCTCATGTCAAAGGCTTCAAATGCTCCCGGTGCAAGTTTTTCCACACCTTCCGGCATACGGTAAACCTGACGAATTGCGCTTGGTGGATAATAAATCAAGGTCTTCATGTCTTTTGAAAAGAGAACTCCATCCACAGCCGCAAAACAAGGATGATTTTCTTCAACTTCAAGCTGATTAATATCTGTAAAGCGGAGGGCTGCTGGCAGAATTTCTTTTACAGATGAAGGAACTTTCCAGCATTCCATTTCATCATTTAAAATTCCAATCAGCACACTTTTATCAGCACTGAAAATAAAATCACCTTCTTCAATATGCTCTCCGGGATAATTCATAAGTAAAATTTTTCTCAAAGGATTTTTCTGTTCATCTGTCATTTTTTTCTCCAGAATTAAGCTTCAATTTCAAGCTGATCATAAGCAGGTTCCACACTTCCCCCGGCAGCCACAATTTTCTCAAGATTGGGATACAAATGAAGTTTCTGCTGAATATATTCATGAATTTCCTTGTGACTGAAATTATGAGTCATATGAGTAAACCAGGTGTGTCTGGCCCCCAGTCTCTCTCCCAGTTCCAGTGCCTGGTCAAAGCAGAAGTGGGTAGAATGGGGCCTGTCACGTAAAGCATCCACAACAAGATGTTCCAGATGTCCCGAGCAAGATTTGATTATATCTACAGAGGAGTCTTCAATCTGATTCATGTCAGTAAGATAGGCAATGGTATATTTTTCTCCATTCCGGATTTCGCTTAAAAGATAACCGCTTACTGGCAGACTTCCATGCTGAATGGGAACGGGAACAATTTCCATCCCTTTTATTTTCAGAGGGGAAGAAGGAGAAAACTGCTCGTTGTTTATCAGGTTAAGTTTAGGCTTTCCCCCGCCTTCTTTTGTAGGCGTAAAAATATATCCGAATGTTTCATGGATAATTTCATTGTTCACCTGATTAACATAAATTGGCAGACCTTCACCTTCAGTTTCATGATTATTTGGATTGAAATCATCTTTTGCTTTTGTATGACTGAAAATTCTAAGATCGTCCAGCCCGAAAATATGATCAGCATGGGCATGGGTTATAAGCACTGCATCTATATTTTCAATCCCAGCTCTCAAGGCCTGCAGCCTGAATTCCGGTCCCGTATCAATAACAATATTGGCGGGAGACTCTACAAAGGCACTGGCTCTGTAACGCTTATCGTGAGGTTCACAGGATTTACAAACTTTGCAGCTGCATCCAATTACAGGAACTCCGTGACTGGTACCGCTGCCCATAATAATCATTTTCATATTTTATCTTTTCAAAACTAGAATGCTGTCGGAACAAAATCAATTGAAGTTTTTTCGTCAAAGCCGTACATCAGGTTCATATTCTGTACAGCCTGTCCCGCAGCTCCCTTAATCATATTGTCCAGAGATGAAACGATTTCCAGCATTCTGCCGCCGTCAACTACGTACACCTGAATGTCGCAGTAATTGGTATAGCGGACAACTCTTGTGGTTGGAGAAACTCCTTCCGGAAGAACACGAACGAATGGTTCATCCTTGTATGCTTCTTCATAAATTTTGTGGATTTCCTGAACCAGGCTTCTACCACCGGCTGCTGCACTTTCTCCAAGAGATTTCTGTGCTTCTTCAGTGAGAGGGGCATAAATTGTAGTCAAAATACCTCTATTCTGAGGAAGAAGATGAGGCGTAAAAATAATGTCCATATCTTTTCCTGCAAGAATTGAACAGTTGCGGACAATTTCACTCTGGTGACGGTGATTTCCAACCTTGTACGCACTGAAAGATTCTCCGCATTCGCAGAACTGATTTGACATTGTAGGATTTCTGCCGGAACCGGTAACTCCACTCTTTGAATCTACAATAACAGGTCCTGAAGTAATGAGCCCCTTCTTTAATGCAGGAAGCAGTCCCAGTGTTGCGCTTGTAACATAACAGCCAGGATTTCCAATAACACGAGCCTTCTTTATTTCTTCCCTGTTCATTTCAGGAGAACCGTAAACACTTTCTTTGTGAACTTCCGGGAATTTCCATTCAGCCTTGTACCATTTTTTGAAAGTTTCTTCATCCATTCCGTAACGGAAATCAGCACTTAAATCAATTAACTTTTTTCCTTCTTTTACGCAACGGTCTGCATACTGTTCAGCAATTCCGTGAGGCAGGGCTGTAAAAATTATGTCGGTTTTTTCAACTACTTCATCAGCAGTAAGAAGTTTTCCGTCGCTTTTATCCCCCAGCTGACCAATCAGGTTCTGGTAAACAGATTCAATCTGCTGTCCTTCAAATGAAACTGAACTCTGATAAATCTTTTCCACACCAGGATGACGGAGCAATATTCTAAAGAGCTCAACTCCAGCGTATCCTGTAGAACCAATAATTCCCGCTTTAATCATAAATCCTCCAAATTGAATCAGGTCTTAGCTGATGGCGTAACCATTTTCCTCTTCCGGTGTTCAATATAAAAACACAAGATGAGGTATGTATCAATCGTAAAAAAAATGATACAGTTATAATATGAAACATTCAAGAATTTTAACAAGTACATTTTTAGCAGTTTCAGTTGCTGTTATGGCATTTACAGGCTGCACAACAACTCAGACAGTTACAGCAGAAACTTCTGACAGAGAAATTGTTCAGCTCGCACAGACAGCATATGACAAGGGTAATGAAAAACTGGCAATCAGCTATTACGAACAGTTGATTATGTATTATGGTCAGGATTTATCTATTTATGTTGAAGGTAAATACGAAATCGGACATATATATCTTAAGCAGAAAAAATATACACAGGCAGCAGAATGCTTTATGGATGTAATCAGCATTTACGATTCACTCCCAGTAGGAACTCTTCCGGGAACCTTCAAAAAGCTCAGCCAGAACGATCTGGCAAAAATTCCTGCTAATAAGCTTACAAAATCCAACTAACGAAGTCTGCAGATCAGACCTTCCCTCGCGAAATGATTTTCAGCGAGCAGAGGTCTGATGCAGGGTTTTTATTCTTTGATTAAATTTATTTTCCCCTCTTACGTAAAATCCATATCAGATTACTTCTGAAATTTGCAGCACTCATAGGGTCATTCAAATCTTCCTTGTCGCCTTTATAACCGCGGTAAATATCCACAACTTCGAGCGCACCACCGTAACGCCCCCGTCAGACATAATCCAACAATGTGGTAAAAGACTTTGTTGGATTCACGTATTTTTGATACGCAAAAAAGTGCACAAAAAAAGACCACCTACCCAAAAGGATAAGTGGTCTTGATTTTCCAAACAAAAATGTTCAATCTTTTACACTTTACATCCCGGATAAATAAAACTCACACCACTAGCAGCAGTAGTTAAATTTGTGAGAATATTAATTGTGCGGGTCAAAAAATTGAACTTCATAAATTAAAATTACAGAATTATTTCAACCTGATCAAGTCAGAAAATAATTCCTTTAATACAAATCTAAAATATTCCTGAGTTTTTATGCAAGAAACTCTCTGGCGATTTTTTCAATCATTTTTGTACTTACCGGCTGTCCGGATGTTTCGGAAGTAATAATCAACTTTCGTCCAGGGAAAATATTGTTACGGGCATAGAGGAGCATTTTTGCAACAGCCCTTTCTGCATAATCGGATTCATCCATCATTCCAAAATGTTCCCAGTAAAACTCCTGTCGTGTTCGCAAATTCAAGCAGCAAAAATCGGGATGCACTTTTATTTGATGTCCATCTTCTGATTTTAGTTTCAGGGGAAACTCATAACGATAAGGAATCGACATTCGGTAAAGGGTGTCGGCAATAATATTTTCTGATTTGGATCTCACATAGTCACCACGGGCTGTGACATATTTCAAAGCTCCTTCAGGAAATGACTTTTTTTCGTAAGAAAGATTGAGCCACTGTTCAGCAAAAACTTCATCTGGTAAATGTACAGGTTTTATAAGTTTCTGCCGCATCTTTGTAAGCTTTGAAAAAATTTTTTCCGCAATTTTTCCTCGCAGCTGAAGCTTTTCATACTGATGCCAGGTACAATTCAAAAGTTTAAGTTCCCGGGAAGCAGCGTCAAGAACTTTTTTATCATATTCCTTCTGGGCAAGCTGGTGAGCAAGTTTTTTGTTACCGGCAGGAATGTAGCGTCCCCCAGTTTTTTCTGAAGTTCTTTTATGGTAATACTGCACAACACCATTGCTTTTAGAAATGCGAAGATTGCCTTCAGGGGCACTTTTCAAAGTTTTTTGTTTAACTGCAAGAAGATTTGAAAGTTCCAGAATCCGCATTTTCAAGACTGGCTCTATCTTTTGCTCAGAAATTAATTCGTTTTCCATATATTTAAATATACGAATATCTGTAAACAAAAGTCAAAAACACTTTGGCAGGAGGGGGCAGATTTCTCTACAAGTTACGGACTTTTCTGGCAGTTGCGCTGTTTTAGTCCGTAGTCTACATGGCAAAAGGGAGCTGTAATAGTGTATTTCGCTCGCGGACTACGGACCTGGCTGTTAT
>DGUP01000022.1 GCA_002394685.1 Treponema sp. UBA4307 | reverse complement strand
CCGTCGTCCTGATCACGAAGATAGAAGTAACGGCCAGGCTGATCCATTGGAACAGCATTGAAACGGAGACGCATAAAGCGGCCCTGTGCACCAGACTTGTAAAAACCATAACCGCCGGCATTATTTGTAATGACAGCTCCATAAACGGTAGAACCCAGGTAATTGCTCCATGATGTTGGAGTATCAGGGCGTGTGATGACGTATTCTGCCTTGTCATCGTCAAAATAACCGTATCTCATAAAAAAAACTCCTGTGGATTTTTTTCAGTAACTTTCCTACCGGATGATAAGAAAGTTACTGAATATTAGTTTATCAATTTTGAAGTGTCTATCGACTTTTTTCTACAATTTTACTGTGTTTTTTTATGATTTTTGACCTTAGAGAATCAGAAATCCAGAACACCCTGGCTCTTCATGATTTCAAATACTGAATCTGGTCCAAGGAAGTGGGCACTTCCTGCAAAAACAAAGGTTGTACCCCCTTCTTTAAGCAGTTTCTTAAATGTTTTAGCCCACTTAGTATTGCGGTTAAGAATCATATCCTTGTAGTACTTTTCATAAATTGAAACAGGAATTGTTTCCAGGTCATCTTCTGTATCACCGTTAAGAAGTTTTTCCAGACCGGCTCTGTCGTCTTCCAGATATGCCTGATACATTTGTACAAGCTGATCGATTGTATCTACAAAAGGATATTCACTTAATGTGCCCTTGAGAAAAGCAAGTTGTGTATTATAATCACCGTAGCGGACCAGGTTTAACTGAGTCTGAAGATCGTCTAAGCCAAGAGTTTTTCTTCCCATTTCCAGGTTTGTTGATTCAAGCCAGTTATCAATTCCGCTCTGAGCATCAAGTCCTGTAACCAGATAAATTGCAGCTGTTACTGAACTGTTGATTACCCATGGTTCATATGCTTTGTATGGCTCCAGGTTTTTTTCACCCTGAAAGAGTGTGATGAGCTTTGCCTGTTCTTCTTCTGTAAGATAGTCAAGAATGTTTCTTCCTTCCTTATAGCTTTGTGTCATAAGGGTAACTACTTTGTTCTGAACTGCAGGCCAGTCATCAGAAGCAAGTTCCCCGTATACTCTGTCTGCATTCTTAAATACAGATACAACCTGTTCAGAAATAGGGTAGCTCTGTTCATCTGCGAGATGGAATGTGCCCTGAATGTAGATTGAAGATGGATTTCCATTTTTGTCAGTTCCGTCAATTCTCCAGAAAAGGCGGCTGTCTTCTTCAATTAATTTTGCTTTTTCTCCATTGCCGGAACTTGCACATGAAGTGATAAAAAGAGAAGCAAAAACAAATGCTGCTGCAAAAACTTTTGTAACAAAACGCTTATTTTTCATATAAACCTCTATTTGAAAATTGTATTGACAGTTTACTTGATGTTTAAGGTATTATCAATTAGTCAAAGTAAATATTGATAAGAGTTTTTATAATATTTATTTCAGGTCCCCGGCCTCTCTCATAAGCTGAAAAACTGAGTCTGAGCCTATAAAGTGTCCGGCCCCTGCAAAAATAAAGGTGCTTTTTCCCTGGTAAAGAAAAGCTGCAATCTGCTGTGCCCAGGAGAAATTTCTGTCAATGAAAACTTCCCGGTAGTAATTTGTATAGAGCTGTGTTCTTTCATCAATGTATGTCTCGCTGGAAGGATTGATGTCGCTTCCTGTTCCTGCATCAAGAAGTCTGGTTTCAGGCAGGTATTCTTCTTCATCTCCAAAGACCAGACGGTCAAGCTCTTCTTCCCTGCCGGAAAGATAACATTCGTAAACCTTGATTAAATCTTCCACGTTTTTTGTAAAGGGAAAATCTGTCATTGTATCTTCGAGAAAAATCAGCTGACTTTCATAGTCTCCGTAGCGGCTTAACCTGAGCTGGGTTTCCAGACTGTCCAGCCCTAGAACTTCCTTTTTCATCTTTGAGGCTTCCTGCTTAAAATAATGATCCAGGCCCAGTTCGGTTTTCAGTCCGCTTGCTGCATTCAGGGAAGCATTTATGGAAGAATTATAAATCCATGGCTCCCAGTGGAGGGGAACATTTTCTTCACCTTCATAAAGGTAGGCAAGATTTTTTGCAGCTTCAGGACTTAGGGCTTCAAGAATGTTATTTTCAGGATTGTAACTTTTTACGTACAGAAGGGAAATTTCTTTTTCAAGATTTTTTGATTCAGCAGAGGAAACTTCTGCAACCAGCCGGTCTGAATTTCTAAAGGCAGTCATCACTTCTTCATCTACAGGATAGAGTCTCTGGTCTCCAATGTGGTAAGTTCCCTGAATGTAAACTGTGCTGGGCTTTCCTCTTTTGTCAGTGCCGTCTATCCGCCAGAAAAAACGGCTCTGGCATTTTGTTAGACAGGCCTTTAATCCGTCTGGGTATTCTTTTGTAGAAAGGCAGGAAGTAAAAATAAGTCCTGCCAGAATCAGCAAGAGTAAATGGATTTTTGGTTTACTTTTACTTCCTTTATAAAACAAACTGACTCTCTCCAATCAAATTATTCTGTAAGGGAAAGCTGCTCCGCAATTGAGAAACAGCAGTCACCGATTTTTTCAATCTGCTTAACAAAATCCATATAAACAAGTTCGGCCTTAACGTTGGCCCCTGCTTCCAGACGTTTCCGGGCAACTTTTTTCAGTTCCTTTCTTTCCTGGTCAATCTGGGTTTCAAGTTCATTTGCAAATTCCATCTGGTTTGCATTCAAAGCCTTGTTGATGTTTTTATAGATGAACATAAGCAGCTGGCGGGCAAGTTCAAGATATGGAAGAAGTCTGTCGTAATCTTCCTCCGGATAAGAATAATTTTTTTCAGTCATCTTCTTTATTGCAACACCAATGCTGAGAACGTCATCACTCATTGATTCCAGTTCCTGAGTAATCTGAATCATTACATTTACATTGTTGCGGGTTCGGTCATCCAGATCCAGCTTAAGACACTTGAGCAGGTAGTTGGTGATTTGTTCCTGCATCTGGTCCATATAATCTTCTTCCCGAACAAGATTGTCGTAGTGTTCTTTCAGGAAGGAACCGGATCTGTCCTTAAATCCGTACTGAAGTCTGTCAAACATTTGAACTGCAATGTCTGCCATTTTGCTGACTTCGTGGGATGCAGTAACAACTGGAATTGTTGGAGCTTCATGGGCAGCAAGTTCGCTGAATTCAAATTTGTAAACAGTAGGAAGATTGTCGCTGTCGTCCCTGATGATTTTTCTGGTAAGATTTGCAATCTGATTAACAAATGGAATAAAGAGAATTGTTCCGAATACCTTGAACATTGTGTGAAGCATGGCGATGTGGTAAACGATATTTTCCTGAACTGTTCCCGGAACAATCAAATCAATGAATGCAAGGAAAGGCTTAAAGAAGGCAAGGGCAAGAATTACTGTAATAACATTGAACATTACGTGAACAAAAGCCGTTCTCTTTGCATTTGAAGAGGAGCCGAATGCTGCCATAATTGAATCTACTGTAGAACCAATTTCTGAACCGATAACCATTGCTGCACCAAGTTCCCAGAAGTCTGAGTTTACGGCACAAAGTGTGATTACGATTGCGGTCATTGCTGATGAAGAATGGATAAGTGCAGTAAAAATGATTCCGATGAGAACTGCAAATACCATGCTCCAGATTCCAATACCCTGAATTGATTCAATAAGGTCTGGAAGGAAAGATGTACTCTTAATAATGTCGCTGAGCCAGCCCAGTCCAATAAAGAGCATGCCGAAGCCCATAATTGCCTGACCAATTCCTTCTTTGTGAAGTTTTTTCATAATCAGGAAAACATAGCCCAGTCCAAAAATAGGAATTGCGTAATCTTTAATTTCAAAGCCTGAGCCAAAGAGGGCTACAATCCAGGCTGTAATAGTCGTTCCAATATTTGCACCAAAAATTACACCAATAGACTGTTCCAGTGTAAGAAGTCCTGCATTTACAAAAGAAACCAGCATGACTGTTGTGGCTCCGGAAGATTGAATCAGCATAGTCAGCAGACAACCGGTAATAAGTCCAACAAAACGGTTTCTTGTCATAAAGTGAAGAGCTTTCTGAAGTTTGTCACCTGCAGACTTTTGAATACCGTCGCTCATCATCTTCATTCCATAAAGAAGAAAACAAAGGCTTCCTGCTAACTGCAATATAATTATCAATACGCTTCTAAATGATGTCATCTTTAATTCTCATATAAATTGGGATCATTTTAATTATAAAAAAACAGTGAATAATTTGCTAGAGGGTATTATAATTAAGCCATGAATGAATTGAAGTTACCAAAAGATACTAAATCTATTAAAGAAAAGATTTCAGAAGATATAAAGGCACGAAAAGAAGAACAGGAAAGGCTTATTGCAGAGTCTAGGGCAAAGTTTTACGGAAGTCTTTCTGCTTTAGGATTTTTTTCTGAAGAAAGAAGGTCAAAGGGCAAAAAGTTCGTTGCGGATTTTTATGACAGACATCTGGGACTGAAAAAAGAATCTTCCAGGGGCAAATCTTTTCTGGAAACCCCTTTTGAAAAAATCCTCAGAAATCGTTATCAGAATGATGTTGAAAAGCAGGCCAAACTTATGAACTTTATGGCCCGTGTCAGAAATGATGCAGGGCTCCTTATAATAGAAGATGAAGATTTTGCAAGACGCTTTATTCAGACAAATGAATTTGAAGCTGCCATCCTCTCTGTGGACATCCGTCGTTCAACGGAATTAATGCTTCGTTGTGAAAGTGCAGAAGTATACTCAGAATTTATAAGTCATCTCCTTGAAGGCCTGACTGACTCTGTAAAGGAATATTATGGGATTTATGATAAATTTACAGGAGATGGTTTTCTTGCATTTTTCCCGGATTTTTTCAGCGGCAGGGAAAATCTTTTGAATGCAATGCTCTGTGCCATGGACTGTCAGAGAATTTTTGATGAAATCTTTGAGGAGTACAAAAAATTCTTTGAGCTGAAGCAGGTAACAACTGGACTGGGAGCAGGAATTGATTACGGATGTGTTTATAAAGCAGGGGCAGAAATGGAATATTCAGTAATCGGTAAACCTGTGGTTTACGCCTGCAGATTTTCTGCAGCACCTTCCGGCCATCTTTATCTTACAAAAAATGCTTTTGATAAATTCCTTACCCTTAACCGAAATGAAATGAAAATCACTCAGACTAAAATTGAAATTAAACATGAAGAGGCTCAGACGGCTTTTGATGTTACTTTAAATAATCCGGGGGCTTTGTATGAAATAAAAACAGCCCTTCCTGACTGGAAAGAAAAACTTGAAAAAGTGAATAAAGATGAAAAGTAGAATTATGATGAATGTAAGAAAAATTTTTATCCTTATGATTTTTACTGCCGCTTTTTCTGTTTTTGCAGCTGAACTTAACCTTCCTGCTGACAATTCAAAGTACACTAAAGAAGCTGCCCTTTCTCTTCTGGAATTGTGCTCGGGACATTTAAAAAATAAAACAGCAGAACTTTTTGCAGAATATAGTTTCAAGGTAATAAAGCATAAGCACTATGAAAAAAAATCTGACCAGATTGATCACACCAGTGCTTATACTATTGGAAAAGGAAGCATATATATAGAAGGAAAGAAAAAATCTGCCTGCCTGATTGTTATTCGTGGAACTGATGGAAATGAATGGTATTCAAATTTTAATTTTGTTCCATCGGTTTCAGAGATGTCACATTTTTCCCAGAGTTTTCTTTTTTCCGCAGAAGAAATTCTCCTTGAAATTGAAAAATTATTTCCGGACAAGAATACTTTGATTGTAATCTCTGGTCACAGCCGGGGGGCAGCGGTTGCAAATCTTCTGACACTTCTTTTAAATGAAGTTTATAATCCTACAAACATTTATGCCTATACTTTTGCAACTCCCGCAACTGTAAGAAATGTTCCAGAACTTACAGATTACAATATTTTCAATTTCATAAATCCCTGCGATCTTGTTCCCCGTCTGCCTGCTCAAGCCTGGGGATACAGACGGGCAGGAAAAGATATTTATCTGGATTCTGAATCTGATTTTGTAAATTCGGAAAATCTTGATGCCGCAATAAATAATCTTTCAAAGATTTGTCCAACACTTTCTTCTTATTACAGGGACCGGCATTCACTGGTTCACGGAGGATTAAGTTCTGACGGAATTACAATGTATGAAATAATGATGGCTCTTGGAGTGAATCTTTCCAGACTTTCGGCAGCTAATATTTCAGCAGAAAGGGGTTCAGAATTTGATTTGAATAATATTAAATTTAATTCTGATGGAAAGAATATAATGATTCCTCAAATTGAAAATGATTCAGATTTTGCTCCCATGCTGTCCTATATTAGTTTCCTTGTAAATAATAATGGGGAAGGATTTAACAAGCTGCTGGAAGAACATCTTCCTCAGACTTATATGACAAAGTTAAATAGAATGAAATAAGGTGATCTCGAAAAAATCAGCTTTTTGAGTTTACTTTGAATTTTTTCTGGAGAATAAAATGGCTTACATAAAATTTACAAATGTTTGCAAAAATTATCAGACAGGAAGTCAGCAGATAAAAGCTCTTGATAATATGTCTTTTGAAATCGAAAAAGGGGAATTCTGTGTAATTGTTGGTCCCTCTGGTGCAGGTAAAAGTACACTTTTAAATATTCTTGGAGGAATGGATTGTGTTTCTTCTGGTTCAGTGATTTTTGATGGAAAAGAAATTGGAAGTCTGTCTCCTGCAGAATTAACTTATCACCGGCGGAATAATGTAGGTTTTGTTTTTCAGTCTTATAATCTTGTTCAGAATCTTACTGCAAAAGAAAATATTGAACTGGCTGTAGAACTTTGCAAAAATTCTCTGGACCCTCTGGAAACTCTGGATGAAGTAGGGCTGAAGGATCGCGCTGATAATTTTCCTG
>DGUP01000030.1 GCA_002394685.1 Treponema sp. UBA4307 | reverse complement strand
ATCCACAACTTTTGATTATAACTCTGATTATTGTCATTATATCCATAATTAATAAGTTCTTTCACTCTTTTTCCAATAGTCACCGCTGTTAAAGAAGTACAGCTTTCAAACGCACCTTTTTCTACAGTTACAGCATCAATTGTTACTGACGATAATGCTGAGCAGCCAATAAAAGCAAACTCCTTAATTGTTGTAACATTCTTCATTTCCACAAGGCTGAGATTAATTGCGTAACCGAATGCATAGCTGCCGATTATTGTGACATCATTAAGAACAACATAGGAAAGCATTTTATTATTGCTTGTGTAATTTCCATTTGAAGAATTACCAAACGAATAAGCACCAACTGTTTTGATATTTTCCAAATACACAGTCTGTAAACTTTGACAGTCTCCGAAGGCTAAGGTTCCTATCGTATCTATATCTTTCAAATAAACTTTTTTAAGATTCGTACAATGATAAAAAGCTGATATTCCGATTGTTTCTGTTCCATTAATCTTAACAGATTCCAGTGAATCACAATAAAAAAAAGCATATGTTCCTAATGTCTTTACGTTACCTGAAATTGAAACCTCTTTTAATCCTTTACAATTATGAAAGGCATAGCTTCCAATGGTTGTTAAACTAGATGGAAAAACAACAGATACAAGTTTCTTACAATCCTTGAAAATTGAAGTATTACTGTTTACTGGACTTATTGTTACCAGGCCCTGAGTTTCTGATAAATCGAGTGTAATTTCAACATTTGATTGTGCAATTCTAGAGGCCAAGTCTACCAGTGTGTCTTGTGAAATTTTACCAGTTACTTTTACTGTAAAAGCCGATGTCTGATTTGATAAGTCTAAATCTTCAATTGTTGAAGCTGTCACTGAAATTCCCTGGGACCATTTGGCATATAAAATTAAATCATTATCAACAAAGACAGTTTCTTTATTTTCGTAAACAATGTCCCCATAAGGATTTGTAGTCCATCCACGAAAGATGTACCCAGACTTATTAAAAGAATTTTCTTTTATTGTCTGGCCGACACCGTAATAGAAAGTCTGAGAAGTCATTGTTCCACTAGCACTGTTAGCGTTAAAAGAAACAGTATATTTATTTCTATCATAAAAAATCTTTACTACAGAGTTACCACTCTCATTGATGGTCACTTGTGAAAATGACTTAGCTGTAAATCCTGTATAAGTTTTAACTGCTGCCTGTGACATTTCCCCTGTTTTTCCATACAAGGTCTGAGTATCATCACTTACAAGCTCATAATTATTTCCAAGGGAAGTTGTCTGTTTATAATGCTGCACTTTGTAAGTAACTGTTTTTGGTTCGTGCCATACAGCATATAGTGTAAAATCACAAGAAGTTTCAAATTTTGCCAGGTTTGAATATTCAACCGTACCTGATGCAGATGTAGACCATCCCACAAATACATAACCTTCATTTGAAAAACAGTTTTCTGCAAGAGACTGAGGACATCCATAGTAAAAGGCCTGCGAAAATGACTCCCCTGTTCCGTTATTTGAATCAAATGAAACTGTATATTTTCTTCTGTTATAAAATATTCTAACTACAGTTGAGCCGTCTGCAGCAATCTTAGATTGTGAATATGAATCAGGAATAAATCCATCATAAGTTTTTGGAACTGCTTGAGTTAAAGAATCTGTTTTTCCAGCAAGAGTCTCCGATTCAAAATAAACATATGATTCAGGATCTGAATCAAGAGCTGTGTTCTGCTTGTAATGCTCAACTTTATAAAGGGTATCAGTATTTGCAATCCACTTTGCATAGAGTGTAATTGATTCAGAAGGATAATAAGGAAACTGAATTTGTTCTCCACCACAATCTGGATTTTCATACCATCCTGCAAAATAATATCCATCTCGAGTTGTATCTGGTGCTTTTGTTATTACAGTTGTCTTATAGGAAACAATCTCAGATCCTCCATTTGTAGCAAAATTCACTGAATACTTTTGAGTCCACTTTGCATAAAAGGTTGTATCCTCAGTAAGCTCATAGGGAAAAGATACTGGTTCACCTGAAAAATCAGATGAAAGAAACCAGCCGTTAAATGTAGCATCATTTTTTTTAATCTCCGGAATTTTTTCTATTTTACAGGAACGGAATGGTTCAATCTGAGTTCCTCCATTTGTCTCAAATGAAGCCTGGTATAATTTGAATTCATCTATAAGAAGAAGATTTTCACAGGAAGAAAGAATAAATATAAGCATTACTAAAAAAGCCGACATAACTGAAATAATTGATTTTCTCATAATAAAACCTCCACTCTCCTATAATTCTAGAATCTCATTCCAACATATATTCCCCATCCAAAAAGATACGGATATCCAAAACGTATTTCCGGTTCAATAAAAAAATTGTTTAATGCAATACGGTAACCTATTGATGAACCACAATTAAAGACAGGTTTAATATTTGAATTAACAAAAAATAGCGAAGTCCCTACCTGAAGTTCCGTATAAATTCCTGTAACAGGCTCTCCTGTAAGAGAGGCTATGTAAAACCTGAGAGTTCCCAGTACCTCAAGCGTTAATAAATCATTATTTTTCTCATAAATATCGTAACTTGCCGCAGCATTTACACCTATAGATATTTTTCTCCATGGACTGTAATCAAAGGAAAATCCTGCGGACGGTGCTATGAAATCAAGTGAGTTTTTATTAGCCTCAAGAAGAAAACTAAGAGAAACCTTCTTGTAATTCGGTGCCCTTCCTAAAAGCTGCTCTGTTTTTTGAGAGTACTGAAACTCATATGTTTTTCTAAATATATATGCTCCGCTTTTTACATCCAGCATTCGTACACGCAAGATATAACTGCTGTTAAACTCTTCCATTTTTCCAAAAATAATGAATCTGGCTCCAAGTCGTTCTGCTACAGAAAGAATAGTTTTCTCACTGGCTACTCCTGAATTTTGAAACTCAAATTCCTTTTCTACCTTATCCATATTTTCACGGGTAACAATCTGGACTAATTCCTCTTCTGCAAAAATTGAATCTGCAAGCTGCTCGCGAATATATAAGGTCATTGCCTGGCTTGGACTTTCAAAATCATCTATAACCAGAATTGATTTCGCATCGCATTTCCCTGTAATATCAACGGCTGCTTTTGTAATAGCCCCATCTAGTGTTGTATCTGCAAAAAGCAGTTTTGACAGCATAAATGAAATAGTTAATATGATTATTCGTTTATTCATAGATACCACCTTATAAACTCCCCGTTAGTGATCGTACAGGATGAAGAAAATCGCAGTTTTACAAACAGCAAAATTTCATAACTTCACTTATTCGAAACATTCTTTTATAAATCGTTCTTCCAATTGTTCTTCGAGATTAACAATGGCAATCTGTTCGATGGTCTCCTGATTATAAGCAGACAGTTTCCCGCCCCCTGCTGCAAAAAATGCTAATCCCGTATTCTTATTGCTTACGATAATTTGTATTTGAGGAGCACTGGAATAAATTCCATTGAATTGAGATTCATTCCACAAAACATCAGCACAAAGGATATATCTGGCATTCATTTCTGTAACAATAATTCCATTTTGTGAAAGTAAAGAACAAATTGTTTCCTTGATTCTGTTCTTCTTATCGTTATTCACAATAACTTTAATCGTTGTCTGTGTCCGGATTGAAGTTAATGCTGATAATTCAGAGACAATCTTCTTTACAAAAGCTGTATATTCTGAACAGCGCTGTGGATATATTACGAGGGCCATCTCATACAAGGAATAAAAATAAGAATATAATTGTTCTGTTCGATTAAGCTGAATCAACTGGCTAAAAATCTCTGTTTCATCATTTATCTGTCTTAATAAACTTTTACAATTGTTCATTAAAACATCCATTTTCTGGGAAATAACATTCCAAACATCTTTTCTAACCAGATACGCACATACATAAAACTTATCATTACGTTTGTCATAAACACTGTTTGTATATTGAACAGAGAACAAGGCTGATTTTGTTGATGTAATTAAATTCTGTCTTACATCATCTTTTTCAATATATGAAGAATTATCTCTTTCAATACTTTTCAAGGCTTGTGTTTGAGAAGATATAGACTGGTTAAAATATGAACTTAATTCAGAGAGTGCAGCCTTCTTTGCAGAGTTCTCTGAATTACCTTCTCCGATAGCACTGACATAATCTACAGCTGGAAAAGCCTTCTCCAGATCAGTCAGCCACTTTGGACTTGAAGCAAAGCAGGGGACCGAATACATAAAAAGAATTAAAATATTTATAATCAGTTTTTTCATATTCATTTCTCTAAAGACTCAGCGTTAGCGGTCGCACAGGATATGCGAAATTGTAGAGTTTACTTTTTAGCAAACTCTGAGTGAACAAAAATACATGGATGTATTTTTGTTCACCGCCCCTCTTTCTTATGTTAGTGTGCTTCTACCATTGTGTAATTCATGAGATACTGAATTAAATCATCTACCACTTTGTCGTCTTCACCTTTGAATGCATTTTTAATCTGTTTTGCATACAAATCTTCATCCATTGAATATACGACAAGGTATGTGTATTTTGCTTCAGATTCTGACTTCTTCTGAATACGTGTGCGGCCAAGTACCCACCAGTCAGTCTCTTTATTAAGGCCGGAAACAGTAACTGCAGAAGCACGTGCTGAATAACGTTCTATAGTTTCTTCAACATCAGACTTATCGCCCTCTGCTCTTGCACCAACAAAATCAGATATTCCCTGTTTAATGGAAGCTCCAATTTCTGCGCGAGCATCAACCTGATCTGCCCAGGTTTTTATGAAATCAAGATTTTCTCCAGTTTTTGATACAACCCAGATGTGTTTATCAATTCCAAGAGACTTACTTAATGTCTTTTGATTTGGTGTTCCAAGAACAGTGGCTACCCATTCCGGCTGAGCAACCCCAAATGCAGTTCCTTTGTGTTCGATAATTTCTGTTGGGCCAGAAATATCTTTTACTTTTGGTGCACTTGCACAGCTAGAGAAAGTAATAGCACCAACCAAACAAATTGCGAAAAAGACAGCATTCTTTTTCATAGACGTCCTCCTGTGCTGTTTTTAGCAACAGCTGCTTATTTATTGTTAGAATTAACCTTATTAATTTCAGATTCTTCAGTCTGATATATCAAAATATAAAGCATATATATTCCCAAGTCACGGGAATGGAATAAGTATTATTTTTCGGTTTTAGTATTCTTTCGTAATAAACGGAGTGCTTTTACTTCAATCATGCGGATCTTCTCAAGAGGAATATCAAAGGCATATCCAACTTCTTCAAGGGTATGAGTATGTTTCTCCCCCAGACCAAAACGCATTGATATTACTTGCTGTTCAAATGGTTCTAACCTTCCTAATATCTGTCTCAGGTTTTCCTGTAGTTTTACTAAATCATCATTGGGATTTTTCTTAGGCTCAGTTCTTCCCGGACTCTTTTCTTTAACCGAAGTACCTGTTTTATTTTCTGCAGAAGGCACAAAATCTTCTCCAATTGTTGCAAATATATTTAATGAAAGCTTCATCTTTTTAACAGCAACATTCATTTCCACATCAGATAAAACTTTGATATTAGAAATTCCTTCGGAAGCTAATAAGAGTTTAACACTGTATCGAAGCGGCTCTACACAAAGAAGTACCGGGGAGAATTCTTGTTCTGTCATTTCGCTGATTTTCAAAGACAGTTCATTACAAAACCATCTTCTTGTGTCCGGATCAAACTCGATTTCTCCATTTTCCGTTAAATTGTCAAACATATAATCTGATAATTTCGGCGAAAGTAAGAGTGCCTTAATTTCATTACTTGTATTACAAAGTGAATCAATAATGTCAGGTACTATTGCACACCTTACCTTGTTCACAAGAACTTGAATTTTTGTTTTTTCATATTTTGATTCATCAGAAATAGTTTCTAAAATTGGAATCAGATTTCGAATGCTGACTTCTTCTTCTAAAAGAGAACAAAGAATCTGTTTTACAATAGTAAGTAATACATTTCCATATTTTTTTACTAACTGATTACAGAGGAATTCATTTTCTTTTAAAAGTTCATCCAATAATTCTCCCACATATTGAGTTGTAATTACTGATGATAAATTCTTTTTTATCGTTTCTAACAAATGAACCTTAATAATTCTTGCTACAGTCAATACAACGTAACCATTTTGTTCAGCTTCGGCTTTTCTACCTTTTGTAATCCACAATCCTGGTACTTCAAATACAGGCTCTCTTGCAGGCTTACCGCTCATTTCTTTTTTTACAAAGCCTGTATCCAAAATTAAGAATGAATTTTTTTTGAATTCAAATCTTCCAGATGAATATCCATTTATCCTTATCAAGTACTCAAGAGGCTTCAGAGTTTTATTTTCTTTTACACATATATCTGGAATAACAACACCGTACTTATCAAAAGTTTCCTCACTGATTAAAGAGATTGTTTTAAGGATTTCATTGAGGCATTTATCTAAACATAAATCGCTGCCAAGTTCCAATGTAAATAAATCAATCTTTCTGTATTTATCCATAATCGTATTCTCCGAAATTATTCCTGATTGCTAAAACCAATACTTCTTTTGCAACATTCTTTTTCTTCCTGCATTTTGCACAATTCATCAGTGATATATGTTTTAGTTACATTTTCCTGATTCATAAAACGGAGTCTGGAAGAAAGGTTTCCAAAATCACCTGGTGTTGCACTCTGAAACTTTGAAATCCTCCTTATATCTTCTTTATTGAAATCAAACTGAGAGAAATACTTAGCTAAAAGCCTTTGTACACCTTCATCTTTAAGAGCTTTGAACTCCACCATAATATGGAATCGTCGCTGCATTGCCCTGTCCATAATATTCCTGAGGTTTGTTGTACAAATTACGATCCCCTCAAACTTTTCCATTTGTGTAAGAAATTCATTGACATGAGTAATTTCCCAGCTTTGAGATGCATACGACCGTTCACGAAAAAATGAATCCGCTTCATCAAACAGGAGAATCTTTTTCTGATTCTTTGCTTCTTCAAATGCTTTTGCAATATTCTTTTCAGATTCACCTACGAACATTCCGAATATATCTGAGACTTTTTTTGGGATTATGCCTTTACCTAAAGATTCAGCAATAAAATGTGCAAGATTTGTTTTTCCAGCACCGCTCAATCCGTAAAAGAGAATTCGAATACCCTTTTCATTACTCTGGGATTTCTTATCATTGACACAGGCGTTCTGAACCATCTCCACTATTTCCTTAGCCGAAATTGAAGTATTTAAGACAGATATGTCATAAGAGGAATTAACAGTTTTTTGGTCGCGAGAATCCAGCTCATATGGATTTTCAATGATGATAGATTCAGTTGATTCTGATTCTTGTGTAACATAAATCTGCCGCAAAAGGTATTGGTAATTCATAATTCCTCCCAGGCTTTGATAAATACGTAAAGTAATTAACAAAATTATGAAAATGAAGATTTCGTCCTGATGATATAGAATATAAAACAGAGTTATTCCCAATGCACGGGAATGACAATTTTCTATCATCATACAGAGGTCATGATTGATACTAAGGAAAATTGAAATAGAATTGTTTATGAATATGAAATGTATAGAGATGATTTAAAAAAAAGATAGCGTCAAGATTTTTTTGAATTTAAGATACTTTTCCTGAAGAAAAATATGCATAACGTTAAATCTTTTTTCGCTATCTATCTTGAAACTTTTCACAATTCAGTAATTATGAAATCGATTTAATAATTCCACAAAGGAAAGGTAACAACCTTATAACCGCCACATTCATGACATTTAGTTCTTCTCAAAGTCGTTTATCCCTTTTTCCAGTTCCAGAACTGTCTCCAGTGGAAGTTTTACGCATTCGGCAATTATTTCAGGAGCCACTCCCTTCTTTAGGAGTTCCACAGAGGCTTCAACTGCTTTTTCATCTCTTCCTTCGGCTTTGCCTTCACGGAATGAATAGGCCAGTTGTCTTTCGAATTCCATAAAACTATTCCTCCACTGAGTGTTGTGCTTTGCATTTTTCACCATGCGGATGATCTTTTCCGTAAACGTACTTGAGCTTTCATTACTGAGCATGCATTTCATGAAAGCCTTCTGCTGTTCGTTCAACAGTTTATCATAGTTTCTGGCAATAAAAAAGTATTTGTAGGCCCGGTTATTCAACTTGATTTCAGGGTTTTCCAGACAGAGATTTTCAAATGTGTACTTGCCCAGGCCTTTCTTAAAGATGTCCGGAATGCAGATGAAAATTACATAACTGCTGTTAAGATTCTTAAAATCCTGGCCGCTTTCCAGCTGTGTTGTGTCCATAAGTCCCTGATAGTAACGGGCTCTTTCCGGCAGGGAGCATTTGCGGGAACCTCATTTGAATCTGTGCCCGGAAGACTTGCCCGAACTCAAGCGCAATCTTACATTCAGAGATTATTTACGTGAGCATTCTCAGGCAGTTGAAGAATACAGCCGCATTAAACTTGAGGCAGCAAAACTTTTCCCACACCATCTTGGCGGCTACATAAATCACGAATCGCAGGTGATTGAAAAACTGGATTTGAAGCGTGAGGCTGCTTGTGTTGCTGAGGTTGAAACTTTGACCAGGCAGGGGCTTCCACAGGGAGTGAATAATCAGCTTGCAGGCTTTATGCACATTGAACGTTACGATGTATTATATTTGGAAAACATGGCGAATATTCTGGGGCTTGCGATGAAAAAGGATTTTTCAAAACAGGGGTTGGGCAAGGCATTTTTACTTGCCGCTGAAAATTGGGCACAGGAAAATGGAATCCGTCTGATGCGTCTTAACTCCGGCATAAATCGCACAAATGCCCATGTTTTTTATGAACATCCAGGGTATGTTTCAGAAAAAGAACAGAAGCGATTTGTAAAGAAGTTCTAATGATTTTTAAATACAATGAAAAAGTTGAATTAGTCCGTAGCAATGGGCAATTAGAAAAAGTGTAAATCAGTTTTTTAATCATTTTTACGGACTGAATTGTGGGATTTACTTTTTTAGTCCGTAAGCCTTTGTGTTCAGCGAAAATATTTCCGGAGAATTAATGAAAAGTTACGGACTAATTTGCAACTTCTGATTATTTAGTCCGTAGGTATTCATGAAACAGGAAAGAATTTTTGGATAATCCAATTATGTTTACGGACTGAATTGTGGGACTTACTTATTTAGTCCGTAAGCCTTTGTGTTCAGCGAATATATTTCTGGAGAATTAATGAAAAGTTACGGACTAATTTGCAACTTCTGATTTTTTAGTCTGTAGGTATTCATGAAACAGGAAAGAATTTTTTGGATAATCAAATTATGTTTACGGACTGAATAAACAAAAGTAGCATCCTAGTCCGTAAGAGAAGAATAAATAAAATCG
>DGUP01000047.1 GCA_002394685.1 Treponema sp. UBA4307 | reverse complement strand
TTTTTTTGTAATGTTAGCAACTTTTCAAAAACCGAAATTAGATTTGATTAATATTCTTCAGCGTTTGAAGATTTTTTATAAAGTGCAGCCTGTCCACTTCTGCGGGTTGCAGTATGAACGCCTGCCCTTGCATGACTTGAGTTCTTTCCACGGGAACTTCTGTCTCTACCCCTGAAGCTTTCACGTTCACGTCCAGCTCCACGGCTTCTGTTTCTTTCACCTCTTTCTCTTGAACCGCGGCCTTCTCCAAAAGAAGATTTTGATGCCCTTGTATCAAGATGCATATGAGGGATTTTTGAACTGCCCTCGCTTAATGCTAAAGCTCTTTTTGCAGCTTCCTGTGGAAGATTCAGCAGACAGAATTTGTCAGCCATATCAATTGCATCAACATCCTTGTTTTTTATCTTAAGGAGTTCGCTTAAATAAGCCGCAATCTTTTTTGGATTATAGCCGTCGTGCCATCCCATCTGAACGTAAAGACGAAGCTGATCATCACGAACAAAAGCAGCAGGTCTTTCACGACCACCTCTACCTCTGTCACGACTGCCCCGGTCTCTTTCCCGTCCGCCTCTACCTTTTTCACAAGGAGTGATTTTGTTGTAGCGTTTATGATTCAATTCCTGACCATAAATCATGTTAAGAAGAGAGGCTACAACTTCTTCACCGTTTTTGTCCTGGCACAAATCCTTTGCAAGTTCAACAAAAGAAGATGGATTTTCACTTTCACCGTCGGCCTTAATCTGAGCTTCAAGAGAATCTTTTATTTTCTTAAAAAGTCTTTCCCTTTTTGCATTGATTACTTCTTCAACAGAAGGAACCTTTGCTTCTTCCATTTCACCCTTTGCCTGCTTCATGATTGCACTGCGAAGGTAACTTAAGCGTCTTCTTTCTTCAGGGCGGACTAAAGTAACTGCTATACCAGATGAACCTGCACGACCTGTTCTACCAATTCTGTGAACGTAAGTTGGACCATCAAAAGGCATTTCGTAATTCACAACGTGTGTAAGACCTTCAATATCAATACCACGGGCAGCTACATCTGTAGCAACAAGAATGCGGGTCTTTCCGCTTCTGAAACGTGCAAGGATTTTTTCACGCTGTCCCTGTGGAATATCTCCGTGAAGGGCAGCAGCTTCGTAGCCTTTTTCATCCAGAGCTTTTGAAACATAATCTGCATCAGTTTTTTTCTGAACGAATACCAGACCGTAAAAATCATCAGAAATATCAATCAGACGAACAAGAGCTTCAACCTTATCACTTTCACGAACAAGCCAGTATTTCTGATCAATGAGAAGCGGCTCTTCAACAACACCTTCTTCCTCAACAATCTCATATTCTCCCATAAACTTCTGGGCAATTTTAAGGATTGGAGCAGGGATTGTTGCAGAGAAAAGCAGTACGCGGCATTCCGGATTTGCTTTTGAAAAAATATTTTCAATATCATCAACAAATCCCATATCCAGCATTTCATCCCCTTCATCAAGAATGAAGTATTCAATTTTGCTGATATCAAGAAGTCCCCTTTCCATTAAATCCTGTACGCGACCAGGAGTACCAACTACAATTTCTTCACCACGCTTGAGCTGACGAATCTGCTCGCCCATTGAAGCGCCGCCGTAAACAACACAGGTTCTTGGAAAACGGCCGGATGTAAAGGAAGCCATTTCTGTACAAGTCTGCATTGCAAGTTCACGGGTTGGTTCAAGAATAATGGCTTTTACACAATCACTTTCACTTCTAAGTGACTGAACCAGAGGCAGACCGAAAGCAGCAGTTTTTCCAGTACCTGTTCTTGCTCTGGCAATAACATTAGCATCACCATTCAAAAGACGCGGAATGGCCAGAACCTGAATCGGACTAGGCGATACAAAGCCTTTTTTTTGAATTGCTTTAAGAGTGATTTCGTCAAGACCTAAGTCTTCAAAAGAAATTGTTTCAGATTGGTTTTCATCGACAGACTCTTCATCATCGAAGGAATCATATGAATCATCAGATTCATCTTCAGATTCCTCATAAATGCGAACATCTTCAGACTGATTAAGTTCAGTTTCAGAAGATGATTCAAACCCCTTTACCTCAGAGTCTTCGTCGCTGTTCAAACCAATGTCCCCATCCAGAAGCTGATCTTCTGGGATTTCATTAGTATTTTCCATATAAGTCCGCGTAGTTTACAAGTTTTATCCCTAAATTACAAGGAAAGTATTGATTTTAGCCCCTTTTTAAACAAATTTTTTATTTATTTTTCGATTTTAAGGATTTTTTTTGCAAAAAAGAATAAAACGCTGCCTATTAATATAGTGTGAACGGAAAAAAATTTAGAATCAATTTGAACAAAAATCATTTTTTTAAGGCCGGACTGTCAGCAGGATTTTTTTTACTGAAACTGACATTCAGCAGCCCGGAAATTTCAGCAGGCCCAGTCACTTTTAATAAGATTGACCTGTATTCAAAAGCGGCTTTTTCATCAGGCATAAATTCAAATGGTGAAAATATAGGGGAGAATTTTTCAGGCAGTAAAATTCTTTTTACACAAGGCTGTAAACTCCATTTCAATTATTTTAATCTGAAGTTTACTCTTTCCCAGAAAGAAATGGCTTTTAAGTTTTTTCCACAAAGTTTTATTCCTCAGGAGAACTTTCCATATTTGCCCTATTTTGAAAAACTGAATTTTTCCTGGGGTGCAGAGAGCATGCTCAATTTAAAATCCTTACCAGTTGGAATAAGCATGGCGGCAGGTTCTTTGTGCACAGGGGCTTCTTTTTCCAGAATGAAATCTCCCGGTTTGACTTTTGCCTCTTCCCTTAACAGGACAATTTTTTTACAGCCGGGACTTTCTCCCCACCTTTCAGGCCTTTCTTCTACAGCAGGAGAAGGCGGACTTTCCATAAGTTTATCTCCACGGAAAAAAGAACTTCTCTTTTTACCAGACCTGCAGGCAGTTTGTTTTTTTAACGGGGATTTTCTTTCTTCAGTTTTCAAAAATATTTCCCTGAGCAGCGGAAGTCAGTATTCTCTTTCTTTGACAGCGGCCCTTCTTAATGAAAAAAAAGAACCTTCTTCCAGCGGCTATTATTTAAAACAGAAACCCTTCCGGCAGGAAAAACTGCTCTTTGTTGAAAGTGAAGCAAACCTCCTTTTCCCAGGGTTTAAAATGAATTTTGCAGGAGGATTGAATCAGTCGCCTTTTGGAGGAGCAGGTTATTACGTTAAAAGTCAGCAGGCATTTTCAGCGGGGCCACTTTTTCTTAAAACAGGATTCTTCTGGGGAAGTCACGGGCTTTTGTGTCCGGGCAGCCGTCTTCTTACAAAAGAGCTGCAGTTTGCCATAAATCCCCAGGTGAAAGTTAAAGCAGGCCTTTCTAATCTGGAAGCAGGTTTTCTTTATCAGCGGGATTTTTCATGGGACCAGGAAAGCAGGGAGTTCTTTAACACAACAGACAATTTCCGGGGTGACCTGAATCTTACAGGAAAGAAGTTTTCTCTAAATGCCAGGGCGGGCTGTAAATTATTTAACTCTGCTGATTTCAGGGATTTTTCCGCAGGTCTTAGTTTTTCTAAAAAGGCAAAAGGTCTGCAAAGTTCCAGTACAATCCTCTTTAACTGGGACCAGGACCAGTTTTCCCTTAATTTGACTCAGAAATTTACCTTTCAGCAGACAAAACTTCTTCCCCCTCTCCCAAAGCTTCAGGATATGAACTTACCGGAGGGCAGTATTGTTTCATATGAGAGGAGGCCTGAAAAAATACAGCCGCTTAAATCCATCACTTTTCAGTCAAAATTAGTTTTTAAGGATTTTAGCCCCAATTCAGAGAATCTTTCCCTGAATTTAGTTTTTCAGAGGGATAAAAAGAACATTCGGTTTTCAGGATATTTAAGTTTTAAGGTCAATATCAATTTGGAAGGAAATCCTTAAAAATACTTAAAAAGCCTGTTAACTTAGGGCCGGATTAGGGGCTTGTCTATTGAATTTTACGCAATTTTCCATTAATATGTGCTCCAAATCAATTTATAATCCGGTAGAAATTTGCCCGGATAAGTAAACCCGAAAATCTTTTTTTGAGAGGTAACAATATGGCTTTTGATATTACTAAAGTACGTAATATCGGTATCAGTGCCCACATTGACTCTGGTAAGACAACAACTTCAGAACGTATTCTGTTCTACTGTAACAAGATTCACCAGATTCACGAAGTACGCGGTAAGGACGGTGTAGGTGCTGTAATGGACAACATGGATCTGGAACGTGAACGTGGTATCACAATCCAGTCAGCAGCAACTCAGGTTCAGTGGAAAGACACAACAATCAACCTTATCGACACACCAGGTCACGTAGACTTCACAGTAGAAGTAGAACGCTCACTCCGCGTTCTTGATGGTGCTATCATGATTCTTTGTGCAGTAGCAGGTGTTCAGTCTCAGTCAATCACAGTAGACCGCCAGCTCAAGCGCTATCATGTACCTCGCGTTGCTTTCGTTAACAAGTGTGACCGCCAGGGTGCTAACCCTATCCGTGTTTGTGGACAGCTCCGCGATAAGCTGGGTCTTAATGCCCACATGATGGAACTCCCAATCGGACTTGAAGATAAACTCGAAGGTGTAGTAGACCTGGTTTCAATGAAGGCTATCTACTTTGATGGTCCAAACGGTGAAGACCTCCGCTATGCAGATATTCCTGCTCACCTCCTTGATGATGCAAAGAAATATCACCAGGAAATGATTGAAGAAGCTTGTAACTTCGACGATGCATTGATGGAAAAGGTACTGGAAGGTGAAGAACCAACAGAAGAAGAAGTAATTGCAGCTATCCGTAAGGGTACTCTTGCAGAACAGTACGTTGGTGTATTCCTCGGTTCTGCTCACGTTAACAAGGGTATTCAGCCATTGCTTGATGCTGTACAGCGCTATCTTCCAAACCCAACAGAAGTACACAACTACGGTCTTGACCGCGATAATAACGAAGAACAGGTTGAATTGTTCAACGTTGAAAACAAGCCTTGTGTTGCATTGGCATTCAAGCTTGATGACGGTCAGTTCGGTCAGTTAACATATGTACGTATCTACCAGGGTAAGATTTGTAAGGGTGATGAACTTTACAACGTTCGTGCTCAGAAGAAGTTTAAGGTAGGTCGTATCGTTCGTATGAACTCTGCTGAAATGCAGGATATTAACGAAGGTATGCCAGGTGACATCATCGCCCTCTTCGGTATTGACTGTGCTTCTGGTGATACATTCTGTGGTGGCGGCCTCAACATTGCAATGACATCTATGTACGTACCAAACCCTGTTATTTCTATGGCTATTGAACCAAAGAACAAGCAGGATGCTGCTAACATGGCAAAGGCTCTTAACCGCTTTACAAAAGAAGACCCAACATTCCAGACCTACGTTGATCCTGAATCAAATCAGACAATCATCAAGGGTATGGGTGAACTTCACCTTGAAGTATACATTGAACGTATGCGTCGTGAATACAAGTGTGACGTAAACGTTTCACAGCCAGAAGTTGCATACCGCGAATCAATTTCTCAGCGTGCAGACTTCAACTACACACACAAGAAGCAGACTGGTGGTTCTGGTCAGTACGGTCGTGTAGCAGGTTTCATGGAACCACTGGCAGACAAGGATTACGAATTTGTTGACTCTATCAAGGGTGGTGCTATTCCTAACGAATACATCCCTTCTTGTGATAAGGGTTTCAAGCGCGCTATGGAAAAGGGTTCACTTATTGGTGCTCCAGTAGTTGGTGTAAAGGTTACAATCAACGATGGTCAGTATCACCCAGTTGACTCTAACGATAACGCATTCCAGACTGCTGCTATTGGTGCATTCCGTGAAGGTTATGCAAAGGCTAAGCCATCTATCCTCGAACCTGTAATGAAGGTACAGATTGCCGGACCTACAGAATTCCAGGGTAACATGTTCGGTCTTATCAACCAGCGCCGTGGTGTTATCATCGATTCTACAGATGAAAATGGAACATCTACAGTTAACGCAGAAGTACCTCTTTCAGAAATGTTCGGATTCTCAACAATTCTCCGCTCTTCAACACAGGGTAAGGCTGAATTCACAATGGAATTCGAAAAATATGCAAAGGTACCAAATGCTGTTGCAGATACTCTTATTAAGGAATATGCTGCAAAGAGAGCTGCAGGTAACAAATAATTCGCATTAATTAACAAATATTTGTATTAATGTGTTATAATATGAGTCAGTGGAAGCAATTCTACTGACTCATTTTTTTTATAAAAAATTTTATAAAAAAATACAAAATTAAAGGAGATATTTATGGCAAAACAAGAACTTTATGACCGCAGCCCGGTAAAGGCTTATAATGAAGTTGCAAACGGTGGTCTCAAAGCAGGAGAACTGGGTCTTGTAACTGCAAAGAAAGGATTGGGAAAAACAGCTATTCTGGTACAGTTCGGAATGGACACTCTTCTCAATGGAAAACAGCTGGTACATGTTTCATTTGACCAGCACTCTGAAAATGTCATCTACTGGTACGATGCAATATTCAATGAAATCTCAAAAAAGAAGGTTATTGCAAAAGCAGCAGATGTTAAGGAACAGTTACTTCGCAACAGAACAATTCTCAATTTTAATCAGGATAATTTCAATCTTGAAAAAGTTGTTAACACACTTAATGCCCTTAAAGCAGGTGGAATTGCAGTTGCAGGAGTAGTAATCGATGGTGTTGATTTCTCTAAGGTAAAGGAAGCTGACATTCAGTCTGTTTCAAGCTATGCGAAGGCAACAAAAACAAAAGTATGGTTAAGCTCTACAGCTGACAGTGACAAATTAGAAGATTCTGCACCAAAAGCAATTCTTCCATATTTCTCACACGTTATTCACCTTTCTTCAAAGGCTTCTGTAACACAGCTGAACATCTTAAAGGCAGGAAAAAATGGTGCAGTTGAATCAACTCTTAAACTTGATTCAAAAACACTGCTCATTTCAAGCAAATAATTCATACTTTGATTGTTTAATGCAGTTAAAGTAACAATTAAAGCCACCCGTTTGTGAATGCACTTCACTTCAGCACTTCATTTTCGGGTGGCTTTTTTTGTGTTTTTTTTGGGGAAATTTTTTATACTTTTCATTCAGGATCGATTTTTAAAAATTTACAGGCGCTGAGTTTTGACAAATTATGTTTTATCAGCAGACGTGATACAAGTTAAAGCTTGTTCGGAAATACAAAATTTAAAAAAGTAAAATCTGAAGAATTATAAATTCTCTTTCTGATAAAAAATAAATATTTTATCAATAACTGAGTCTTCAAAAAAATAATTGAATGAATCCAGTTTCTCAAAAAAATCGTTTTTACATTTCACAAAAACATATTTCTTTTGATCCGGATTTAAACAATCAAGGCTTATGAGATAAGAAGAATTACAATACATCTCCTTAAACAGCGGATAATAGCTGGATGAAATTCCTGGATAGATTAAATAAGTATAGTCCTCTTTTTGGCAACAATAATATGGATAATTATCTTTATTATTTCTTTTTTCAAATTTATAATTGTTCAAACCATTTTCATTATCCAAATCATCGTATTGAATTGAACAAATTAAATAATCATCATTTATTTTCGTTGAAATACTACCCACTTTTTCATTGTCATAAAACAAATCTTGTGAACCTTCCTGGATTAACAATTGTCTTCTACTATTCTCTACACATTTTGTTCCCTCGTCATAATCTTTGAAATATTCCATAGGTAAATTCCAATAAAAACTAGATACAGTCAAACCAAAATATTCAGCCCCCAAAACTTCAGCAATTCTTTTTAATTCTGCCCTATGTTTTTTCCCTAAATCATAGTAATCTAACATTTCTTTCGAAATCTTTTTTCTGCCCCTTTGTTCAGCTTTTTCGAATATCCTTAAATAATCAATTTTTTTGTACTCTAAAACTTTTCCATAATCATTAAATTTTAAAACAAGTTCCGGATATTTGTCTTCAAATATTTTATATACTTTTGGCCTGTCTCTTAATTTGATCTTTCCCTCTTTACAGTAAGCCTTCAATTTAGTTGTCTGTATTTCTTCAACTAAACGAATTTTCTCTTCTGTTAAAAAAATACGGAACTGTAAAGCATCATCACTTTTACTTTTTTTTATCCACGTATCAATATTGTCAATTTCTTTTTCTGCAGTTTTAATAAAATCAAATTTATTTTTCTTCCTCATCATTTTATAAAAATTTGAGCGGTATTTATACTCGTAATAAGTTTCTGATTTTCGTTCTACAAAATAATAGACAATATATAAACCTAAAAATGACATAAACAAGATTAGAATTTTCTTAAAGATTGAGTTTGACTTCAATTTCATTTTTTACCTCTTTACTCTACAAAATACTCATCTTCTTCACTCTACTAAAAATACTTTACAGGTTATCTACAGGCTATTCCCCTCATAGTGATAAAAGCTGAAGTTTATGCAGGAATTACAAATCAGGATTTATGGGAGTAATAAAACTTCATAAATTATTCTCTGCTAAATGCAGTGTACATTCCGTTAATACATGTGTCTGTATATTTTGTTCCTTTATAAACTTCAAGAATTTCCATTTCTATATGAACTCCTGCGCTGCCATCATATTTGAAAAGGTTGGACAAATCGACTTGCTGACCTCCGGCTGTATCTTCAAAGTTCCAGATTTCTTCTTTTCCATTTTCAAGGCATTTAAATTTGACTTTCTTTACACGGGAGTTTTTTTCATAAAGTGAAGGATTGTTTATAGAAAAATATCCAGAGAAAAAAGCAATTCCCGGCATATTGGTTCGAAAGATTAATTTTTCTCCAACACCATACCCTTTCACACCTTCAACCCAGGGACTGTCAGAATTTAAATTATCCAGATTTGAAGATTTATATTCTTTGCCATTTTCCGTCAAAAAAGAAGATGATTCTACCCCGCCAAGAGGATATGTTGCTTCAACTGAAATTCCAATTCCTCCTATAAAAAAGGGCTTTAACTCCCCGACTTCATATAGCACCAAATAGTTTTTGGATACCAGACCAACTAGCTCTTTTCCATTGTCCAGTTTAATTTTATAAATTCCTTTACTTCCTTCTGATGTATAATTAAAACTTTGATTCCAGAGATAATAAGAATATGAACAAGCATCATCCTGAAATTCAATTGTATTATTTTCATAAAACTTTACTGTACAAAAATATGTATCTAGTTCAAAACCGCGATACCATGACATACTAAACTCTTCCTGTGAAAAAAGTGCCATGTTAACAAAAAACAATATAATTAAATAAAAATATTTTGTTTTCAACTTGATCTCCTATAGTATAAGGTCCAGCCCATGCATCGGGGAATAGAAGTGTTATTAATCCATTAAAATGAAATATCAATCCCGCTGTATTTTTTTTGAAAAGAATATCTTAAAATTCAATCTCCTTTTTGTTTAATATTGTGTTTATCAATTATATAAACATAAATTGAATTTGGATTTACATCTCCAAAAAATTCAGCAGTACCCATCGGAATATTATAATCCCATAAGTATTTTGTGACTAATCGATATTTCAAAGTTCTTATCTTTCGGCCTTTGCTTTCTACCAAAAAGTTTTTATTGAAATCTATTTCTGGAAATTTTATTCCTTGCTTTTCTTCAAGTATTGAAGCCTGCTTTGGAGAAGAAATTACAAGCCAAGCAAGTCCAGAGACTGGCTCTGAAGAATACAATTCAAATTCTTTATACAATTTCACATTTCTATTTCTCATAAAGACAACGAGTATTGTTAGAACTGAAAAACTTAAAATTATTAATAAATACTTAAAATATTTCATTTTATCTCCACTAAACCTTGAGGGATTGTGTCAAATTTAGTTCGCTATTTGACACAATCAATTTTTTAACTAGAACTCTAAGATAATGCGTTCCTTTAATTTTTTTTTTTTAAATATATATGAAAAAAAAGTAATTTGAAATTTCACACTAAAAAATTGAACAATAATTCCACCAATTATTTTAATAATTTCAAAAATACTTTTTTGGCAATAAAAACTTTGAATAGATAAAAAAATTGCAACACATGTAATAATATCTAAAAATAGAAATAGTAAGCATAAAATAAATTTTAATAAAAACTTCATTCATATGCCTCCACTAATATCTTGGAAGTTTTAACATCTTGTATTATTCTGGTAAGGATATTGTAAGCATACAATGAAATAGTCAAGAAAAGTGCAGTC
>DGUP01000021.1 GCA_002394685.1 Treponema sp. UBA4307 | reverse complement strand
ATAACACCGATGTTCTCAACAATCTTGAATGCCATTTCCTGAAGCTTCTTTTCCAGGTCCTTGTCGATTGTCATAAATGGAGCGGCACAGAAAGAGTCTCCTGTGTGAACACCTACAGCATCAATGTTTTCGATAGTACAGATTGCAACCATCTGATTTTTAGAGTCGCGGACAACTTCAACTTCAAGTTCTTCCCAACCCAGAATACTTTCTTCTATTAAACACTGGTGTGTCATGGAAAGATCAAGACCATTTGAAACAATTGTGCGAAGTTCCTCTACGTTGTAGCAGAAACCACCACCCTGACCGCCCATTGTATATGCAGGGCGTACAACCAGAGGGAAGCCGATTTCTTCAGCAATCTTTTCTGCACCTTCAACGGTATGACAAATTCCTGAGCGAGGAGTATCAATTCCCAGAGCCTTCATTGTTTCCTTGAAAATCTCACGGTCTTCACCACGTTCAATGGCATCAAGATTTACACCGATTACTTTTACACCATATTTATCAAGAACGCCGGCCTTGTTCAATTCCATTGCCATATTCAGACCAGTCTGTCCTCCAAGGTTAGGGAGCAGTGCATCAGGGCGTTCCTTTTCAATAATCTGAGAAAGACGTTCAACATTCAATGGCTCAATATAAGTTGCGTCGGCCATAACCGGGTCAGTCATAATGGTAGCCGGGTTTGAGTTTACAAGTACAATCTTGTAGCCCAGTTCCCGCAAAGCCTTACACGCCTGAGTTCCCGAATAGTCAAACTCACAGGCCTGACCAATAACAATTGGACCAGAACCAATAATAAGTACCTTCTTGATGTCTTCTCTTTTCATATATTTACTCCTATATCATGTTCGAGCTTGCCCGGACATCTTTAAGCTAAGCGGCAGCAGGATTGCCCCGATGTCCGCTTGAGCAAAAAAAAAGGCGAATTCTAAAAAAAGAATTCGCCGTTGAAATCAAACAATAATAGCATGAAGAGATTTCTTCACTTTGAGAATCGTAATACCTAAACAAACTTCAGCAATCTTCATACTGGAAAGATATATTATCAGAAATACAATTTTCACGCAATAGGAACATTTAAGAATAAACCCCACCCCAAGCGCGTAAAAAATACAGAAGCATTTTTTACAAATTTTTTGCCCCTTACGGCTCATTTGCTTTTTCTACAACTCCAGTTTTTTCTTTTCACTGTGGAGAGCCGTTCTCATTCAGTCACCGCTACCGCGGCTGTGCTTCCGCACTTGACTTGTCCGAGCCCTGCTCTCCACAGCGACCACCAGGGTGCTACTCCGCGGTGCGAACAAGCCGGAAGCCAAAGTACTCGTAGCGGCTGGCCGGAAAGCCGTTGTAGCGGTAAGCAACTCCGCAGCTGCTGGCGAGGTTATACCAAGAGCCGCCACGTAGGACACGGGTCCCCGACGACGCACCAGAAGCCCCTGTAGAACCAGAAATATCTCCATACCAGTCCCAGCACCATTCCATCACGTTTCCGCTCATGTCGTATAGTCCATAGGCGTTTGCGTTCTTTGTCTTCACTTCTCTAGAGCCTTTACCATTTGTAGTGTTTTCATACCATGCTACATCTTGAACCGTGTCGCTTCCTGCATAAGTGTAGTTTTCTCCGCCACGGGCAAGCCATTCCCATTCAGCTTCTGTCGGCAATCGATATCCGTCTGCCTCAAAATTGCAGGCAGCCGCATTCCATGTAGAATTCATTGAAGTCGGCACGCTTCCCCATGTATCAGGGTCAGTGGAATTAGAAATTTTATAACATGGGGTAAGGCCTTCTTTTATGGAAAGCCTGTTGCAGTAAACAAGAGCGCTGTACCAGTTTACATAATTTACGGGATTGTTCAGTACAGCATCTCCTGTAAGCTGGTTTCCATCCTTGTCATAGGCATATGCGGTGCTTGGGTCTTTTCCCATGATAGCTTTGTACTCGTCTCTTGTTACCTCGTGATCGCATACATACAAATCAGGTATGGTCAGGCTTCTTCCGCTTACAAACACTTCTGATGACGGTGTCCAGCTTTCATTTCCTGTTATTCTTGTTCCAGAAACCTGTACAAAGCCTTCTGGAATGTTGCTTACGTAAACTTTGTAAGTATAATCAGCTCCCTTGTTTCCAAGTTCGTCATAGGTTATGAAGGTGTAGGTGTAGTAAGCCTTTGCTCCGTCAATACTGCTGAAGGTTTTATTGGCAGTTCCCTTTGTAACGCTTACGGCTTGGCTTGCCGTGCTGTCACTTGTACCGTCGTTACTTGTAAAACTTATGTCTACATGGTCATAGTCGCTGTCACCTGGCTCTGTCCACTTCAAAATAATTGCACTCAAATCTGAAGAATAAACCGCATTTGTAACCTCAACTTTTTTAGGAGCTGTAAACTCAAAGTTATCTATTGTAATCTGCTCGGCTTCTTCGCGACCTGCTTCGTCTATAGCAGCTACCGTGTATATGCCATTTGCACTCTCATCTGTTGCTGTAATGTCAAAAGTCCAATTTGCGTTATCATTACTAACAGTTGCAGCAGTGGCTTCTGCATCAGCCAGCAGAGTTTTTGCAATAAGAGAACCTTCTTTCTTCCAGACAACTTTTTTTACAGTACTTGCTGTTGTAATGTTTGCGGTGACGGTTACCTTTGTGTTGCTCTTATTTCCACTGTAGCCGTTTTCGTGAGGGACTTCTGCTGTAAGGGCAATTTTAAGAGTTTCTCCTGCAACTGGTGCAGCTTTTACAGTTACCCCCGCACTCTTGTTTCCGCTGGTGTCTACGGTCTTTACGGTAAATGTGTATTCTGTACCATTAGTAAGACCGCTTACATAAGTCCCGCCTGCTCCCTGTGGAACCATCATGCTGTTAGAGTCCAAAGCAGGAAGCACGACACGATTGATTGCATTTGTTCCGCTGCAGCTTACTTCATAACCGTAAATGTCACTGTCGGCAGCATCTGTCCATGTAAGAAGAACGCGACTGTCTTTTGCAGTGGCTGTAAGATTGGTAACTGAGGAAGGAGCTGTTTCATCTACTACTTCTCCATTGCACGAAGCAAAAACAGAAAGTAATGCTATGCCAAGAATTAGCATGGCAAGTTTTAAAAGGTTTTTCATAAAACTTCTCCTATATGATTTTAAATAAAAAAGCCCGTAAAGCAAAGCCTTTGACTGATAAAGTCATAGACTCCCTTACGGTCGGTTTTCCTGTGTGAGAAAGTTGTAATGTTTAATTTAAAATGCGGATAACCCGAAAAAAAGTTTCGAAGAGGATTATAACTAGTGCTGGTCGCAAGCTTCGCTTGCTTAGCGAGTTTTCCGCTAAAGCGTAAAACTCGTGCTGTAAATTTTGCGTCAATACTAACTTATTTTCAAGTGGTTTTGAGAAAATTTGCTTTTTTCTGAATGCATTACAGTTCATAACAGATATTATAACACAAAAATTTCGCTTTTTTAATGGTTAGTGGGAATTTTTAAAAATTTAAGGAACGTGCTGAGGGAATTTGGTTTTTCATCTGTCAATTTACGGCTTGGCCCGATTTCCGCTTGTGGCGGGAACGCCTGCCTTGTTCAATTCCATTGCCATGTTCAAGCCTGAGTAAAAAAAAGGCGAATTCTAAAAAAAGAATTCGCCGTTGAAATCAAACAATAATAGTCCCGGAATTTATTCAGCTTCAGTATTATCGCTTTCAGGCTTTGCTGAAGGAAGTGTGATTGTTGTTCCTTCTTCTCCGTAAAGTTCCATATCTTTAGCAGCCGAATCAATCATCTCATTTGCTTTTTCTACAACTCCAGTTTTTTCTTTTCGCTGTGGAGAGCCGTTCTCATTCAGTCACCGCTACCGCGGCCGTACTTCCGTACTTGCCTTTCATAAGACCTGCCTTCCACTGCTATCACTAGGGTGTTACTGCGCGGAGCGAACAAGGCGGAAGCCATAGTACTCGCTGCGGCTGTACGGGTAGTTGTAGCGACGGTAAGCAACCTCGCAGCCGCCGGCGTTGCTATACCAAGAGCCGCCACGCTGGACACGGTAATTGCCCGACGACGCACCAGAAGCCCCAGTAGAAGACGAAATGCCTCCATACCAGTCCCAGCACCATTCGTACACGTTTCCGCTCATGTCATAAATGCCTAGAGCGTTTGCAGCCTTGCCTTTTACTTCATGAGTTTTAGAATCTGAGTTACCATTGTACCATGCCACATCTCCTACAGTTTTGCTTCCTGAATATGTTGTGCTTGAAGAGGCAGCTTCTCTTGCAAGGTACTCCCATTCTGCTTCTGTTGGCAGGCGGTAGCCATCCGCTGTATTGTCAAAGGTCATGCCATTCCACGTACTGTTATTTGAAGATGGGCCACAGTATCCGTCCGTACCGCTTCCTACAATTCCGCTCCATTTTGTAGGGTCTCTTTCCCCGCCGATTGCGTAGGCAGGAGTCAAGCCTTCATCCATTGACCGCAGGTTACAGTAAACGATTGCGTCATACCAGTTAACATAATATGCAGGGTAGTTATCTCCTGCTCCGTAACTGCTTGAAGGACTTGATGAGCTGTACTTACAGTATTTTTCGTATTCTGCCTGTGTTACCTCGTGGTCGCACACATACAAATCCGGGATAGTAAGGCTTCTTCCGCTTACAAACACACTTGATGACGGTGTCCAGCTTTCATTTCCTGTTATTCTTTTTCCAGAAACCCTTACAAAGCCTTCTGGAATTTTGCTTACAGTGGTGCTTACGGAAACTTTGTAAGTATAATCAGCTCCCTTGTTTCCAAGCTCGTCATAGGTTATGAAGGTGTAGGTGTAGTAAGCCTTTTCTCCGTCAATACTGCTGAAGGTTTTATTTGCAGTTCCCTTTGTGACGCTTACGGCTTGGCTTGCCGTGCTGTCACTTGTACCATCGTTGCTTGTAAAACTTATGTCTACATGGTCATAGTCGCTGTCACCTGGCTCTGTCCAGTTCAAAATAATTGCACTCAAATCTGAAGAATAAACCGCGTTTGTAACCTTAACTATTTTAGGAGCTGTAAAATCAAAGTTTTCTATTGTAATCTGCTCGGCTTCTTCGCGACCTGCTTCATCTATAACAGCTACCGTGTATATGCCATTTGCACTCTCATCTGTTGCTGTAATGTCAAAAGTCCATTTTGCGTTATCATTACTAACAGTTGCAGCAGTGGCTTCTGCATCAGCCAGCAGAGTTTTTGCAATAAGAGCCCCTTCTTTCTTCCAGACAACTTTTTTTACAGTACTTGCACTTGTAATGTTTGCGGTGACGGTTACCTTTGTATTGCTCTTATTTCCGGCATAGCCGTTTTCGTGAGGGACTTCTGCTGTAAGGGCAATTTTAAGAGTTTCTTCTGCAGCAGGTGCCTCTGGTGTAGCCTTTACAGTTACCCCCGCACTCTTGTTTCCGCTGGTGTCTACGGTCTTTACGGTAAATGTGTATTCTGTACCATTAGTAAGACCGCTTACATAAGTTCCGCCTGCTCCCTGTGGAACCATCATGCTGGTAGAGTCCAAAGCAGGAAGCACTACACGATTGATTGCATTTGTTCCGCTGCAGCTTACTTCATAACCGTAAATGTCACTGTCGGCAGCATCTGTCCATGTAAGAAGAACGCGACTGTCTTTTGCAGTGGCTGTAAGATTGGTAACTGAGGAAGGAGCTGTTTCATCAGCTTTTCTATCCACTTCTTTTATTACTACTTCTCCATTGCACGAAGCAAAAACAGAAAGTAATGCCATGCCAAGAATTAGCGTGGCAAGTTTTAAAAGTTTTTTCATAAAACTACTCCTATATAATTTTAAATAAAAAAGCCAGTAAAGCAAAGCCTTTGACTGATAAAGTCATAGACTCCCTTACGGGCGGTTTTCCTGGGTGAGAAAGTTGTAATGTTTGATTTAAAATACGCGTAGCCCGAAAAAAAGATTCAAAGAGGATTATAGCTAGTGCTGGTCGCAAGCTTCGCTTGCTTAGCGAGTTTTCCGCTAGAGCGTAAAACTCGTGCTGTGAATTTTGTGGCAATGCTAAATTATTGTCAAATGGTTTTGAAAAAGTTTGCTTTTTTCTGAATGCATTACAGTACATAGCAGATTTTATAACACAAAAATTTCGCTTTTTGAATAGTTTCTGTGGGAATTTTTAGAAATTTAGGGAACGTGCTGAGGAAATTAGGTTTTTCATCTGTCAATTTACGGCTTGGCAAAGCCATAGTATATTTTAATAGAGATTCTAATTCTTTCAATTACGCCATATTTATCAAGAACGCCGGCCTTGTTCAATTCCATTGCCATGTTCAAGCCTGAGCAAAAAAAAGGCGAATTCTAAAAAAAGAATTCGCCGTTGAAATCAAACAATAATAGTCCCGGAATTTATTCAGCTTCAGTATTATCACTTTCAGGCTTTGCTGAAGGAAGTGTGATTGTTGTTCCTTCTTCTCCGTAAAGTTCCATATCTTTAGCAGCCGAATCAATCATCTCCTGGCCAATATCATTTACAACAATGTCAGAAACAAATGATGAAATGCAGTGGTCAATTGCACTAGGGAAAAGGTCATTCATATCATTGTGATCGTACTTACTTCTCTTTGCCTTGATGGTAGAGGAAGAATCACAATTATATCTTTTTGTCATAACCATTTTACCAGTTTTATCAAGAACAGTAATCTGAAGGGTTGCATCTGCCTGGGCAGAAAGATCCAGTGCACTGTTGCGAACCTTTTCCTTCTGGAAGTAGCCGTCGATGTAAATCAAATAATCAGCCCCAGTCTGTTCCGCAATTGCCTTTGCAAGCTTTTTGTCACCGTGAGGCCAGTTTTTATAATCAGTTGCAGGTAATTCATTTTCCATCTTACCCATAAATGAAGTTTCTGTATTTTTGAAGATTTCTGTTTCCATAAAAACAGAATGTTCAACATATTTAACCCCAGCCTGATTAAAATATCTTTCCAGGGATTCAGGAATATAATCACATCTGTTTTGTGCTCCCAGCAGTTCAGGATCATCCTTATTAAAAATCTTATTAATCTGATTGTTAATTAAACTTCCGTTTCCTACAGTGTCTTCATTGTAATCAGACCTTAAATCCGAAGTTGCAATTTTCCATGGAAGGTTAGGATTTGCATGAACGGATGCGATAACAAAAACAGGCTCTTCAGAAACATTTACCTTAAATGTCTGACAACCTGATAACAAAAACAGTGTTGCAAATGCAGCAAGAAACAGTGAAGCAGAATTCTTTTTCATTTTTTATAAGTCCTTAAAATTTAATTTACTAAACCGAATGGATTATAGCACAAATACTCCTGTGTTTGCAAAAAAACTTTTTCCATTCAGGTTTATACATATCAAACTAAAGAGAAGTCCCCGGGTTACAAAAAAAGGAATACTGATTCTTGCCGCATCTTGAAAGAGACAGATTGTAGTCACCTTCAGCCTTAAAAGCCTTTCTTAAATCATAAATATATGAATAAAGCTGCCTTGCCTTTTTTTCAGAAAATTCGTTCCACATAAAAAGGCATATTGTTTCCACATCCAGAGTTTTTTTGTGATTACGGTGGAAGAAATCAAGTAATTTTCTTCTGGACTGTCCTATGGAATGTTTAATGCAGAATTTTTCTATGTCAAAATGCTGTTTCTTTTCATAATGCATTTCCAGAGGAGGAATGAACTTTCTGCTGTAATCATAGGGAGTTTTTTCTTCTTCCATTTTAAGGGGAGTAACAAAATACTTATCTGAAAAAATCCTGCTGCTTTTAATATTTACTTTCTGAAGAAGGGCCAGCACTTCCCGCAGTTCTCTCTCCCCTTCCAGATCCAGGATTTTCTTGAACATATCACGGTTTTTTGTAAGCCAGTAATCTGCCAGCTGATTCTTGGAGGGATAAGGATCGTTATAATAAACCATGGGTATTTTCAAGCCCATTCTTTTCAATTCCTGATATGGATTAAAATAATCATGATCAAAAGCATAATAATCAATCACAATTAGTTCCACAGAAAGCGGCCCGTCATGAGAGATGGCATCAAAAAGTTCATAAAAGTCCCCAAAAAAGCATAATTCGTGATTTTTCCCTGCAAAAAATGCCTTAAGGACCTGGCAGTCAGTTGACTGATAGGAATTGAGCATTAAATAAATTTTCATAGACTAACTCGTTATTTATAAATAAATATTTTGTAATGACTATTCAGAGTTACCTTGAAAAAAATAACTTTTCCAAGTACCCTTTTATTATATATATCATAAATAAAAGTTCAGAATTCTACACAAGATTAGAATTTTTTTTCTTTTATTTACGAAATGATTAGATAATCTATCATAAATTGAGTACTTTTATCAACTTTTTAGAGATTTTTTATTTAATTTTTACAGTTTTTTTTTAATGATGATTTTTAAGCATGGATACATTTTCTTTTGCAAATTTCATTAAGAGCCTGATTGTTGAGAACACAGCCTTTCTGGTTTTAGAGTCCAGTTTTGCAACAGATTTTACGGCTCCAAAAAACGATTTGAAACCATTTTCAGTAAGGTCCTCGTTTTTTCTGGCCCCAAGTTCATCTGTAATGGAAAAAAGTGCATCTACAAAAAGTTCCCTCTGTTCCGGACTAAGATCATAAATCCACTTATTCATTGTTTCATTTACAAACTTTGAGCCTTCATTTAAATCCGGTCTTTCTATAAAGGTGCTGCGGTTTACATGCCAGTTAAAAGGATCGTGCTGATCAACAAGATGTTTTTCACTTTCTACAATAGTATAATCATCATCATGGAACATCATCATCCCAACAATTGATTCCTGAGGATAAAATGTATGGATTATGGGTTTTATTTTCTTAAAGTTTTCCGATTGAATAAACTCCTCATCAAAACCCGGGCCGTCAAAATTATAAATTGCCCCGATTCTTTTTCGGATTTTATCACTGCATCTGGCAGCAGCGTAAATCTCCAGATTTCCACCCTTTGAATGTCCTCCAATAAGAATTTTACCGGGAAGTCTTGCTGCAACTTCTTCAAGATATGCAAGGGCATCTTTCTGGGCGGGAACTTCCTTGAAAGTTAAATTGAAGTCTTCCTTCCAGCCCACAATATTATCATCTGTTCCCCGGAAAACTATGTAATTAATCCGCTTAAATCCCTTTCCCCAGGAATAGGTAATTGCAGAAAACTGTTCATCTTTTTCAAGATCGATTATATTTCTGTATCCAGTTGCAGTGATTTGTCCATAGCGCTTTGACTGTCCAGTTTTTTCAATTAAGCTCATCATCTGACTGTTAACCATAGGATTTACATGGAGACGGCTGGGAACATTTCCTTTTGTATAATAGTCTTTATATATCTGATTAAGACTTACGCCCTTTTTGCAAAGCTGAGAATCAACTAAATCATTAAAAGAATTGTATTCATTCAGACAGAGAATAAGTGAATCAATTACATTAAATTCCACCTGATCAAAAGTGATGTCTGAACGCCATTCAAGATAATCAACAATATTTGCCATACTCAAAATATAGCATATTTAAATGGCTTATGGTAATATTAATAAAAATTATCAGGAGTATAAAAAAAACTGCCTGAACGGGAGCAATTTATGGAAATTTTAAATCTTGAAAGAGAACTTTCTGGAAATGAATATCCGGGACGCGGCATCATTGCAGGTAAATCTGAAGATGGAAAATACGCAGTTGCCGCTTACTGGATTATGGGTCGCAGCGAAAACAGCCGCAACAGAGTATTTGTAGAGGATGGAGACGGAATCCGCACTCAGGCTTTTGATCCTTCAAAGCTTACAGATCCAAGTCTTATCATTTACGCACCTGTAAGGGTTCTGAAAAATGATACGATTGTTACAAACGGTGACCAGACAGACACAATCTACGAAGGTATGTCAAAAGGACTTACTTTTGAACAGTCACTCCGAAGCCGCCGCGCAGAACCAGATGCTCCTAATTACACACCCCGCATTTCGTCACTGCTCCATGTAGAAAATGGTTCCTTTGATATTTCCATGTCAATTTTGAAAAGCGATAATGGTGATGATTCATCTGCCAACCGCTATACTTTCACCTATGAAAATCCTAAAGCAGGTTTTGGCCGCTATATCCATACTTACATGCAGAACGGTAATCCACTTCCAAGTTTTGAAGGAGAACCGGCTCTTGTAGAACTTACAGGCAATATTGACCAGCTGACTGACAAAATCTGGAAAAACCTTAATGAAGCAAACAAGGTTTCCCTTTTTGTACGTTTTATTGATCTGGCTACAGGTAAAGTTGAAAGCTGCATTTTGAATAAAAATAAATAATACGTATTTTCACGGGTTTTTACCCTATATTTCTAAAGACCGGTTCCTTTTTGAGGGGCTGGTCTTTTTTTTACTTAATTTATTATTTTATTTAACTTCTTTTTAAGTAAACTGCAATTATCCTCTCTTATTTTTATAAATCATAAATAACTTACAGAATGCTTTTTTTTTGTATTGTTTTTTTATATTTTGAATTTTTTTTTGTTATTTTACCTAACTATTTACATTCTTTAAAGTTAGTTAAATTTCCTAAAAAGGCCTTTTTAAAGTTATTTGTTTAAATATTTAAGTAATTTTAAATAATAATTCAAGTTTCGCGATGAGAAATTCTATATTAAAGTATTTACAGGTTTGAGATTCTTGAGCCTGAACATAAAAAAAGTTCTTTTTAAAATCGAGGGAGTTAAAAAACGCGTTTTCATAAATAAAGGAGGAATTTTTATGAAAAAGATTGCTAAAATTGGTATGGCTGCATTGGTTGCTGCTGCTATGGCTATGTCATTCATGGCTTGTAATGGGGATGTTCCTGGGGAAGATGCTGCAGAAGACGTAATTCTTTCATCAAAAGTGTACGACATTTCATCACCAGATGAATATTGTGATGCAGGAGATGAAAGTAACAGTGTTATAGCAAAGGTATATTTATCAGACAACGCAACATTGAAGTACAAATACCTTGTCGCAGAAGTGGAACAGCCTGCTAATGTTGCTGCTTTTGGAGAAGATGCCTGGTCAAGTCTTTTTTGTATGGATCACACAGTTTGGCATTGGTACTCTACTAATAATAATGGAACAGAATCTATTATAGTATTGGATGTAAGTGATATTGTAGGAAAAGAATCCACAATCGGTATGCAGTTTAAATTCGCTAGTTCGTCAGATATGACAGGAACATTGACAATCACAAAACTGTATACAACTAATGTTGACCCTACAGCAGAATAAAAAACTTTCAGCAGTAGAATAATCATTTTTCTGCTAAACCCTTTCCCGGTTATCTTACGGTAGCCGGGATTTTTTTTACCTTACATCGATTCTGCTTTAGCATGCATTTCATGAAAGCCTTCTGCTGTTCGTTCAACAGTTTATCATAGTTTCTGGCAAAATATTTTTAACAGAGCTCTTTCTTTTTTATCTCTTCTTCCAGTTCCAGAACCCTTTCCAGTGGAAGTTTTACGCATTCAGCAATTATTTCAGGAGCAATCCCCTTCTTTAGGAGTTCCACAGAGGCTTCTACAGCTTTTTTATCTATTCCTTCTGCAATTCCTTCGGCTTTTCCCTCTGCCTTGCCTTCACGGAATGAATAGGCCAGTTGTCTTTCGAATTCCATAAAACTATTCCTCCACTGAGTGTTGAGCTTTGCATTTTTCACCATGCGGATGATCTTTTCCGTAAACGTACTTGAGCTTTCATTACTGAGCATGCATTTCATGAAAGCCTTCTGCTGTTCGTTCAACAGTTTATCATAGTTTCTGGCAAAAGAAATTTAACTGAAGTTTTCGGTCTTTACCCCTTTCTCCAGTTCCAGAACTTTCTCCAGTGGAAGTTTTACGCATTCGGCAATTATTTCAGGAGCAATACCCTTCTTTAGGAGTTCCACAGAGTCTTCTATCGCTTTTTCGTCTCTTCCTTCGGCTTTTCCTTCAGCTTTGCCTAGTTCCATCCCCTCTGCTTTACCTTCTGCTTTGCCTTCACGGAATGAATAGGCCAGTTGTCTTTCGAATTCCATAAAACTATTCCTCCACTGAGTGTTGAGCTTTGCATTTTTCACCATGCGGATGATCTTTTCCGTAAACGTACTTGAGCTTTCATTACTGAGCATGCATTTCATGAAAGCCTTCTGCTGTTCGTTCAACAGTTTATCATAGTTTCTGGCAATAAAAAAGTATTTGTAGGCCCGGTCATTCAACTTGATTTCAGGGTTTTCCAGACAGAGATTTTCAAATGTGTACTTGCCCAGGCCTTTCTTAAAGATGTCCGGAATGCAGATAAAAATTATATAACTGCTGTTAAGATTCTTAAAATCCTGGCCGCTTTCCAGCTGTGTTGTGTCCATAAGTCCCTGATAATAACGGGCTCTTTCAGGCAGCTCCCCTGTGTCACAGGCCTGAATCTCAAGGTCGAATGATTTGTCCATGCCCCTTGCATATACATCCATACGGATTCCCTTCTTTCCAAATTCAGCCAGCAGTTCTTTTTCCTGATAAATTTCAATCCGGTCAATTTTCATTTCCAGTAAGATTTCCAGAAGTTCTTTACAGACATCCGGATTTTCATGCATGACCTTGTAGAAAATGTAATTGTTGGCGATTGTCGCCTGCTCCCATTTTTCTTCCGGGGTAAGATTTTTTACATCAGTATTTTTCATACGATTACTCCTTATATTCCGCAGTGCGGTTGTAGAGGAAGCTTAATGTCAGATTAGCCGACGGCAGAATCTGCATATGACAAAAGTGCGCCAAGCATTTTCATCAGCCCCCTACTATATAATCAGCAGTGAAGTTACAAAAATGTAAAAAGAATTCCCAAATTCGAGGAAAAATTTAAAAATTTTTTTCAGATTCTTTAAGTAGTGCCTTAATCACAACCACCCGTCAAACGGGTGGTTTGCTCTTAGCCTATAAGGCTAAGGGTCTCAAGCCAAGACTTAAGTCCCACGCTTTCACATACGTTCAAGCCTATTGCAGCTTGTCACCCGCTGGCTCTTAAAGAGCCTTTTGTACTACTTACTACCCTTAAAAGGGTCTTCGTATTCTTTTTCTGAAATTTTATCCATCGCTATATCGTGAGCTTCCTGTTCACGGATATATTTCTCAATTGTAGCTTCATTCAAGCCGACTGTACTTACGTAATATCCTTCTGCCCAGAAATGGCGGTTTCCAAATTTATACTTCAAGTTCGCATGTTTATCAAATATCATCAGACTACTCTTGCCTTTTAAATATCCCATAAATTGCGACACACTGTATTTCGGTGGTATACTTACTAACATGTGTACGTGGTCGGGCATCAGATGCCCTTCTACAATTTCCACTCCTTTGTAATTACACAATTGCCGCAATATCTGTCCAATACTTTCCTTGTACTGTCCATATATTGCTTTTCTTCTATACTTTGGTGTAAACACAATGTGATATTTACACAACCATTTTGTATGACTCAACGAGTCTCTTATATTTGCCATTCAGCTTTCCTCCTTGGTGTTATGCAATAGACTTGAACAATCTTATTGTACATCTTCGAGGAAAGCTTTTTTTGCTATAAGCTTTCGTCTCTCACCCGCATAGCGGGTGGTTTATTATGAAAATATTTCGCTTCGCTACATATTTTCACGGGCTCACGAGCCCATAAAAAAAGCCCCTGCATGGGATGCAGAGGCGAAACATGATCAATAAAAAAATTATTTATAGAGCAGGTTCAGGGCGAGGAAAAGAGGAGAATTGTGATAATCACCAGGCTGAATATGCAGAAAACGATATTTACGTTATCACACCTATAAAAAAACATCCTACATTCAACAAGTATCTTGTATGGGTTGATCCAGATTTCGGGCTTTACCATATAAGAGCCATTCAAACAAACATTAAAACTAACGATAGTGGAACAGAAGCAAAAGCAGCTTTTTATAGTTTTGAAGCAAGACTTGAAAAGATTTACGGAAAACCTGATATTGTGGATGGAATGATAAACAATTACACAATTTTTGAAGAAGACTATTATTGGCTCTACGCCTTGCAAAACGGATTCCGTCAACTGTCAGCAGTCTGGGATCCATTTATTCCAGATGTAAATCTAAAAGAAAATCTTATGACTATAGCCCTCTGGGTAGACTACTGGGACTACAAATCTACAGTCCTATTTCTTGATTACTACTTTACAAATTCATCAGACGTAGAAAACACAGAGGACGATGTACTTTAAGGCCGGGACAGATTATTAAAGAAATCATCGCTTGGAAGATTGTCTTCCAGAGAAGAAGTCTCTTTTTCTGCCATGAACGACCCCTGTTCAGGATTCTCTTTACCAGATTCCGTAAGAGACGAATTCTGGGCAAGTTCCGGACAGGTTCCTGCGAGAAGAGATTTTTTTTCTGCTGAAGAAGTTATATCATCCTGTGACTCTTCCATATTTTCAGGAAGCTGAACTGCACTAAAAAGAGCCTCGCTTATTTCCTTTGCCTGCTTCTGGTCTGCAAGAGCCTTTTCTTCATCCACACGATTTAAAACCTTTCTGTAAGGAACAAGAAGTCTCTCCTGAAGTCTTGGACCAAGAAATTTTTTAACGAATGGAATAGACATTAAAAATCCTGTAATGTAAGAAGAAATTCTTTCTCCCCTTTGTTTTTGAGGAAAATCGTAAAGCTTATTATCTTTATAATAGCGGTGATCAGATTTTCTTTCCCCCTGCTTTAAAAACATAAAATCTCTGTGTATTTTATGATAGGCCTGGTTATAAAAAAACCTGCTTGCATTATAATTATGTTCAACTGCATAGGAAATTCTTTTTACAATTGCATCCAGTTCACTGTCAGGCTGTTTCTGATCAGTGGCGATTCCTGCAAGAAATGCCTGCTGAGAATCTGCATAGGCTTCCATCCACATTCTTAAAGATGCTTCATCATCCAAAGGTCCGCTGACTATAAATGCAAGAGGCAGACCTTTTTTTATATTACGGCAGCCAGCAACAAAAGTTCTTTCAAAATACTTCTTAAAATGCAGGGACATAAAATGATTCTGAATTGAAAAGGCAAAAATGACCGCATTAGAACTCATGAAATCATTGTACAGACTTGAAAAGGAATCTTTATAAACGCACTTTCCATTTCTAATACACTTAAGGCAGCCTGTACATCCGCCCTTAATATCCTGCTCAAGAAGATTATAAACCTCCAGGGCATAAGGAGACTGAGCCCTGAAACGGTCAATCATTGAACGAAGGGTAATATCGCTTTCCTTACAATCTGTAAGCACACTGATTTTTCCAGGCATACGGTCCACCTGTTTCCGGGGAACAAAAGACCTGTTTCCCTTATAGACTTTCGGCGGATCTGCAGGACTTTCATATATATCATGGTCGTAACAGTATTTAACATATTTGAAAAAATCATCAGCCTCTTTCTGACCTTCCGGAGTAAGAAGATCTGTCCTTCGTGCTGAAAAACCTTTTATGCAGCGGAGTTTCATTTCCTGACAATTCTGCTGAACAAAAGAATGTGCCGTTACATCCATATATTTTTCAGAGCTTGTTATCTGTGTAAAATACTTGGCAGCCAGAAAAAGATGATTATCCTTCATCAGTTCAAGAAACCTGTATAGATTTGCCGGTACAGAACCTGAATAAACCGGATAAGAAAACAAAATCAAGTCTGCATCATAAATCATTTTGACGGTTTCTCTAAAGTCAATTTCAAAAGCCTGAAGATGAGTTGCAACATTGATAAAAGTAAAATTATCTTCAGGGTTCTTTTTTTGAATATACAAGACTGTCTGTAAAGTAATTGAATTATCTGTTTTAGGACTTCCATTTATTACAAGTACATTCATAATTGTTTCTATTATACAGTTTTTTAAATTTACTACAACTCTCTACCCAAGGGGGCTTTTTTTCTATATAATATTAAGAAATAACTATCAGGCTGATATTAAAGGAGTTTTTATATTTACAGGTCTGAAAGTTTTAATGTTAGTTTCAGGAATTCAGATGTTATATGAAATAAAGTACGATGTAGTAGCCCTGATAATTTTAGTAATTCTCTTTGCACTAGCCAGACTTTTTGAATGCTTTCCCACAAGAGAAAACAAGGCTTACATGATCTTTATATTAACAACAATATCTGCTCTCGCGTCAAATATAGGAAGTGCCTTTGCCATTTCCTACATGCCCCTTCGTCTGATAAATTTAAATTATCTTATAAACGTAATCCACATAATTCTGGTTAATCTGGTTCCATTTTTTTACATTTTTTTTGTACTTACAATTATATACCAGCACAGCCCGGTTCCCCTTTCCCTTAAAATTTTTATGAGGGTTATGATTGTTTCTGAAATTATTTTTATTTCGCTGACACCATGGCTTCATACAGTATTTTATTTTGATATCCAGGGAACATACCTTCACTCATGGGGAATGACCTGTCTCTACATTTTTGACCTGCTCATTATTATCTTTGTTATTTCCCAGTTTTTTATTCATAAAAACAAAGTGAATAATAAAAAGATTTCTCTCGTATTTTCATATTCCATTGCTGTATCAATTGCTATGCTGATTCAATATTATCATCCAAATATGCTGGTAATCGGTCTGGCTACAGCAATCTCTGAAGCAATTTCATATTTTACGCTTACAAATCCGGAAGATTTTACGGTAAGGGATATGGGAGCCTTTAACAGAGTTGCCTTTAAGGAATACTTTTATGCCCGTCATGAGAATAAACAGCGGAAAGCCCTGGCAGTTTTTTACTTTACAAACATAGATGTAATGAAAAATGTTTATGGAGGAGAAAATTCCCACTATATGCTTAAACAGTTCATTACACATGCAAAGCAGTATACTGGCCGGAACTATTTCTTCTATCTTTTTCACAATACCCTTGCAATCTATTTTAAAAACAAGAACGATGCTGAAAAAAAACTTGGACAACTTATGGCAGATCCGTTGATGAATGTAAGACCTTATAAGGGTGCCGTGAACCACATTCATTTTCCACTTCTCTATAAAACTTTTCTCCTGGATGATATTTCCATTCTTGAAAAAATCGACAACAACGCTGACAATCAGACATATTCCAAACTGATTTCACTTCTCCGATATGTTCAGCAGAGTTCTGATTCATCAGCCCACAAAATAAATTACATTGAACCAAATGACATTTATTCTTTAAATCACAAACTCTTTATTCAAAGCAGTGTAATGAAATCCGTTCAGAATAAATCTTTTGAAGTATTTCTTCAGCCTATTTATGATTTGAAGAGCAAATGCTTTAACAGTGCGGAAGCCCTTATACGTCTGAAAGATATTGAAGGAAATTACATTGCACCATCCCTATACATTCCTGAAGCTGAAAAAAATGAGCTGATTTTAATTATCGGGGACATTGCCCTTGAAAAGACCTGCGAGTACATTCACAAGACAAACTGCAGGGCACTTGGAATAAAAAAGGTTAATATAAATCTTTCAATTCAGCAGTGCATGCAGGAAGATGCTGTAGAAAATATACTGAATATTCTTGACCGCTGGCAGATTGAAAGAAATATGATCCGCCTTGAAATTACAGAAAGCCTTCTTGAAAACAGTGAGGGGCAACTTGAAAAAGTAATGAACCGTCTGATCAGGGAAGGCATTGAATTTGCACTGGATGATTTTGGTACTGGATATGCAAACACTTCACGCCTGTTGAAATTTCCTTTCAGTGAAGTTAAATTCGACAAAAGTCTCCTTGATGCAGCCCTTAAAGATGAAAAAAATCTTATTCCACTTAAACATCTCATCAACATGGTAAACGAAATGGGGAAATCTGTTCTTGTGGAAGGAGTTGAATCCCAGGAAAGTTCTGATTTAGTTGAAAAATTCGGTGCTGAAATGATACAGGGTTACTATTTTGCAAAGCCAATGCCAGCATCAGAGTTTACTGAATTTCTGAAAAAAGAAATGTAGCCTTTTTCATCAATTATTTGTTATCATATTATATATTCATCGGGTCTAAAATTTGATAGGAGTTTTCTATGAAAAAGATTTTTCTTTCTATATTATTACTTTCAATTACATTCACTTTTACCTCCTGCCAGACTCTAGCGGTCTTTCAGCCAAAAGCAACTTCAAAAGTCGAAGATATAAGTACTCTTTTTGTTGAACAAAAAAATGAGGCAACTGGTCAAAATGAAATCATCATACCAGAAATGACTTCCTGTTATCCTGTTCGTTTATATATAACAAAAGGCCTTATCAATCCATATAAATTAAATCTTGAAGTTACATATGATGGAGATGTGTGGGTTTATACAAATAAGGTTCGCTTTTATTCAAAGAAAAAAAATCAGGCATTCGGACTGGGAAAATGTAATATAACAACAAACAAGGATGGAAGCGTAAAAGAAGTTTATACAGTTTCCCTTTCAGATACACAGGCTTCAGATTTATATTATCTTCTTCTTGAGGGAAGAATTAAAGTTCGCTGCGAAGGTAAACATATAAATACTGATAAGGTAAAAATTAATAATGTTGATCTTTTAATTAATACAATAAAGTATTACATAATGATTTCAAATGGATCCCTTAAGGATTAAAACATTTAAATAGTATAAAAAGGAGTTGATGATATCTATGAAAAAAAGTGTTTTTAAATTTTTACCAGTTTTCTTTTCAATTGGACTTCTGATTTTATTTTCTGCTTCATGTTCCAGAGTCACTGACTATAATACAGTTCATCTGGAATCCAAAACACAGAAATGTGAAGCAACACTGGACTATCCTCAATTTACATCAGGAAAACTTTCTGAGTTTAACAAAGTTCTGGCACAGCAGGAAACAGTTTACTACAACATTATTGATGAATATTCAGATTTCTGGGATGAAATGCATAGCATTTACGAAAATTCAGAGGAAGAATTAGATGAAGAATTAATTCTCCCCTATTACTATGATGTTAAAAGTGAAGTTACAAGTTCCGGCAGCATGATTTCAGTTATCTTCTATTACGAAAGTTACAGCGGAGGAGCTCACGGCCTTCACTATATTGATTCCATAACATGGGATGTAAAAAAGAACAGGCAGTTGTCTATTGAAGAAGCTTCCGGCTTAACCACCGAAGAAATTTCCAGAAAATGTATTGAAGAATTAAAGGAACTTATTCCAGACGGTGGCTGGATTGAAGAAGGAGCTGGTGTAGATGCTGTTTCATCAATGAAGTTTTCCTGCGATAAAGATAAAATCTTTGTACACTTCTCACCTTACGATGTTGCAGCCTATGTTTACGGAGCATTTACTGTAGAGATTAAATAATTGTTTCTTAGTTAATTTTTACATCAGGAGTTTAGCAAATGACATTAACTATCAATAATTATCAGGACACCCAGTTTGCAATAAAGTTTTCTTCCGGATTTAACACTTCTGTCCTTAACGCTGTAAAAAATGTTCCAGGCAGAAGATGGATTCAGGAAGAAAAAATCTGGCTTATTCCAAATAATCAAAAGTCCATAGATATTCTTCTTGATAATCTTTATCAAACTAACCTTTTTAATATTGAAGAAAACGAATATCCAGAATTCCTCCCTAAAACAAATGGAAAGTTTGCTGAGGAAACAATCAATATGGAATTGAAGAAACTTCACGAGGCCTTAATTGTCCGCCACTATTCAGAATGCACTATTAAGCGTTATGATAAATGGGTTGAAGATTTTCTTAAGGAAAATATAAATAATTTTAAAACATTAAATGAAAATACAATAAACGCTTATTTAAAAAAACTTGCAGTAATAAAAAATGTAAGTGCATCAACTCAAAATCAAGCTCTCGCTGCCCTTCTCTTTTATTTTCGATTTATAAGAAATACTCCTGTCAGTGAATTGAATTCTGTTATTCATGCAAAAAAGAAAGCAAGATTACCAGTAGTTTTCAGTCATCAGGAAGTGATTAAAGTCATAAATAATTTAAGCGGACAGAAAAAATTAATTGCAAAACTTCTTTATGGAACCGGGATGCGTTTGAATGAAGCTTTGTCCTTGAGAATTCTGGATGTGGATTTTGACCAGAATGAAATAATTATACGTCATGGCAAAGGTGACAAAGATCGTCATGTTATGCTTCCACAGATTATTATTCCAGAATTAAAAGCACACATTCAAAATGTAAAACAAATTCATGAGCAGGATCTTCTGGATGGATTTGGAGCAGTTGAGCTTCCTAATGCCCTTGCTGAAAAACATACAGATGGTTGCAAAGAATTTAAGTGGCAATGGCTTTTTCCTCAAAAGAACAGATGGATTAATAAAAACACAAAACAAGAGGGACGATGGCACCTGGATGAATCTCTTATGCAGAGAGCTGTAAAACAGGCAATTCTTGCAGCCGGTATAAATAAAAATGCCAGCTGTCATTCATTTCGACATACTTTCGCGACACACCTTTTGGAAAATGGTTACGACATACGTACAATCCAGGAACTTTTGGGACACAGTGATGTTAGTACCACAATGATTTACACACATGTTCTTAATAAAGGCCCCTGCGGTGTCATCAGTCCCCTGGATAAAATGTGATTTACATATTTTTTAATTAAAGTTTGTACTTTGGAAAAATCATTTTCTTTCTTAATTTTAAAGTCTTTGATTTATACTTTGACTTTTTTTATCCGGCCATTTTACACGGATACGGATTTTTTGGGATTACACGGATACTAATATTATATAGAAAAAATATGAACATTATGTTAGAATTAAGGCTATAATGCATTTACAGCAGGTCTTACACTGACATCTTTAACAGTCAAACTCTCCTACTGTGGATACGGAGAAATATTGTTATGGCGACAGGCCACTGGCCTGCTTTGTTAGGAAGAAAAAAAATGAATGCATTAATAATTAATTGTAGTCCTGTAAAAAATGGTGCAACTGCTGAAATTGTAAAAATCGCAAATGATTGTATTAAACAAAAATACGATACAACTACAGTCTGTATTGATGATTATAAATTTAATTTTTGTAAAGGCTGCAGAACCTGCCATTCAACAGCAAAATGTATTCAACACGATGATTTTGATTCTTTAATAAATGAATTTGAAAAAGCAGATATAGTAATATGTGTATCACCATCATATTGGGCAGATGTTCCTGGACAGTTTAAGGCCTTCATCGACAGGTGCACTCCGTGGTGCAATACTCATGAACCGCATGCAAGTCTTTCAAAAGGGAAAAAAGGTTATTCCATAGTTTTGCGAACAGGTCCAAACATGAAAGAGTGCGAAAGATTGATATCAACAATCGAACATTTTTATGGTCACATGGAAATTTCGAGCGTTGATAGAATTGGTTTCTGTTCAATAGAATTTAAAGAAGCCGTTAATGGCATAAAGAACGAAATTATTGAATTCTGCAAGAAAATATAAAAAGGAATATTTCATAAAGCAAGTCAAGCTTGCTTTATGAAATGAAATTGAACTTTAGGGCTTGGACGAAGTAGCGTTAGTACGCGGCTTTACGCCGCTTGGAAAATAAATAATAATAGAAGCATACGCTTCAAATGGTTGTACAGAATCTTCTAAAATAAAAAAAGGAATTAAGAAATCTGATTCTGTAAAAGAAATATAATTGCCATAACAAAGCTTCAAAGCCGACAAACCGGTCAAGCCGGTTTGCGGTTTAAGCAATTGTTATGCTGACACCCGCACTGGGGTGCTTTTGGAGTAAAATGAAAATTAAAAAAATAGTTTTAGGAATAGTAATTTGTATAATAATCCTTCTATCTTTTGTTGCAGTAAAAGAAATTAAAGAAATTTTTGATGATGCAATAATTACAAAATATGACATAAATGGAAATGAAATTTATTCTTATAGTGGAAAAGGTTCCAATAAAAATTATTGGAAATATAATGAAAAGAATCAAATAATAGAGTATAAATCTGTAGTAGATATAAAACCGTTTGAAAGAGTTGATTATATATATTATGAATATGAAAATGATTTACTTGTAAAAAGAATATCGAAAAGTGATAAATCTCCTACGGATAAGGATTGTGTTGTTTTATTTGAATACAATGACAAAGGGGTTAAAACAAAAGAAATTGATTCCTTAAATGGCACGACCGTATTCGAGTATGATGACAACTCATATTTAATAAAGAAAATTGATCCAAATAATGTAATTACAAATTATTCCTATGATGAAAATGGAAATTGTACCTGTGAAGAATCTTCTGATGGAAGTATAAGAAAAATGGAGTATGATGACGAGGGAAGAATTATAAAAAGAACATATATAAATGATAGCTGGAACGGAAACTCAACAGATTCATGGCAATATTTTGATGATAATCCTGAAATATCAGAAAAATATTTTCATATTGGAGAAAATGCAAAAAACTGGATGGTATATGATAAAAATGATGAATATATCGAGACAGGATGGGAATTACCTGATGGAGAGTCAATAACAAAGTATAAGAAAATAGTAAAATACAAGTATTGGAAAAATGGACAAATTAAAAGCAAAAAAGTATATAATTTGGGTAGACAGGAAGAATTTATAAAAAAATAGCATAACAAAAGTTCAAAGCCGACAACGCAGTCAAGCTGCGTTGCGGTTTAACTCATTGTTATGGCGACAGGCCACTGG
>DGUP01000011.1 GCA_002394685.1 Treponema sp. UBA4307 | reverse complement strand
CTCCTGAAATAATTGCCGAATGTGAAAAACTTCCACTGGAAAGGGTTCTGGAACTGGAAGAAGGGATAAAAAATCATAGTTAATTGAATACTTCTCCAAACAGCCGGATTTTATCATAATGTCCGGCGCCCCTTTCTCAAAGGCTTCCAGGCCTACTTTAATATAAAATCATCCTGATTAATTTCCATAATATTCTTTCAATTCTTTTATATTGAATTACTTTTATTTGTGAATGATTTTCCAATCATTGCGCTAGCATTGGTTGCTGGTGCAGCATCTGCAGTTGATGTTAATTCAATGATTCACATTGGTGGTGACGCTCTTAACGTTACAACAGGGGACCATGGTGCCGTAAAGTTCCTTGAACTCGATGAATACGCTCCAGCTAACGATTCAAATTACCTCTGGAAGTTGTCAGCTTCTGGCGATAACTTCGGTGGTGAAATCTGGTCATGGAAGATTGATGGTTCAGTTTCTTCAAAGAAGATCTGGTTCTCACCACTTGATTTCCTGAAGATAACAGTAGGAAACGTTGGTGGTCAGTCAATCGCTAACCCACAGTTCGGATGGTGGGCTCAGTCAGCTAATAACTATGCTTACGGTTATCAGGCTGAACTGACATTCGGTTCACTGGCAGCAAAGATTGCTCTCGAACCAGGTGCAGGTGAATACTGGATTAATCCAGCTACTGAATACTACGGAAATCTTGGTCTTACCGATGATCCATCAACTACTGATGTAGATGAAAGTAAAAAGGAGGGCTGGCTGCCAAGAAGTCATAAGTTATTTGGTGAAGTAATTGGTGGAACATGGGTTGATGTAACATATGATCTTGGTGACTTCGGTAAAGTACAGGGTGTAGTAACAATCAATGGTACAATTGGTGCTCACGGCTACTCTGGCTGGGCAACATCACCACTCGCATTCGGTGTTGCTTACAACAAGATGCCATTTGGTGCAACAGGTTTCTACGGTGATGCATTCGTTTCATTCAAATATAGCGGTGATGACCTCGTATTCCAGGGCGTAGATTCACAGATTGGTGGTCAGGCAGTTCTCGGAGCTATCACAGTTCGTGAAACAAACCTCATCCAGTACCGCGATGAATTCAAGTTCGGTTTCGAATTACGCGCAGAATATGCAGCTGGTTCATTCACACCATATGTTAACGTAGAAGGTTATGACATCATGGACAGCAAGCTCAACATCAACCTTGGTGCTGGAACATCAGTTGGTTCAGTATCTATCGATGCTAGCGTAGCTATTCCACTTGAATTCTCTGACGGATACAACTTCAACTTCTCTATCCCAGTTTCATTCGAACTCAAGATGTAATCTTAGCCAGATTGAATATCTAGGATAATATGACCCCCGTTTCGAAAGAGGCGGGGGCTTTTTTTGTTAAATAACAGAACATGTAAAAAAAACGATAATCAACATCAAAAATAATCCGAAAAATCAATTTACAACAAACAAAAAAACGAGGTATTTAATGATTTCTAAAGGAAATAAAATTGCAGGAGAGATATTTTCACAGGAATTAACAGAAGAGGACATTAACAAAATCATTCAGGCTCTAAAAGCAAAAGGATACGTAGCGCAGGTAATTCTTCCTTACAAACCAGAAAGCACAACTGTAAAGGATTTTCTTCTGAAATTCTGGGATTATGATTGTTCACCATATATAAAAGAAAAAAAAATTGTAGGTAAAAGCATTCACCGCAGATATGTAAAAATCATGCTTTATAGAGTTAAGAAATATATAATTCCCCGCTTTGGCGACCGTTTGATAGGTTCAATGACAAAACAGGATATTAAGGATTTCATGATTGAATTAATTGAAGACTGGCAGTCACTAAAAGCCGAAACAATTAATCAGATTGTACGAAGTCTGACCTGCCCTCTCAAATGGGCATTTCATAACGGATTAATCTCAAACAACTGTTTTGATGGAATTAATTATTGTCATGTGGAAAGCGAAAAAAGAATCATTCTCTCTAAAAAAGAAGCAAAATTAGTGTTTTCAGTTAAATGGAACAATGAAACTAGTAAGCTTGCAAACCTTATCAGCATGTGTACAGGAATGAGAATTGGAGAAGTACAGGCTCTTATGATTAAGGATATTGCACCAGACAGAATATTTGTCAGACATAACTGGGCCCGACTGGACGGACTGAAATCTCCCAAAAATGGAAATGTCCGCGAAATAAAAATTTCTCCTGAACTTTATAAATCAATTTACATACAGATAAAAAAAAATCCCTATAAAAAACCAGACAGTTTTATTTTTTTTTCAGACAATCCCTCCCGGCCCGCAAATGTTCGTCAATGGAATGATGATTTACACTTTATATTGAATAAATTACAAATTCCAAACGGAAATAAAATTACTTTCCACTGCTGGAGACATTTTTACATTACAAATATGGCTGATAATATAAATGAACGTAAACTTCAGCTGTCCACAGGTCATAAAACCCTTTCCATGCTGGAACATTATGCTGCCCATGCAAGGGAAGAAACACTAAATGAACTTGAAATCGTTCAAAATAAACTATTTACACCAATCATCAAAGCCGCAAATTATTCCACACTTCATTCTTAACAGAACATGCCATTTCCGGAATCTTTCCAAAAAAATCCTGCATTTTAGAAGACTGCTCTTTAATAGAAATATGTTAACAAAAAAAGCCCCCGCTTCTTTCGAAACGGGGGTCATATTATCCTAGATATTCAATCTGGCTAAGATTACATCTTGAGTTCGAATGAAACTGGGATAGAGAATGCGAATGAATAAGAATCAGCGAATGTTACAGGAACTGAGAGGTGAGCATCGATTGATACTGAACCTACAGATGTTCCACATCCAACCTGGAATTCCATCTTTGGTGTAGCAGCCATGATTTCATAACCGTCTACGTTAACATATGGTGTGAATGAACCAGCTGCATATTCTGCGCGTGCTTCGAAACCGAACTTGAATTCATCCCAGTAAGCGATTACGTTTGTTTCGCGAACTGTAATAGCTCCGAGAACTACCTGACCACCAATCTGTGAGTCAACACCACCGAATGTGAGACCGTCTGTTCCGTTTACGAATGAAACAACTGCATCACCGTAGAAACCTGTTGCACCGTATGGCATCTTGTTGTAAGCAACACCGAATGCCAGGTCAGCTGACTTCCAGCCGTTAACACCGTGAGCACCAACTGAACCACCAATGTTTACGATTCCCTGAACTTTACCGAAGTCACCAAGATCATATGTTACATCAGCCCATGTCTTACCAATTTTACCATTGAAAGCGTTTGCCTGTGATGGATCAATCCAGTAGTTACCTGCACCTGGTTCGAGAGCAATCTTTGCTGCCAGTGAACCAAATGTCAATTCAGCCTGATAACCGTAGTTGTAGTTATTTGTAGACTGAGCCCACCATCCGAACTGTGGGTTAGCGATTGACTGGCCACCAACGTTTCCTACTGTTACCTTCAGGAAATCAAGTGGTGAGAACCAGATCTTCTTTGAGTCAACTTTACCATCAATGCTCCATGACCAGATTTCAGCACCGAAGTTATCGCCAGAAGCTGACAACTTCCAGAGGTAATCTGAATCTCCAGATGGATCGTATTCATTGAGTTCAAGGAACTTTACTGAACCGTCTCCAGCTGTTGTAACGTCAAGAGCGTTACCATCAATGTGAATCATAGAACTAACATCAACTGCAGATGCTGCACCAGCAACCAATGCTGCTACTGAAACAGCGGCTAAAATTTTTTTCATAAGAATTTCCTCCTATTTTTGACTTTCTTACGAATTGTCGTAATTAAACAATAACACCCACATTTCCATCTGTCAAATTATTTTTTAAGTAAATGTAACTTTCAATAATTAACAGCGTTTAAGTATGATGTTTTTGCTTATTTAATAATAACATAACATTATAATATCATAACATTGATTTTTACACTTTTTTATTCTAAAAATTTCACTTTCAAGTAAAAATTTATTTTTTATCTTTTGATTTAATAGTATAATCTCAAAAATAAATATGATTAAACTTAATCTTCTTAACCTGGATAACCTTAAAATTCGAAAAAAACTCATGGTGGTATACTTTGTGGCCTTTTTTATCCCTTTTATCATTTTATCCATCATTCTTTCTTTCTGGCTCAGGAACAGGCTTAATCAGTGGACAATTGAACAGTCCCGCTCTTCCGTAACCCAGACAGCCACACTTTTTAAGGATATGCTCAATAATGTTAAGGATTTAAGCGACACCCTTTATGTAAACCAGCAGATTCAGTCGACCCTTAAGCGTCACTACAACACACCTCAGGAAGTTTACGAGCAGTATATTACAATTTCCTTTCTGGATGATTTTTTACAGGCCAACCTGGACATTTCCAGCATCCGTTACTACACGGAAAACCCTACAATCCTGGACAATTCCTTTTTTATTAAGGCCACGAAGGATATTACATCCTCAGACTGGTACAAAAGGGCTAAATCCTACCACGGAAGGAGTTTCTGGGTCACAAAAACGGATAATATCACTAAAAGAAAGACACTTTCCCTGGTACGTTCAATGTGGGATTTCAACGAGGATAAATTTATAGGTGTTCTTTCCGTAAATATTGAATATCAGAGGATTGACCGTTTTGTAATGAACCAGGAGCAGGAAACTATCATTGCAATTGACGGTGAAATTCAATTCAGTTCAAGGGAAATTCCTTCAAATTTTGCCCCGGAATTTCTGGATCAGGTTTATTCTTCAAGCCAGATTGAAAGCATAAACATTGAATGGAATCAGCGGAATGACGTTGCCCTTATTACCCAGATTCTCATTGAAAACGGCAACTCCATCATTCTGCTACAAATTCTCCCGGGAAAAGAGATTTTTATGACGACTTTCCAGGGGCTTCTCATTTATTTTAGCATTATGTCTGTTGCCCTGGCCTTTTCACTGACAATGATTCTTGTATTTTCAAATTATTTCACCAGGCGTATTGATTATATCAACTCGGAAATCCAGAAAGTTGTACAGAATAACTTTGCCATCGGCCCCAGCCTGCCGGGAAGTGATGAATTCGCATCAATCTATCATGCGCTGGAAACCACAACAGGTAATATAAAGCAGCTTATTGACGAAGTTTATCAGCATAAAATCGAACAGGAACAGCTTTTGTCCCGTCAAAACGATATACGCTTTAAAATGCTGGCCTCTCAGATCAACCCGCATTTTCTTTTCAATACCCTGGAAACTATCCGAATGCAGGCCCTGAGCGACGGAAACCGTAAAGTTGCCAACACAATCAAGCTGCTGGCAAAAATTCTACGCCACAACCTGGATGTAACAGACCGTCCGGTTCCTCTTTTTCAGGAAATAGAAGCCGTAAGCAATTATCTGGATATCCAGCATCTAAGATTTGCAGACAGAGTCTCTTATGATATTATATACTTGAGTGATATCAGAAGTATTGGTATTCTGCCTCTCTTGATACAGCCCGTAGTTGAAAATTCCTTCATTCACGGGCTTGAAGCAAGAAAGACCGGGGGATTTATCTACATTAGCATAGAGAGCAAAAACAAGGATTTGTTTATTAAGGTAAGGGACAACGGCTGCGGAATTAACGAAACAAAACTGGAAGAACTGCGTCAGAAACTTCAAACCGGCACTGTGGAAAACATCAGCAGTTCTATAGGAATGATAAACGTAAATCAACGCATCAAGCTTTTCTACGGAGACGATTACGGTCTAAGCATAGAAAGCAGACAGGATGAGGGAACAACAGTTACCATCCATGTTCCCCTTATACCTCTCATAAACAAAGGTGATGAATGATGGCAGGCAAAAAATTTGGTGTTCTAATTGTAGACGATGAAGAAATTGTAAGAAACGGTATCTCTAATATTATTGACTGGGATGCTACAGGATGTTCAATCATTGGGGAAGCCGGCAATGGTGAAGAGGCCCTTGAAAAAATCATTTCACTTAAACCGAGTCTGGTGCTTCTGGACGTGAATATGCCTGTATTAAACGGTATTTCCGTACTGGAAGAAGTTTATAAAAATCCTGAAAAATATCCTTCACATCCCTACTTTTTAATTCTTTCCGGATATTCTGATTTTGAATTTGCCCAGAAGGCCATTAATTTTGGAGCAAAGGGATATATCGTAAAGCCGATTGATGAAGATATCCTCCAGCAGAAAGTAATCTCAATTGTAGAAGAACTTAAACACAACAGCGAGGCCGACTTTCTCCGCAATAATGCTCAGCAGGAAGAAATTGCCCAGAAATTCAGCCAGATGTTCCTTTTTGGCGCTGTAGAAGACGGTTTTTCGGCTCAGGAAGAAGATGAAAGCTGCCGTTATCAGGTAAGCATTATTTCTCCGGAACTTTGCGGCTGTTTAGGTCAGCTTCAGGCCCTTAAAACTGCAATTGAAGACAGTTTCAAATTTACCCAGCACTTTGCCTTTCCAATGGAACCAAACTATACAATCGTCTTCAAAAATGAAAGTGACGAAGCCGTTCAGCGCCACATGGAGCGTTTCTGTTCCCGCCTGCAGAAGGAAAAAAGCGGCGCCCTTGCTTCATTGGGAAAAATGGGTAACGGATTAAACGGCGCCCTGGACAGTTACCGCCAGGCCCGGCTTATTTTTAATCAGCTCTTCTTTTATGCGGACAAAGCATATGTTACTACAAATGATGTAGAAAAAGACCCGGAATTTGCAAAACGCAATTCTAAAAAGGACAAGAATTATTCTTCTAAAGAGTTTCTGTCCTGCATTCCGGAACTGGTTCAATATATTGAAATCTATGAACTGCAAAAAATTTCACAGGTATTAAACAAACAGCGTACCTATCTCACAGAAAGCACCCTTTCAGTTGATGAAATAAAGAAGTACTGCATGGCTTTTATTGTAGAACTTCAAAATGCAGTTCACACAAAACATCCTGAAAAGGAGCTGGACACTGTACCGGCTATTGATCTTGTAAACCTGATTTACACCCAAAACTACTTTGACGAAATGTTCTGTATTGTGGAAGATTTCACAACTGGTCTGGCTGAATCCTTCACTTCCAACACAAGCAATTCTACAATTCTTAAGGTTATTCAGTATGTAAAAACTAATTATCACACCGATCTCAAGCTGGAAATGCTGGGCAACCTCTTTAACTGTAACAGTGCCTATCTGGGAAAGAAATTCAGGGAATACACAGGGGTTCCTTTCAACACATACCTGGATATTATCAGAATTGAACAGGCAAAAAATATGCTGCTGACCACAAATCTGAAAATTTACGAAATTTCAAAACTGGTAGGCTATTCAAATACTGACTATTTCTACCTGAAATTCAAAAAGCATACAAATATGACACCAAAGGAATTCAAGAGTTCGCAAAATGCTTAAAAAATCACCGGCCCTTGTTATTATGGCCCTTACACTTATTTCAAGTTTTTTCTTCTCCTGTAACAAGAGCCGCTGGTTCGACTTTGAATTCGACAAAGAGCCCATCACTTTCACATTCTATAATATAGATACAACTCAGGACATGATTTTCAATGATCCTGTTGCCAGGGAAATTACCCGCCGTACAGGAGTTACTCTGGACGTAAAACATCCACGTTCAACGGCAAACCAGGATGTAGCCCTGATGATTACTTCCGGAAACTACTGTGATTTAATCTATGTTAAATCTGATATTACCAAACTTATTAATGTAGATGCAGTTATTGCCCTGGACGACTGGGTTGATGAATATGGCGTTCATCACAATCTTATTGATGAATACTGCCCTAATATGCGCAAGCTTTACGGAAACGAACTTGTAAAACTCCGCAGTCCTGACGGTCACATTTATTCTTTTGGGACTTACGGAGTTAAGGAAGAAGTCCTTGAAACAAGCGGTACCCTTCAGCTGCAGCACGCGGTCCTCAAGGAACTGGGGTATCCCAGACTTTCCACACTGGATGAATATGCAGATGCCATCCGTGCATACATGAAGAAATATCCTACAATTGACGGGCAGCCTACAATCGGACTGTCCCTTCTGGCTGACGGCTGGAGCTGGCTCATTGATATTTCAAATCCAGGAAACTACCTTATTGGAGCCCCGGACGACGGCCAGTGGATGGTAGACAATGAAACTCATCAGGTAACATACAAATTTCTGGTACCGGAAATAACCGCTTACTATAAATGGCTTAATACCCTTTACCACGATGGTACACTTGACCCGGAAAGCTTTGTTCAAAGCGAAGAAGTCTGGCATTCAAAAATTGAATCAGGCCGGGTACTTGGTCTTGCGTATCCAACCTGGGGTTATGACAAGCAGAGGCAGTACTTAATAGCCAAGGGGAAACCTGAAAGAACCTACGCCTATCTTTCCATAACAGCAGGCCCTCAATATAAAGACCCTTCTTTAACTGATTACGGTTACTCAGGGGGATGGGGCATTTCAATTTCCAAAACCTGCCGCGACGTAATAAAGGCGGTTCAATTTATGGACTGGATGTGCAGCGATGAGGCTCAGATTCTTATGAACTGGGGAATTGAAAACGTAAATTATGTATACGAAAATGGCCGGCGGACCCTTTCTCAGTCACAGCAGCAAAATATGGAAAGCAATGCAAATTATATTCTGGAAACCGGTGTAACAAGATGGTCCTATCCTTTCCCTGACTGTGGAACTGCCGCAACAGATGCCAACGGCGACTATCTTACCCGCAACTCCCGTCAGACAATAATTAATGCATATCTCCCGGTAGAAAAGGAAACTCTTGAACATTACGGTGCACAAATGTGGATTGACCTCTTTCCTCAGAAGGAAGAATTACCTAAACCCGCTCACGGTCAGCTATGGAGTTATCAGATTCCCAATTCAGTAACCAATAAAGTTAACGCAGCAAATGACCTGGTCCGGGAATCTTTAATTCAGTGCATTATTTCCAGTCCGGAGGATTTTGATTCACTGTGGGCAAATATGGTTCGCCGGCTGAAAGAAATGGGCATGGAAGAAACAGGAGAAGAAATCTCTCAAATTATTGAAGAAAGATTGAAGCTCTGGGGCCAGCAGTAACAAAAAACTACTAATCTTTCAATAAAACTCCTATAAATAGTCCCTTGACTTGTCTTCCTTTTGCTATAAAATTTAGGACGATTTTAATTCATCGAATAGTAGGAGTATTATATGAAAACTGTTGCTGGTATTGACCTGGGAACACAGAGTATGAAGGTCGTTATTTACGACTACGAATCAAAAGAAATCATTGAAAAAGCATCATGCCCAATGGAACTTATTTCTGACAATGACGGAACCCGTGAGCAGAAAACTGAATGGTTTGACAAGGGGCTGGAAGTTTGTTTTGGAAAGCTCAGTCCTGAAAATAAAAAGACTATCGAAGCAATTGGTGTTTCTGGACAGCAGCATGGATTCGTTCCTCTGGATAAGGACGGAAAAGCTCTCTACAACATCAAACTTTGGAACGATACATCCACAACTGAAGAATGCGCAATCATCACAAAAGAGGCCGGCGGTGACAAAGAAGTAGTTGCAAATCTTGGCAACCTTATGCTTCCAGGCTTTACTGCTCCAAAAATCCTCTGGCTTAAACGCCACAAGGCAGACGCTTTTGCAAACCTCAAATATATCATGCTTCCTCACGATTATCTGAACTGGAAACTTACAGGTTCCTATGTAATGGAATACGGCGACGCTTCCGGCACAGCCTTATTCGATTCAAAAAACAGATGCTGGTCTAAGAAAATCTGCAGCATCATCGATCCAAAACTGATTGACCTGCTCCCAGAACTGATTGAACCTTCTTCTCCAGCAGGCAAAGTTTCTTCACAGGCAGCTCAGGCATATGGTATTCCGGAAGGAATCCCTGTTTCTGCAGGCGGCGGTGACAATATGATGGGCGCAGTAGGTACCGGCACTGTAGCTGACGGCTTCCTTACAATGTCTATGGGAACTTCAGGTACACTCTACGGATATTCAGACAAAGCAATTTCAGATCCTGAAAACGGTTTAAGCGGCTTCTGTTCTTCAACCGGAGGATGGCTGCCTCTTCTTTGCACAATGAACTGTACAGTTGCAACAGAATTTGTCCGCGGACTTTTCCAGATGGATGTTAAAGAACTGGATGGCGAAGCTTCAAAAGCCCCATGCGGCTCAGAAGGGGTTCTAGTTATTCCATTCTTTAACGGTGAACGTACACCTAACCTGCCAAACGGCCGTGCAAGCATTACAGGTCTTACTGCAGCAAATACAAGCAGAGCAAACATTGCCCGTGCTTCCCTGGAAAGTGCAGTATTTGCAATGCGGGGCGGTCTGGATGCTTTCCGTAAGTTAGGTTTTCAGCCAAAGGAAATCCGCCTGATTGGTGGTGGTTCAAAATCTCCTGTATGGAGACAGATTGCAGCCGATATCATGAACCTGCCAATTCGTGTTCCACTTTTAGACGAAGCAGCCGCTCTTGGTGCAGCAGTTCAGGCTCTCTGGTGCTTAAAGAATCAGTCCGGAACCTGTGACATTGCAAGTCTTTGTGCAGAACACATCAAGCTGGATGAAACAAAGAGCGCAAATCCTATTGAAGAAAACGTTAAAGCATACGACAAAGCTTACGCCCAGTACAGTAAAGTTGTTGAAACTTTAACACCTCTTTATAAATAAATTTTTATGGAGCATACCTCCATATCTTCTACGGGTCTTGCAGGGTTTTAGTCCTCAGCTCCGCTTCGGACCGCCGTCTAACGACGGCGCCCTTACAGCCCCGGCTAGTCTTCAACTTTTTACAAAAACTTTTTGCTCCCTCATTTTTATGTAGTATAATAAAAACACAGGCACTTCTTTACAGACAGCCTGACTAATTAAAAAAAGACAGAGGTTTTAAAATGAAAAAAGTTTTTGCAATCCTTGCGCTTCTTCTTTCCTGTTCCTTCCTTTATGGAAAATCCCTTACAATTTTTAAGTACAAGGAAAAATACGGCGTTATCAATGAAAAGAAGGAAGTTGTAATCCTCCCGGAATACGATTCAATTAAAATGTCATCAAAAGGCCTTATATGCAAAACAATTCAGGAAGACTTTACAAAATATTCCATCTTTGACACAAAAGGCCTGCTGATTTATTACTCTGACCGGGCCAGTCTGCCATATTTTGTATCTGATAATTATGTTGCTTTCATAGACCCGACAAAAGGAAAAGGCTATCAAATTTTAAACCTTGAAAGCCATCAGCTTCTTTCAACAGACAGCTCCAGCAAAATAAGTTCCGGTTCCGATGATTCAGTTCCCCTTTACCCAATCGGCAAGGCTTATTTTAAAAAAGATTTTTCTAAGGTTGGAATTAAACCCCTCTTTCTGGACATAAAACCTTTCAGGGAAGGTTACGCCAGTGTTCATGTTAAGGAAGGAAATAAGCCCGGCCTTAATTCTGCAGACACCGCCGAAGACAGATATTATTTCATTAATTCCAAAGGGAAAAAAGTTCTCGGTCCTTTCCGCCATGTTTCAGATTTTATTTCAGAGGGAATATTTGCAGTTTATACTCTTGACGGCAGAATCGGATTTATGAATGTAAAGGGAGAATATCTCTTTTCTGCAGACCTTCTTCCTACTTCTACCAGTGAAGAGACTCCTTCCTATAACTACGAATTCCATGACGGATATGTTGTAACTGCAACAGATGGTCCGGATTCAATTAAGATTTTCAACACAAAAGGCATTGAAACCAAAAAGCCTGCAAACTTTTCTTCCTGTGACCCAACTTTTTCTCAGGGACTTCTGGGCTTCTCTGATAAAGAGACTAATCTCTGGGGATTTATGAATGGAAAAGGCAAAGTGATTGTTCCCTGCATTTACAAAAAAACTTCGCCTTTCCAGGGAGACTTTGCTTCTGTAGAACTCCAGAATGAAGAAGGAAATGTTGTTGACGGAATTATAGACAGGAAGGGAAAATTCTACTCCTCTGAATCACTTGTAAATCCCGTCAATATAAAGAAATAACTAGGCAAGACCTTTCTGTTTTTTAGTTTTAATTCCAGAAATAAAAAGACCTGCTATAGTAATCAGTGCGCCAAGAGCTCCCATCCAGGTAATTTTTTCACCAAGGATAAAGAATGAAAAAATTATGGTTACCAGAGGATTAAGGTAAATTGCTTTTGTAATGTGAACTGTTCCTACAATAGAGCAGGCCTTATTCCAGGACCAGAAACAGAAGGCGCTTGCAATCAAACCCAGGAACAGCAGATTCAGCCAGTTGGTCCATTTTGTAAAACGAACACTGTTAACTGCAGCAGAAATATTCACATCACCTTTAAAATATCCAAGAACCACTAAAGGAATCATTGTGAGCAGTGCAAAAAAGAAAACCCGTCTGGTCACACAAATTGAATCATATTTCTTTCCATTCAATATGGAAATAAAGAGTGAATAGAAACCCCAGCAGAGAGCCGAAAGCAAAGCAAGCAAATCCCCTTTCGGGCTGAACTTCATTTCCATATTTCCATTCATACAAACCAGAGCCACGCCGGTAATTGCAACAACAAATCCTAAAACGAACCATCTTGTAACAGCTTTTTCTTTCAGAAAGATTTGCGTAATGATTGCAGTAAACAAAGGGCACATGCTTACAATCAGGCTGACGTTCGATGCTGAAGTATATGAAAGGGCAACATTTTCCGTAAACTGATATAAGGTTACCCCAGTCAAACCTGCAAGCAGAAAGATTAAGTTGTCTTTAAAAGGGATTTTCATTGTTTTTGGGTGAAAAATCCAGAGACCGGCATATGCAGCAATAAATCTAAAAAAAAGAATCTCAATAGGAGAAAAATCAATCAGCAGAATTTTTGTTGAAATAAAAGTGATTCCCCAGAAAAAAATTGTAATAACTGCTAAAAAGTAACCAAGAAACATAGTTGAAAGAATATATCAAAAAAGCGGTACATCGTAAACTAATGACGTACCGCTTTTTATACTACAGGCTGCTTGGCAAAGCATTCAGAAGATCAATTTTGCCATCTGTAATATGAGCATTGTAACTATGCTCACCAATCCAGAAAACAATATCTTCATAATACTGTTCATTTTGATTCAAGCGATAAAGACTGCCATTAACAATTCTTCCATTTTCCCACTGGAAATCCATTGCAAGGTTGCCCTTAATATTTACACCTTTAAGGGAACCAGATTTCCACTTTTCCGGAAGTGCCGGAAGAAGAGTAATTTCAACTTTATCATCCACAATTTCACTTTGTACAATAAAGCGGGTCATTGCGCAGAGGGAACCAAAATTGCCGTCAATCTGGAAAGGAGGATGATTGTCAAAAAGATTTGGCAGAGTTGATTTATTAAAGAGCTGAATCAGTGATTTGTAAGCTCCTTCCCGGTCATGAAGACTGGCCCTGAAATTCATTATCCAGGCCTGAGACCATCCGGTATGTCCTCCACCGTTAGCCAGACGCTTTTCGATTGTAGCTTCAGCGGCCTTAGCCAGGTCCGGAGTACGATTATGGTTAATGGAATGACCCGGGAAAAGTCCATAAAGCTGAGAAATATGTCTGTGTCCAGGTTCAACTTCCGTGCATTTAACAGGCCATTCCCTGATTGTACCTTCTGAAGTAACAACAACTCCTTCGATTTTTGAAAGGACTTCCCTATACTGAAGTAAATCTGTATTTTTTGGACTAATGTTCAAATCCTCTGCAGATTTAATTGTTGCAGAGAACAAATGTTCCAGAATGCGGTTATCCATATCTGTTCCTGCAGAGAAGCTTCCTGTTTCACCGTTCGGCAGGCGGTATGTGTTCTCTGGAGAAACTGACGGATTAATAATTAAATGCTTTCCATCATCTGATTTCGTAAGATATTCAACAAAGAAATCACACACTCTCTTCATATAGAAGTAATATTTTTTCAGGAACTTTTTGTCCTGAGTATATTCGAAATGCTCTCTAACATGAGTTGCAAGCCAGGCAGCCCCAAGAACCCAGTATGTGCCGGGAATCCATTCATCCTGAGGAGCTGTATCTCCCCAGATATCCAGATTATGGTGAGCAACAAATCCGTTTACTCCATACATTTCTCTCGCGGTACGGCGGCCGTTTTTATAAGCACGCTTAAAGAGTTCAAAAAGCGGTAACTCGGTTTCTTCAAGACCACACATATTTGCAGGCCAGTAGTTCATTTCTGTATTAATGTTGATTGTATATTTTGAACCCCATGGCGGATCCATATCCCTTGCCCATTTTCCCTGAAGGTTGGCTGGAAGGCTTGCCGGGAAACGGCTTGAAGAAATCAAAAGATACTTTCCATAATTCCAGTACAGTTGTGCCAGTGCCAGGCTTTCTGTTTTTTCTTCAAGGAGTTTGTTTGTAGGAATGTTTTCTCCATCCTTTTCATCCCCTGCAAGAGTCAGTTTAACTTTGTTAAAAAGTTCACCATATTCTGTAATATGATGTGCAACGATTTTTGAATAAGGAACAGCACTTGCATAACAAACATTTTTCAATGCTTCATCCTTGCAGAGGGATGCCAGGAACGCGTCTGTTACGTGAACATTTCCCCCCTTCCGTGCATAGTGGCGTCTCCGGAAAGCAGTCTGAATATCCACAAAAATGTTTACTTCATCTGCAGCTTCAACAAGGAGACAGTTTCCACGAGTGAACACTTTGCCTCCGCTGGCCTGAGCCATTGCAACTGCACTGTACGGAATACCGTGAGTATCTTCCATTTCAATTGTATCTTCGTTAAGGGCAACATTTTTTGTAGAAAAGCTGCCCCTGCTGAAATTGGCACGGAGATAAATACTTTTTGGAGAAGAAGAAGTTATATGAATCACAAGCACGTTTAATCCCGCAGGAATAAAAACTTCACGCTTAAAATTCAGGCTGTAGCCCTTTGAACGGCGGGACAATTCATCAGGATTAGGCAGATTGCTTTCTGCCATGAACGAAGTTGTAACGATTGCTTCATCCAGATCCAGTTCCCGGCGATACATGCTCATACCAGGAAATGTATTTTTTCTATCCTGAGTTGGGCCGGCAAGACCCACAGTTTCCTCTGTATAATAATCAATATGAAGTTCACCTGCAGTCTGATATACACTTTGATTTGCAGGATTACCAGTCATACTTTCATAAGCAAGAGCCTGAGCCTCCTGAACCCGGCCTTCACTAATCATTTTGCGGATTTCCGGAAGGGATTTTTTACAGGACTTATTATTTCTGTTTTTGAATTTTCCAGACCACACTGATTCTTCATTCAGCTGAATTATTTCATGATCCGGACGACCATATACCATTGCGGCAAGACGACCATTTCCTACAGGAAGGGCTTCATTCCAATCCCTGGCTGGTTCTGTATACCAAAGTTTATTCATAATCACTCCTTTTTCTGCCTAGGCCTCATTTTATCATAATTCAAGTGATTTGCAATAAAGCTGATTTGTAAATGCAGGCCATCCCAGGCAACAGCAGGTCGTAATGACAAATTCAAGGAGTATTTTTCCCCTGTCACTTTAACATTAAATTTCCCTATTTTATAATTTATTGTATACTGTCAGGCAGATTTTGTTATAAAATCAAATCATCCTTCAAAAGATAGAGTTTAATTTTATAATACCGATATAAGGAGAAAACAAAATGAAAATCAAAAGTGTTTTTTCAGAAGAATTTGAAAAATATGGAAAAGTTCTCACTGGCTACGATGTAACAGATTTATTAAAGAAACTGGATGAAACTACTCCAAAACCAGAAGGAGCAACCTGTTACGAACCAGGAGATGCAGGTCTTGAAGCTCTCCCTGTTGCAAAAGAATTGAGCAGCAATGCTTATGGTGGAATGCCAATACAAATTGGTTACTGCAACGGTCATAACACAAAGCTTAACTGTCTTGAATACCATCGCGGTTCTGAAATCAACATTCCTTCTAATGATATTATTCTTCTTCTTGCAAAAGCTGATGAAGTTAAAAGAGGCAAGCTGAATACAAAAAAAGTTCAGGCTTTCCGCGTGCCAAAAGGAACAGCAGTTCTTGTTTACGAAACTACACTCCACTACGCTCCATGTAACAATCTTGTAAACGGCAAAGTGAGTGCTGAAGGTTTCCGCGTAGTTATTGTTCTTCCAAAAGATACAAATACAGCAAAACCAGAAATTACTGTTAAAAATCTTGAAGACAAGATGCTCTGGGCAAAGAACAAATGGCTTCTTGCTCACCCTTCTTCAAATGAAGCAAAATCTGGTGCCTATGTTGGATTAACAGGTAAAAATATCGACCTAGCTGAATAATTTCTGATCCCGCACTTTTTCAAAGAAAGCGGCTAACTTTGAATATTTTTTTTCATAAGGGAGCCCCTTTTAAAATAAAAAACACCTGCCGTGTAAGTTAAATGAAGAAAACTTCATTCTGCACAACAGGTGTTTTTTTTATTTTGATTCCATCCATTTGCGAAGCATTTTTGCAACCGCATCAGTATTTTCTTTAATCAAAGTCTGGGAATCAGAAGCTTTTGTCCTGCCTTTGTAGAATCCTCTGGCAGCTCCATACTCAAGGGCTTCTTCCAGAACATCAACTTCTCTCTGAGCCTGAACCTTGCTTTCGTAATCATAAGTTCCGAGCATCTTAAGCTGATGGGCAAGAATCCTCTTTTCTGACTGATTCAGTTTTAAATATTTCCACACTGGAGAAGCAGCTCCCAGTTCACACAAAAGAATTGCGGCTTTTGTAGTACCTGAAATTTTGCTTCCCGTAGTTTTAATTAATGTTTCCATTTTGCACTCCCCAAACCATTTAAAGTCTGTCCCACTTAGACTATCTTAGCATCATTACTTACAGTTTTCTACAATTGCCTGCTGAATCTCAGGGAAATACCATTTACCGGACACTCTGTTAAAGAAACCGAATCTTTCACCTTCATTTGGATTTGCATCTGCCTGGCCGTTATCCCATACAAAACAGGTAAAGCCGTGTTCTCTTGCAGCAGAAACAAAATATTTAAACCATTCAACACGGTCTTCAAGATTTCCCTTATTTGTTGCCCCGTACTCCCCAACAATTACAGGATATCCCGCATAGGAAAATTTCTTTTCCAGCTGATTAAAAATATTGTTCACTTCTATTTTATGAAGATTTGTTAAATGAATGTCTCCTGGAGTTTCCATGGCAAACTTGTAAGGGCTATACATATGCACTGAAAGAATTATGTGAGGATTTTCAACATATTCTTCCAGATCTTCTGGCATCTGAAATTCTCCTGCAAGTGCTGAATCCGGACTGGCCTGAAGACCTGTAATCATAACAAAACGCTTTTTATTATTTCCGCCGCTGCCACGGATTGTGTTCAGCAGTTTCTGGTTAAGCTTATTCACATTGTCTGAATAATCATAATACTCAGAGGAATTTTTATTATTCCACCATTCATATTCTGTACCTCTGGCACGTGGCTCATTCCAGATTTCAAAAATCAATTTTTCACCGTAGCCATTGTTAAAGGCATTACAAATCTGCGACCAGATGCGAGTAAGATATTTTTCAGATTTTTCGTAATTTTCTGAATCAACATAATAACCGTAATCATCAGACCAGGAATTTTCCAGACAGTCGTGGTGGGTATTCAAAATAACATACATATCTGCAGCCAGAGCCCAGTCCACAACAGTTTTTACTCTTTCCATCCATGCAGGATCTACAGTTAAATTTTTGTCAATTATGTGATTGTGCCAGCTGACCGGTATGCGGATTGATTTTATTCCGCTTGCTGCAAGTGCATCTATCATTCCTTTTGTAGTAGAAGGTTGCCCCCAGGAAGTTTCTGCTTCAAGCCCACTGCTTCCTGTGGCATCAAAAGTGTTACCAAGATTCCAGCCACACTCCATATCGTTTACAAGTTCAAATCCATTTACGTCTGCAAAAGAAACTTTTCCACTGTCTTTTACACTTTTAGTACATCCACTCAAAATCCCTAAAACTAAAACTGCTGTAAGGATTCCCACTATTTTTTTCATTTAAGACCTCATTATTTATTATTGCTGACAACTCTAAATCCAGTAAAATCACTACCAAAAGATACATATTCTTTACTTGTACTGCTTACATTACAGAAACCTTCGTAATCATAAGCTGAACCACCGAATACAGTACATACTTTTGTTTCTTTTTCTGAAGAAATTTCTTTTACATTCCCCAGCAGATCATAAAGACCAAATTCATTTGCCTGTTTCCTTGCAACAGGATGAGTGTTTAACTTAGAGTTACCTGAATACCAGGCAATTTTTTTCAAACTGCTTACAGAATAATCTTCTTTAGTTCCAGCTGAAGCACAATAAGAATACTGTTCAATAGACGGCAGCTGATAACCATTTGCAGTTTTAGAAATTCCAATTTGTCCATTAATAAAGTGATTAATTCCCGGAACATAATTCCAGTCTTTTACATTTGTTGAACCGTTAACAGAATAAACAGGTGTAAGGCCTGTAAGTTCACTTAAGCGGTTACAAAAGTAAATGGTATCAAACCAGCACACATTTTCAACAGGAAGATTTTTGCCGGATTTATTTTCGGAAGGATTATATCCCATTACAAGTTCAAACAATTCCTGAGTAACTTCTGTCTTCTGCATTTTGTAATCTTTTCCAGGGATTTGAATCATTTCCAGGAGAGAATTAATTTTTTCAAGAACTGCTTCACTTACTTTTTCGCTTTTATCCTTTTTCGATGCCAGCTGATTATTTGTTATTCTTCCGTAGCCCCGCTTTTCGTTAAACGATTTTTCATCTTCAACTTCAGCATCGGTCAATTCACCGTAACCCCGCCTGCTGTTTATAATACGCTGAGCTTTTTCCCGGTAGAATTGAGAAGCAAATGCAGATTTACGTGACATGGATTTTTTATTTGTTGAACGAACAATTCTGAATCCGTATTCAGGAGAATAATAATTATAAGTGTCTACAAGATCATATGAAGTGATTCTGCACTCCTTTGCACTTGATCTGAAACTTCCGCCCCGGACAAAGTGAGCATCTTCAAAACCTTCCCAGCACCATTCCTGCACATTACCAGTCATATCATAAAGGCCAAAGGCATTTGCTTTGTATCTGGCAACTTCAGAAAGTCTTGGACCGTTACCGTCATATGATGCTACTTCGTTTAATTTATCGCTTCCCGAGTAAATGAAATTTTCTCCCGCTCTGGCCATATAAACCCATTCATATTCAGTAGGCAGGCGGTATCCGTCAGCAGATTCATCAACTACCAGGTTAGACGTTCTCCAGAATGCAGGATCTGTTAAACCATTTACAGAATAAACCGGTGTGTATCCCTTCATTTCACTTAATTTGTTACAGAAAGCACAGGCGTTCTCCCATGAAATTCCATTTACCGGCTTGGTCAAAGCACCTGTTTCAAATCCAGTTTTTTTGTTTCCCATTACATATTTCCACAGTCCCTGTGTAACTTCTACAGCTCCGGCTTCAATATTCAGGCCTGGAATTTTAACCATTACAAATGCACTGTATTTCTTTTTTTCGTAATCTGTAATAGAGCCCCAGCCCTGCCAGTCGTTGCTACTTTTCTGTCTGCTAATCTGATAATCAGTGAAATTTCCCTTACCTGCCTTTAGATTCTTTTTCCGTTCTTCCTTTACTTCCCTGTCTGTAATTCTGCCAAGGCCAGCTTTGTCATTTGCACTTCTCTGACTTTTCAGAAACTCATCAGTATATGGTTCAATTCCATTAGTTTCCTTTGAATTCATTACACACTGTCTTACGGCTTCATAAGCAGAAATGTAACCAAGCCCCGCATTTTTATTTTTTTTGTATTCGTTTTCCAGTCTGAGGTCTGACAAACTGAATTCATAGAACTCCTTGTCAGGAGTGTTAAAGCCCCATCTTTCAACTGTATAGAAAGGTTTGCGGTCAACCATTTTGCTTGTATATTCAACTTCATAGCATTCAGGGGCCATTGCATACAGGAAAATGTCTGTTACATTGGCAGTTGCATCCAGAAGCCATTCAGAATTAAAACCATCGGCCTTGTAATTTAAAAGAAGATAATCGTAACCTTCACGAACAATGCTGTCCAGAAGATAATATTTTTCACTGATTCTTGCGGAATAAAGTTCATCGGTCTGGATGAAAATATACATTGCAGGTTTTTCTTTCCAGAATTCTTCAAACTGTACCTGAAATTTTGACCATTCAGCAAATCTTTCTTCGTCAGATAACTTATCTTCTTTACTGAAAGCGGCTTTTTTTATCCAGCCTGCCCTTTCTTCAAAAAGTTCAAGAACTTCTGCTGAATTAATAGAAGGATCTTCTTCCATTATATCGTAAAGGGTAGAAAGACAGGCTATATAGTTACCTTTTTCCCAGTCTTTAAGAGCCTGCTCTTTTTTTACAGTGCGAACCTGGGTATCTGTATATTCGCCAAATCCCTGAACTTTATTATTTTCAATCTGAACCTTAACCTCAGCATCTGTTATTTCTCCCAGACCTGCCTTTTTATTCACACTCCTCTGGCTATCCGCTTCTTCATCTGTAATTTTTCCAAAACCAGCTTTTTCGTTGGCTGCCCTCTGAACGTCCAGTTCTACATCAGCAAAATAGCCATAGCCTTTTTTTTCATTTTCCTTACGCTGATTTTCTACTTCCTGGCTGGTGATATATCCATATCCATAAGAATTATTGATTTCTTTTTCCAGAAGCAGGGAATAATCACTTTGTGAGCTGTTTTCTGCAAAAGTGAATGCTACTGTACAAATTAATGACACTAAAATAGTAATGACTTTTCTTAACTTCATATTTTTCCTCTCTTTTCAAAAGTATATGTTAGATATTCATTTAAATCATCCAAAAAATTAAAAAACATAGTGTTGAACAATGATTTTTATAGTTGACAACTCTCAAATTGAGTATAAAATTCCAAACTAGGCTACTATAAGGAGAACTATATGGAAAAAAATATCCCCGACGTAAAACTCGGAATTATTGCTGTAAGCCGTGACTGCTTCATTATTTCTCTTTCTGAAAGAAGAAGAAGCGAAATTGTTAAGGCTGTTGGAAACTCTGTAAACCTCTATGAAAGCAAGGTTACAGTAGAAAATGAAAAGGACATGCTCAAGGCTGTTGATGATGTAAAAGCTGCCGGCTGTAATGCTCTTTGTGTATTCCTGGGTAACTTTGGTCCAGAAACACCAGAAACACAGATTGCACAGCGCTTTGACGGACCTTGTATGTTCGTAGCCGCTGCTGAAGAAACTGGCAACGACCTTATTAACGGTCGTGGTGATGCTTACTGTGGTATGCTTAACTGTTCATACAACCTTAACCTCCGCCACATTCCTGGTGTTATTCCAGAATATCCTGTTGGAACTGCAGAAGATATTGCAAAGATGATTGTTGAATTCGTACCTGTAGCACGTGCAATCATTGGTCTGAGCAACCTTAAGATTATTACTTTTGGACCTCGTCCACAGGACTTCTTTGCCTGCAACGCACCAATCAAGGGTCTTTATGACATTGGCGTAGAAATTCAGGAAAACTCTGAACTTGACCTCCTTGTTTCTTACAAGGCACACGCAAATGACCCACGCATTCAGGAAGTTGTAGATGATATGGCAAAGGAACTGGGTGCTGAAGGAAACAACTATCCTGCACTCCTTCCACGCATGGCTCAGTTTGAACTTACACTTCTGGACTGGATTGAAGCAAACAAGGGCTGTAAGAAGTACGTTGCCCTTGCAGACAAGTGCTGGCCTGCATTCCCTAAGGAATTCGGATTTGAACCTTGCTATGTAAACAGCCGTCTTGCAAGCCGCGGTATTCCAGTTGCATGTGAAGTAGATATTTTCGGTGCCCTGAGTGAATACATCGGTACATGTATCTCTGGAGAACCAGTTACACTTCTGGACATTAACAACTCTGTACCTCGCGACATGTACGAATCTGACATTAAGGGCAAGTTCTCTTACAACTACAAGCTTGAAGATACATTCATGGGATTCCACTGTGGAAACACACCATTCTGTCGTCTTGCAAAGCGCTCAAAGCCTGGCGTAAAGTACCAGCTCATCCAGCACCGTCTGCTTGAACCAAAAGACAGCGAACCAGACTTTACACGCGGTACTCTCGAAGGAGACATTGCTGAAGGACCAATCACATTCTTCCGTCTCCAGACAACTCCAGATACAAAGCTCCAGGCTTATATTGCACAGGGTGAAATCCTTCCTGTAGCAACACGTTCTTTCGGAGGAATCGGTATTTTCGCAATTCCAGAAATGGGCCGCTTCTACCGCCACGTATTAATCCAGAAGAACTATCCACACCACGGTGCAGTTGCATTCGGTCACCACGGAAAAGCTCTCTATACACTTTTCCAGTACCTGAAGATTGCTTCAATCGACTACAACCAGCCTGCAGGTGTACGCTATCCAACAGAAAATCCATTTGCTTAATGGTAAAATAAGCTGTTGAAGCTTTTAGAACACAAGGCACTGACTTCAGTAACCCTGATTTCAGTGCCTTTTTTATTTTTTAATTGTTTGATTTGAATTTGTGGGTTAAAATTCACCTTAAGGTAAAGAGAGTTATGAGCAGAAAGGGAAGCAGTAAAAATACAAACATCCAATATTACATTATCCTCTATATTGCAGAAATTCTTGCAGTGACAAGTCTTTTGGGAACCATTGCCTTATATCTCTTTGGCGGCCCAAAAATCCCAATGAAAATAAAACTTATTACAAGTTTAGCTTTTATCTTTTTTTTGTCCTTCGCTTATTTGTGTACCCGGATTGAAAGGCGCCGTGACATTTTAACAGGCGTTGGTACTGTGGAATACATGAGGATTTTTGCAGAAAAGCTCTGTGCCTTTAAAAAAATTCAGTACTACACATCAATCTTCTTGAACATTAAAAATCTTAAATATATAAACCGCATGGTTGGAAACGACCTGGGCGATTTTATCCTTAAAGATTACGCCAGAATCCTGAAAAAATTCATAAATAGGGGTGAAGCGGTCTGCCACATGGGGGGAGACAATTTTCTTGTTATTATTTACAAGCACCGGGTTCAGGATTTTATTGCATTATTAAACTCTATCAATATTCAGGTAAATGTTAAGGGTACTGTAAAAGAAATTCCTGTAAGGGCTCACGGCGGAATTAACGCAATGAGTGCTGAAGATAATGTTAACGATGTTTTTGAAAAGGCCAACATCGCATTTAAATTCCAGTCTCAGGACCGGGTTCAGGATTTCGTCTGGTTCCAGCAGGATATGGCCGAACTTCTTTCAAAAGAAAAATATTTTACCTTCAACCTGGAGCAGGCTAAAAATGACGGGTCACTTATGGTCTACTATCAGCCGATTATTGATATTCACACCAGCAGAGTTGTTTCTGCAGAAGCCCTGGTCCGCTGGAACAAAAACGGGGAAATTCTTCTGCCGGAGGAATTTATTCCTTTGATGGAAAGGATTGGTGCCGTTTCCGAAATTGACTTCTGGGTTCTTGAAAGAGTCTGTCAGGATATTCATCACTGGATTGAAATGGGTAATCTGCCGGTAAGAGTGTCCGTTAATTTTTCAAAAGTTAATCTTTCTACGGATAATTTCACTAACCGGGTCCTTGAAATAGTAAACCGCTATAAAATTGACAAATCTCTGATTGCAGTTGAACTGACCGATACAAAGACCGTCCAGGACAATGATCAGCTGACAAATTTTATTACCCAGATGTCCCAGGCAAGAATTGTTACGGTTTTAAATGATTTTGGAATCTGCTTTTCAAAACCTGAACTGCTCAAGGAACACAGGGTTAATTTTATTAAACTGGCCAAACCTTTTATTGATGGAATCGAACTTGAAAACGGCCAGAATCCAAATCAGGCGCTGGTAAAAAATATTGTAAACATCTGCCACGATTTAAAAGTAAACATTATCTGCGTTGGAGTGGAAAATCAGAATCAGAAAGATATTCTGGCAAATATGAGATGTAATCTTTTACAGGGATTTTTCTATGACCATCCTCTTAATCAAGAGGACTTTAAACGTCGTCTGAAAAATCCTCTTTATACAAACTGAGAGGGTTTGATAAATTGTTATTATTTACTTATTTATACGGATTTTTGTTTATTGTCTCTGCTTCAGCATTGATTTATATGGCTCTTAAAACCTACAGAAATGTTGATATATATTACTGGACCATAGTCTTTCTGATTGCAATTACTACTCTGGGATTCCTGGAACGTTCAATGGCGAAAAATTCCGCAGAAGCAATGATGGCTCATAATCTGGCATGTATAGGAAGTACCCTTCTGCCGGCTGTTTATTTTATGGGAATGCTCAGGGCATTTAAAATCCACGTAAAAAGAATCGCCAAGTTCTACCTTTATCTGATTGCCATACTTCATATGCTTCTCATCTGGTTCAATTCCACCCATCATCTGTATTACTCTTCCTTTGACATAGGATGGACAAAATATGGTCTCTTCCTGAACATAAAAAAAGGACCTCTTTCATTCATTCACCATCTTTATACGATTCCACTTACAATTGCAATTGCCCTCTCCTGTATTCATGCATTTAAACATCCGGAAAAAAGCCCCCGCCGTACAGTGCTCGCTTTTGCAATAATTACAACTTTGATTGATGCGACCTATTTATTTCAGCAGGTTTTCCACTGGAAATACGATTTCTTCCCATTTTTCTTTGGCATTGGTTCCTGGATGATAGCCCTGTCCTACGAACATAATTTTAGTCACAACATTAATAGTATTGTTTCTACAATGCACGATGAGGGAACTGAAACCGGCTACATAGCATTCAACCTGAAAAAAGAATATCTGGGCGCAAACGAGGCCGCATTAGATTTTCTTCCACTTCTAAAGCAGCTTCATCTGGATAAAGAGATGCCCGAAGAATATTCACCGCTGAAGAATATTATCAATCAGCTGATTATTGCCCTTGAAGAAGGAAAAGTTGAACCTTACTTTCTTAAGTTTGGAGATATAGTTCTTCGGTTTAAAATTCGATATTTTTACATCCGCAAAAAGGGAGCTACAGGCGGTTACCTGATTTCTGTAAAAGATGACACTGAACATCAGCACTACCTCAGCTTTGTGGAAAACTACAACAAAACCCTTCAGTACGACATCAGAAAACAAACGGAACATATCCGCCAGATTCAGGAGCATGTTGTAATGGGGCTTGCAAACATGATTGAAAACCGCGACGAATCAACAGGCGGTCATGTTAAGAGAACCAGTGACGTAATTAAAATTCTCGTTGAATATATGATTGACAACCACATCGGCAACCTTGACCGGTCTTTTGCAGATTCCATTGTCAGGGCAGCTCCTATGCATGACCTGGGAAAAATTTCAATCGACCTGAATATTCTCTGTAAACCAGGCAAACTTACTCCGGAAGAATATGAGATTATGAAAACTCATCCTGTAAAATCAGGTGAAATTGTTAAGACGATTTTAGGGGGAGTTGAAGAACCGGGCTTTATAGAAGTTGCCTGCAATGTGGCCCGATATCACCATGAAAAATGGAACGGTCAGGGCTATCCGGAGCAGCTTAAAGAAAATGATATTCCTCTGGAAGCACGAATTATGGCAGTTGCTGATGTTTACGATGCACTGGTCAGCAAACGCTGTTATAAAGAACCTATGTCCTTTGAAGAAGCCGCCCGGGTTATGATTGAAAGCATGGGCAGTCATTTTGACCCAATGATGAAAGATGTCTTCCTTGGCTGCAGGTTAAGTCTGGAAGAATATTACCGTCTTTCCGCTGATGAATAAAACGCAAAGATAAAATGCATAAATTTCACCAATAATTGCATATTTTTGCAAAATATACCGGATTTCATCCTTGTCAAAGCGTGTCACCTCATTTATAATTGCATAAATATACAATTATTGAGACGCACGTGATGAAATCTGATGAAGCTCTGCAAAAATTACTGAATGCATTTAAACGTTACTACGATATAACTCAGGAAAATGTTCTTCCACCTTTTGATGCTCAGGCTGTTTTCCATTCCCACGATGAAAAATTCCTACTGCTGAAGGAAATCAAACTTTTTGAAATGGATTCAAATGAACACGTTTATTTTTCAGCAGGGGACATTCTTACTCCGGAAAAAATTACTGAACTCTCAGATCTTGCCTGGAAAGACGGTCTTTCAAAAGTAAAACCTTTCTACGGCCACAGAAATTCTGACATAACAGTAATCCTGCTTTATCAGTCTATTTCTCCGGAAGCAAAAAAAGCAATCCGCAAACAAAGACATTCCAAATCATATAAACTTACATTTTTCGGCTGGAGCAACTTTTGTCTGGCTGCAGCAGATCTGAGCCGGATGAAGTTTTATTCGAACTGGTTTGGAAGAGATACAAAATCAAATATAAAACTCGCACTTACGAGTTTAATTAAAAATGTCTGAGCTTTAGTTTTCTAAAGTCCAGTTGGAGGATTTACAAAATGACAGCATTGTTTATCATTCTTGCTGCAATCGTTCTGCTCGTCCTTGGCTATATCTTCTATGGCGCATGGCTTGCAAAACAGTGGGGAATTGACCCTAAAAGAAAAACACCTGCTTTTGAAAAGGAGGATGGTGTTGATTACGTAGCTGCTAAACCTGCAGTCCTTATGGGTCACCACTTCTCTTCTATTGCCGGTGCAGGTCCTATCAATGGTCCAATTATGGCAGCAGTTTTCGGTTGGGTTCCAGTATTCCTTTGGTGTGTACTGGGAGGTATTTTCTTTGGTGGTCTTCAGGATTTCGGCTCCCTTTTCGCTTCTATTCGTCATGAAGGAAAGTCAGTCGGCGAAATTATTAAAGATTCCATGGGTCCAAAAGCAAAGAAACTCTTCATTATTTTTGCCCTTCTCGTATTGATTCTGGTAATTGCTTCATTTGTAAACGTTGTTGCTGCAACTTTCTTTACACCAGCTCCTGCTGATGGTTCTGCCGCTCCAGTTGGATTTGTATTAAATCCTTCTTCAAACCAGACAACAGCCATGATTTCACTCTGCTTCATTATTCTCGCTGTTTTCTATGGTATTCTCACAAACAAATGTGGTGTTAAAACTCTTCCTGCCACAATCATTGGTATTGCTGCAATCGTTGGAATTGTAGTGCTTGGTCTTAACGTTGGTTTTGCTCTTGACCGCACAGGCTGGATTATTGTAATCGGTCTTTACATTGCCGTTGCTTCTTTAATTCCTGTATGGATCATGCTTCAGCCACGTGACTATCTTTCTTCATTCCTTCTTTATGCAATGATTTTGATTGCCGTTGTTGGTATTGCAGTTGGTTCTTTCACAACAAGCCGTACTGTTGAATTCAAGCTTCCTGCATTTACTGGCTGGAAACAGAGCATTGGTACATTGTTCCCTGCCCTCTTTATTACAGTAGCATGTGGTGCATGTTCAGGCTTCCACTCACTGATTGCTTCAGGTACAACTTCAAAACAGCTGGACGCAGAAAGCCATGCAAAGCCTATTGCTTACGGTTCAATGCTTATTGAATCTGCACTGGGCATCATTTCCCTGATTGCAATTGGTGTAATTGTTGGTTCTCAGAAGGATCAGACTTTCCTTACAAACAAGGACGGTATCTGGACATTTGCCGGTTCACCTGCAACTGCATTCGGTAACGGTATTGCCTATATGTTCGGAGATTCAAATACACATGTATACAAAACAATCTCTGCTCTTCTTACACTGGCCGTTTCTGTATTCGCCCTCACATCCCTGGACTCTGCAACACGCCTGAGCCGCTTTATGTTCTCAGAACTCTTCCTCAAGGACGGAGAATCTTCATGGAAGGACGCAAAGGGAATCCGCAAGGTACTCGCTAACCCACTCTTCGGTACAGCTCTCATGGTCGTTATCGGCTGTATTCTTGGTGGTCTCAAGTTAAGCGCAATCTGGGGTCTCTTTGGTGCTGCCAACCAGCTTCTTGCAGGTATTGCACTTCTGGCTGTTGCTGCATGGCTGGGTCAGGTTGGAAAGAACAACAAAATGTTCTTCTTCCCAATGATTTTCATGCTTACTGCAACCCTTACTTCACTTATTATGACAATCATCAACAAGATTAAGGCTATGGCTATGGGTGCTGCCGGTGCAATGGAATGGGGCAACTGGTTCCAGTTAATTTTTGCCGCTGCAATGGCTGCCCTTGCAATCATTCTGGTTATTGAAGGGGTTCAGACTTTCGCTAAACAGATTAAGGCAAAGAAGGCTGTTAAAGCTTAAATCATCTCCGGATGAGACAAGAAACAATCGTATTTGACAAAGAATTAATATTTTAATATTCTTTCTTTCAATAGAGCGGGAAGACAAAGGCGTTGCTCATTAGAGGCCTGCATCTTCCCGTTTTTGTTTTAAAGAGGAATTAATTTTTTTGAGGAGAAAAAAATGAAAAAGATTACAGCTATTGTTCTGGCAGCAGTTGCCATGTCTCTTGCATTCACAGGATGCAACAAGTCTTCAGCTAATGACCAGGCTTCAAAAGAAGGCAAAAAGTGGATTATTGCCACTGACACAGTATTCAGACCATTTGAATACACAAACGAAAAGAATCAGTTTGTTGGAATTGATGTAGACCTTCTCGCTGCAATTGCAGAAGACCAGGGATTCAATTACGATCTTCAGTCACTGGGCTGGGATGCAGGTGTTGCAGCAGTTCAGGTTGGCCAGGCTGATGCCCTCATTGCAGGTGCTACAATCAAGCAGGAAAGAATTAATAACGGCTGGATTTTCTCAGAAGGCTATTTTAACGCTACACAGACTTTCGTAGTTGCAGCTGATTCAACAATCGCTTCATATGAAGATCTCCGCGGAAAGAACGTTGCAGTTAAAAACGGAACAGCTGGTGCAGATTTCGCAAACAGCCTTAAGAACGAATACGGATTTACAGTAACTGTATTCGAAGATTCTCCAACAATGTATCAGGACGTTATTCTTGGAAACTCTGCTGCATGTTGTGAAGATACTCCAATTATGGCTGACAACATTAAGTCTGCAGGCCTTGCACTTAAGATTCCAGAAGGAATGGAAAGTGAAGGTGCTCCATACGGATTTGCAATCATGAATCCTGTAAACCAGGAACTCCTTGATATGTTCAACGCTGGTCTTGCAAACATCAAGGCAAACGGCAAGTACGACGAAATCATTGCAAAGTACCTTAAGTAATATAAATCCACTTACTTAAACAAATACTACAGGCCGGGCATATGTCCGGTCTTTTTTTTGCCCGGAACTGTGTTTATTTTCACAACAGAAAGTCTTTTATAAAGTATTGTCACATGTTAAAATAGGGCAAGTTTTATCCCTTTAAAAAACAGGAGCCTTTTGAATGATTTCAATTCTTCAGACTTATTTTTTCATGCTTTTAAGATCTTTAGGCTACACTCTGGTACTCACTCTGCTTGCCCTTGTGTTTGCAATGATCATCGGTTTGATTTTTGCCCTTTGTAATGTAAGCCGTGCAAAAGTTCTAAATGTAATTGGTACAGTATACGTTGATGCAATCCGTGGTGTACCGCTCATCGTTTTAGCCTACTTTATTTACTTTGGATTTCCTCAACTGATGAAACTGCTAGGTGTAAACAATTTCCGTTTACCGGCTCTTCAGGCAGGTACAATTGCTCTTGCCATGAACTGTGGTGCCTATATGGCAGAAATTTTCCGTGCAGGAATCCAGTCAATTGATAAGGGGCAGATGGAAGCAGCCCGCTCTTTAGGCTTACCATACGGTATAAGTATGAAAAAAGTTATCCTTCCACAGGCCTTTAAAGTAATGATTCCTTCAATTATCAACCAGTTTATTATCACCCTGAAGGATACTTCAATTCTTTCTGTAATCGGTTATCCGGAACTTACAAATATGGGTAAAACTATTTCCGGAAACACATTCAAGAGTTTACAGACCTGGGCCATTGTAGGTATTTTCTACATGATCGTAATTGTGACTCTCAGCCGTGTAGCAAAACTTATTGAAAGGAGACTGAAGAAAGATGAGCACTAATTCTGAAAGCGTAACAACTCCAGTTAAGAATAACGTAAAAATCCACGTAGAAAATCTGAAAAAATCTTTTGGAAAACTGGATGTTCTGAAGGATATTAATATTGATATTTATGAAGGGGAAGTTGTTGTTGTAATCGGTCCGTCTGGTTCAGGAAAATCCACATTCCTCCGCTGCCTCAACAGACTGGAAACTGCAACCAACGGAACAATCATCATCAATGACGAAAATATCAGCAGTAAAAACATTGATATAAACAAGGCCCGTGAAAATATTGGAATGGTTTTCCAGCACTTTAATCTCTTTCCAAATATGACAACCCTGGAAAATATCATGCTGGCACCTGTTGAACTGAAAAAAATGTCAAAGGAAGAAGCCCGGGTAAAAGGCCTGTCTCTCCTGAAAAGAGTTGGGCTGGAAGATAAAGCCGATACTTATCCACAGCAGCTTTCCGGCGGACAAAAACAGCGTGTTGCGATTGCCCGTGCCCTTGCCATGAATCCGGACATCATGCTTTTTGATGAACCAACTTCAGCCCTGGACCCGGAAATGGTTGGAGAAGTTCTTGCAGTAATGAAGGAACTTGCTGAAGGCGGAATGACAATGGTCTGCGTTACCCACGAAATGGGTTTTGCCCGTGAAGTAGCAGACAGAGTTATTTTTATGGATGGCGGGTATATAATAGAAGAAGGAACTCCTGATGAAGTTCTCAAGCATCCAAAGCAGGAACGCACAATCAGTTTCCTTAACAAGGTGCTTTAATTTTTAAGGGGAAGTTTATGAAGAAGATTATAACTCTCAGCCGTGAATTTGGTTCCGGTGCAGGTGAAATAGGACAAAAGGTTGCAAAAGAACTGGGCTACGAATTTGTAGACAAGGAAATCATTCTGCAAACCGCAAGAAAATCTGGAATTGGGGCCGAAAGAATTCTGGACCTTGATGAAAAAGTGCCGGCTCATTTTGGTTTTACCCAGAGTCTTTTTGATATGTACAATGCCCCTCTGGACGAAAAACTTTTTACAATTCAGAAGGATATTATTAAAAAGATTGGTGAGCACGGAAACTGTGTAATTGTAGGCCGCTGTGCCAACAGCATTCTCAGAGAATTTGACAATTCCCTTCACGTCTTTTTAAGTGCCGATTCCTACTGGAGAATAAACCGCATTAAGACCCAGCTTATGCCGGAAGCAAGCGAAAGTCAGATTATTAAGCATATGCACGAAGTTGATAAAGCCCGCCGCAAATACTGTTCTTATTATACAAATGAAGATTTTGGTGCTGCAGAAAGTTACGACCTTTGTCTCCGCACCAGCAGCCTGGGCATAGATAAGTGCGTAGAAATTATTTGTTCCCTGAGTAAATAAAAAATGGCCCCGGCTGTCTGCATCTATGACTACAGACGGCCAGGACCAAATGTAACCTTTTTTATTCTCTCTCCAAAAAAAAGCAGAACTAATTGATTAAAGTCATATCTGTTAATTCTTTAGTGTAATCCACACCGTCCACATCAAATCCATTTATTATCAGGAAGTCGTGACGAATGCCTGCAAGATCAACTTTTTCAGAAACATTTTCTTCTGTAACTTCTGCCATTATTTTTTCTACAGCAGCCTGTGTATCTTCATCCAGCTCGTAATCATCCATACGAATACGTCCTTCTTTATCAACAGGCACCTGACCGGGACCATTGTCTGCTCCTGTATAAAGGCGCTCTGCAAAAAGCCGTTCCATCTGTTCAATACAGCCCTCATGAGTACCTTTTTCCTTCATCACTTTATAAAGGGCACCTAAATATTCAGCAATAATTGGAATTACGGAACTTGATCTTGTTATCAGCCCCTTGTTTACAGAAACAAATGCATTTCCGCCAATTGATTTTAACTTCTGATCCAGAGCAAGAGCTGTTTTTTCCAGATCCTTTTTTGCTTCACCAATAGTTCCGTCACGATAAATAGGATGACTGAGTTTTGGTCCAATATATGAATAAGCAACAGAACGGCAGCCTTCAGCAAGAACTCCCGCTTCCATCAGCTGATCAATCCAGAGAGCCCAGTCTTCACCACCCATAACCTTAACTGTATTTTTAACTTCGTCCCCTTCAGCAGGATTTGTCTGAGCCTGTGTAATGGCACCACTCATCATATCAAGAGAAGCCCCTGCATAAATCTGACCTATTGGCTTGATTACTGATTTATAAAGCACCGGTTTTCCTTCTGCATCTTTAAGAACAGGGTCATTCCGTACAGGACTTGCAAGAGAATAAATAACTAAATCTGCTTTTTTACCCCAGGCCTTAAGCTGATCAATTACCATCTGGCGGCATTCGTTAGAAAATGCATCTGTGTTAAAGGTCACGGATTTTACTCCGGCCTTTGCAGCTTCTTCATCAAACCTGGCATTATTATACCAGCCCGGAGTTCCACCCTTTACCTGAGTTGGAACTTTTTCAAAAGAAACTCCGATAGTATCAGCACCATATTCAAATGCAGCGGAAATGCGGCTTGCCAGACCATATCCTGTTGAACAGCCAAGTACCAGAACAGTTTTTGGTCCCTTACCGCCTTCTGCAGAAGTTTTGCTTCCACGCTTATTTTTCTGAGATTTTACATAATTGATTTGATTTTCTGTTTCTTTAGCACAGCCAATTGGATGAGCGTTAATACAAATATTGCTGCGAATCATTGGTTTGATAACCATAGTACACTCCTTCTTTTGAATGCCTATAGTTTACGCAGATTGACATTTTCCGTCAATATGTCATTTTGTATATTCAACTTCCTTCTTTCCAGTCTTATTATTGATTATTTCCCTGACCAGAATACAGAGCATTATAATTACACCACCAATTACACAGGTTACAGAAGGCACTTCTCCTACAAAAACTGCAACCCACACCGGATTCATCAAAGGTTCAATCATTGTGATAAGAATTGCACTTAAGGCAGAAACACTTTTAATTCCGTGAGCATAAAGGGCATTTGGAACTGCCATCTGGAAAAATCCAAGAAGCAGAAGGAAGATAAGAGACTGTCTGTCCGGCAATCCGTTCTGGATAATAAACGGAAGACAAATAATAAAAGCTACCAGTTGTGCCAGAATAAAACAATTCTGAGAAGCGCCCCGGAGACCTTTTACCTTGCGGATGAAAATTGTGCAGAGGGCATATGCTACTCCGGAAAAAACAGCAACTACATTTCCCCAGAAATATATTTTGTTAAATTCCTGCCTGCCCTGAAAAAAGAGTGCATCAGAAAAGAAAAGCAGCATTCCTGCAATTACTCCGGCAACTGTAAGATAATCCGTCCAGCGGTTCTTTTCACCAAGGAGCAAGGGGCCTAAAATGATTACATAAATCGGTGCCGTATACTGAAGCAGGGTTGTGTTTGCCGCAGTAGTCATTTTATTTCCCACGCAATAAAGAATCATTGTGAGAGCGTAAAAAATTCCTCCCAGCCACATATTTACGGTGGATTTTACATCTATTTTTTTGCTGCCTGAAGAGTCCTCTTCCCTTACCACAAATTTTGGAAGGCTTCGGGTTACAATCATCAGTCCGAAAAAAGCAATAAAACTGCGCATTCCCGCAATTGCAAGAGAGTTGCCGTTTACATATTTAAGAAAAACTCCTCCTAAACTCCAGCCAAGTGCACACAAAATCAGTGCAAGAACACCATTCATCTTTTACTCCGAAAAATCTACTCTCTCAATCTGAAGATTTTTATTTTCCTTTGCCTTAATGAAGTTTTCCTTTATTGTACGGAAAGTTCCCAGCACAATGAAGAGGATTCCCAGTAAAAAATCCCCGATAAGAGATTTAAGAATCTCCATGTCAGAAAAAATTATAGGTGTAAGAGTTATAAAATCTCTCAAATTCATTTCGGGAAACTCTTTTCTAAAACCTATAAAGAGAACTGCGTACTGAGCAAAAATAAATCCAATAAGGATGGTAATTATGTTTAAGATAATTCCTGTCCGGGACAATTTTCCCTTAGCAAGTTCATATCCCTTGAAAGCACAGAAAGAAATTGCAAATCCCGCAATGGAAGCAAAAAATCCCAGGGCACCAATTGCAATCCAGGCAACAGATCCAATTAAAGCTCCCAGCAGACTGGCAAAAAATCCCGCGAGATAATTGTTACGCCTGCTGTTGTCGACTTCAACCTGATTCAGCAGACGGCCGCCGCAATTTGAACACAGCAAGCTGTACACTTTTTGATTTGTGTAGAAGGATAAATCCTGAGTCTGCTCACAATTAGTGCAAACGCATTTAGCTTCAATTTCACCACAAAGAGAAACAATTTCATTCAGGAAAGAGTCAAGCTGCACCTCAACAGTTTCTTTATAAACAATTTCCAGTTGATTTTTGTTAATGCTGTAACTTTCAATATGATCAGCTTCCTTTTCATTTTCCAGGAACTCAAAAAGTTTTCCCCTGTTGCTGGAAATAAAATTCAATTTGATGATTAATTTATTTTCTTTTTCATCATCAATTGAAATGTAGAAATCATTAATTTTACCAACCCAGCTGTTTTCTATTTTCTTAAACTTTAATTGAGTCAGCTGTTCAATATTATTAACATTCATTTTTTTCTCCATATTTTTTTAGCGTTCACTCACTTTTGAAGTTAACTCCACGGAAGTTATACAAGTATCCTGATATTTAGTTCCCTTGTAAACTTCAAGGATTGTCAGTTTTACATGTTTTACATCTTCTGGAAGGATTATTTGTGTAAATTCAACTTCATCCCTGAACATAACTTCTTTTTTTATACCTGTATCTGTTTCAATGAGCGCTTTCTTGATGCGGTTATTCTGCTTAAAAAGATGCGGCTTTAAAGGATCCACATATCCATTAAGTATACGGATGTCCAGCGGGTATTTAGCTTTATACAGAACATCAAACTCAAAAGTTTCACCAATGCCGTCTCCGCTCTTACCTTCCACCCATGGGCTTATCTGGTTACTAAAAAACTGAACCTCTTTAAAAAGCGCCGGCACTGAATAAACCTTGCACGTATTGTCTGGAACATAACTGTATTTTTTTTCAACCAGACATGATGAAGCAGTTACATTTTTAATGTTGCTGCCATTATTGTATTTTACCTGAGGATTTGAAAAATATTTTTGAACGGCATTTGCATCGTCTTTCAAAAACTCTGTGTTGTGTTCAAAAAATGCGTAGCGGAATGAATTCGGTTCAGACAGCCATCCGTATTTATCTTCAAGCACTTTTGCAGAATATGTATCAATAATAGTAAAGTGATGTTCAAGCTTTTTATTTTCATCAAAAAGTTTCAGATGTTTGTAACCGTATTCATCAATATACATATTTACATTTTTGTAATCATAATTCTTTCTGTTCAATTTAAAAGTCAGAGAATAATTACGGCTAACATTATCTTCGTATATATCCAGACTAGTATAATCTTCTATCCAGTAAAACTCTCTGTTAAAAAGATTAACTGTTTTTTTTATAACTTCAGGCTGTTCGTAAATTGAAAAACTTCCTTTCGGCTGGGAAACATATGAAAAATATTTTTCAAAAAGAGCTGTATCATTTGAGTAGGAACAAGTTGCTTTGTATTCTTCAAAATTCCTTGTTTCATAATCCACATCCGGCAGTCTGCTGCCTTCTTCAACCAGTGCAGAAATACAGGTGTCCTGATATTTAGTTCCCTTGTAAACATCCAGGATTGTCAGTTTTATGGACTTTGACGGCTTTGAAAGTTCAAGATAATTAAAGTAAACCTTGTCTTCAAAATCCATAATGTATTCCAATTTATTTGTCAGATCTTCCACTTTCAGTTTTTTAACGCGGCTGTTTTCCTTATACAGTTTCATATTCTGAATGTCTGCATATCCATTAAGGATAGAAAATCCGAAAATTTGATTTTTAAATTCGATGGAGATACTTTCATTAATTCCATATCCCTTTACGCCTTCAACCCAGGGAATATGAGAGCTGTTCCACCAGTAGGGATGACACTTGCAGCCAATTTCAAATGCCCTGAATAGATTGACCGGAGCATAAACAATTTCATGTCCGTACTGAGTTTCTTTCAAGCTGGAAGTAGCAGAAATGGATTTTACATTATAAGTATGAAAGGGACTGTATTCCTCGTTTGATTCTTCAGAATTTGAATACGTGTCATAATTATTTTTTCCATCAGTACGGAAATCTCCGAAAAACTGCTTCATTCCTTTACCGTCAATAATAAGTGACTGACGGCCATTAAACGTAAACTTTAAGAATCCATCTTTATCATAGGCAAGAAGATTTCTGTCCAGCTTCATCATTTTTTTTTCATAAGGAAGCATAAAATATAATTCGCTGTCGTTAAAGAAAAGAACAGATTCATCTTCTTCACCGAGAGATATCTGATGCATCTGTCCTGCAAAAAAGGATTGAACTCCAGTCACAAAAAGCAGGAATAGAATTAAAAATCTTTTTTTCATTTTTCCTCCAGGGTGCACTACAAGCCGCTTTTCCTGCATTCACCCACTTTTTTTTATAAAATAATTTTTTAGAAATCTAAATAATTAGCCCGAATGTCGAGTTTTG
>DGUP01000002.1 GCA_002394685.1 Treponema sp. UBA4307 | reverse complement strand
CAAAACTCGACATTCGGGCTAATAAAATCATCTGGAGAGAGTTTTTATGGAAAATAGAAAAGAAAATTTAAAATACAAACTGGGAGAAATCCTTTCCCAGAGTAACGGCGGCTTTATTATTGCCGTAACAGGTATACTTTTTGCCCTTGTATATCATATCGGTTTTCTTATTACTTTTGGTGTTTTAAAAATAACACCGATGTTTTACTTTAATATTTTCAGCGTCAGTTATTTTGGAATCATCACTTTTCTTCTTATAAAATTTAAGGGAGTAAATGCAGCCTATTATTCTGCCATGGTTGAAGTTGTTCTTCATGCAATCTGCGCAGATTATTTTCTTACCGGTTATGCAGGCTTTCACTTTCTGATTTTTATAATGGCGGTCTTTCCATATCTTGTAGAGAAAAAGGGCTTGGTAGCAGCTCTGCCAGCCTCCTGTGTATGTACCGCTATTTTTGTTTTTTGTGTCTGGTATTTTGATAAAATAGAAGCTATCTATCCTCTTGCAATTGAAGTCTTAAGAAAAATCCGCTTTGTAAATATTGCAGCCAGTCTTACCCTTGTACTTTTTATGATTGTAATCTTTAAGCTGATTATTGAATACATTGAAAAGAATATTGAAAGATTGAATGAAAAAAATGAAGCCCTGCTGGAAAATATTCTGCCAAGAAGGGTAATGGAAGAATTAAGGGACAAGGGCTATGCGGAACCTGAGGCCTACAAAAATGTTTCGATTTTATTTACGGATATTGTAGGCTTTACTTCTATTTCAAAAACAATGGAGCCTTCTGTTCTCATAGATGAATTAAATGATATCTTCACTCACTTTGATCAGATTATTGAAAATTACGGTTGTGTGCGCATAAAAACAATTGGTGACGCTTACATGGCTGTCTGCGGTTTGCCTGATTCCAATATGAACAGCTCAAGGGTTATGGTTGCAGCAGCGATTGACTGCAGGGACTATCTTGAGGAAAGAAATAAAAATTCTAGGTATAAGTGGAAGATCCGTCTGGGCATAAATACTGGTGAAGTTGTTGCAGGAATTGTCGGAATTAAAAAGTACATTTACGATATTTTTGGAGATGCTGTAAATGTGGCCAGTCGTATGGAATCCAACAGTGAGGCAATGAAGATTAGTGTTTCTCAGGATGTTTATGAGAGAACTAAAAACGACTTTACCTTTACTGACAGAGGTGAAAAGGAAATTAAGGGCAAGGGAATGATGAAGCTGTATTTTGTAGAAAAATAGACTGCGGTTTTATCTTATGAAAAAAGAGACAGGGGAATTTTTACTTCAGCCTAGCCGGGACAGGAGCCAGGCCGCAGGCAGTGCGGAGCACCGGAGCAAAGCGCAGTGGCGGATGGCCCGTAGAAAAGTTTCAGGTGTGCTCCTTCTTAAAAAGAAAGCCCGGCTTGAAATGCACTTTACGTTGTGCTTCAAACCGGGGACTTCTTTATGTTAAAGAATTTTACTCTGTCTTGTTAAGGGCGTCTATTGCCTCTTTTACGATTTGTGCGATTTTTGCACCGGCTTCTTCAAGTGGAATAAGCTGGGCTTCTGACTGATTTCTGACTTTAACTTCAACATTTGGAAGATTTTTGTCTCCAATCGTAACGCGGATCGGGAATCCAATCAGGTCCATATCGTTGAACTTAACTCCAGGACGTTCATCGCGGTCATCAAGAAGAACTTCTACACCTGCATCCATGAGCTGGTCATAAAGCTTGTCTGCAGCTTCCTTCATGGCATCCTTGTACTTGATTGGTACAATTGCTACCTGATATGGAGCTACTGACATTGGCCAGATGATTCCCTGGTCATCATGATTTGCTTCAATAATACTTGCAAGTACGCGATCCACACCAATTCCGTAGCAGCCCATTGTAGGAACTGCAGCCTTTCCGTTTTTGTCCAGATAGGTTACGTTCATGGATTCAGTATATTTTTTGCCGAGCTTAAAGATGTGGCCAAGTTCGTTTCCCTTTGTTGTATAGTAGGTACCGCCGCATGAACATTTGTCTCCGGCTTTTACAGTACGTACATCTGCATTCAGGTAAGCAGTAAAGTCTCTGCCAGGTTCAACGTGCTTAATGTGGAATCCGTCTTTTCCTGCTCCTGCAATTGCATCGTGCATATCATTTACGCTCAGGTCCTGAACAATCGGACACTTAACGGAAACTGGTCCAACAAATCCGTGTCCTGCTCCTGCAATTTCCTTAACTTCATCATCTTCTGCAAGACAAACTTCACTTGCTTTAAGAAGACCTGCAAGTTTTGCCTCGTTAACGTCAAGGTCTGCCCTGATTAAAACACAGGCGTAAGAAACTGGATAATACTTCATGCTGCCTTCTGTTTTTGCTTCGAGCTTTTCACAGCCGGGAGCTTTTGACAGATCCAGGGTAGAGTTAATTACACGGTAGATAAGGGCTTTAATAAAAGTCTTTGGTGTCTGCTGGAAGAATTTTTCCATATCTTCAATAGAGAAGACATTAGGAGTAGCAACTTCTTCGATTGGAAGATCAGTTTTCTTCTGTGGATTTCCATCGTTGTCTACAGCTGCATCTGGAGCACAGGTTGCCTTTTCTACATTTGCTGCATAGTCGCAGTTAGGGCAGAGAATGAGTGTGTCGTCACCAATTGGACTTTCAATCATGAATTCTTCTGAACCGGAACCTCCCATTGCACCTGTATCTGCCTTTACAGGAATTACCTTAAGACCAAGGCGCTTGAAGATACGGTGGTATGCTTTTGCATAAGCCTGGTAACTTTCGTCCAGAGACTCATCATCAGCGTTAAGAGTGTAGCCGTCCATCATATTGAATTCACGGCCGCGCATTACACCATAGCGTGGACGGATTTCATCACGATATTTTGTATTAATCTGATACATGTTGATAGGAAGCTGCTTGTATGAAGTAAGTCCTGCACGACAGATTGCAGTGTAAGCTTCTTCTGCAGTAGGGCTGACAACCATATCCTGTTCACCACGGTTTTTTGCTTTAAGCATCTGAGGGCCCATTGTCTCCCAGCGGCCACTTTCCTTCCAGATGTCTCCCGGAACAACTACAGTGGGTTTAAATTCCATAGCACCGCTTCTATCAAGTTCCTGCTTGATAATGCTTTCGAGTTTGCGGTATGCGCGTAAACCAAGAGGCATGTAGGTATAAAGACCATTGCCAAGTTTACGGATTAAATCAGCACGCATCATGAGCTGATGACTAGAAATAACTGCTTCTGCTGGAGCTTCACGCAGTGTCCTGAATGGAATCTTTGATGTTTTCATAGTCCCACATTGTAATGATTTTAAGCGCTTCTCTCAAGAGATTAGGCTTTTTTGTTCTATATAATTGCAGCAAAAAAACATTCTTTTAAATCCTCCTGCCGGTAAATTTATTGATAATTGTTTTCACTGTAGACTAGTATTGTCTTTTCATTTTAATCTTAGATAAGTGGCTCTATAGTGAGCAAATTATTATAAGAGAGGTACATTATGAAAAAACTGGGATTGGGCTTGCTTCTGGCAGCATTTACAATGATGTTTACAGGTTGTTATTTTTTTGTCAATTTAACTGCTGATGTGACAATTGAAAATAATAAAGATAAAACATTTGTTTATATGGCCAGCTATAATTACAGCCTAAAATCTGGTTCTGCAACAGCATCTGTTCTGGCCCCAGGGGATAAAGTTAACTTGAAACTGGAAGGAATCTACACGGAATTCAATATTGAACAATCTAGTGATGAGGTGTTTGTCTTTTACTACATGGAAAAATCTGTCTTTGATGCATACAAGGAAGAACATCCAAGTATTGGAGACTGGTATGCTCTCACTAATTCTGAAGTTACTTCAAAGGCTGAGGCTGAGAATAAAAATAGTCAGGTTTATAAAGTTATAATTAATCCTTCTTCTGATGGATCTGACAACATTGTAACTGAACTTTATTGGGAGTAATTTCGTTTTCCTTAAAAAGTAAAACGAATAGAATTTTTAAGACCACTTTCTTCTGCTTTCGAATATTAGTTTTCCTGCAGAAGCAAAGTGGTTTTTATTTTAACAGGATGGTCCGGATATTCTTTTTCAAAATTCTGACCTTATATTTTTTTTTGAGTCAACTCCATTGTATCTTCTTCATAAGCAATTTGAAATAGTCTTGCTTCATTCCATTCATCTTCAAAATAATCCGGTGAATATCTGTCAGCCAAAACTAATACAATATCATTTTCTTTGTGCATTCCATTTTTCATTTCTTCAATATCTGAATAAACAGTTCTATTCAAGGAATTGTCCCCAGCCATGTACACAAGAAAAAGATTGTTACACTGTATTTTGTTTTGATGACAGAAAAAATCACAAGATATAATGCTGCACAAAAATGATGAGGCAAATAATATTTTCGAAATATGTTTAATAAAATTCATTAATATCTATTCCAGTAATTTTAGTCTTACTATATATGCACCAGTTGCAATATAAAGGTATTCACCTTCAACATACATACATCTTGTTCTGCTTACAAACGGAATACATTTCTTACCTTTTACTTCTCCTGTTCTCATATCAAAGTAATAGAGATAATCATCGCTACAAGGGAGTACAAAATAATTTTTGTAAAAGACTCCTTCATTTAATAAATTTCTGAAGTTTTCTCTTGTTGTGATTTCTTTTTTCCAAGTAAGTTTTCCATTTGAAGTATCTATGTTATATACACAGCCATAATCGGCTGCTAAAAAAAGATGTCCATCACTTAATGCAATACTGTTAACACAATCAAAAAATGTATCTTCAAATTTGTAGCTCCAAATGACGTCATAGCTAGATAAAGAAAGTGCATTAACAATCATGAAAGCATGTCTTGAATCTATTCTATCCCAATAGCAGAAGTAACAATTTTCTCCATCAGAAACAATATTGCTATATATATTTGCACTTCCTGTATCAAATGAATAATCTATACAATCATCAAAATCATATGTGTCATCTGTCAATTTGTTTAAGTCATAAACAACCAGAGGATTTGAGTACTGATGTAATACTAATTTATCATTAACAATACAAATATCTCCGTCTTCCGTCGGACAGGAATGGTCTGAGTATCTTTTCAATATCTGATTTCCCTTAGAATCCAGAAGGGCTATATAAAATCCTTCTGTTTTTTCACAGGCATAAAAAATTAAATAATAATCTTTCCAGAAGGCTATTGTTCTATTGCCAGTTTTGCAAATTTCTATCATTCCGTTTTCATCTGGAGTCCAACGCCAGTCTACTGTCAGGTCATCTGGATTTACGCAATAGATTTCAAATTCCCCATTTTCAAACTGCAAGAGCTTAGGAAAACTTATGATTAAAAGTTTGTTTTTGTAATAATTAATTGAGTCTAGCCAATATGCGTGTGCATTATCATAGTTCTTTTTTAATGCTTCTTCTTGTAATTCTTTTATTAAAATTTCTTCTCCATTTTTACTAACTTTTACAATTTTTCCAGGACATTTCTTTTTTCCGGTTGTTGCTGCATATAAGTATTCATTATCTCCTGTAATTGAATACCCTGTAACAAAACTGTTTTCTTCCGATAGATTACTCTTGTCAAAAATATTTATATCTTCAAATTTTCCAATCTCATACTCTGGATTTTCAGTTTTAAATAAATTTAATAAAAAATCACATGATGTAAAAAGAAAAAAAATTGTAACAGAAAGAAAGACCAGATAAATTTTTCTTTTGAGCATTTATTAATTCTCCACTATTAATAATGTCAGCAATGATAAAGACTTTGCTGTATATAACGGTATCAAAAAACTACAGGCAACGAATTATTACCTGAGGCAAAAAATCTATGCCTCCTGTTTATATTTCCATTTTATTTTTACTTTTACTCATTTGAAAGAAAAAAAAGGTAATAAAAAGTAATAAAAGGTCATAAAAGGTCATATTTTTTCAGATTAAATTTTTGGAGTAGTAACGAAATTTCGTATTATCAATGCAAACCTTCTTATACAGTTTGTGTTAATTATATTCTTAAAGAAAATTTATGAATTTTGTTTTCTTAATTGTTTCTTTTTATCTCTTACAATGATATAATGAAAGTACAGGTAAAAATAATAATGAAAAAAAACTATCCTTCCATATTAAAAAAACAACAGTTAAACCACAGCGAATGGGAACATATTGTTGATGAAGTTACCAGAATGTATGAGTTGTCTCCTGAAGAAAAACAACTTCTTTCAAGAAATGCTACAGCAATTAAAATTGCCAGAATTCCATTTGAAGAAAGCATAGAAGACGCTGAAGGAACAGCCATAACACAGATGTGCTTTTATATTGAAAATATGAGTGATTTCAAAATGAAAGCTTCAACTTTTTCCGTAAACAATCAAAAAAATACTAACCTGTTAAATATCAGCAGCTATTCAGAATTATCAAAAAGAGATGCTGAATGGTTAATTGCTATTTTAAAAGGGCAGCAGTATAAAACAATTGCAGCTAATTATGAAATCACTTTAGGGGCAGTAAAAAACAGATTAAGCTGCATATTTAAAATTCTTGGGCTGAAAAACAAAATAGACTTTTTTAATAAATACTCTGATTACGAAATTGTGTATAAAATAGAAACTGAATAATGCTTTTATTTTCGTAAAATATGACCTTTTATGACCTTTTATTACCTTTTATGACCTTTTTTTTGGCAAATTCATGGGATAGAATTGGAGTAAAAGTACAAAAATCGGAAATATAATTGATTATCAGTATTAGAGAGGACTTTTATGAAAAAGATTAAATATATCTTGCTGTTACTGACATGTTTATTTTTAACAGGCTGTGAAAATTATTATTTAGATTATAATACTATAAACTGTAGTCTCGATAAACCTTCATATAGAACTGATGAAAATATAGTTTTATCTTGTGAAGGTTGCTTTGCGGAAAATAATTTTCAGGGGGATCTTGTTATAGATTTATATATGCATAAAATTGTAAATGGTGAAGCTTTACCAGATTTAATCCCAATTAAAGTTGAAGACTGTGGAAATCTTGAAAATAAGTCAGATAGCGACGATTGTTTTTGGGCATACATCCAAGAAAATGCAGATTTTAGGGAAGTAAATGAAAAAATAACATTAAATATTTCAGATTATGAAGCTGGAGAATATAAACTTCACGTAATACTTGAAAGTTATGTAAACCAAACTATATTTACACCACTTCCACAGACAAAAGATTTTCTCTTAAACTTTGTTGTTACTGGAGAATAAAAATCGGAAATGTAATTGATTATCAGTATTAGAGAGGACTTTTATGAATAAAATAAAATATATCTTGCTGTTACTGACATGTTTATTTTTAACAGGCTGTGAAAATTATTATTTAGATTATAATACTATAAACTGTAGTCTCGATAAACCTTCATATAGAACTGATGAAAATATAGTTTTATCTTGTGAAGGTTGCTTTGCGGAAAATAATTTTCAGGGGTATCTTGCCATTGAATTAGATATATATAAAATTGAAAATGATGAATTAATAAAAGGTAAAGTACCAATTAAAGTTGAAGACTGTGGAAATCTTGAAAATAAGTCAGGTAGCGACGATTATTTCTGGACATACATCTTAGAAAATGCAGATTTTAAGGAAGTAAATGAAAAAATAACATTAAATATTTCAGATTATGAAGCTGGAGAATATGAACTTGATGTAATACTTGAAAGTTATGTAAATCAAACTATATTTGCACCACTTCCACAGACAAAAGATTTTTCCTTAAAATTCCTTGTTACTAAAGAGTAAAAAGCAGTGAGTGCCAGGGCTGAACATTCCTTCCAGAAATAAGGGATACTAGATAAAAACTTGGAATTACTATATATTTCCATGGCTTAATTTAAGGATTGATCTGGGGCAGTACCCGGATAAATTCAAATCCTGGAGGAAAAGATGAAGAAATATTTATTTTCAGTTTTTGCAGCTTTTGCTTTGCTTTTTGTTTCTTGTCAGTCGACTAATTTTACAGATGAAAAAACAGTGGATTTTTCTGCAAATGGCGGAAAAACTTTAGACGGTTACTGGGAAGCTTATTCTGAAACAAAAGATGTAAGTTATCTTGATAAAATTGTTGCCTGCGTAGAAACAGATGACCTTATTCTCAAGAATGTAGAAAAAGCTTACAAAGAAAAAAAACTTGATGACAGCTGGATTGATTTTCTGGAAATAACAAAAGTAAAGGGCAAGATGGTTCAGAAGTACGACCTGGACTGTCTTACAGTACTTATTCTCAAAGGTCAGGATCAGGATTTAATCGCCAACATGAGATACCTTTATTCTTTGTGTCCGGAAGATTTACTTATTAGAAATGCAGTAAAGTCTTCAGCATTCTGGTCACTGGCTTCTGTAGCAGAACAGAGAGCTGATGTACGCGTTTACCTTGAAGAAAAACTTCCACGCATGTCTGAAAAATCAAGAAATGTTTTCTACGATATTTACGATTTCTATCCTTGCATTACAGTAATCGAGAATAGCAGCAAAATTGATGCTGACGGCATTGGCGCAAGAACAACTTATCGTTTCTATGAAGACGGAACCTGGTTAAAAATCTGGAACGAAAAAAGTGTTCGCTCTGATGGACAGGTATACACAGCAGACTGTATTGAAGCCTGCGGTACATACAGCGGTAATCCTCTTTCTGATGGAGAAGTTAAACTGGATGTATACGGCGAACGTTACTGGCAGCAGATGGACAGAGAGATTGAAGAACTTGCAGAACAGGGAGTAGTGCATATTTCTGATATGGATATGGCTGAAATCTCTATAGAGGAAGAACCTGTAAGATCTGATCTTATTAAAATAAAAAACAGTAAGGTTGAGAAATAAGTTTTCGGATTAAACTTTATTTGCTTTAATTCCTAAAAATAAAGACCGCTTTCTTCTGATGATTTGAAGTGAACTTCTTTTCACCAGGGAAAACGGTCTTTTTTTGTATGAACTAACAGAGCTGAAGATCAGCCCTTTATGTAGTCAAAGGCACTGAGGGCTGCAATTGCTCCATCATTTGCTGCAGTAACCACCTGTCTGATTCCCTTTGAAACATTGTCTCCTGCTGCAAAGACTCCTTCAATTGACGTCATCATTTTACTGTCCACTTTAACATAACCTGCGGAATCCTTCTCCAGACCTTCAATCAGTGTATCAGCCGGGGACATGCCAACAAACACAAAAACTCCATCTGTTTCAAAAGCCTTTTCTTCTCCAGTAGCATTGTTGACTGCCATAACCCGGTCAACCTTGAACTTACCTTCAATTCCTGTAATTTTATAATTTGGATTCAGTGTTATGTTTTCACATTCTTCTGCCCGCTTAATAAGGGATGCTGCAGCCCTGTAGCCGTCACGTCTGTGAACAATGTCAACGTGAGCACAAATGTTGCTCAAATATAGGGCCTGTGAGAAAGCACTGTCTCCGCCTCCTGCAACAAGAACCCTTCTGTTTTTAAAGAAGTGTCCGTCGCAGACTGCACAGTAGGAAACTCCACGACCTGTCAGTTCGGTTTCCCCTGGAACGTTAAGCTTTTTGTGGGAAGCTCCTGTGGCAAGAATGAGTGCCTTAGATTTAAAGAGGCCTTTTTCTGTTTCTACCAGGAATGAATCTCCTTCCTTTTTAGCAGACAGTGCTCTGGCCTGGAGCATAACAGTTCCAAAACTCTGAACCTGGTCCTTGAGAAGATTTATGTATTCCGGACCTGAAATTTTTGGAAAGACTCCCGGATAATTTTCCAGTTCTGCGATTTCTACAGCCTGACCGCCCCATACAGAATCCAGAACCATTGTCTTAAGTCCTGAGCGGGCTGCATATACTGCGGCACTTAAACCTGCTGGGCCGCCACCAATAATAATCAAATCAAAGCTCTTCTCTTCATTCATATTTTCATCAGCCATATTATTCCCCCGGAATATAAATCTTATGTTTAGTCAGTACAATTAAATCGTATACAATTAAAATATCAGAAGACATAATTTATTGCAAGAGTTTTTTCACTAAATTTTCACAATGCACGAAAATTTAATTATGATGAAGGGATTTTAAGATTGCGTAGTTGCAGCGGGAAACATCACTACTTAAATCATCATGAAGGTGCATACCGTTTCCAAGACAGAAGTTCCATTTTTTGCAGCCGGCACATTTTCCCTTTTTAGCCCAGCTTCGGTCTCTCATGTGGTGGAATTTATTGTTCCAGATGTCCATAAATTTTTCCTGGTAAATATTGCCCTGAATAAGTTCCGGAGAGCGCACACTAAGGCAGGCCCCTACGTTTCCGTTGCACCAGACTGAAGCTATGCTGATTCCGCCCCTGCAGAAAAAGAAGTAGTCCCTGACTTTCAATTCGTATTTTCCAAGGTAACCTTCACAGGAATAATTCAACTGGATTGATTTTCCATCCTTGTTTATGTAAGAACGGGTTTCTACAATAAAATCCATGAGCTCCTTGTACTGAAGGGGAGTGAGTGACAAATCATTTTCCCTGGCTCGTCCTTCCGGAAAAATAGAAAAAATTCGCCAGCGGGGAACATTGTTTTCTATTAAGAATTCCCTGAATTGTCTCAGACTGTGAATATTTCCCTGATGAACACAAGTGATTATGTCGTAAACAAAACGTCCGGGATGTTTTTTCTGGTAATCAGATACAATCTTTATTCCTTCCAGAACTTTTTCCCAGGATTGTGGATTTTGCCTTAAATGATTGTGTTCTTTTTCAAAACCGTCCAGACTGAAACTAAGGGAAGTCATTCCTGCTTTTCTCAAAGAATTAAATCTTTCCTGAGTCATAAGGAGGCCGTTTGTAACAATTCCCCAGTTGTATCCTCTTTTTATGATTTCCCGGCCTGCATCTTCCAGATCCTTTCGAACTAAAGGTTCTCCTCCTGTAATGCAGACGTTAATTTTTTTTACAGGATTCCTTTCTTTTATATCATCCAGAACTCCGGCAAAATCTTCAACAGGCATATCCTTTATTCCTGCAGCTTTTGTACAATCGCTTCCACAATGAAGACAATTTAAATTGCAACGCAGGGTACATTCCCAGAAGAGATAGTCAAGTTTATGATTTTTTACAGCCTTCTGCCTGTATTTTAAAAAGACAAAACGCTTAAACCAGAGAGGAAAATCCATTTGTACTTAATTGATTTTTATTCTGCAATAAAATTCTGACTTATATTTTTAGCAGTTTCTTCTGAATCTGAGTCCCCTTCATCTGCTGGTTCTTCAGTGGTTTCTTCATCTTCAATATAGTCTAAATAGTAAGGTGGCATTCCGTAACAGGCGGTAAAATATACAGAAATTCCACATGCTGCAAGAAGTGTTGCAAATCCACCAAAAATCTTTTTGATTGTTCTCTTCATTACATTCTCCTTAAAGCTTTTGCTGGCAAACCTGTCCGTGATGAAATAACATTTTGTTGTATACCCATACTTTACAATATCAGACTGCTTTTTGCAACAATCAGCTGGTGAAAAAAGAGGATAAAAAAGTTTGACAAGTGTAATCAACACGTGTAAAATTATTTTATAAGCTGCTCACAAGAGGAATGTGTTCACATTTTTTGTTGATAAATTACTCATTGTGTGGGAAAGTATAAAATGGAAGCAAAAATTATTCGTTAGGAGGATATTATGAATAAAAAGGTTGTATCAATCGTAGCCGCATCAGCTGCAGCTATTGCATTGAGCGTTTTTGCTACTGGCTGTAAGAGTAAGAGTTCTGGTGTAACCCTTACTGTATGGGAATCTCTTTCTGGACCAGATGAGTTCATTAAGCAGGCTGGAGAAGCATATACTGCTTTACATCCTGATGTAACAATTAAGTTCCAGAATGTAGAAATTGGTGATGCTGCCGGAAAAATTGCCCTTGATGGTCCTGCCGGAAAGGGAGCTGATCTTTTTGGTGCTCCACATGATAAACTTGGAGAACTTGTAACTGGTGGTTTTGTTCTTCCAACTTCAAATGTAGAAACAATCAAGAGTCAGGTACTTGGTGCATGTTCACAGGCTCTTACTTATGATGGAACAATGTACGGTTATCCTGTTTCTGCTGAAACTTATGCTCTCTTCTATAATAAGGATTTAATTTCTGAAAATGAAGTACCAAAAACTTTTGATGACCTGATTGCCTGGTCAAAGAAGTTCAATGCTGAAAATCCTGGAAAGTATGCTTTCATGATGGATGTAAGCAACGGTTATTATACAATCATCTTTACAACTGGTAACGGAAACCGCCTCTTTGGTGAATCTGGAACAGATACAAAGAATTCTGACCTGAATACAGAAGATGCTGTAAACGGTATGAAGCTCTTCCAGTCACTGAGAAAGGAAATCCTTGACGTTCCTGCTGCTGACCTTGACACTTCAATGTGTGACGGTGCATTCCAGTCTGGAACAGTTGCAATGCACATTACAGGTCTCTGGAATGTTGTAAACTTTGAAAATGCCGGAATCAACTTTGGTGTTGCTCCTCTCCCTGCACTTCCTGGAGAAAGCAAGCCTGCTTCTTCATTCTCTGGAACACGCGCTATGTTCGTTTCAGCATATTCAGAACATCCGGAAGAAGCTGCTGATTTTGCAAAATTCCTTCTTACTCCTGAAATGCAGAAACTCCGCTTTGAACTTACTGGTGCAATGCCTTCTGTAAGCGTAGATGTTTCAAGCAAGTATATGCCTGGCTTCCTGCAGCAGCTGGACTATGCATTCCCAATGCCTTCAATTCCTGCTATGTCACGCTTCTGGGATGCAATGAAGTCTGCTTCTTCAAACATCTGGAATGGTGCTGACGTAAAGTCTGAACTGGATGCCTGCAACGACGTAATCATGTCTGTAGAGTAATTAAGATATTTTCTGATAGAAGATTTCTGGCTGTCTGTTTTTTCAGGTGGTCAGAAATCTTTAAGAGAGGTGCTTTATGCGGTTAAATACCGATGGAAGTTCGTTTAAAAAGGTTCGCGGCCTAGCCTGCACATTCATGGGGCTTTCGCACCTTGTTCTTTTGAAAGAATATTTAAAAGGAATCATTTATGCCATTCTTGAAGTTGTTTTTTTGGGCTGTCTTCCTTTTATTGTTAAAAAAGTAATTGATTTGATTACATTAGGAACTCCCAATCCTAATGTACCTGTAAAACAGCGTGATAACTCTATGTTCATGCTGATTGATGGTATCCTGATTCTGGCAATTGTTGCCATATTTGTAATTGTTTACGTTTTATCTGTCAGGGATGCTAAAAAATCTTACAAAGAATATTGCCGTACCGGTAAATTTGCCAGAGAAAGAGGTTCCTTTGAAGAAGGAGGCAACAACGCTTTTCCAGTATTAGGTCTGGCTCCATGTGTTGTTATGCTTTTAGTATTCGTAGTTGTTCCTCTTGTTTTCAGCGTTGCCGTTGCGTTTACAAATTATTCCGCTCCTGGACATATCCCTTCAGCCAATACTTTTGACTGGGTAGGTGTTCAGAATTTTAAGGAACTGCTTTTTGGGGGCAGCGAATGGTCTAAGGGATTTGCCCGCATTGCAGTCTGGACTCTGGTATGGGCTGTTCTTTCAACCTTTACCTGTTACTTTGGAGGTCTGCTTGTTGCTGTTGCCCTTAAGGAAAGCGGTATTAAAGCAGCTCCCGTATTCAGATTCATATTCATCCTGCCATATGCAATTCCTTCTGTAATTACAATGCTGGTATGGAAGAATCTTCTGAACGGTTCTTTTGGTACAATCAACAGAAGCCTTCAGGCACTTGGACTTCTTGACGGTACAATCCCATGGCTGTCCAATCAGACTCTTGCACAGGTAATGTGTATTGTAATCAACCTCTGGGCTGGCTTCGGTTACTTCATGATGCTTTCTATGGGAACAATGACTGCCATTCCTCAGGACTTGTTCGAAGCTGCAAAAATTGACGGTGCAAATAACGGACAAATCCTCCGCCACATCACAATGCCGATGGTTCTTTATCAGACAATGCCTCTTATTATCATGAGCTTTACTCACAATATAAATAACTTCGGTATTATCTTCTTCCTTACGGGAGGTGCTCCGGTTGTGGCAGATTCTACTACAACAATGGCCGGCGGTACGGATATTCTTGTTACCTGGATTTACAAACTTACAATGAGCCTGCAGAAGTATCACTATGCATCTGTAATTGCAGTTCTGATTTTCGTAGTTCTTGCGCCATTTGCAATCTATCAGTTCAGTTCAACAAGAGCTTACAAGGAAGGTGAAGTATGAGAAGGAATTATAGAGCCATTCAGACTGTTAACAAAACAGTTATATATATCATTTTTATACTGATTTCGTTTTTTGTATTCTATCCTCTGGTTTATACAGTGTATGCAGCTTTTGCCCAGGGAAACTCTATTGCTAATCTGAATATTGTTCCTTTTAAGGGAAAGCTGACTCTGAACCACTTTAAGTATCTTTTTACACAGACCGATTACTGGCTCTGGTTTAAGAATACTCTGATTATTGCTTTGTGGACAACTTTGCTCACAGTAATTATTTCTTCACTGAGTGCTTACGTTTTTTCACGCTTTAGATTTACCTTCAAAAAGCCTCTCCTTATGAGCCTTCTGGTTCTTCAGATTTTCCCAAGCTTTGTAGGAATGATTGCCATTTATGCAATTCTTTTCCGCATTGGTGGACTGGATACACTCTGGGGTCTGGTACTGGTTTACGTTGCAGGAAATATTCCTTACAACACCTGGATGGTAAAAAGTTATATGGATACTGTAAGTAAAAATCTGGATGAAGCTGCCCGTATTGATGGTGCAAGTCACTTTAGAATTTACAGACAGATTATTCTTCCAGTAACAAAACCTATAATTACATTCCTTGCAATTTCCAGCTTTACTGGACCATGGATGGATTTTATTTTCCCTAAAATGGTACTTCTCTCTTCAGAAAAACAGACACTGGCTCTGGGACTCTTTAATTTTGTTTCCGACAAGAAAAATGAGTTTACTAATTTTGCTGCCGGTTCTCTGGTAATTGCAATTCCATTTGTTATCTTCTTCCTGCTCACTCAGAAACAGATGATGATGAGCATGGGTACTGCTGCAGTTAAGGAATAAAATCAAAAAAACTGAAATTCTTCTGCTTTCGGGCGCTGGAATTTCAGTTTTTTTCCTGATTTCACCTAGGATTATTTTGTGTTTTCATGTATTATTTGACTTCTTATCAACACGTGTTGAGCACAGGTGATTATAATCATAATCAATTAAAAAAGTTAAAAGGGTAGCTGGAAAAAGCCTGCATAAGGAGTTTTTACCATGGCCCTGAACAAAATTAAACAGACTGAAAGGAAAAGAAAATGTCAAAGGCAACATATACTTATGATGAGAAAAGTCTCTTAAGAAATGGTAAAAGATGGTTTCCTGTAATGGGAGAAATTCACTATTCCCGCTATCCGAATAAATACTGGAAAGAGGCTCTGTACAAGATGAAGGCGGGGGGCGTAAATATTGTATCTTCTTATGTTCTCTGGATTCACCATGAAGAAATTGAAAATCAGTGGGACTGGACTGGAGACAGAAATCTCCGTAAGTTTGTTGAAACAATAAAGGAATGCGGATTGTCAATGATTCTCCGTATTGGACCATGGTGTCATGCAGAAACAAGAAACGGGGGTTTTCCTGACTGGCTTCTTGAAAAATGTCCTGATGCCAGAACAAATGATGAAAGCTACTTTAAGGAAGTAGAAAAGCTTTATAAAGAAATTTATGCTCAGGTTAAAGGTCTGCTCCTGAAAGACGGAGGCCCGATAATCGGTCTGCAGATTGAAAACGAATATGGTCACTGTGGTGGTCTCTGTGGTGCAGAAGGGGAGGCGCATATGAAGCGTCTTACCAGAATGGCTCAGGAAACTGGCTTTGACCTTCCTCTTTATACTGCAACCGGCTGGGGGGGAGCTGTAACAGCAGGGCTTCTTCCTGTTATGGGCGGTTACTGTGAAGCACCTTGGGATCCTCGTATTACAGAAATTGAACCTTCAGGAAATTATGTTTTTACTTACGAAAGAAACGATCATGCAATTGGATGTGATTTTGGTCTGGGGGAAGGAATCACTTTTGACATGACAAAGGTTCCATATCTTACTGCTGAACTGGGGGGCGGACTTCAGGTAACATACAAGAGACGTCCTATGGCTCACGGCAGGGATATTGGTGGAATGAGCATTGCAAAAATCGGAAGCGGCTGTAATCTTCTCGGCTACTATATGTACCATGGGGGAAGAAATCCTGATGGAAAACTTACAACTCTTGAAGAAAGCATTAAGAGCGGTTCCCTGAATGACCTGCCTGTAAAAAATTACGATTTCCGTGCCCCTCTTGGAGAATATGGGCAGCCTGGTGAAACATACGGAGAAATCAGACGGCTTGCTCTTTTTGTTCAGGATTATGGTGAAGAACTTTGCAGCATGAAAACTTATCTGCCGGAAGACAATCCTCTTAAGCCTGAAGATTTAACATCTTTAAGAAGCAGCTGGCGTTATGATCCTGAAACAAAGAAGGGATATCTTTTTGTAAATAATTTCCAGCGCAGGCAGAAGATGGCTTCTCATACTACAAGTCTTCTTCCTCCAGAAAAAGTTCTGGGACCAAATTCAAACAAGGCAATTAATGTTCATGTTGAGGATGGGGATTATTTCTTCATGCCTTTTACAAAAGATGATTCTGATTATGTGTACGCTACTCCTTTGTGCAGGTTAAATGTTTCCGGGGCTGATGTTCAGGTTCTTTATCCTCTTACTGCTGATTGTGATAAGGATGAAAAAAACTTGGGGCTTAAAGGGGATAAACTTTTTATTTCCTACAAGGATTCTCTGCTGAGTTCAAAAGTAAAAACTTCTGCCGGTCAGGAAGCTCTCCTGGTTTCAGAAGGAATTGTTTATGAAAAATCAGGTGAAGAAGGGGACTACTATCTTGCAGAGAGAAATTCTGTAAGCTTTAAGATTTTCCCTGGACTTAAAAATGACCTTCCTGGTTTTGAAAAAAAGGACGATGGTATTTTTGAATCCTACATATATACTGGCAGAACTGATTATTCTTATGAAGTTCAGGCAGAACTTCTTGAAAAAACAGAAGACCTGGCCCGCTATAAGCTGAGTCTTCCTTCATGGGAAAATTTTGAAAATGCAGATGATGTTTTCGTAAAAATTTCCTATACCGGAAACTGTGCACGGCTTTACTCTGACGGTGTGTTAATTGATGACCACATTTACGGCGGAGAAGATTATCCCTGGGAGATAGGCCTTAAGCCTTACGGAAATCAGGCTCAGGAATTTGTTCTGGAGATTGATGCCCTTAAGAAAGATGCTCCGATCTTCCTGGAAAAATGGCCGGACTTAACAGAGGAAAAGACTGCTGTCCTTAAAAATATTTCCAGTCAGATAGAATACAGAATTCCATTGAAATTTTAGAGCAAACTGTTAGAATCAGTTCACTATGGAAAAGAATTTAACTGAAGGCAGTGTTATTAAAAATCTACTTGTATTTTCCCTGCCATATTTGCTCTCCAGTTTTTTGCAGACCCTCTATGGTCTGGCGGATCTATTTATAACAGGTCAGTTCAATGGTGCTGATGTAATTTCTGCTGTTTCCATTGGCAGCCAGGTAATGCATATGATTACAGTTATGCTCCTTGGTCTTGCAATGGGAACAACAGTTTTAATCAGCCGTTCCGTAGGTTCTGGTGATAAAGAAAAGTCCTGTAAGGTAATTGGCAACACCATTGTGATATTTGTAATTCTTGCCCTGGTCCTTACAGTGCTTTTACTTGCTTTTTGTCCGCTTATAATCAAGGCGGTTTTTACACCTGCTCAGGCTGTAGAAGAAACTGGCCGTTATCTTAGAATTTGTTTTGCCGGCATACCTTTTATTCTTGCATATAATCTCATCGCTTCAATCTACAGGGGACTGGGGGATTCCAGAACACCGCTTATTTTTATAGCCCTTGCCTGTCTTGTAAACATTTTCCTTGACTGGCTTTTTATTGGGCCATTTAAGCTGGGGGCTGCAGGGGCCGCTTTTGCAACAGTTCTTGCCCAGGCCTTTTCTGTTTTTATAAGCATTATATTTTTTGTAAAAGCCTCATCTGCTGATGGCATTAAGCTGAAAAAAAAGGATTTTAAACTGGATAAAAAAATCCTCAGATCTTTGTTTGCCATTGGATTACCTGTTGCCTGCCAGGACGGTTTTATTCAGATTTCTTTCATGGTGATTACTGCCATTGCCAATTCCCGGGGGCTGGAAGTTGCAGCCGCTGTTGGTATTGTAGAAAAAATTATATGCTTTCTATTTCTTGTTCCTTCTGCAATGCTTTCTGCAATTTCAGCAATTGCTTCCCAGAATATTGGTGCTTCAAAAACTGACCGGGCTGTGAAAACCCTTTTTGCCGGTATGGGGATTGCTCTTGCCTTTGGACTTGTTTCCTCAGTTATACTTCAGTTTGCAAGTTCTGCCCTGGTTTCAAAATTTACTGATGACGGGGTTGTAGTACTTCTTGGTGCTCAATACCTTCGTTCCTACGTTTTCGATTGTCTTTTTGCGGCCATACATTTTTGCTTCAGCGGATATTTTTGTGCCTGGGGATATTCTTATATTTCTTTCATAAGCAATGTGGTTTCTGTTTTAGCAGTTCGCATTCCTGGTGCCTGGCTTGCCTCTAAATTCTGGCCTGAAACTTTGTATCCTATGGGCTGGGCTCCTCCCCTGGGCTCTCTCCTAAGTTCCATAATTTATCTTGTGATTTATTTTATATTTATTTCTAAAGGAAAGTTTTCCCTTGAAAAAAAATGAGGCTCTGTTCCAAAGAGCAGGCCTCATATTTTTACAATATTATTTTTTTGGGAACAAAATATTCATAACAGGTTCGTAGAAACAATCATATGAGGATTTTCTTGCTGAAAAATGATATGTATTAATAAGTTTTATAGTTTTTCCGTTTAATTCAAAATCTCCATATTGAGCGGTATTATTGTTATACCCATTCCAGTTTTTAAATTTTTCCCTTGGAAAACACTGCTCCAGATATTTTTCATTTACTCCACATTCCCATAAATTTGCGGTGATGATAATATCCGGATCCAGGAGACTTAGTTCTTCCATGAAAAAGTTTCTTTTGTCAAGTTCTGAATCTTCAAGAAAACGGTTCATCATTTCAACATTCCGGATAGAACCTTCATCACTGTCATTTGAGTATTTTGAAAGCTGCATATTTAGTCATAAATGTGCTCCTTATTACGCTGCGGCAGCATTGCAGCTTTGTATTCTAACTGTTTTTTTATTTTATAAAGAAAAGGTTATCAATTTATGATAATAAAAAATAACTTTTTTCTTTTTTCAGCGAAACGAGTGAATGACGATGTTTTGCTGAAAAGGAAGTCTGCAACTTCCTTTTTACAGTGTACACTGTAAAAAAATATCAAAATTCTGCAAAAATTTTAAAATTAAATTTGACAGATAAAGAATTTGGATATTATACTGTGTATAAATGGAAACGTTTCCAGAAACGTTTCCAAAACTGCTATTTATCTTAAAAAGTTTTTTCACTAGGAGGACAATATGAAAAAATTATTGAAGGTGGCTGCTACAGTAATGGCAGGTGCAATGGCTGCATCATGCTTAATTTCCTGTGCAAAGAAAGACAATTCAGTTGGAGAAGTCCGCTATTTGAACTTTAAGCCTGAAGTTGCAGAAGTTTATCAGGAACTGGCTGCTGCCTACGAAGCTGAAACAGGTGTAAAGGTAATTGTTGAAACTGCTGCAAACAATACTTATGAATCAACTCTTACTTCAAAAATGAGCCAGAGCAAGGCACCTACACTTTTCCAGATTAACGGACCAAGAGGTTATGCAAACTGGTCAAGCTATTGTGCAGATCTTTCAGAAACAGAACTTTACAAACATCTTTCAGACAAGTCACTTGCTGTAACTGTTGACGGAGTTCCTTACGGTATTCCTTATGTTGTAGAAGGTTATGGCATTATTTACAATAAAGCTATTACAGATAAATATTTTGCTCTTCCAAACAAGGCAACTCCATATTCAAGCATGGATGAAATCAACAACTTTGCTGCATTAAAGGCACTTGCTGATGATATGCAGGCAAACAAAGATGCTCTGGGAATTAAAGGTGTATTCTCTTCTACATCACTTAAAGCTGGAGAAGACTGGCGCTGGCAGACTCACCTTGCAAACCTTCCTGTTTACTATGAATTCAAGAATAACAATGTTGACCTCTCTTCAGACGCAACAAAGAAAATCGCATTCCAGTATGACAAGGAATTCAAAAACATTTTTGATCTTTACCTCAACGACTCAGTTGTAGATCCAAAGAATGTGGGTGTAGTAACAGTTGATCAGTCAATGGCTGAATTTGCTCTTGAAGAATCTGCAATGGTTCAGAACGGAAACTGGGCATGGGGTCAGATTTCAGGTGTAAGCGGAAACAAAGTACTTGCTGAAAATGTAAAGTATCTCCCAATCTATACTGGTGTTCCAGGTGAAGAAGGTCAGGGACTTTGTATCGGTACAGAAAACTTCTATTGTATTAACAAAAAAGCTTCTGCTGCAGATCAGAAAGCAACTGCTGATTTCATTTACTGGCTCTATTCTTCTGCAACTGGAAAGAACTATGTAACAAACAAACTCGGCTTCATCGCTCCATTCGATACATTTGCTGATAACGAACGTCCAACAGATCCTCTTGCTGTAGAAATCAACAACTGGATGTCAAAGCCTGGAATCACTTCTGTAGCATGGAACTTTACTCTCTTCCCATCACAGACATTCAAGGACAATTTCGGTGCCTCTCTTCTCCGTTATGCTCAGGGTTCAAAAGACTGGGCTGATGTAAAGGCTGGTGTTGTATCAGACTGGGAAAGTGAAAGTGCAATGTAATTCATCTCCTATAAGATGATTTTATAATTCCTCAAGGGAGGGGTTTCCTGTTGACTCCTCCCTCTTTTTTAACCAGCAGGGATTTCCTTTCGGAGAAAAAAATGATTAAGCAGCATAATCCAATTAGAAAGTATTTTCCAATTTTCGTACTTCCAACTTTGATATGTTTTGCCTGTTTTTTTCTGATTCCATTTATAATGGGAATAGGGCTCTCCTTTACCAACTTTACCACTGTAACTGATATAAGAGGTTTCGTTGGTTTTCAGAATTACATTAAGGCATTTACTACAGACAAAGAATTTATTCATGCTCTGGGATTCACATCACTCTTTACAGTAGTGGCAGTTATAACAGTAAATATTTTTGCTTTTTCTTTAGCTCTTCTTTTAACAAAGGGGCTTAAAGCTACAAACTTTTTCAGATCAATTTTCTTTCTTCCAAATTTGATTGGAGGAATTGTTCTTGGTTACATCTGGAACCTTTTGATTAACGGTGTCCTGCTTCACTATTTTGGACAGGATATTTCTTTTAAAACTGAATATGGTTTCTGGGGACTTGTAGTTCTTACAAACTGGCAGCTGATCGGTTATATGATGGTAATTTACATTGCCGGTTTACAGCAGGTTCCTGAAGATTTGCTGGAGGCTGCTCAAATTGATGGAGCCCGTCCTTTAGCAGTTTTGTTTAAGATAAAAATTCCAATGGTAATGCCATCAATTACAATCTGTCTTTTCCTGACATTATCAAATTCATTTAAGATGTTTGATCAGAACCTGGCTTTAACTGCCGGTGCTCCTGAAAAAACAACAGAAATGCTGGCTTTGAATATATATCAAACCTTCTATAACAGAAATGCAAACTGGCACGGAGTTGCTCAGGCTAAGGCAACAGTTTTCTTTATCATCGTAGCCCTTATTGCATTCCTTCAGCTTAAACTGACAACAAGAAAGGAGGTTGAATCATGAATGTAATGGAGAAGAGAAGAAATCTTGTTCCTGCTTATGTTCTTTTGATTTTTCTGGCAGCGGCATTTATTTTTCCAATTCTGCTGGTACTTGTAAATTCCTTTAAGTCCAGGCTTTATGTTTCAACTCAGCCTTTCGCCTGGCCAAAAGGTGAAATGTTTGTCGGTCTTGAAAATTACATAAAGGGCTTGAGTATTTCAGGATTTGTTACTGCATTTTTAAGATCTGTCTGGATAAGTCTTGCTTCCGTTGGATTAATTATTCTGGCAACTTCAATGACTGCCTGGTACCTTGTCCGTGTGAAAGGAAAGATTACAAAACTTCTGTATTTTGTATTCGTATTTTCAATGATTGTTCCTTTCCAGATGGTTATGTACACAATGACTTTTGTTGTGAACAGATTTAACTTTGCAAATATCTGGGGAATTGTTCTTGTTTACCTGGGATTCGGTGCAGGCCTTTCGGTTTTCATGTTTACAGGTTTCATAAAAAGCATTCCTCTTGAAATAGAAGAAGCTGCAATGATAGATGGATGCAATCCTTTGCAAACCTATTTTATTGTAGTTTTCCCAATGCTTAAGCCTACTGCAATAACAGTTGCAATCCTTCAGGCAATGTGGGTCTGGAATGATTATCTGCTGCCATACCTTATTCTTGGTTCTGAGCACAAGACTATGCCGGTAGCAATTCAGCTTGCAATGAATGGTGCTTATGGTTCAACAGACTACGGTGCTTTCATGGCAATGCTTGTACTTTCGATTATTCCTATAATCGTCTTCTACATTTGCTCACAAAAGTATATTATCAAAGGAGTAATTGCAGGAGCAGTAAAGGGATAATTTATGACAATCAAGGACATTGCAAGAGAGTGCGGATGTGCTGTTGGAACAGTTTCAAGAGTTCTTAACAATCATCCTGATGTTAGCGACAAGACAAGAAAAAAGGTTATGGCTGTTGTTGAAAAGCACGGCTTTGTATTGAATGCAAATGCCAGACAGCTTAAAACCCAGAAAAGAAAAAATCTTGTCATCATCGTAAAGGGTACTTCAAGTACTCTCTTGAATGGTCTTTTGGAACGGATTCAAAAAAAACTGGAACTGTCAGAATATTATGCGGATGTTGTAATCCTTGATGAAACTGACAATGAAGGAATTAACGCCACCCGGATTTACTTTGAGCTTAAACCTCTTGGAATTATTTTTCTTGGGGGAACGCCTGACAGACTGTGTGGTGAATTTGAAAAGGTTCATGTTCCAAGTGTTTTAATTTCGAACCAGGCAGAAACTTTAGGAAGTGATTATATTTCTTCAGTTTCTACTGATAACCTGAAAGCTGCAAATAGTTCAGCCAGGTTCTTGATAAAAAACGGACATACAAAAATTGGTGTAATCGGCGGCTCCATGGACTCTGGTCTTTCTGGTACCCGTTACAAGGGTTTTCTTAAAGCAATGAAAGCAGCAAAACTCTCTTTTGATTTTGAAAAATCTTATGAGGTTTCAAAATACTCTTTTGAAGGAGGTTCAAGTGCTGCAGAAAATCTCCTTAAGAAAAATCCTGACCTTACAGCAATTTTTACAATGTCAGATGCCATGGCAATCGGAGCCATCAGAAAATTGAAGGATATGGGCAAAAGAGTTCCAGAGGATGTTTCCGTTATAGGATTTGATGGAATTCCTCTCTGTGATTATTTTTGTCCACGCCTGACTACAATTCGTCAGATGGAAGAAGAAATGGCAGATGAAGGTTTATCTGTCCTGCTGGATAGTATTGAAAATAAGAATCCTCCCCAGCACAAACAGATTCCTTTTGAATTAATAAACGGAGAAAGTGTCAGGGACATTTCTAAGAAATAAACTTCTTTGATCTGTCCTTAACAAAGGTTGATCATTATGAGTTTACTTGATAAACGTGCAAACGGTGTTTTGATGCACATTTCGTCTTTGCCTGGAAAAACAGGCATTGGAACTTTCGGCGAGTCAGCATATCGGTTTGTTGATTTTTTGAAAAATACATCCCAGACTTACTGGCAGCTATTGCCAATTGGTCCAACAAGTTTTGGTGATTCCCCATATCAGAGTTTTTCTACATTTGCCGGTAATCCATATTTTATTGATTTTGAACTTCTGGAAAAAGACGGTCTGCTTTCAAGAAGTGACTGGGAAAATATAAACTGGGGCAGTAATCTTCGTCAGGTAGATTATGGCCTTCTTTACCGGGAACGCCACGCTGTTTTTGAAAAGCTTCAGAAAAATTTTGAAAAAAATATTCCTGCTGATTATTACGATTTCTGTAACTATAATGCGGCCTGGCTTGAAGACTATTCACTTTTTATGGCAATTAAGGATGCCCACAAAGGCTGTTCCTTTAATTTATGGGAAAAGGATATCCGTTGCAGGGAAGAAGCCGCTGTAAATATCTGGAAAGAAAGATGCCGGGAAAAAATCACTTATTACAAAATGCTCCAGTATCTTTTTTACAAACAGTGGTATGCCCTGAAAAAATATGCAAACGATAACGGTATCAAAATTATTGGAGACATTCCTATTTACGTTGCGGCGGACAGTGCTGATGTATGGTCCAGCCCGGAACAGTTTGCCCTTGATGAAAATTCAAATCCTTTAGAAGTTGCAGGCTGTCCTCCAGATGCATTTTCTGCTGACGGTCAGCTCTGGGGAAATCCTGTTTACAACTGGGAATATATGAAGAATGATAATTATTCCTGGTGGAAGAAACGTCTTGAAATGAGTTTAAGAAATTACGATGTATTACGCATTGATCATTTCCGTGGATTCGATTCCTTCTATTGTATTCCCGCAAATTCTCCGGATGCAAGAAACGGTTTCTGGCGTCAGGGACCAGGTGCCGGTCTATTTACAGAAATTAAAAAAACTTTCGGTGAACTGCCCATCATAGCAGAAGATCTTGGATTCTTAACTGATTCTGTAAGGCAGATGCTCAGGGAAGTAGGCTTTCCTGGAATGAAGGTTCTTCAATTTGCATTTGACAGTCGGGAAACAAACAGCGGTTATCTTCCTCACTGTTATGTAAAAAATTCAGTGGTTTATACCGGGACACATGATAATGACACAATCCGCGGGTGGATGAAGGTTATTCCAAATGAAGATTTACAGTTTGCAAAAGATTACATCCGATCAAACGATGAGGATTTTGTACAGAATTTAATTTGCTGCGCCATGGCGTCTGTTTCTAATACTTGTATTCTTACAATGCAGGATTTGCTGGGCCTGGATGGAAGTGCAAGAATGAATCAGCCGTCAACCTTAGGAAAGAACTGGAAGTGGAGGGCTCTTGAAGATGAACTCTTTAATCCTTCTGCAGAGGATTTCCTGAGAAGAAAAACTGTGCTTTATCAGCGCTGCAGATAAATAAAACAGGTAAAAGAAAGAACTGGCCTGAAAAGTTCAATCTTTATGTCACCTCTGATTTTCTATGGAGATAAAAATCCTGAAAATTAGAGGTGACTTTTTTTTATCTCAGGGACGGAGTTTTGTGTACACAGTATGATTCAATATAATTCATCAGAAAGTTGAAATCTGGAAATAATGGGATAGTATTATATTTAAAGAATTCATTTTGAATAAGGAGAGTTTTTTATGAGAAAATTAATTATCCCGTTTGCTACTCTGGCAGCGGCTGCCCTGATCTTTATGGCTTGTGATGATATTCCAAGGTCAGAATCTGAGCCTGAAGTAATACCACCAGCAAAGATTGTTTTGTCAGATGGAACTTTTGTTTCTGCAGATGACATCACTGATGAGCAGAAAAGTAGTGCTGTGGCAGTAATCTTTGATGAAGAAAAAAAACTTGGTGTTGGACTGCGTATTACAGAGGGTAAGATTTGGTGTGGCAGCCGTTCAAATGCTTGTAATACAACTACTTATGCTACTAGTGAAGATTATGGACGGGAAAATACAAATGAGATTGCTAACATGGAAGATTTCAATGAAGATTATGAGGCTTTCCAGTATTGCATAAGGTATAGCGCACCAGGTTATACTTCTGACTGGTATTTACCTGCAATAAATGAACTTAAAAAAATCTATGATAACAGAAAAAGTTTGGGATACGCATTTGCAATCTTAGGAAGAGGATTTCCTACTACGGACTTATTTTGGAGTTCAACTCAAAGCCAGGATAGGGCAGATGGGGCCTTAATGATCCACATGCGTGATGGAGATATTCGTTCTGGTGGTAAATATAGTGGAGCATACAATGGTGTCTTCCCAGTACGCAGTTTCAATAATGAAAAGTAGAAAAATCTATTTTTAACTCTGTGAAATAAACAAGGGGCTGTCTTAAAAAATCAGGCAGCCCCTTGTTTTAATTATTGAGTGACTCTCAAGCAAATCATCCAAGAAGATTTTTTTCGTACTTCTTCTTGAACTTTGATACGGCATCCTTCAATTCCTTGAGCAGCTGTTCAGGAGTTACCTTTTCTTTTCTGGTGTCGTATTCCCCACCATTTCTCAGCCAGAAGTAAGAGTCTACAATGTCATAATCACTTTTGCGGGAAACTAAATCTGAAAGATTTTCCTTGTAGAAATTTTTTACAAGTTCAGTCCAGAGGCTGGCATCTTCATATTTGAATTTATCTTTCTTAACAAGTTCCTTAATTGACTTTTTGTTGCGGCTGTCAAAGACCAGTTTGTATGCAGAAGGATTTAAAAGGAAACAAATTTTGCTTTCAAAAACCGGCATAACTGCTTCTTTAACTTTTGTCTGTTTGTTTTTTACACCATGGGAATAAGGGTAGGCGTGAACTCCAATCTTAAAACTACCGTCAAGAATTTTGTTTAAGTTTGTCCAGAGATATTTTGCCACTGCATCTGAAGTTTCATCGTCCCAGAGGTGGAGGGCATTCCATTCTTTTCCAATCTTCCAGACATCATCAATCCAGGCTTTCCTGTCATTATGATTTTTGTCTTCAACAAGTGCTTTTCTGTAAAAGGATTTTGTGGTCAGATTATTTAAAATCTTTAAACTTTCTGAATCAATCATTATTTACTCCAATCATTAAAATCTTTTTATTATTCTATACATAAAAATAAATATTATCAAACCGAAATATAGATTTTAAATCCTGATGAAATAAAAAAAGTCTTCTGCAATTTTGCAAAAGACCTTTTCGTAAAAAGTAAAAAACTATTGAACGGAGATTGTGTTCATAATCTGATGAAGAGTTTCCATAAGATCCGGAGCTTTCTTCATGTCAATAAAACCACAGCAGCTCATCTTTGCAGGAATTTCCTTACACTTGTTGTGCATGGCTTTTCCTTCACTGGTAAGCTTAATGTAAACAGTTCTTTCATCTTCTGTGCTGCGTCTTCTTGTAAGAAGATTCTGTTTCTCCATTTTTTTCAGCAGAGGAGTGAGGGTGCCTGAATCAAGAAAAAGTCTCTGTCCAAGTTCCTTTACAGTTACGTCATCCTTTTCCCAGAGACTCATCAAAGTGATGTACTCTGTGTAAGTCAGGTTCAGAGGATCAAGCAGGGGCTTGTAGCGGCGGATGATTTCCTTTGAACATACATAAAGAGCAAAACATAACTGATTGTCTAATGATAAGGGATCAAAATTATCTGGTAAATTCATATAAAAATTGTACACAATTTACTTGACAAATGCAATATGTTACTGTATATTTATATCGTAAACAATCAAATCGAGTTAAATATAACTCATAGATTGATTAATTCTGTATATAAATCTTTTTATAAAGGAGTAAGCTATGGGCGTATATGATTTTAAGGTAAAGGCAAGAGATGGAAGCGAAGTTTCAATGGAAGATTATAAGGGAAAAGTTCTTCTTATTGTAAACACTGCAACTGGCTGTGGTTTTACACCTCAGTACAAGGGTCTCCAGGAATTGTATGAAAAGTATAGTTCAAAGGGATTTGAAATCCTGGACTTTCCATGCAATCAGTTTATGAATCAGGCACCAGGAAGCGATGAAGAAATCCATACTTTCTGTACAGGAAGATTTGGAATCACATTCCCTCAGTTTGCTAAGATTAAGGTAAATGGACCAGATACAGACCCTCTTTTTGACTACATTAAGAATGAAGCAAAGGGAGCAATTGGTTCAAGGGTAAAGTGGAATTTTACAAAGTTCCTGGTTAATAAGGAAGGAAAAGTTCTTCGCCGTTTTGCACCAACAGATACTCCTGAAATGATTGACCAGTATATCGCAAAAGAATTGTAATAAGGGTATAATGCCACAATTAAATTTATTGGAGGCATTAAAATGGAACATACATATAGAACAAGCGGAACCTGTTCAACCCTTATTACATTTGATAAGGCTGATGATGGAACAATTTCCAGGGTTCAGTTTACAGGCGGCTGTAACGGCAACCTGAAGGCTGTTTCGAAACTGGTGGATGGTATGAAGGCTCAGGAAATCTACGATATTCTTCATGGAAATACCTGCGGCCATCGTCCAACATCATGTGCGGACCAGCTTGCCCGTGCTGTTATGGAAGAAAACGCTTAATATAATTCCGTCTGGATTTGAGGCAGTTTATAATTCCCAAAAGGAAGGGCTGCCTCATTTTTTTATTTTAAAGAATTTTGCTGATTCAAAATCTTTGCTGATAAAAGTTAAAACAGTAGAAGTAATTATACAGGCTGAAAAAACGCCGCTTGTGATTACCATGGCAATCCCTTCATCTCCAACACTTGGATCCATTAAATTTGTTACAAGAAGAAGCACAAAAATTAAAAAAGAAATTGCACCTGTTAAAGCTCCCAGCGCTTTGTGTACGAGGACAATAATTTTATTATTTTTAAGCAGAAAAATTCCGATTGTAATGCAGCCTGCAGCAAGAAGAATCATCCCTGCAATTCCAATTCCAAGAATCATCAGACTGTCGCTTTTAAAACTTTCCTGTATCTGAAAAAAATCAAAAGTATTTTGTTCAATCATTGCCTGTTCCAGCATCCAGTTTTTTGTTTCTATATTCAGGCGCTGTGAAATAATCAGCGAAAAAATCCCCCCGGTGATGAGAACAGGAGCTGCAAGAAATTCAAAAATAATGGCCAGCCAGCTTTTAACAGAAAAATCCTTATAAATCATTTTTTACTCTTTTTCCTTTATTTAATATTTCACTTTTATTCTATTATATTTAATCAATTTGTACTATTATTCCTGACTGTATTTCTTAATATCTTTTTCTTGCTATATGTAACAAAATCTGCTTAAATACGTTCTACTTGTAAGAATACAAAATTCAAAATATTAAGGGAACTGAAATGAAAAAAATTATACCTTTTATTATGACAGGGCTGGCTTTAAGTTTCAGCTGTTTTACTTCCTGCAAATCAACTGAAGAAGTGGAGAAGGGAAGCGATGAAAATTATGTACAGGTAAATATTTCTGAGATTGAAAATCAAAATCCTGATTATGTGGATTACACTCTTCGTACACCAGGTGAAATTTCTGGTAAAAGTGTTCAGGAATATTCTCACAGAACTCTTATTGTTTCTCTTGAAGAAGGGGTTAAGTCTGAGGATGTGGATCAGCTGGCAGCAGATTTTAATTTGTCGGTTGTTTACAAATATTCAATTGTAAATGCCTGCGCTCTTTCTGCCGACCATGATTTAACAGATGAAGAACTGGATGAATTAATCCTGAAACTGGAAAAAGATGAAAGGGTTCTTTCTGCCGCAAAGGATTATGTTTATCACCTTGATCCGGTAGAAATGCCTGTTACAGAGTAAAATTTTTAAGGACTGCAATTTAATCACTGCAGTCCTCTTTTTTTTAATGACCACCTGGTCCGTTAAGTCCTTCCTGAGCTCCTCCATTTGAAGAAGAAGTTTTTGTATATACCAGGGAATCATCAAAAGTGATGCCGCTTACACTTGAACTTCCTCCTGAAACAGAGGGCAGCTGGGTGTAAAGTCCGTTAAAGGAAGTTCCCCCGGATGCTGTAACATTTTTGTAAACGCTGTAAGTCTCATCAGCAGTAAAATCTGGGGAGGTTAAAATCATTATATATGTTGAATTTTCTGATGTTATTTCAGAAGGAACTGTAAAGGCGTAAACGGCTGATCCGGAAGAATCTTTCACTGCCATTGTTGTATCGCCCTTTCCAAAATAGTTTCCGCTTAAAACAATTGTTCCCTGATTTGCACAGGCACTTTCTGAAGGTTCCGTATAATTATTTGTACCGATTGCAGCAACCAGTCCTCCTGTAAAAGCAAGAGTGTTGTCATCTGCATCGAATCCGCATTCAGGAGTTGATGCGGTGTAAGATACAATTGTTCCTCCGGAAACTTCGATTGTACCGTTTGAATCAATGGCATCATTTTTTGAAGAGTAAATAAAAAGTTCTCCTCCAGAAATTGAAAGGTGGCCTGCATAATTGTCTGTATCACGGCTTACGTTAATTCCATCATCTGTTGCACTTACTGTGATTGTTCCGCCGCTGATGAAAACTGCCTGCTTTCCTTCAATTCCTTCCGGGCTTAAACTAACAAGTTCATTTTCCGTAACTCCATCAGCATCCATTACATTCTGGTACTTATTGTTGTCTTTGTCATAAGGCGTTCCTGTTGTAGTAATATTGATGACTGTATCTTCACCGGTGATGTAAACGTAAGGATATGGATCATCACTTGTATCCCCGCTTGACCCTGCATCTTCATCAATGTCCCATTTTGCAGTAAGGCCTTTTCCAACGGTTGTTGAAGTGATTGTTCCTCCGCTTATATAAATGTAGCCTTCTCCCGGGTAGTCATTTGCTTGATTATCATCAGTGTCATAATCCAGGCCTTCAACTACAATTCCACGGCTTTCGTTGTTTGTATTTGTACCGTTTCCTTCAATTGTAATTTCACCACCAGACATAAGAAATGCATTAACTGACTGGAAGGCATTTCGTCCCGTACTTGTTACAGTGTAGTTTCCGTCAAGAACCCTAATGTAATCCTTTGAGTAAAAACCATGCTTGTAGTTTTCAGTCAAATTGATTTCTCCTGGTCCACAGAGAATGAGAGGTCCTTTTGCGTAGACAGATCCTTTTTTGTCTGAACCCTGTGCCCAGTTTGCAGTGAGTTCAAGCCCCTCTGTTGAACCGGTGTAAGATGAGGTGTAATAATCTGTTCCTTCCGCTTCACTGTATCCGGTTCCATAACTGCGGCCGTCTGTAAGGGTGTTTTCTGTTCCTGAAGCAGCGTAAAGATAGAGGGGGGATTTTTTATCCATTTCAATTACAGGATAGTTGCCTGAATTAATTGTTACTCCATTGAGTTTAACAAGTACGGAATAATTTTTGTTTGATGAAATAAAAATTGCTCTGGAAGAAGATGCGCTTCCGGAGAGTTCAACTACTAAATCTGCTTCATGGCTGGAAGTCAATGTGATTAATCCGTCAGAAGCAAGCAGTGCTTTAAGTGAATCGTCTTCATTTACAGAGGCTTCTACGTCGGCTGTAAGCTCTGTTCCGTTTACACTTACGCTTTCTCCGTCCAGTTCAAGGGAAAAACTATAAGTGTCATCTACTGAAGAATAGTCATCAGTAAGGGTACTTAAGCTTCGGACTGTAGAAGCTGGCTGGTAACTGTTGCCCCAGGCATAAAGGTCTGTGGCATTTTGACTGTTGTCTGAAGTTTTAGACTGACTGTCAAACTGGCAGGATGTAAATGATGAAAGGAGAGTAAATGTTGCTAATACTCCGCAAAGATGAATAGTGGATTTTTTCATTTTTTAACTCCGAAATACTGGGTAAAAAAATAAGGTAAGCTCTCATTAAAATTGTGAATCCGTTTATTTTTATTTTCAAGTTAAGATTGTGGATAAAGGAGCTTTGTAACAGATTTTTAATTAAATAGTTTGTTATCAACATAACCCCGGAAGGTTTCTCTTGTTTACAGAAGTAGATTTTATTATATTCTAAGTTATACCTAAATTTAAAATTAGTGTATCAGGAGAACAAAATGATCGAAGTTGAGCACGTTTCCAGAAAGTTTGGAACTTTTCGTGCGGTTGACGACATCAGTTTTTCCATCAAGACAGGAGAAATTGTAGGTCTTCTTGGACCAAATGGTGCTGGTAAAACAACCACAATGCGTATGATTACCGGATTTCTTGAAGCATCAGAAGGAAGCATTAAGATTGACGGCTTGGATGTTGTTGAAAACTCTGTTGAATGTAAAAAAAAGATAGGTTATATGCCTGAATCTGCTCCTTTATATGGAGACATGATTGTTGCTGACTATCTTGAATATGTTGCAAAAATGCAGGGCGTAGATCCTTCAAAAAAACTCCCTTACCTTGCAAAAGTCTGCGGTTTGGAAGAACAGATGCACAAAAGCATTTCTGATTTAAGCCGGGGTAATCGTCAGAGAGTTGGTCTGGCTCACGCTTTAATGGGAGATCCTGAAATCCTTATTCTGGATGAACCTACCTCCGGACTGGACCCGATTCAGGTTAGTGAAGTCCGGGATTTAATCCGTGAAATTGGTAAAACAAGAACTGTAATTATTTCTACCCATATCTTAAGCGAAGTTGAAATGCTCTGTTCAAGGGTAATCATAATTTCCAGGGGAAAGATTGCAGCCGATTCTGACATAAACATTCTCCGTGAACAGCATCAGGGTTCAATGACTGTAAATCTTTCAGTTAAAGCCGATTCTGAAGCCGCTGTTAAAGAAATGCTCTCTTCTGTTGACGGTGTTACATCAGTTAAAACAGAAAATCAGGATGGATTTATTAATGTCAGCCTTAACGTTACAAAAGAAGTTCGCCCTCAAGTTTCACAACTTATAGTCAGCAAAAATTACCAGCTGTACGAACTTTCAGTTAAGAAAAATTCTCTTGAAGATATTTTCAAGGAACTTACATTGAATGGTGAAGGAGCTGCAAAATGACAAATTCAAAATCTAAAAGTAAAGGCTGGAAAATTATTTTTAAGAGAGAATTGAAATCATATTTTTCCAGTTTAATTCCATATATTGTCTGCGTTTTTTTCCTTATTACTGCAGGCTTTATTTTCTTTTCAACATTTTTTGCCGCAAATCGTGCAGAGTTAAGATATTTCTTTGAATGGCTTCCTATTTTATTCAGTTTTATCATTCCGGCTCTGGCAATGAGGACATTTTCTGAAGAAAAAAAATCCGGCTCCTTTGAAACTCTGGTAACACTTCCTGTTTCTACCGGTGATATTGTTGCAGGAAAATATCTTGCCCTTCTCCTTTCAACACTTCTGTTACTGGTTCCAACTTTCTTCTATATAATTGCCTGCTGCATTGTAGGTAATCCTGATCCGGGACCTCTTGCTGGAGGATATCTGGGAGCTGTTTTCCTGGCCGCTGCTTTTTCTGCAATCGGTCTGTTTGCATCAAGTGTAACTAAAAATCAGATTGTTGCCTTTTTCCTTTCTGCTGCAATTTGTCTGGTTCTTACAATTCTGGATTATTTTGCTCAGTTGATTCCAGGTGCAGTTTATTCTGTTATTAGTTTCTTCTCTGCAAGAAGCCATTTTATGTCCGTTTCCCGTGGAATTATTGATACCAGGGATGTGATTTATTTCCTTTCTGTAACAGCTTTATTTATTGCAGCTACAGTCAGGGTTTTAAAGAATGATAAAAGAGGCTGATAAAATGAGTGAATCTAAAAAGCAAAATAAATTTCTTAACTGGATCAAAAGTTCTAAAAGCGATTTTCTTCTTTTTGCACTTTTACTTCTTCTTGTTAATCTTGTTGCTGCCAGAGCTTTTCTCCGCCTGGATTTAACAAAGCAGCGTTCCTACAGTTTGAGTGCTGCAAGTAAAGAAGTTGTTAAAACAATTGAAGAACCTTTAAGCGTAAAAGTTTTCTTTACAAAAAATCTTCCGGCTCCTTACGATTCTGTTGAGCAGTATGTGAAGGATATTCTTATTGAATACAAAAATGCTGCATCAAAAAATTTCTCCTATGAAATTTACAACATGGACAAAAAGGAAAATCAGGAACTGGCTTATGATCTGGGGCTTTATCAGTCACAGGTTCAGCTTTTTAAAGATAATCAGGCTACTGCAGAAAAAGTTTACATGGGTCTGGTAATTACTTATGCTGATCAGATTGAAACCATCAATCCTATTTCTTCTACAAGTGGTCTGGAATATACAATTACAAGTACAATTTCAAGTATAATCAATAATACAAATATTCTTACAGGACTGAAGGAAAATTTAAAGCTTACCCTGTACAAATCATCCTCTTTAAATGATTATGGCATTTCAGGTTATAACGAAGTAGAGGATTATGTTAAGGAAGCTGTTGATGCTGTAAATAAAAAATTCCACAACAAGATTGAATATGCAGTTAAAGATCCTTCAAGTGACGAAGCCCGTAAATTAAATGAAGAATATGGTCTTTCAGTTCTTTCTTATCAGGATGAAAATGGTCAGACCGGTTATGCTACACTTGATTTGCTTTTACAACTTGGTGAAAAATTCCGGGTTGTTCCTGTTTCAATTTCAGAAACTATTTTCAGAACCTGGATGGTAACTGGAATCGATAATCTTGAAGAAGATCTGGAAAATTATATCAAGCAGCTTGTATCTAAAACTTCAACAATTGCTTACATTGCAAATCACGGAGAAAGGGATAAAGATGATACAAGAAATATGAGCGCAGTAAATTTTGCCGGCCTGCTCAAAGATTCTTATACTCTTGAAGAAGTTGATCTTCTTTCAAAGGATATTCCTTCATATGTTCAGAGTGTAATTATTAATGGTCCACGCACTCAATTCTCTCAGGAAGAACTTTATAAAATTGATCAGTTCCTTATGAAGGGCGGCAATTTAATTCTTTTCCTGGATCCATTTGATGAAGTGGAAAACAGTAACCAGTATCAGATGGCTGCTCCAAGTTTTGTTCCTGTTTCTACAGGTCTGGAAGCTATGCTGGAAAAATATGGTCTTAAGCTCAACCAGGAATATGTATACGATTCAAACTGTTATCATGAAGTTAATCAGCAGTACGGAAACCTTAAGTTCTACTACGCACCGGCAGTTCAGGACAAGCAGCTGGCAAAACATCCGGTAACTGACAATTTAGGATTTGTTCTTTTTGTACAGTCTGCTTCAATTGATACCAGCGGAGTAGACCAGAATATGGTTAACGTTACAAATCTTGTTTCTTCTTCAAAGAAATCGTGGACACAGAAAGATGGTATTTATCTTAGTCCTCTGATGATTTCTGAACCTGATACTTATACAGGTCCTTATCAGCTTGCAGTTCTTCTTGAAGGAAAGTTTAATTCTGCATTTGCTCAGGCTCCTGAAAAAACAGCTGCAGAACCTGAATCAGATTCTGTTGAAAGTGAAGGGGCTGCAGAATCCCGCATGTCTCTGAACACACATCTTTCATCTTCAAGACAGTCTGGTAAGATTTTCCTGGCAGGAACTTCTTACATTACAACACAGCAGCTGCTCTCTGAAAATTCAAAGGAACCAGTAGCATACCTCCTCCGCAATGTGGTTGACTACATGAATGGTAACGGTGACCTGTGTACAATGCGTACAAAAGGTTTGAGCTTAAATTCCCTTTCTGTTCAAAAAGGTCCTTTAGTAAACTTTATCAAATACTTTAACGAAATAGGTTTAGCCCTTCTTGTTGTACTTGCAGGACTCATTGTCTTCCTTAAGAAAAAGGCTCACAGAAATGCTATCCGTATGAAGTATGATCCAGAGGACTCCAGAGAAGAAAAAAATAATTCTAAGGAGAATTAGTTATGGCAGAAAATAAATCATTTAAATCATATAGAAAACTTATTCTTTGTATTTTGATTCTGCTCTTTGCAGGAATTTATGCATTTCAGCTTGTTTTTACCGGCAAGTCAAAACAGGAGACTCTTACTTTAAAGGAATCTCCGGACAGTCTGCTTATTACTTCACCTGCAAACGGACAGATTAAGTTGCAGAAAGAAAATGACAGCTGGTTCATTGGTGAGCAGAAGTATCCTGCTGACAGTGACGTGATTCAGCGTCTTCTGGACAGCATTGTGAATATGAAGATTTTAGGAACTGCATCTTCATCATCTCAGGATGAAGAAAGCCGCTACGGTCTTGTTCAGGGACAGGCTGTTGAAGTTGAAGCTTATCTGGAAAATAAACTTCTCAGAAAAATTAAAATTGGTAAATCAACTGCAACCGGCGGTCAAACTTACATTCAGCTGGATTCAAAACCTCAGGTATATCTTTTAGGCGAATCACTGGACGGACTTTTTACCAAATCTGTAGATGAACTGAGAAACAAGGCTGTTTATGATTTAGGTCAGGGAAACATTATCAGCGTAAAACTTGATGATGGCAGCAGTGAACTTTCTCTGGAAAAAGATTTTTCTGCAGTTGATTCTTCTGACGGAGAAACTGAATCCGGAGTAAACTGGAAACTCCTTTCTTCAAACAGCGGCGTAAAGCAGGAGTCTCTGGACAAGGATAAAATTACTGCCTGGGTAAACGGCCTTGCTTTCCTCCGCGTTTCAAAATGGATGGAAGATAATTATGCTCTGCCTCAGGAGCTTCTTCCTTCAAATACAATTGAGCTGAAAACTGCTGATGGCAAATCTGTAATTTTACAGGCTTACCTGACTAAAGCAGAAGAAAATACTACAGATGAAAATGGAGAAGAAAAGACTGTTCCTGCTGAATACGTTTTCAAGGCATCTCTTTCTCCTTACTATTTTACACTTTCTGCCAGCTCTCAGGGAAAACTGCTTAAAGCAATTTCTGAACTGACAAAGTGACAGACTAATTTAAAAAATTGACCGGGAAGAAATATGGATAATGAATTAATTTTGAAAAAGGCTGCGGAGGATAATAAAAATCTTCTTGCTGATCCAAATCAGATTCTGAACACTGCAATGGAATTTCAACAGCTGCTTATGCTTTACGAAAGTGGTATAAAGCAAATAACCACCAAGTTTGAAATTCTTGAAGATGAATTTGAAAGCAAGCACCAGAGAAATCCAATCAGCAGTATTTCTTCCAGGATCAAGGAACCCTTGAGCATTGCCAATAAGCTTCAGCGCAAGGGTCTGCCTGTTACCATAGACAATATGGTTAATAAACTTTACGACATTGCGGGAATCCGTGTAACTTGCCCTTTCATCAGTGACGTTTATCATGTTACCCAGATGCTTCTTGCTCAGGGTGACATTGAACTTATTGAAATGAAAGATTACATAAAAAATCCAAAGGAAAGCGGATACCGCAGTCTCCATGTGATAGTAAAAGTTTCTGTTTATTTCTCTGACCAGAAGCGGGCTATCCCTGTGGAAATTCAAATCCGTACTATTGCCATGGATTTCTGGGCAAGTCTGGAGCACCAGCTTCACTACAAAAAAGACTATCCTATGCCGGCAAATGTTAAGGAAGAGCTTCGGGCCATTGCTGATAATATTGAAGCTAATGACATCCGCATGCAGAACCTTGCAAAAAATATACCGGGTTTCGTGGACTATTCACACGTAACTGAAGTCCAGAAACAGGATTAATTTATAGAAGACTTTTTTTCTTAAAATCTCAAAAATATCCAGTTAACTTTTTTTCTCTTGCTATCTGAATAAAATAGTTTTATCATAATTATCTATAAAAAAATGTTATTCGTCCCTAAAACCGTTTAGAGATAGCAAAAAAAAAAGTTTGTGAGAGAGTGTTGTTTTTTTTGAGGTACGAGATGAAAGTTTATCTGAAATTTTCTGCTTTATTTCTTTTTGTTCTGCTTTTAGCATCCTGTGAAAAAGCTTCACATATTGATGCTGAGGCAGATGTAAAAAATCATCATGTTATTATCACCTATTTGACTCTTGGAAACAAACCGAGAGACAGTGGAACTTCTGAAATGCTTGAGAAGTTGAACGAACGCTTGAATGAACTTGTTAATGCTGAGCTGGAAATTACCTACATCCCGTGGAACAACTATCAGACTGTTTACAACTTGAAGCTTGCAGAAAAAGACGGTTCTGTTGATCTTATTGGAACTGCAACTGACTGGCTGGATGCCTGGAAGAATGTTACTCTTGGTAACTTTATGCCTCTTTCTGATGAAATGATTAAGGCCTATGCTCCAAAAACCTGGGAATCTGTTTCTGCTGAACACTGGAATGTTTGCCGCAGTGATGGAAAAATCTATTTCTTCCCTGAAGACAATTTTACTCAGTGGACAAATCATGGTTTTGCTTATCGCATGGACTGGGCTAAGGCTGCTGGTCTTAACGGGGTACATTCCTGGGAAGATTTAACAAAATATATGTATTACGTAAAGGATGTTAAGAAACTTATTCCGTGGGACAGTGATGGTGCTGCCTCTTCCTATCATCCGGAAGGATACATCCGTTCAAAAAGTGATTATATTATTGCCGACGGTATTACTTCTACAAATATGTTTGGTACAAGAAAGAGCAATCTTAAGAAAATTTATTCTCCATTTTATGAAGGAAATGAACTTGTAGAATATGCTAAACTGATGCGTGAATGGAACAACGCAGGTTTCTGGATCAGCGATGTTCTTACTGCTGATGCCTATGGCCGTGACAACCGCGATGAATTCTGCAGGGGACTTACAGGAGTTGAACAGCATCATACTCAGACCTGGTATACACAGCTTTACAATAAGTTAAAGAAAAATGTTCCTGGTGCAGATTCAGGTTTCTTCTGGTTCGGTGAAGAAGCTCAGAATGTTGTTTATCAGACAATTACTCACGGTGCAATGGCAGTGTCTGCTTCTTCAAAACATCCTGAACGCGCCCTTATGGTTTACGATTTACTCCGTAACGATAAGGAATGTTATGACTTGATTAACTACGGTATTGAAGGTTACCAGTACAAGTTTAATGATGAAGGATACAGGGAACCAATTCAGGGGGTTCCTGGAATTACTACAAACTACTGGTGGGGCAGAAACGATCTCCTTGAACTTCGTGATACTGAAACTAACTGGGAAGTTTTTGACCAGATTAATGAAACCTACAATAAGTGCAGAATTGATTATCCTTACAGCCAGATTGTATGGGATTTGTCAAACATAACAAATGAACTGGATGCTGTTGCCGATTTGTACGGGCAGTATATGGGAAACATCAGCTATGGACAGGTGGATAATCCTGCTGCCTATGTTGCTGAATTCAGACAGGAACTTAAGAAGGCTGGAATTGAGAAAATAATTTCTGAACTCCAGAGACAGCTGGATTCCTTCTATTCAAAAAACAACTAAGGTGAGGGGATAATCATGAATAATTCAACTAAGAAAACAAGTCTTGTAAGACTTTTGCTTGCCATAATTGCTGCTGTTTTTATCGTTTTAACAGGTATTCAGATTCTTTTAGTAAGCAACTTTTCCAATAAATCCACAAGTGACAGCTATGGAGAAAACTGTGAAGAAATTGCACAGGCTTATTCCTTGATGCTTACAAACCGTCTGAACATGTATCTTCGCGAAGTCCGCTATTATGTTGATTCAGATGTTGTGCAGACTTTGAATACTGACAATATCATCAAATGGATGTGTTCAAAAAATGATTCCAAGAGTGCAAATATTGATGCAATGTATTTCTGTACTCTTGATGGAACTGCCTACCGTGATGATGGCACTGTTGCAAATTTCCGCAATGAAGAATTTTTCAAAGCAATTGTTGATGACGGCAACTATAAATATGTAAGTAATCCAAAAATGGATGAAGTTATAAAAAAGCCGATTTTCTACGTTGCCCAGGTTGTAGTTGTTAATGGAAAGAAACTTGGTGTATTTGCTGGTGTTTATCCTCTCAGTACAATTCAAAAAATGGTCAGCGATATTGAACTTGGTGAAACAGGTAACGCTTTCCTTCTTGATAGTAATGGAACTGTAATCATGTATCCTGAATATGGATACGCAATGAAAAAGAATTTCCTTACAGGCCTTTCTGAAGAACACAAGGACCTGCAGCTTATTGCAGATTCAATGGTTCAGAGAAAGAGCGGTTCCGGCTGGATTAAAGATTTGTCTGACGGCAAGAGACAGTTTATTACATACGCCCCTGTACACAACGCTCCATGGAGTATTGGATTTAAGATTGGAGAAAGCCAGATTTATTCTTCAGGTAGAGCCATTCAGCAGATTATGGTTATTTCTTTCATTGTAATTGGATTTATTCTTCTTGTGATTACTGCAATGGTTCTTTACCGCATGCTTAATCCTCTTAAAAAAGTTGAAAGTACAATCAATGAAATTGCTACAGGAAATGCAAACCTTACAAAGAGAATTTCTGTTTCTACAAACAATGAAATTGGAGCAATCGTTGTTGGATTCAATAACTTTACTGCAAAGCTTCAGTCAATCATTACTGAATTAAAGAAATCTCAGGTAACTCTTGTAAATGCAGGTGAAATTCTTTCTCAGACTACAGCAGAATCTGCAGATGCAATTGATAAAATTAAGGACAGTATTCTTGATACAACAAACGGTATTAAGTCCCAGTCTGACGGTATTACAGAAACTTCCGCTGCGGTAAATGAAATTGCGGCTAATATTTCTTCCCTTGAAAAAATGATTTCTAATCAGGTTGCAGGGGTAACCCAGGCTTCAAGTGCTGTTGAAGAAATGGTTGGCAATATTGATTCCGTAAACAATACAGTTGTTAAAATGGCTGATTCCTTTAAGCTGCTTTCAGAAAGTGTCAGTGACGGTTACAATAAACTTTCCAGCGTAAATGAAATGATTGTTAACATTGAAGCTGATTCAAAACTTCTGCTGGAAGCCAATGATGTTATTGCTAACATTGCAAGTCAGACAAACCTTCTCGCTATGAACGCCGCAATTGAAGCTGCCCACGCCGGTGAAGCAGGAAGAGGTTTCAGCGTTGTTGCAGATGAAATCCGTAAACTTTCAGAAACTTCTACAACTCAGTCTAACTCTATAGGTGAAAGACTGGGCAACATCAGAACTGCTATTGAAAATGTAGTAGCTGCTTCTGAGCAGACAAGTGCTGCCTTCACAAGTGTAGCAGAAGGAATTCAGAATACAGATAATCTGGTTCAGACAATTAAAAATGCAATGACTGAACAGAAAGAAGGTTCAACTCAGATTATCCAGGCCCTTCATGACATGAACGACAGCACATCTGAAGTAAACTCTGCTTCCAAGGAAATGTCTGAAGGTAACAATCTTATTCTTGGGCAGATTGGCCGCCTTAAGGATAGTGCAGACAAGATGCAGGCCTTTGTTAATATGATGGACCAGAGCACTGATCAGATTGACCGTAGTTCTTCTGAACTGATTGATATTTCAACAAAGGTTAGTGAAGCAATTAATCAGATTGGTTCACAGATTGACCAGTTTGAAGTATAAAAATAAAAAAGCACTTCTGATTAGAGTTGATTAAAAGGCTCTTTCAGAAGTGCTTTTTTTATGAATATTAAAAATGACAGATTTTTTCTTCACATTCGTGATAGAGGGTAGAAGTTTTTGCAACAACTTCATCCGGAATTGACTTAATATCTGGATCTCCGGCCAGATTATTGTCCTTAAGCCAGTCACGAACAAACTGCTTGTCATAAGATGCAGGACTTGTTCCTACCTTGTATGTTTCAAGATTCCAGAAACGGCTTGAGTCTGGAGTGAGAACTTCATCTCCCAGAACCAGGTCACCATTTTCATCAAGGCCGAATTCAAATTTTGTATCAGCAATGATGATGCCGTTTTTGTAAGCATGTTCATAGCATTTTTTGTAAAGGGCAATTGCAGTGTCAGCGATTTTCTGTCCCAGTTCATCACCAAGATCTTTTTTCATATAGTCCAGGGTAACGTTAATGTCGTGACCTTCTTTTGCCTTTGTTGAAGGAGTGCAGATTGGTTCAGCCAGTTTTTCAGCCTGCTGATATTCTTTGTCGAATGAATGGCCCAGGAAAGCTTCACCTTTTTTGTAAGCTTCATACATTGAACCGAACATGTAGCCGCGAACGATAACTTCATAAGGAATCATCTTAAGTTTTTTTACAAGGATTGTGCGGCCTTCAAATTCAGGCTTCTGGAATTCTGCAGGCATATCTTTCAGGTCTGATGAAATCATATGATTCTTAACAATGTCCTTTGTGTATTCAAACCAGAAGTTTGACAGGGCATTAAGAACCTTTCCCTTGTCTGTAATCATTGTTGGAAGGATTACATCAAATGCTGAAATGCGGTCAGTTGTTACGATGACCATTCTACCATCTTCAAGATCATAAACTTCGCGGACTTTTCCGCTGATAATCTTTTTCATCTTATACTCCTTGCTCTATGATTTTACCGATTATTGTAGTCTATTGCAATTGCGATAAATATTGATTTGTGGCATACTCCCTATATGGAAACACGCAATATTTTTGAAAACATTTCATGTATCGATCACAGATACTCTTTGTCGGAAGCTGACGTTTTCGCCGGCCTTTCTAAGTACATTTCAGAAGAAGCATCAGTTCGTTCTCATGCAAAATGTGAAGCCGCACTGGTAAAAGCTCACTTAAAGCTTCGTGGTCAGCTCACTGATGAAATTTCAAAACAGCTGGATGATGTTGCCGATAATATCGATCCTCAGGAAGTTTACGCTGAAGAGGAAAAGACAAAGCACAATATCCGTGCCCTTGTTAATGTAATGAAAACAAAGGTGGATTCTCAGATTGGACCTCTCATTCACCTGGGTGCAACTTCTGTTGATATTCTTGATACTGGTCTCAGCTGCCGCATGCGTGATGTAACACACAATGTTGTGCTTCCAGAACTTAAAAAACTTGAAAAATATCTTTGTCAGATTGCAGAAAGAGAATGTGCAACTCCTCAGGTTGGCCGTACTCACGGTCAGCATGCCGTTCCAATCACTTTTGGATGGGAAGTTGCAGAATTTGTAAGCCGTCTGGGAAAATCAATTCTCCGCATTGAAGAACTTTCAAATGATCTGGTAGGAAAACTTGCAGGTCCTGTAGGTTCTTACAATGGTCCTTCAATGATTGTAAAGGATCCTGAAGAACTTGAAAGAACTTATGTTGAATTCCTGGGCCTTAAACCTTCTGAATATTCAAATCAGCTGGTTGAACCGGAACATGTCCTCCGCCTTCTGCTGGAAATGAACGTTGCCTTTGGTATTATTGCAAATCTTGCTGATGACCTGCGCAACCTTCAGCGTTCAGAAATTGGTGAAGTTTTTGAATATTTTGCTGCTACTCAGGTTGGTTCATCCACAATGCCTCAGAAGCGTAATCCATGGAACAGTGAACACGTTAAGTCTTTGTGGAAGGCAATGTGTCCTAGAGTAATTACATTCTACATGGACCAGATTTCAGAACATCAGCGTGACTTAACAAACTCTGCATCTCAGCGCTTTATTGCAGATTATGTTGCAGGATTCACAATGGCAATTGCCCGTATGAATTCTGTAGTAAAAGGTCTTCAGGCTGATAAGGAAGGTATGGCCCGCAATCTGGAAAATGCCGGCGGAAAGGTTAAGGGAGGCGTTCTTGCTGAACCTGCATACATCCTTCTTGGTGAAGCAGGCTACAATGATGGTCACGAAATCATCCGCAAAATCACTCTTGAAGCAGAAGAAACTGGAAAAACATTCTTTGAAGTACTCAAGACTCATGAAAAAGAATACAGGGACATTACTGCTCAGCTTGAAAAACTTGGTGTAGAAAATCCTGCAAACTTCTTTGAACATCCTTCAAATTACTGTGGACTTGCTGCAGTTAAGTCAAAGAGACTTGCTCAGAAGTACGCAAAACTTATGGATGAAATGAAGTACTGATTTTTTTAAGGGGGCATGCTTTATTTCTGCATGCCTCTTTTTGCGGCAGAGATTTTATCAATAGAAAAAAATGTTTATGGCACAAGGAAAAATTTATACTGCTGCCCTTATAGGCTGCGGAAGAATCGGATATTCACTGGGACTGGATAAAAAGAGGGAACAGCCTGCCAGTCATACTATGGCTCTTAACGAAAATCCCCGGGTTCAGCTCATTGCTGCCTGTGACAAAGATGCTGTAGTTTTAAATCAATGGCACGAAGCAAACAAAAAGTGTCAGGTATACAGAAACTCTGCAAATCTTTACGCCCGTAACAAGCCTGATATAATTACGATTGCAGTAAACGAAAATTCCCATGTCAGCGAAGCCCTGGATGCAATTATGGCCAGACCCGGCCTTATCATTCTGGAAAAACCTGTTGCCCTTTCCGTGGACCAGGCACTGAGAATCTATAATTCCTGTGAAAGAAATAATGTTGCCATCCTTGTAAATCACGAAAGGCGTTTTGCTGAAGATTACAATCTGGCCAAATCCTTTTTATCTGAAATTGGTGATATGCAGAGTATAAGGGCTTCCCTTCATTCCGGAATGGTTGTTTATTCCAGAGAGCGTGATTTTCAAGGGCAGGGGGCTTTCAGTCTTTTGCATGATGGAACTCATCTTGTGGATTCTGTGCTTTTCTTCCTTGAACAGAATATGCCTTCAACAACTGTTAATGTTCCAGTTTACAAATCAATTTCTGAAAAGGGGCTGGGGCTTTTAGGAATGGCAGAAAAAAATTATGGTTCTACCAGAGTTGTTAATTCCCTTCTTAATAATCCCCTTGTTACAGGAATCTTAAGGGATGAAAATGGTGATGTAAGGCAGTTTAGTGCTCATTATCAGACAAAAATTTGTCCGGATGTGGAAATATCAATTTACGGCCGGTCCAGATTTTTTGCCTTTGACATTGAAATTACTGGAACTGATGGCCGCATTTCTATTGGAAACGGCTATCTTAAACTTTACAAGTCTGAACCTTCAGAGCTTTATACAGGATTTAATTCCCTCAAGAGCCAGAAAAATATAAAAGTTCCTAAAAAAACGCTGTATTTTACAAATATGGTGGCAAATGCGGTAAATTTTCTGGATGGAAAGGAAGCTTTAAAATCCACCCTGCAGAACGGTATAAATGCCCTGGCTGTTCTGGAAGAAATAAAGGAATTCCTCAAGTAAACATGGCCGGAAATGCCTGAAAAATCAGCAAAATCTCCCTTTATATTGACCGATTGGGCTTATTCTTCTATTATATTATGATTAATGGGGATTTTGTCCTTATATTTATACAGGGAATTTATATCAATATGAAAAAGATTTTAACATTTCTTTCAGTGGCTTTAATGGCAGGAACAATGGCTTTTGCTCAGTCAGCAGGACAGACAACAACTCCACAGGGAATTGTTACAGCCAGTGATTTTTTCAAATCCGTAAGCGATTATTATGCATCTTTTTATGATTATACATGTACTGTAAGTATACAGATGGGATCAAGTTACCAGAACGGCACAATGTATTTTAAGCGCCCTGAACTGGTACGCATTGATTTTACCCGCCCTGCTGGTCAGGTATTTAATTTTGACGGAGAATCTCTTCAGATTTATCTTCCTGGTCAGAACGCCATCCTCGAACAGTCTGTTACTGGCCGTTCACAGGGAGCTCTTGGTTTAAGTCTTATCCGCCGTTATTATACAATTCAGTATGAAGTAAGCCAGGAACCTGTACCTCTTGATGAAGGCTCAAGCGTTATGGTTGTAAACCTTATCTGCACCCGCCGTTCAGCAAGTGAAGCATTTAAAACAATAAAACTTTCAATCAGTCCAAAGTCAAAGCTTATTGTTCGTGCAAAAGCTGAGTCTCAGTCTGGTGATACTTATATCATTGATTTCTCAAATTATTCAGTAAATGTTGGTTTGTCTGCCCGCCGCTTTATTTACGATGCGCCTTCATCTGCCAACAACTTTAACAACTTCCTTTACGAAGAATAAGATTATCCGGGAGAGTGTATCAACTGTAAAGGGGTTTAGATTATGGAAAGTTACGGTGAAATTCTTAAGAATGCAAGAGAAGGAAAGAATCTGAGTCTTGATCAGGCTTCAAGAGATACTGCAATTGCAAAACATTATCTGGAAGCCTTGGAACTGGAAGACGATGCAGCCCTGCCAGGTGAAGCTTATTTTGTAGGTTTCGTAAAGAATTACTGTTCTTATCTGGGTTGTGATGCTGATTATATTTTAAAACTCTATAATGCAAAGAAAATTCAGGAAGCTCCAATTCCTACAGAACTTCTTGAACATCATACTCCTAAATGGATTTTACCGGCCATCATTGCTGGAGCCCTTGCAGTTATTATTGCCCTTGTTTTTTATTTCTACTACGGTGTTTTCAAAATCCCTCAGAAAAGGGAAGAAAGGGCCAGAATTATTGCTGAAAATCAGACAGTTCATACCTATGAATTTTCTTCTGAAGTTTTAACAAAGCGCCTCTATAAGGGGGACCTGCTCCTTGTACCGGATGCAAATACTGAAGATCAGAATATTACGCTTACTGTAAAAGATACACTTGGTCAGCTTACCGTTGCTACTCCAATTGGAAATCAGGTAGTTGATTTAAGTGAAGAAAGGGAACTTGATGTTGACGGAGATGGTGCAAACGACATTATTCTCTATTTAAGTGATATTTCTAATTCAAATCCAGAACGTGGTGCTGAAGTCCGAATGATTCTTAAGGGTGAAGACCAGCGTCTTGCCCAGGCAGAAACCAAGCCTGATGAAAGTCAGATTTCAAGAACAAATGTTACTCCATCTGAAATTATTCTTGAAGATAACAGGGCATATCCGTTTACCGTACAGATTTCCTTCCGTGGTTCATGTCTTTTCCGTTACAGGGTTGACCGTCAGGAAAAGATTGAAGAGTATTACAAGAACGGTGATGTTATTACAGTTACTCCAAGTAATGCTGCCCGTCTGTGGATGAGCAATGGTAATGCTCTTTCTGTTACTGTTATTTCAGATGGCGAATCTTATCCTCTTGAAATTGGTAAGGCTGGACAGGTTAAGGTTGAAGATGTTAAGTGGATCAGGGATACTGATGGTCGCTATCGTCTGGTGGTTGTAGATCTTGACTAACAAAAAATTTTTTCTTGACCAGCACGGTTGTGCTAAGAATCAGGTTGACGGGGAAATTATTGTTACCCGTCTCTTAAATGCCGGCTATGAACAGTGCAGCAATCCGGATGATGCTGATTTAATTATTGTTAACAGCTGCGGCTTTATTGAAAGTGCTAAAACTGAATCTCTCAATTCTGTAATGGAAGCCCGCTCTGCTTATCCTGACAAAAAAATTCTTCTGGCAGGATGTCTTGCTGAGCGTTATGCAGAAATCTTTAAAACTGAACTTCCAGAAGTTGATGGAATTTTTGGTAACGGTGATTTGTCTCAGGTTGAATCAACTGTAGCTGCTGTGTTTAAGAATCAGCGTCCAATGGTAAAGCCTGAACAAAAGGGTGTCTGCTGCGGCGACAGAAAACTTCTTCTGAATTACAAGGGCTCTGCTTTTGTTAAAATTACGGAAGGCTGTAACAACTGCTGTAGCTTTTGTGCAATACCCCTCATTCGTGGAACTTTACGTTCAAGAAAAGCTGATGAAATCCTGGAAGAAATTAAGTCACTTCTTAAAGAAGGCATCTTTGAAATCAATTTAATTGGTCAGGATCTTGCCGCATACGGTTGTGGAAAAGATGATGATGTTTTTAATGAAGGAAAAAATGGATTTAAGGGCCTTTATTCAGATTTGACTAAACCCCTGATTGCTTCTCTTGAAAATGAAGAAATGAAAAATCCTTCATACCTTTACCGTCTTCTTGAAAAAATTTCTGCTCTTGAAGGAACCTTCTGGATTCGTCTTCTTTACATTCATCCGGATCACTTTAACCCGGATATTCTCCAGCTCATGGAAAAGGATAAACGAATTCTTCCATATTTTGACATTCCTTTCCAGTCAGGTTCAGATCCTGTAATTAAGGCAATGAACCGCAAGGGTGATTTTAATTCTTATGTAAAACTTATTGAAACCATCAGAAGCAGATTCCCTGAAAGTTCAATCCGTACAACTTTTCTTACCGGTTTCCCTGGAGAAGATGAGGAAAATCAGAAGCAGAGTGAAGAATTTCTTAATGCAATTCAGTCAGACTGGTCCGGTTGTTTTACCTACAGTGCGGAAGACGACACTCCTGCTGCAAATATGAAAAAGCAGGTAAAAGCAAAAATTTCTCTTGAAAGAAAGAACAGGCTGGAAGCTCTTCAGGATCAGATAACAGTTAACCGTTTGGCTCAAAGATGCGGAAAGGATTATCAGGTTCTTGTTGAAGAAATTGTAGAAAATCACGAAGGCAGCGATGATGGTCTTGCTATTGGAAGAGCCTGGTTCCAGGCACCGGAAGTAGACGGTTCCTTTGTTATTCGTTATGACCTGGATGATAAAAAAGCTGTAGAAGCAATTCAGCCGGGAAGAGTTGTCCTGGTTCATGCTCTCACATCTAGTCAGGTTGATATGGACGGAGAGTATATTGGAAGCTGAGGATTCTGATTTACCAGATTACCTTTCTGTCCTGAATGAAGAGCAGCTTCAGGCTGTTGTTCACGAGGGCAGCCCTCTCTTGATTTTAGCAGGGGCAGGTTCTGGAAAGACCCGCGTAATCACTACAAAAATTGCTTACCTCATTGATAAAAAGCATCTGGATCCCTATTCAATTCTTGCCGTAACTTTTACAAAAAAAGCTGCAAATGAAATGCGCCAGAGGGCAGAACTGCTTTCTCCAAAGGCTCAATATGCCCAGATAAAAACCTTTCACTCCTGGGGTGCATATTTTTTGAGAAAATATTATCAGGCTGCAGGGGTTTCAAGCACTTTTACTGTTTATGATGAAGATGATATGGTCACCCTTGTTACAAAGTCATATCCTTCCCTTACAAGAGTGCAGGCTTCTGCTTTTGTTCATAAGATTTCCCTTGCGAAGGATTATTGTCTTGAGCCGGACAGCCTGGAACTGGATCAGATTGACAGTGATGAAAAGTTCAGGGAAGTTTATGCCGCCTACCAGCAGCGTCTTGAAGCAACCGGTAACGTGGATTTCGGTGACCTGATTATGAAGCCTTATCTTGTTCTGCGGGATAACGAGGCTCTCAAACTGGAAATGCAGAAGCGCTACAGGGTAATTCTTGTGGATGAATATCAGGACTCTAACGTAGCTCAGTTTCTTTTGCTTAAGGAATTAAGCGGAATTGCAGCAGGTTCATCAACTTATGTCTGTGTTGTTGGTGATGATGATCAGTCCATTTATAAATTCCGTGGTGCAGAAGTTCAGAATATTTTGAATTTTCAAAATCAGTTTCCCGGAACAAAATTAGTCCGTCTGCAGACAAATTATCGCTCTACCCAGGAAATTCTTTCCTGCGCAGATTCTGTAGTTAGGAACAATGAAAGTCGTCTGGGGAAAACCCTTGTTGCTGCAAGAGGAAAAGGAAAAAAGCCTACCCTGGTTTTTTTACCGGATCAGGATGATGAAGTGGAATTCTGTGCCAGCATAATTGAACAGGCTCACGAAAAAAATGTTCCATATTCAGACTGGGCAATTCTTTACAGGCTGAATGCTCAGTCCAGCGGATTTGAACATACCTTCATTCATAAAAAAATTCCTTATCAGATTGTAGGTTCCCTGAAGTTTTATGAAAGAGAAGAGATTAAAGATCTTCTGGCCTGGTTAGGTTTTCTTGTTAATCAGAAGGATGAGGTTTCCTTCAGGCGAATCAGTAATAAACCTGCCCGTGGAGTTGGCCCGGGAACGCAGGATAAAATTATCAATGCTTTTATTGATGAAAAGTGCCAGTCAATCCTTGATGGGGCAAAATCAATTAAGCTGACAAAAAAAGCAAAAGATGGTTTTGATGCATTTGTTTCTCTGGTTGATGACTTTTCAAAATCCTTAAATTCAAAGGAAAATGAAGGAAAAAAACTCACCGAACTCATAAGCGAAATAAATGAAAAATCTCTTTTGAACGAATATTACAAGGGCCAGGACGAAATTTCCGGTACGCAGAAAACAGCCAACCTGGAAGAACTGGCCAACAATGCAATGTTCTATCCTCTGTCAGTGCAGGGGCTTCTGGATTTTCTGGACAGCATTCAGCTTGACCGCACAACTCAGGACGAAGATGAGTCTGATGACCAGGACAGGGTTACCCTTATTACCCTTCACAATACAAAAGGTCTGGAGTTTAACCGGGTAATCATCAGCGGTATGGAAAATGGAATTTTCCCAAGGGAAGACAAATCTTTTGCTGAACTGGAAGAAGAAAGACGCCTCTTTTATGTAGGAATTACCCGTGCAAGAAACGAGCTGTATTTAACCAGTACAAGGCAGCGTCGTCTTTACGGAAGAACAAATTATATGGAGCCCAGTTTATTCTTAAGTGAAATCGACGGCGCTTATTTGAGAGTTCTGGGGCAGAAACCGTCATCCTTTGCAGTAGGAAGTGCCTCTGATCCATTTGCAAAAAAGTGGACAAAAGGAAAGATTGTTTTTCATGATGATTACGGTGAAGGCGTAATTTCCAGTGCCCGTTTTTCAGGTGAAGGAAAGTGGGTAATTAACGTTGATTTTTTCAATGGAGGAAGTAAAGTGTTTATTCCTGAATTTCAGCAGAATCGCCTTACCCTTCAGGAAGAATAGTTTATATTTTATTGATTGAATCTTGTGTTATTTGTAAAAGTTTATATCGAAAAAATAGCAAATGTATGATAAAATCTTTTAATCCTCGGGAGGAACACATATATGAAACGGAATTTAAAATTTGCTGCTATAATTTTAGCTGCGGCAGCATCCACAGCATTTTTCTCATGCAAATCAAAAACTGAATCCTATAAAGGACACGAAATTATTGTTGATGAAGACGGAACTGAACTTATTCGCCTTCCAAGAGTGATAGATCAGTTAGGAAATCTAGATTCTGCTGCAACTGAGTATTATCCTCTGTCTTTGTATAAAGCTGAAGAAGCCCAGCTGCTGGAACTGGCTTCCCTCTACAATCAGTATGACGGAATTGACCAGTCTAAGGCAAACAAGATTAAGAATACTTTTGCAGATTTAAGGGACGGCTCTTTCAATAATTTAATTACTGATGAAGCTGAACTGGAAAAAGTTGATGACTGGTACAAAAATCTTAAGGCAAAAATGTATGATACTGCTGATTTTGAAATGTCCTGGAACAGTTTTGGATATTTTCAGGGCATTCTCTATGATGGCGTAAAAAATATTACTCAGCTTCTTGTTGATGTAAATGAATTCAATCAGGGGGATTCCTGGTTTGACAGTCTTGAAGAACTTTTTGAATTCAATAAAACTGAATCAACTGAGACAATTAGAAAAATCATTAAACTTTTCCCTCAGGTAACATTTATATCTGACCTTTCACAGAAAAATACAACTCCGGAAACAAATAACTTTGATGAAGTTCTTCCTGAAAAAACAGAAGAAGAAGTGTCCGCTGAATCTTTTGATTACTTTGAGGAAGATTTGAATTCTAAAGCAGATCCTGCACAGATTTTTGGTGATACTTTCGTTGATGCAGTAACTCCTGCAGAAACTGAAACTTCTGGTGGTCTTAAAATTGATGCCAGCATTTTTGAAGATTTGAATGAGTTTGAGGAAAATTAAACTTTACTTACAGTTTAATTATTTGTACCTTTTTTTTAGGAGCGCACACAATATATGGAAACAATAAAAGATTTGGGAAAATATACATTCCAGGCCATGCTTAAAAACAGTGTTGCAAAGTTTGGAGAAAGACCGGCTCTTGGAATTGTAGGAAAAGAAGCAATCACCTATCAGCAGCTTAATGATAAGAGTCTTGAATTTTCAGCTCTTCTTGAAACTTACGGAATGAAAACCGGCAGCAAAATTGCCATCCTCAGTCTGGGCCGCCCTGAATGGGGAATTTCTTATTTTGGAATTGTAAACCGGGGAATGATTGCAGTTCCTCTTCTTCCGGATTTTTCAAAAAACGAAATTGAATCTATTTTTTCTCACTGCGGAGTAGATGCAATTGTTGTTGAAGAAAGACTTTACAATAAAATCAAGGATATTAAAAAGGTTTTACCTAAACTCATTATAAAGATTGATGATTTTTCTGTCATCAGCGGCAAAAAGGGTAAAGTTGTAAAAGTTGAAGACCTTAAAGCTCATGAATGTGAAGAAGATGATACCGCTTCAATTATTTATACTTCAGGAACTACAGGAAGATCAAAAGGCGTTGAATTAAGCAATAAGAGCCTGGTCTGGAATGCAGTTGGAGGTCAGTCTTTCCATCGTGTTAATAAGCTTGACCGCTGTGTTTCTTTCCTTCCTCTTTCTCACGTTTATGAATTTACAATTGGTTTCTCAATGCAGATTATGAACGGTTCAGCTGTTTACTATCTTGGTAAACCGCCTGTAGTAAGTGCCTTGCTTCCTGCTTTCAAGCTGGTTCAGCCAACAATCGTACTTTCAGTTCCACTTATTATGGAAAAGATTTATAAGGCAAAAATCGTACCTGCATTTACAAAAAATGGATTCATTAAATTTTTGTCAAAATTCCCTCCAACACGGAGAATTCTTTGCCGTAAAGCGGGTAAGGAATTGAAAAAGACTTTTGGTGGAAAACTTGTATTCTTTGGAATTGGCGGTTCAAAAGTAGATCCTGTTGTAGAAAAATTTATGCGTCTTGCAAAATTCCCTTATGCAATCGGCTACGGACTTACAGAAACTGCACCTCTTCTGGCAGGTTCCGGTGTTAAGGTTACAATGCCTGGAACAATCGGACCACTTTTACCTGGACTTGATTTGAGAATTGCTAATGCTAATTCAAAGGGGGTAGGTGAAATTGTTGTAAAGGGTCCAAATGTAATGAAGGGCTACTACAAGGATCCTGCCCTTACTGAAAATACCTTTACTAATGAAAATGATGACTGTGGTCCCGGATATTTTAAAACAGGTGACCTGGGCGTTATTAAAAAGAGAAAGGGTCTTTACCGTCTTATCCTGAAAGGCAGAAGCAAGAATATGATTCTTGGCCCGAGCGGAGAAAATATTTATCCTGAGGATATTGAATTTGTTCTTAACCAGCATCCTTTTGTAAACGAATCTCTGGTTGTAGAAGATGATACTTCTCTCGTTGCCCTTGTTAATGTAGATGAAGAAAAGGTTGAGGCTGAAGCTGAAGCCCGCTCTAAAATCAACATTCCAAACTTTAAGGAAATGGCAGAAGAATTCCAGAAGGATATTGCTTATCAGAAGGAAAAGATTCTTGGTGAAATTCAGTATTTTGTAAACAGCAGAACTAATTCTTCTTCAAGAATCGGCCGCATAGAACAGGTTCCGGAATTTGAAAAGACTGCCAGCCAGAAAATCAAGCGCTATCTTTACGATTTGCGCACAAAGACCAGAAAAGATAAAAAAGCTGATGCCAGACTTGAAAAAGAAGATGCTAAGGCAAAGTTAGCCCTTGCTCAGAAAAACAAGGAAATTGAAGTGGCAAAGACAGAAAATGCTGACAATGCAGAATCTGTAAAGAAGGTTCTGTCTGACCCTACAAGAGCCCAGTCTATAAAGCGGGTTGAAGTTCCTGAAATAACCAAAGCTGCTGCAAAGAAGACATCTTCAGCAAAAAAGACCACTTCTACTGCAAGGAAGAGTACTACTGCTGAAAAGAAGGCTGCCTCTTCAGCAAAGAAAGCTCCTGCTTCTACCGCGAAGAAGGCAATTTCTGCTGAAAAGAAGACTGCCTCTTCAGCAAAGAAAGCAGCTGCCACTGAAAAGAAGACATCTTCAACAAAGAAAGCAGCTACCACTGCAAAGAAAACTTCTTCAACAAAAAAAGCAGATACTGCTGAAAAGAAGACCTCTTCAACAAAGAAGACAGGTACTTCAGAAAAGAAGACTACTTCAAAAAGCAGTAAAAAATAAATCAATCTGAAGAAGACTGAAAAAGCCGGTTCTTAAATTGCAAAGGACTGGCTTTTTTATATTCCATAAATCCTTAAAATTCGATATAGTTAAGCCTATGAGCGATAAAAGAACAGTAAATGAAGAAACACTTAAGAATCTTCTCTATCTTTCAAGACTTTCACCAGAAAGTACAAATATGGAAACCTTGAAAAAACAGGTTGATGATATCGTTAGCTATTTTGACATCCTTTCAAAATATGATGATAGTGAAAATCCTTACGACGCATATCCAACAACAACAGCAGAACAGCTTAGGGAAGATGAAGTCGTTCCTGGACTTGAAATGCACGATGTAAAGAACATCAACAAGGACAACTTCCTCGACGGCTACTTCCAGGTTCCAAAGGTTCTTGGTGAAGGCGCTTAATCAATTATTCAGGAAATACAGATGACATACACAATTAAAGATACTGTTGAAGAATTAAAGGCTGGCAAAGTTACTTCTGCTCAGCTTGTACAGAATTCAATTGATGCATTTGAAGCAGATAAAAAATCTGAACTTCCTTTGAATGCTTTCCTTGAAATCTATGATGATGTTCTGGATCTTGCAAAAAAAGCTGATGAAGAAATTTCAAAGGCCAGGGCTGACGGAACTATGGATTCACTTTTTGAACAAAAGCCTCTCCTTGGAATTCCTTTTGCAAACAAAGATAATATTTCAGTTCAGGGCAAAAGGCTTACCTGTTCCAGCAAAATTCTCCAGGGCTATGTTGCTCCATACAACGCAACTGTAATCAAGCGTCTTAAGGATGCAGGTGCAATTCCTTTAGGAAGATGTAATCAGGATGAATTTGCAATGGGCTCTTCTACTGAATATTCAAGCTACGGTCCTACAAGAAATCCTATTAACCGTGAATATGTTTCCGGTGGTTCTTCCGGCGGTTCAACTGCTGCTGTAAGTGCTAATCAGGCAATTTTTGGTATTGGTACAGAAACTGGTGGTTCAGTTCGTCTGCCTGCTTCTTACTGTGGTGTTTATGGTCTTAAACCAACCTACGGTGTTCTTAGCCGCTGGGGTGTAGTTGCTTACGGTTCTTCTTTAGACCAGGTTGGTATTATGGGCCACACTCCACAGGATATTGCTTCTCCATTAAGCGTAATGTGCGGTACAGATTTTTATGATGATACATCTACAGATCTTCCAGGTTTTGAGAATCTGAAAAAGCTTCAGGCATATTCTGATGAAGAAATCAGTAAGATGAAGATTGCTATTCCAAAGCAGTTCCTTGAAACAAAGGGTATGGATCCTGATGTAAGTTCTGTATTTGATTCAGTCAGAAAGTGGTTTGAAGCAAAGGGGGCAAAGATTGAAACTGTTGACCTGCCTATTCTGGATGCAAGCATTGCGAGCTATTACGTAATTGCTTTGTCAGAAGCCGCATCTAACTTGAGCCGTTTTGACGGTATCCGCTATGGAAGCCGTGTTGATAATGGACAGGGCTATGATGAACTTTATGTTGATACCCGTTCAGCAGGATTTGGTCCTGAAGTAAAGCGCCGTATCATTATTGGTAACTATGTTCTTTCTGAACAGTTCTCTGGTGATACATACAAAAAGGGTATGTCAGTTCGTGCCCGTATTCAGCGTGAAGTTGCAGCTCTCTTTGAGAACTACGATTTGATTCTTTGTCCAACTTGTCCAACAGCAGCTTTCAAGTTAGGTTCAAAAGTTGATGATCCTCTTGAAATGTACCTGAGTGACTTGTTCACAACATTTGTAAACCTTGCCCGTATTCCTTCTATCAGTATTCCTGCTGGAAATACTTCTGAAGCAAAGGGAAAAATGCCTGTAGGAATTCAGTTTGCAGGAAAGATGTTTGATGAAGTAAAAATCCTTCGTCTGGCACAAAGCTGGGAAAATGAACACCAGGGCTGTGGAATTCCGGTTCGCAGCTGAAAAATAAACTGACAGATATGTCATGGAAGGCACTTCAAAGTCTTATGATTTTGAGGTGCTTTTTTTTGTTTTCCTTTTTTATGGTCTGCTGAAAATATCCGTGTTATAATTTAAAAAAAGGAAAGTCTATGAAAAGTATAGAAAGTTCAAAATCCATAAATACAGTTTTGTCTGTTATTATTTCCTTATTCTGTCTTTTGATGTTCGTCCTCATTTACATAATATTAAAAAGTCCTAATATTTCTACAGCAGGTAAAATAATGTTTTCAGGTTTTTTTGCTCTTGGAGTTATGACTTTTGTTCTCGGGGCTCTACAGAATATGACTAACCGAACTTTATATGATGAGGAGAAAATCATTTTTTATTCACACTTTAAAAGTTATAAATTCTTCTACAATGAAATTGAACTGATTGAAAAACGAAAAAGTACTCCTACTTCAAAATTAAGTCAAACAATCTACTGGGTAATTCACTGTAAGGATGGAAAGTCTGTTCAGGTAGACATTCCTTCTGTCAGGTCTGATAATTCCTTTAATGAACTGGTCGATCTGCTGAAAGAAAAAGGTGTGAGGATTGCTTTATAAAATGTAAATATATTTATTGGTTTCCGCACTTGATAAAATATCTTAAATAATATATTATTTTACCACTTGCCCGGATGGCGGAATTGGTAGACGCAAGGGACTTAAAATCCCTCGATAGTTAAATATCGTGCCAGTTCGATTCTGGTTCCGGGCATGTTTTGAGGAGTCAACAATACGTCTAGTTGACTCCTTTTTTTTGTCTTTTTTATGGCCAGATGCTTACAGCTGCAACATACTTCAATTTATAAGTTGAAGAAGAAGTGAAAAATACCCTGTGCAGGAAAAAAAATTAATCACAAAAATTTTATGGCTGCCCAGAAAATGGATTTTTTAATATTCACAAAAAGCTAAAAAATTATTTGACAAGTGAGAATTCTGCCTGTATTATTAAATCATACAATTATTATCCGGTCGTGATTATCGGATTGAAGAACACAAGCCCAAATCCAACTAACCGGGCAGTGATTCTTTCGTACAGGAGCCCCGCTATAAAAGGCGGGGTTTTTGGTTTTTAAAAAATCCTGTAAAAGAATAATTTTTAATCATTTTTAATTAACTATACGAATAAATAGTGTATAATAATGATATTCTTGCATAAGAATGATATTTTGATAAAATGTAATCTATTACAAAAAGATCGGGGGCAATTTTGTGCAGACTAAGCTTAAAAAAGTAAATCTCTTATTCAGGTACGGCATGCTTTCCTTTGCCGTTATTTTTCCACTTCTTGCAGCAATTTTAGGCTACTGTATTCATTCAGTACGAAAACCTGTCAGGGAAATATTTGAAGGTTCCCTGCAGACCAATGCAGATTTAATTGAGGCCTCAGTTAACCAGTGGTTTAATGATAAAATCATAATGCTTGAGAATTATCAGGAAACTCTTGTTGATGAAGAAGATACCAGAGAGTCAATTGTTTCATATCTTATGGAAAAGGATATTCCAGACGAATACAATTACGTTATGGTTGCTTTTGATGAAGACGGGGGTGTGGGAACTTATTCTTCAAGCAGCGGCTATAATGGAAGTTCTGATATCAGAAATCGTGAATATTACAAAGAGCATCTTAAGGGAACGGATATTTTTGTTGGAAGCCTTTACGTGAATAACCGTGGTGTGGAAGCTATTCCAATTATGAAGGGTTTCAGCTATAAGGATAAAAATACCAGGGAAACTAAAAAAGGTGTTTTTGTTGGATTCCTGGAACCAAAGGTTCTTCGTAACGCTTTTGATATTAAGTTTTATAATTCAGGTCATGTCTGCATTCAGGAAAACAATGGGGATGGGTCAGTTTTTTTAGTTGGATCACTGCCGGACTATGAAAGAGAAACTGTTATAAAAGAAAATATTCAGATAAAGAATCAGTCTTACATGGTTTATACTGCAATCAGTAACAAAGAAGTCAGTATGCCAGTTTATACTCTTACAAACAGAGTTATTACAACTTCCATTCCTGTGATTATTATAATTCAGATCTTTGTTGTTATAGTTGTTGCCATAATCTTTTCTCAGATTAATAAAGTTAAAAAGCAGATGGTTAATTTGAATTCAGGTGATAAGGATTTAACCAGCCGTTTTGAAATTAAACGCAAAGATCAGCTGCAGGATATTCTTTCTTCAATTAATGATTTTATTGAACAGATTCATTCAACGGTGAAAAAAATAAATCAATCAAAAAATACTCTGGAAATGGCTGCGGTAAATCTTAAGGAAAAGGTTGGAGAAACAAACAGAAACCTGCAGGAAATCAACAAGTCCATGGATGTTTCCAACAAGGTATTTGGAGTGCAGCAGGACGCAATTAATTCCACCTCAAGTGCAGTTACACAGATTTCTGCTAATATCGATAATTTGAATTCAATGATTGAAGGACAGTCTTCTTCCATTACACAGGCTTCTGCTTCCATTGAAGAAATGGTTGGAAATATTAATTCTGTTACTTCTTCAGTTGAATCAATGGCCAGGGAATTTGAAAATCTTTCTCAGGCAACTGAAATTGGAACTGACAAAAATAATGTTGTAAGTTCTCTTTTAACAAAGATTTCAGAATCATCTGTTGTACTGGTAAATGCAAACGATACTATTGCTGCTATTGCTGAACAGACAAACCTGCTTGCCATGAATGCGGCAATTGAAGCAGCCCACGCAGGAGAAGCAGGAAAAGGCTTTGCTGTAGTTGCTGATGAAATTCGTAAACTGGCAGAAACTTCTTCTGAGCAGTCAGATGCAATTGGAAATCAGTTAAAGGAAATTACTGACAGTATTTCTATGGTTGTTGATGCTTCCGGTGAATCTTCAGAGGCTTTTGATACAATCAATAATGAAATTCAGACAACTACCCAGCTGGTAAATCAGATCAGGTCTGCAATGGAAGAGCAGCAGGAAGGTTCAAAACAAGTGCTTGCTGCTTTGGGCGAAATGAATACTTCAACTTCTGAAGTAAAGGGCTCTTCTGATGAAATGCATATGGCATCCCAGAACATTCTCAGTATTGTTAAGAAACTTGAAGAAACTCAGCAGGAGTTCAGGGCATCTTCCCAGGAAATGAATAATGCTGTTTCAAATATTGGAAAATCAATTAAGGATATAACTTTACTTGATGATAATCTTGACGATTGTGTTACAGATATCGATTCCAATATTGGACAGTTTAAGATTTAATGAGTAAAGTCAGCCGGGCAGCGCAGAATCTTAATGCTCAGATGTTGCCGGCTGATTTTTTTAGATGTACCCTAATCTTTATATGACTGTGTTTAACGTAAACAGAAACCTTATACAGAAAGTATGTATAAAAAAAATATTTGGAGTAAAAAATGAAAAAAAAATCCATAATTGTTTTGCTTTTAATTTTGCCGTTTTTCTTTTCTGCCTGCAGTAGGGATAAATCAATTTCTATAAATGAAAACTGCAGTATTCAATACTATATGGATCCAGATTCACTTAATATTCATACAGTAAAAATCTGTAATGGTACAAATACAGTCATCTTATACTGGGAAAATAACGGCACAAATTTCAAACTGGAAAATAATGATGATGTTATCTGCCAGATTAATTCTACAGAAGAAGAAGGTCTTGTTGCTTATCAACTTCTTGATGACAAAAAAGATTTTAACTCAGCCTTGAATTTATATAAAGACGGAAGTACCTCCTTTATTGTTCAGACCTCTGCTTACTCTGAAATAACAAATGTGCTTCCTGATGAAGAAGACAAATTGTATTCACAAAAACAAATCATTTTTAATGATGAAAAGGGCTATATGTTAGATTTATATCAAGACGGAAAAAATGAAATCAGATATAAGGATAAAATTCGGGAAAATTGAGGAAGATATAAATGACTTGTTTTTTCAGATCTGATATTAAAATAAAATACTTTTTTCTGATATGCTTTTTTTTTCTTTCTCTTTCATCAGCTTTTGCCAAGAGATCCGCACCTCCGGAAGTTTCTCCAATAATTCATAATGGATATGAATACTCTGCTGATTATTGTGGAGGACTTTTTAGCGGCAAAGGTGTAGTGATTATAAAAAATATAAAAACAGGAGTAATTGTAAGGAGAATCACTCTTTACAAAAATGTCTACATTCCATTTATGGAAACTGATGTACAGTGGGTCTTTATAAAAAGTATGGAACTGCTGGATAACAATACTATTCGTATTATTAATGAAGGTAACCAGATCTTTGATTTAAACATTAAAACAAGGATAGTGACGAGGCGTTTGTTTGGAAACTAGACCCTCACTTTATAAATAAAAAAAACAGTTCGGAATGTTTCTTTCCGAACTGTCGGTATCTTGAATAGACCTGTTCAGAAAGCAGAATTTTCTGGACAGGTTAATTTTTATTTTATAATATCCTGCAGCATAACAATTACCTGGTCAGGACATGCCTTTACGCAAAGTTTACAACTGATACATTTTTCATAATCAATCTTAGGAATTCCACCTGATATATCAATTGCTTCCTTAGGACATTTTTTTGCACAAAGACCGCATTTGAAACATCCTGCAGAACAATCTTTCTTAATCTGAGGTTTGTTGTCACTGTGATTTGAACAGAGGGCAACTGCACCTTTCAGATTTGCATTTATCAGATTGAAAAGATGTTTTGGACAAGCGTTTACACAGGCACCACAACCTGTACACTTGCTGTAATCAACTTTTGGAAGGCCGTCTTCACCCAGGGAAAGGGCTCCGAATTTACAAACCTTTACACAATCTCCTAAACCAATACAGCCGAAAGAACAAAGTTTTGTGTTGTTTGCTGCAAGTGCAACTGCCTTACAACTTTTAATGCCAATGTAATTTGGACGAGCCTTTGCACATTCCTTTGTACCTTTGCAGGTCAGAAGAGCAACTTTTCTTTCTACGGAAACCTGCTGTCCAAGTACCTTTCCTATTTTAGCTGCAACATCTGCACCACCGGCAGAACAGCCTCCCGCAGGAGCTTCACCCTTACAAACAGCTGCTGCAAATCCGTCACATCCAGGGAATCCACAGCCACCGCAGTTTGCTCCAGGAAGAATGTCCCTTACCTGCTGAACTTTTTCATCAACTTCTACTGCAAAAATCTTCTTAAAGAGACCCAGTAAAAGACCTAATATGAATGCCACCCCAAGGGCGACCAGACCTGTAAAAAGAATTGTTTTCATAGTTCACCCTTATTTAATAAGTCCGCTGAAACCTAAAAATGCAAGACTGAGGAGTCCTGCAGCCACATACAGAATAGGTACTCCAGTAAATGCTTTTGGAAGCTTTGCTGTTTTAATCCTGCTTCTTACGGCTGACATAATTACCATACTGAGCAAAAAGCCTATTGCTGCACCAAGAGCGTAGATAAGGCTTTCTCCATAGTTGTAACTCTTGTCAATGCACTTGATTGTTACACCAAGTACGGCACAGTTTGTTGTAATAAGGGCAAGGTAAACACCCATTGAAGAGTAGAGGGCTGGAGAAGATTTCTTGAGATAGAATTCTACCAGCTGTACCAGGGATGCAATTACAAGAATAAAAATCAGTGTCCTCAGAAATTCAATATGAAGAGGAACAAGGATAAACTTGTAAAGAGGCCAGGTTACTGCTGTAGCCAGAATAATTACGAAAGTTGTTGCAAGACTCATTCCTGTGGCTTTCTGAGTGTCGCTTGTCATACCGATAAAAGGACAAATAGCCAGGTATTGAATAAAGACAACGTTATCTACAATAGCTGATTTTATAAAGATTGAAAGAAGGTCACTCATTTTGTTTCCTCCTGTGTCTTATTTTCTGCTTCAGCCTTGTCTTCTGATTCAATTTTGCTTAAATCAACAGGAGGCTTTGCATTAGCAAGTTCTTTAGCAAATTCCTTTTCTGCTTTAAGATCCTTCTTTGCAATCTTAAGCTTTCTGTTTTTAATTGCCTGCATCAGGGCTCCCAAAAAACCAAAGGCAAGGAAGCCTCCTGGGGCAGAATTAAAAAGACCGATTCTATAGGCTTCCGGGATGATTGTTACTTTTAAAGGAGTTCCATCCATCAGGGTACCTGCACCTAAAAGTTCACGAACAAAAGAGATGATGACAAGAACTGCTGTGTAACCAATTCCCATACCCAGTGCATCAAGAATTGAATCTGAAAGTTTATTCTTTGAAGCAAAAGCTTCTACACGTCCCATGATGATACAGTTTACTACAATCAGCGGCAGAAAGACTCCCAGTGCGGAATAAAGGCTTTCCATATATGCATTAAGCACCATCTGAACGATTGTAGTAAATGCAGCGATGATGATAATAAATACTGGAAGACGGATAGAAGAAGGAATGTGTTTTCTGAAAAGGGAAATAACAATTTCACTCATTACAAGAACGAAAGTCATGCTTATACCCATTCCCAGTCCGTTGAAAATTTGAACGGTTACACCCAGGGATGAACACAAACCAATATTTAAAACCAGAAGTGGATTTTCTCTAATAAATCCGTTTGTGAAAATAGAAAGTTTCTTATTCATTGCCAAGCTCCTTTAAGTAAGCGGTAATGCTTTTTGTGCCGGCATTCAGGAGTTCTCCAACACCTTTTGAAGTGATTGTTGCTCCGGAAATTGCATCGAAAGTTTCGCCGGCTGTAAATCCTTTAGAAGAATCAAGTCCTGCAAACTGTCCGTAGAAAGTTTTTCCGCTTGGAAGGAAGAAGTCTGATTTCATTGCTTTATTTCCAAATCCCGGAGAGTCTGTAAGTTCAAGAAAGTCCATACCTTTAACTGTCAGGAATCTGTCTATTGCAAGTACAATGGTTGCTTTATCGTAAGTTGGTCCGCTTACCTGTACAATTGCTCCAATTACTTCTCCATCTTTTACTGCGGAATAAAGGGAATCAATTGTAATTGAGCGGTTTCCTGAAGGCTCAAAGTTTTCTACTTTTTCAAAAGAGTCAGCTTCAGGAATCATTTTCTGCATCATCATATTGCGCTTTTTAATTTGATTAAGTTCGATTCTTGGAGCTGTAAAATTGTTAACTACAGCAAGGACTGTGCAGGAAACAAATGCATAAACTGCCAGAACCAGGCCTAACTTTATCATTGGTTTTGCAGCACTCATTTTTCTTCCTCCACTTTAATTTCTTTCGCATTAGAAACGTCGAAATCCTGTACCATCTTTCTTGGCTCAGGGCGTCTGTGGCCTTTTTTGCCGTAACCGTATTTGCGGCCAGTCAGGTTGTTCAGGAAAGGAGCAACAGCATTCATTATGAGGATACTGAACATAACTCCTTCCGGATAGTTTCCAAATGTTCTGATTAAGAAGGTAATCAATCCGGCTCCGCAGCCAAATACAAAACGTCCCCATTTTGTAACAGGAGCAGTTGCGTAATCTGTAATCATGAAGGTTGCACCAAAGAGAAGTCCGCCTGAGAGGAGGGCTGTAATTACAGAACTGCCGGCAAATGCTGCATCTCCGCTCTTTGCCAGGGAATAAATGAATGTTGCAAGTGCAGCAGAAGCTACCATTCCCAGAGGTGCACGCCAGTCAATAATTCTTCCCAGTGCTAAAAGGAGGAAAGAAAGAATGATAAGGGCAATTGCTGTTTCTCCAATACAGCCGCTTCTGTTTCCAAAGAGGTACTGCAGCCACATTTCCTTGTTTCCAGTAAAAGTTCCGGCTTTTACCTGACTGAGAACTGTTGCGCTGGAAATGGCATCCAGATTGTTCAGTGAAGATTCAGCCAGACTCCATTTGTTTACGGAAGCCTGTGTGTTTAACCAGCTTGCTCCCAGAACTGACGGGAATGAAATAAAGAGAACTGCTCGGCCTGTAAGGGCTGGGTTAAATACGTTGGAACCGATTCCTCCGAAAAGTCCTTTTGCAATTACAACTGCAACAAATGCTCCCAGAATGGTCATCCATACAGGAGTTGTTGAAGGAAGGACTAAGGCCAGAAGAACGCCTGTTACTGCAGCTGAAAGATTTTTAATTACTACAGGCTGCTTTGTAATTATCTGAAAAAGTGCTTCAAATAAAACACAGCTTACAACAGATATAAGAATTGTAAGGAGTGCACGTACACCAAAGAAATAAACTCCGGCTGCACATTCAGGAAGGAGACAGAATAAAACTCCCATCATGATTCCTTTAGTTGACCAGTGACCCTTAAAATGTGGGCTGGATGAAAGATTGAGTTTTTCGAATACTGTCATTTTGTTTCTCCCGCTGCCTGTGCTTTTGCTTTTTCCATTGCAGCTTTTGCCCTGGCTTCTGCCATCTGCTGTCTTACAATTCCCTTACCCAGGCGTACTCTCTGTACGATTTTTACCCCGGCAGGACATGTGAAGGCACAACAACCGCATTCAATACAATCCATAAGTCCGAGTTTTTTTGCCTTTTCTATATCATCAGCTTTAAGGGCTCTTACAAGAAGTACAGGATTTAATCTCATTGCACAGGCCTGCATACATTTACCGCAGCCGATACACTGTTCTTCTTCTGCCAGCCAGGCTTCTTTTTTTGTCAGGAAAGTGATTCCGCTTGTACCCTTTGCAATAGGGAAGTTCAGTGAAGGCATTGTAAAGCCCATCATTGGACCGCCGGAAATGATTTTTACAGTTTCATCTTCCTTTACATTAAAGTATTCCGGAATAAGGTCTGAAACTAAGGTTCCTACAGGTACTCTCAGGTTGCATGGCTTTTCAACTGCACCTCCTGAAATTGTAAGGGCTCTGTCGACTAATGGCTGTCCCTTTCTGAAGGCATCTGAAATTGCAGCTACTGTACCCACATTGCATACAATGGCACCTGCATCAGCCGGCAGGGAAGCCGTAGGAATTTCAACTCCCAGAACTGCAGAAACAATGAATTTTTCTGAGCCCTGAGGATATTTTGTCTTAACCAGAACAACTTCCATATCATCAGAATAACCCAGCTCTGCAATCTTTTTGTCTAATTGTGGTTTTATATATGCTTTATTGTCTTCAAGGGCAATGTAGCCGAAAGCTCCTGTTATTCTCAGGGCAATGGCAAGACCGTCAACAACTTTTTCAGTTTCTTCCTGAAGGATTCTTTCATCGCATGTAAGGTAAGGTTCACATTCTGCTGCATTAACAAGAACGTATTCTACATCCTTGTCTTTTGGCGGATTGAACTTTACGTGAGCAGGAAAAGATGCTCCTCCCATACCTACGATGCCAGCTTCCCTTATTCTTTTAAGAGCGTCTTCAACTTCGCAGGTGAAAGGATCCATGACTTCAAGAAATTCTTCTCTGCCGGAATCATCGGCTTCAATTGTAATGCAGGGAACTTCCATACTGCCTGTAACAAGACAGTTTTGAATTTTTTTAACTTTACCTGCAATCGAGGAATGCACAGGGCAAGACATAAAAGCTGTGCCGTCTGCAATTTTTTGTCCACGGGCTACCAGGTCTCCTACTTTTACTAATGGAGTATTAGGTGCGCCCCCCATGGTAACTGGAATTGTTACCGTTTTGCTGGAAGGAAAAGCTGCTGTGACAGGGCACTTATTGCTTAATTCCTTCATTTCTTTTGGGTGAATTCCACCCTTAAATGTGCGCGCTTTCATATAACTAAAATCTTACTTTATTAAGTAAAAAATATCAATTTTCTTCTTATGAATACAGCAATAAGATGTTAAAATAATTTAATTATTAGTGTTATTTTACAATGAGAGGATTTGTATGAAAAATAAGTTAACTGCCTTCAGGGCTGCCCTTTTTCTTATGCTTCTGATTCTGCCGGTAAAGGGCCTTTTCGCAGAAGAAAATATTGACTTTCAGGGCTTCCCTTCAACTTCACTTAATGCTTGGGATAAAATCAAGGAACAATTGTCTGTAAACTGGAAAGAGCCGGAAACCTTAAACATAACCCAGTTTGGAGCAAGTTTAATCTGGAAAGGAATTGTGCCTCATGGAATAGATCTTACCCTGGAAAGTGAGTGGCAGCTTGTACCTCATCTGGCAGTAAAACTTCTGGTTAAGGAGGAATGGTTTTGGGATAATGGATTTGATGACCAGTGTCTTGCTTCTTCATTTTCGGGATGGGCAGTTTTATATCCAATGAGCAATCAGATGCGTAAACTTTATCTTGGAATTGGGGGTGGAATTGACTACTTTGACAACATGGACGGATTTTTGAATTTCACCCACGATAACGGCTGGGTTTTAAGTTTTACTCCCTATGTAGGATATCGTTTTACTTTACCCCTCTATTTTATGGTGGATGTTCATGTGGGATATAAATTCCCTTATGCCCTGAACTGTGAACTGGAAGGATTGTCAGAAAAGTTTCTTGGGCAGGGATGGCTCTGGGGATTTACAGTAACAAGAACCTGGTCCTTTGCAAAAGCCATTCGGGCAAGCAGGGCAGAGAAAAAGGCTGCAAAAGAGGCGGCAAAGGCAGAAGAGCAGGAAAATGATATTTTTCAGGAAGAAAATGATAAAAAAAATGAGGAAAACCCTTAATTTTCGGGCTTTACAGGCTTATGCTCTCTTGAACAAAGAAATAAATTTTGTTATTTTTTTCTGAATATGAGTACAAGATGTTTTACAATGTTGAAGCCTGGGGTATTAAACCGCAGACTTGTAGGCGAAGTAATTAGCCGCCTTGAAAAGAAGGGTCTTAAGCTTGTAGGCCTTAAGTTAATGAATATCGACAAAGAACTCGCTGAAAAGCATTACGCAGAACACAAAGGTAAGCCTTTCTACGATCCACTTGTTGATTACATCACAAGCGGTCCTGTAGTTGCTATGGTATGGCAGGGCGATGACTGTATCACTCTGGTAAGAAGAATCACAGGTTCTACAAGTCCTGCTGATGCTCATCCAGGTACAATCCGCGGTGACTACTGCAGCCACACTCAGCACAACATCATCCACGCAAGTGACAGTGATGAAAGCGCTGCTCGTGAAATCGGCCTTTTCTTTAAGCCGGAAGAATTAATCGACTGGGACGATCAGGCTTCTGTCTGGTACTAATATTTCGTTTTAGTCCGATTATAAAAAATCCACTCAATTGAAGTACACTTGAAGTACACTTCAAAGAAGGGTGGATTTTTTTTTGCCCATTTGACTTTTTCAGCAAAGTAAAATTAAAGGCCAAGTTTTTCTGCCAGTAAACGAATTCCTTCTTCACCGGAGCGGCAAAGGGCTGTTACTGCAGGCCTTCCTACCATTACTGCAGCGGCACCTAAAAAGGCTGCGGCGTTTATATCATCCCTGCTGCGGATACCACCGTCAACCCAGACTTCTCCGCAATATTTTTTCAAATAATCAATGTGATTTTTCAGATAATCTGCAGTGCTGCCGGTTTCAGTTTCAATTCTTCCTCCATGATTGGAAACTACAACTGCATCCGGGTGGAGTTCTTCAACAACGTCTAAATCCCACTGGGTAAAAATTCCTTTTATAACAAAAGGCAGGCCAAGACCGTTAATATATTTTTTCAGTTCCTTCAGCTGACTGCCGGTTTTCCTTTCCAGGTGCACAAGATTTCTCATTGTGATGATATTGTAGGCATCTGTATCCATTCCCAGGTATTCAGCCTGATTCTGAGCCCATTCAATTCTTTCATAAATTTTTTGATCAGGATAAGGCTTAAAGAAAACAGCCGCCTTTTTTCCTGTGGCAGACAGAGCCTCCAGTCCATACTGAAGTTTTGTATCAGGAGTGCCGTCTCCCAGGCTGATTTTTATTCTGGTTTTTGCAACTGCAGAAAATAAATCTGAATAAAACTGTTTTTCATCCGGGTAGCCAACGTTTTCAACTGCACCAGTCATTGGTCCAAGAAATACTTTTGTGTTCTGCCTGTAATCTTCCTGCTGATAATAATTTTTCCAGGCCTGACAGTTGAGAATGAAGTTTTTGTTTTCAAGGGGGCCGCCCATTCCAGGCATTTGTCCTATGCAGGCCCTTCCATCACATGTTTTGCATAATTTACACTTAAAATTATTCATAGTCTCAGCTGCTCCCTGAATATCAGTCTCCAAATGAAATGCCCAGATTTCTTGCCTGTTCAATTAAAGGATGATCCACCGGAATATTTTTTACCTGACCTGCAATATTTTCCAGAGGAACTCCTGTAATTTTTCCATTCTGAATGGCAACCAGCTTTCCAAAATCTCCCCTGGCCATAAACTCTGCGGCTGCACAGCCAACTTGTGTTGCAAGAATTCTGTCACTTGCGCTTGGAGTTCCACCTCTCTGCAGGTATCCCAGTACAGTAACCCGGCTTTCAAGACCTGTTGCGTTTTCCAGTTCATGGGCAACCCTGTATGCAATTGAATATGGCATTGCTTTTCTTGCGGCCTTGAACTCTTTTTTGTCCATTCTGGCTTCTTCCAGGTTCATTGCTCCTTCAGCAACAATTACTATTGAAAAGTTCTTTCCCAGATTTTTTCTTTCCATGACTTTTTTTGCAACGGAAGAAATATCGTATGGAATTTCCGGAATAAGGATTACGTCTCCACCTCCTGCAATTCCTGAGTAAAGTCCCAGCCAGCCGGCTTTGTGTCCCATTACTTCAATTACCATTATGCGGGAATGGGAATGGGCTGTTGAGTGAATTCGGTCGATTGCATCTGTTGCAACATCCAGGGCTGTATGAAAACCGAATGTCATATCTGTGTAAACAATGTCATTATCGATTGTTTTTGGAAGTCCCAATACATTAAGGCCTGCACGCTGGAGCAGGGCAGCGGTGGTATTTGTACCGTTACCTCCAATGCACACAAGGGCATCCAGATTCCATTTTTTGTAGTTTTCCTTAATTGCTTCTACTGGCAGGAGACCTGTTTCCGGATCAGGCTGGGGTTTCTTGAAAGGCTTTTCCCTGGCAGTTCCAAGGATTGTTCCCCCTTCAGTTAAAATCCCTACAAGGTCAGAATGTGTCAGTTCAAACATATCTCCCTTTATCAGGCCTCTGTAGCCGTTCCGGATTCCTATTGCCTTCATTCCGTATTTATTTATTGCAGTCCTGCAAACTGCCCTGATTGCTGCATTCAGACCAGGAGCGTCGCCTCCCGATGTTAGCACTCCAAATGTTTTAACCTTTGATTCCATAGTCGTTCCTTAAGTGAAGTATATCAGAGATTTTTATTAAAGAAAGCCCTGTTTTTTTGTAGGGATGGCTTTTAGGGCTCAAACTCCCTCTTAGTTTACAAGAGACGCCTTTCTGTCTAAAATAAGGTTATGGCTAACAAAAAATTCCGCGTACTTTATGACGCACCATTAACACTTACATTGACAATTTTTACTGCATTACTCTTTATTCTGGATTCACTTATCCTTAAGGGAAAACTTTCCCAGGCACTTTTTATTTCATATGGAACTTTGTCTGAAAAAGCCTTTTCCCCATCCAACCCTTTAAGTTATCTGAGAATTCTTTTACATGTTTTTGGATGTGCAGGATGGTCGACCCTTTTAATTAATTCAACTTTCTTCCTCCTTATAGGAACAACTCTTGAAGACCGCTATGGTTCAGTTATTTTTGGTCTGATGATTTTTATTTCTACTCTTGTAGCAGGTGTAATCGGAATTTTCTGCCCGCTGAATATGTCAGGTGCCAGTCCTGTAATTTTCATGATGATTTTTCTTTCCGCAGTAAGCATGATTACAAAAAAGAATATTCAGATTTCCTGGATTTTGATTTTTGTTTTCTATACAGCTTATGCAATGGCCAGTGCCCTGGAAAATAACGGTCCTCTTATTGAAAGCAGGGGACTTGGAAAATTCCTTCAGTCAAACATTCCTACATTCATTGCAATTGTTTCAGGTATTGCTTCAAGCCTCTTTGGATTCCTTTCAGCCCCAAAGGAAAAATCTTCAAGAAAAGACAACTATGAATCTTATGAAGAAGATTATCCTGCAAAAAAAGGCAGAAGAAAATCAAATCGTAATGATGATGAAGTTGTTGGTTCCATCAGGTTCTGAGTTCTAATGGAAGAAACAAAAAATGGATAAAACTGATTTACAAAGTGATATTGGCATAAAAGAAAAGTTTGAAGAGCCCGTGGATTATAATGTCATCCTTTTGAATGATGATTTTACCACCATGGAATTTGTAGTCTACATCCTTAAGATGATTTTTCATAAATCAGATTCTGAGGCTTATAATATTATGATGTCTGTTCATAAAAATGGCAGCGGTCTGGCAGGAACTTACAGTTATGACATTGCAATTACAAAACGAAATGAAGTTCTTAAACTTGCACAGGCCAATAAGTTCCCTCTGGTTTGCCTTGTTAAAGAGGCCAGGTAGATTATACTGATTATACGGGAGTTTGTTATATGAGTGATAACATGCCGGCATTTGGAAAGGATCTTGAAAATGTTGTTGTAACTGCAGTTAATTTGTGCAGCGATTTGCACAGTGAATATCTTTGCCCGGAGCACTTTCTTTACAGCGTAATGCAGGACAAGGGGGTTCAAACTGTTTTCAGGTATCTTCATGTTAATTATAAAAAAGTTGCTGAGGAAGCAAAAAATTATATTGTCACAAAAATCCCAAGAATGAATGAGGAAAGGGGTGTTGCGGATGGAAGCAGTTCATTTACTCCTGACATGCCCAATATTGCTCCAAACTCAGAGTTTACTTTTGAAATGTTCGAACTCCTGAACAAGCATCTTGTAAACACCGGCAAAAAAGAAGGAACCCCTCTGGATATGGTTTATGCCCTTGTGATGGTTGACCGTTCCCAGGCCCAGGCTTTTCTCTTAAATGCAGGCTTTGATGTTTTTGAATTTCAGAAGGCTGCAACTCTGGCCCAGAATTTCCCTGAAGAAATGGAAGCCGGTTTAATTCCAGATGAAGATGATTTCCTGGAAGCAATGGAAGAAGCCGCTTCTCAGGAATCAGATAATCCTTATTTTCTTTTTGGGGATGAATCAAAGTCCGCCCCTAAAAAATCTCCTTTGGACAAATACTGTCAGAATCTTACAAAGAAAGCTGCATCGGGTCAGATTGAACCACTTATTGGAAGAGATGAAGAAATCCAGAGAGCTGTGGAAATAATGTGCCGCCGGACAAAAAACAATGTACTTTTTGCAGGTGATGCGGGGGTTGGAAAAACAGCCATAGCAGAAGGTCTTGCCCTTAGAATAATTGAAGATAAAGTTCCTGCCCAGCTCAAGAATTTTGAAATCTATTCACTGAGTATGTCTCTTTTAATAGCAGGCACTAAATTCAGGGGAGACTTTGAGGAAAGATTAAACCTGGTCATTAAGGAACTGGAAAAGAAAGAAAAGGTCATTCTTTTTATTGACGAAATTCATACAATAATCGGTGCTGGTGGAACAAACGGCAGCGAAATGAATGCAGGCAATATTCTTAAGCCAATCCTTACTTCCGGAAAAATCCGTTTTATGGGTTCAACAACCTTTGAAGAATACAGCAGAATTTTCGAAAAGGACAGAGCTTTGAGCCGCCGCTTTCAGAAAATTGATGTGCTGGAACCTTCCAGAGATGACACTGTAAAAATCCTCCAGGGGGTAATCAGTCGATTTAAAGATTATCACGGAGTTGATTACACAAGTGAGGCCATTGATGCCGCAGTTGATTATTCCATTCAGTATCTCCCGTCACTTCGTCTGCCAGACAAAGCAATTGATGTAATTGACGAAAGTGGTTCCTTTGTAAAAATTCACAGTGATGAAAAGAAAAAATGCGTGGATGTGGAAATCATAAAAAAAGTCCTTTCCAGAATGGCCCGCATTCCTTTAGAGTCAATGAATGTTTCTCAAAAGGAAAACCTTAAAAATCTTGAAGAAAATATTTCTGCAAAAATATTCGGACAGGATAAGGCAGTAAAAGCCCTTTGTCTTGCCGTAAAAAAGAGCAGAGCCGGTTTCAGAAATATGGAAAAGCCTGAAGCAAGTTTCCTTTTTGTTGGACCCACAGGTGTTGGTAAAACAGAACTGGCAAAAGCTCTTGCAGAAGAACTGAACGAAAATTTAATCCGCATAGATATGTCCGAGTATCAGGAAAAGCATTCAGTAAGCCGCCTGATTGGAGCTCCTCCAGGATATGTAGGTTATGATGAAGGTGGCCTGCTTACAGATGCAGTCAGAAAAAATCCCCATTCAATTATCCTTCTGGATGAAATTGAAAAGGCTCACCAGGACATCTACAACCTTTTCCTTCAGATTATGGACTACGGAAGTTTAACTGACAGCCGGGGAAGAAAGGCAGATTTTAAGAACTGTATTTTAATTATGACCAGTAATGCCGGTGCCAGGGACATGGAAAAAGCGGGAATGGGTTTTGCCTCTGCAGATATTCAGAACGAAAAGAATTCTTTTGCAAGCCTGAAGGAAGCTGTTGAAAGAACCTTTACTCCTGAATTCAGAAACAGAATAGACAGCATAATTCCATTTGGCCATCTTCCGGAAGAAATTGTAAGGCAGATTACCTGTAAGGAAATCCGTAGACTTTCAGACAGGCTTTTGACAAAAAAGGTTACCCTGGAAGTTTCGGCAGAAGCAGTGGATTATATTTCCCAAACAGGTTACTCAAGGGAGTTTGGTGCAAGAAATATCAGCAGAACTGTAGAAGATTTAATCGCTTCACCTCTTGTGGATCAGGTTTTGTTTGGAAAACTCAGCCAGGGTGGAAAGGTAAAAGCCAGTCTTAAAAATCAGGAAATCTTCTTTGAATATTCAGAGTAAAGCCACTTTCGGGAAGTTTAGTCATCCTTAAAAACTGACATTTTCACAGCTGGCCTTTTGTGAGAAAGTACACATCATTGTTTTAAATTTTCTGCAAGTGGTTGTATAATATAATTACAGGGCATCTTTAAAAACTGAAATTTTTCCAGATGCCTTACATACGAAAAGCCTCATTACAACATTTTGGAATTTACATACAAATCAGGAGAGAAGTTATATGTATGAATTTAGTCCAGGTGAAAAGGCACATCTAGAATCGTTGAAAATCCCCCTGGCGATTTATGAAATTATTGACGGTCGGGCAGTTGCTCGTTTAGTTTCAGACGGATTGTGTGAATTAAGAAATGTAAACAGGGAAAATTTAATTAATTCCTTAACAAACTGTATGTTTGCCTTTGTGCACCCTGATGATATTGGACGGATTGCAAGGGTGGGGATGGATTTTGCAGCCCACAAGTGCGAATACAATATGGTTTACCGGGTGCGCCGTGGTGTGGATGAAAACAGCTGCTATCACCTTTCCCACACAATCGGAAAATGGCAGAAAATGGAAAACGGAACTGAGCTTGCTTTCCTCTACTATATTGATCTCAACGACAGCAAGGAACAAATCAATCAACTGACAGAAGATTACTGCAAACTTCAGAGGGACCTGCTATATCAGGACATTCTAACTGGTCTGCCTAACCTTAAGTTTTTTTACGATTTTGGCCCGGACAAAGTTAAAAACTTTTTTTCCCTTAAACAGAAACCGGTTGTAATTTTATTTGATATTAAGGATATGCTCACCTACAATTCAGAGTACGGCTTTTACAAAGGAGACGAGCTGTTCCGTATTGTTGCAGCAAAATTGAAAGAAACTTTTCCCTGCTCCCTTATTGCAAAAGCTTACAATGATCAGTTTCTGGTAATTGCTCAGCAGGAAACGGCCTGTGAAAATGTAAAGAAATTAAATCTTCTTGTGAATCAGGAACTTTCTGAAAAAGCTACCTGCATTCGTGGAGGAATTGCTCCTATTGAAGAAAATATGGATCTTATGGATGCCGTTGATAATGCCCGCCGCTGCATCCGGGAAATGGGGTCGGATCTCACTTCCATTTCAATGATTTATACAAAAGAAATTGATGATGAATTTTTGAGGCAAAGATATATTGTTGATAATCTGGATGATGCTCTTTCCAGAAATAGAATTAAGGTTTATTACCAGCCTATTATTCGTACGAACACAGAAAAACTTTGTTCCCTGGAAGCACTGGCCCGCTGGGATGATCCGGAAAAAGGACTTATGGAACCAATGGATTTTATACCAGTTCTGGAAAAGTATCATTTAATCCATAAACTGGATCTTTATATGCTGGAACAAGTCTGTAAGGAAGTCTGGGAAAGAAAAAGCCTTGGTCTTGAAATGGTTCCTGTTTCCGTAAATCTTGCGGGGCTGGATTTTGACCACGTAGATATGGCAGAAGAACTGAATCAGATTGTGGGCCGCTATAAAGTACCTCATGATTTAATCGTAATAGAAATTACTGAACAGACTATCGCTACGGCTTCAGATACTTTCACAAAGCAGCTGGAAGAAATTCGTTCCAATGGTTTCAGGCTCTGGATAGATGATTTTGGAAGCGGTTATTCCTCACTGAATGTTTTCAGCCGCTACAAGTTTGACCTGATTAAATTTGATATGGAATTGATGAAGCATCTTGATGACAATAATGGTGCCAACCGTCACGTAATGAAAGCAATAGTGGACATTTCAAAGGCCATGGGAATTCATACTCTTGCTGAAGGAGTTGAAAGTCAGGAAGGTCTGGACTTTCTTAAGGAAATCGGCTGTAACCGTGCCCAGGGCTTTTTTTTCAGGCAGCCGGAACCGTTAAAAATGATAAAGGAATGGCGTGGAAAAATTCAGGGTCATGATGCAAAAATTGAAACTGAAGAAGAAGCGGAAGAGCAGGAATCAGGAGAAATAGCCTGATGATTTAGTACAGGTCCCTTTATAAGAGACCTGTACTTTTTTTTACAGAATGAACTTGTTTAATTCTTTGTTAACATCCTGAATGCTGTTTTCGTTTTCAATAGCATTGTCTTTATTCTGTTCAATAGATTTAGAGAAATCTACAACCAGTCCTTCTGATTCTTTAAGAGCCTCATTTACCTGTTCTGACAGCTGAACAATATTCTTTATGCCCTCATCAATTGAGTCTGTATAATCAGCCTGCTTATTAATCAGACTGTTAATTTCAGTAATCTGACTTGAAATCTGATTTGTAGCAGTAAGAGTTTCCTGGGCACCCAGAGCCTGTTCTTCTGCTGCATTGGAAATTGTTTCAGAAAGCTGCATCTGGTCCTGAATTGAAGAATTCATTTCGTTGAAAGCTTTTGAAGTAGAAGCAATCTTTTCTGAAGAACCTGCAATTGATTCAGTCAGCTGAGAAATCATTTCCTTAATATTCTTTGTGGATTCAGATGTAGATTCTGCCAGCTTACGAATTTCATCAGCAACAACAGCAAATCCCTTTCCGCTTTCCCCTGCATGGGCAGCTTCAATTGCCGCATTCATTGCAAGAAGGTTTGTTTCTGAAGCAACACTTTCAATCACCTTTGTTACTTCCATCATCTGCTTTGATTTTTCAGTAATATCATTAATCAGCTGCAGGGTGCCAGATACTTCCCGGTTTCCGTTTTCAGAAAGTTTTGAAAGATTAACCGCAAGGGCTTTTTGTTTTTTTACCATTTCCCCGATGGAATTAATGTTGGCAACCATCTCTGTAATGCTGGCCGCATTTTTTTCAGTTTCATTGGTCTGTTCTTCAAAAAGTCTGGAAATCTTCTTGGCATCATTTGTAAGGTTTTCAACACTGACCTGGGTTTCTGACAAAAGATTGTCGCGCTTGTCAGACATTTTGCCAACTTCCTGCAGAGTTGCAATAATCTGATTTACACCAGCGGCTGAATTCTCGGAGGTGCTGAGAAGAGTCTGAGCATTGCCGCTTACATTTGAAGCCTGCTTCTGAATATTTGAAATTGTAGTACTAAGGCTTTCAATGAGCATATTGATTTCTGCAGAGTTTTCACCAAACTGGTCAAAATCCGTAATATTTATTTTTGTAGAAAGATCACCGTTTTTTCTCATACTTTCGATTGTCTTTGTGGCAACTTCAAGTCTCTTTCTGAAATTTAAAAGAATAATCCAGAGTGGAGGAAGAGCATAAATAAGGAGGAGGATCATAAAAGGCAGAACTCTTCCCAGATAACTGAATATTCCCTGACCACCGAATCTGGACTGATTGTATCCTGAAAGGAAAATATGCCAGCCCCAGAAGAATGAAGAGTAAACTGCAATCCGTCCGATTGTAGCCGTAAAGTTTTTGACTTTTAATCCTTCAAGATCATAGATATGAAGTTTTGCAAGATATTTCCGGGTTAAGGCCCTGAATACATTTACACAGTAGGAAATGGCCATTAAAGCGTAAATAATGCATTGAACCGCTACTATGAGTGTTGTTGTAACAAATTCGCCTTTTGTATTACCTAAAACAAAGACACCTTTTTTTGCCTTTATAACAAGAAGAAGGACATTCCCAACAACATATCCCATAAATAAGGAGATGAAGGAAACTGTTCCCAGATTAGTGAAACTCTTTGAAAATAGTTTTTTCTCTTCTTCTGTAAGCGCCTGGTCTTTTGCTTCTTTCAGGATTGGAAATGTTTTACGAAGTGCAAAGTAAGCACAGGCAGAAACAATTATAAATAAGACAGTTACAATTCCTAAAGTAGTTCCAAGCCCTGCTGCCCATTCAGAAACTGACTTGTTGTGGACAAAAATATACTGGGTAAGGGATAAAAGTGGTACACCAATAACTGTAGATACGCCGAATACAGCGACGTAAATAAAAAATAATTCCATAAATAAGCAATCCTCTCTGTTGTATTCTCCATTATATAGTAACATATTTTTACATAAAAAACATGACTTTTCTTACAAAAAAAACTGTCATAAGCCCAGACCGAATCACTGCTGCTTATTTTGTTTCACACTTTTTTAGGAAAATATGCTATAACTGTTGAATGAATTATTCAGATTATGAAATCAGCCTGACTCCTGACAATATAATTCCTTTTCCTGAAGCCGGAACTTTTATAAAAGACTATCCGGGAATCTGTCTGGTAACAAGAAATATAAATCCTCTTCTCTTATATTCTGCTTACATGCAGGGAGCTTTTCCCTGGTTTAACGAAGATGAAGGGGAGCCTGTTGTCTGGCACAGTCCCAGCCCACGTTTTGTTCTGGAGATGAAAAATCTTCATATTCCAAAAAGCCTGAAGAAATTCCTTAAACATACACCTTTTACTTATACAATGGACCATTGCTTTGATCAGGTAATAAACGAATGCCGCCTCCAGAAAAGGGAAGGGCAGAATGGCAGCTGGATTGGTCCAAAAATGATAAAAGTTTACAATCAGTTTCATCAGCTGGGATTTGCTCATTCAATTGAAGCCTGGAATGGAAATGTTCTTGCAGGGGGATTTTACGGCGTGCTTATGGGAAGAATCTTTTTTGGAGAAAGTATGTTCACAAAAGAAAGCGAATCTTCAAAAAGTGCTTTTGCAGTCTTTGCCCAGGCTTTTGCAAGGGCAGGGGGAAAATTGATTGACTCTCAGGTCTATACGGACAACATAGCCCGTTATGGAGCAGAAAATATTTCCAGGGATGCCTTTCTGCATATGGAAAAGAGCCTTCTCTACTCCGAACTGGACCTGGATCTGGAAACCTGTTTTTATCAGGTTGCAGAATCTATTTAAATACGGTGCATTGCAGAGAAAACTTTTTCGTTCATAACGTTTACTTCTACGCCCAGTTCTTCTGCTTTTTTAGAAAGATCTTTTCTTGCAGCGTCAATGTCGATGTCAGCTTCAGAAAAATCCACCATCATCATCATGACAAAATTGCCACTGAGAATTGTCTGAGTGATATCCGCAATATTGATTGAGTGTTCAGCCAGATATGCAGAAACCTTAGCGATAATACCTACTTTGTCACCACCGACTACTGTTATAATTGCTTTCATATTGATTTGATAATATCGAATTGCAGTGGGAAGGTCAAAGGAAAAATCCTATGCCTGCAGCGAGTGTTTCCCCGTTAACAAGATGGCGTGGGCCTTGTATAATTATGTCTAAAGACGATCATAAAAAGACAGGCAGTTTTGGAAAATCTCATAAGGCAATCAGATACAGACGCTGGCAGGCTAAATTGATTTCTGAAGGTTTGTTTATTGAAGCGGAATACATGGATATTAAAAATATACAGCGCTCATTTGGTGATCGTTATGATACAGCTATTGCTGAGAAAATAATTTACGAAAAAAAACTTATTAGTGAGGGATTTATAAATGGCTAAAATTGAAATTTCTATATTGAAAAGTGTAAATGGCTTAAAATTTGGTTCAGATGCAGATAGTGTACATAAAACTTTTGGAAAGCGGTTTAAGAATTATGAGGATAAAGAGTTAAGTGCTTCTAGTATGGATTTTCTTATGAAAACTGCTAAAGAATTTGCTGAGATGACAGGTCGTCCCCTGTCTGATTTTACAAAATATTTAGACGAATCCAGTGAATTTGATGTTGATCTCCGTGATTTTTATCCTTTTGCCAGTATCGATTACGATGAAAGGGAAAGGTTTGCTGCGATTGAAATTTATTCTGACAAGAATACAAAACTTATTGTGGATGGTATTGACTGTTCAAGTTTTGATTTAGAGACTCTTCTTTCTCTCGCTGATGATTTTGTTGTGGAAGAAAACAATACATCTTACACTAGTTATTCTAAGCAGATAGGAATCTGGTGCCCTGATGGTGATGACAGAGTAGAATGTGTTCTCTTCGGTGAAGAAGGTTATTATCAGCAATAAGAATCTTTTTTTTAGAAATGATTCGAAAATTCTAAAACAGAATTTAATATTCATTTCTAAAGATTGACTACATTCCGACATTTTGCCATAATTTGTCAAAACTTTCGCGAGGTTATTTTTTTATGGCAAAATATGCATTTTTATTTCCAGGTCAGGGTGCTCAGGCTCCTGGAATGGTAAAGGACATTGCCGAGGCTTATCCTTGTGCAAAAAAAGTAATTGATGATGTTTCTTCAATAATTAATCTTGATATGGCTAAGCTCATGTGGGAATCTGATATGGAAACCCTGAGCCGCAGTGACAATTCTCAGATTGCCATTACAACCGCTTCAATCGCAATCATGGCTGCTCTTAAGGAAAAGGGAGTTGAAGCTTCCGCTGCCATGGGATTTTCATTAGGTGAATTCCCTGCTCTCTATGCTGCAGGAGTTCTTTCTTTTGAAGATGTAATTAAAGTTGTTCGCCAGCGTGGACTTATTATGCAGAAGGTTTGTGAAGAAATTGCTGCTAAAAATGAAGGTCACGCTCCTGGCATGTCAGCAGTTCTCGGTCTTCCTCCAGAAAAGGTAAAGGAAGTTGTAGCAAACATCCCTGATGCCTATGCTGCAAATATGAACTCTAAAGTACAGACTGTAGTTTCTGGCACTTTTGATGCTCTTGAAAAAGTTGAAGCTGCTGCCAAGGAAGCAGGTGCCCGCCGCTCAGTTCGCCTTAAGGTAGCAGGTCCATTCCACTCACCACTTATGCAGGATGCTGCAGTTGAGTTTGAAAAGGTTCTCGCTGATGTAACATTCAACGATCCAAAAATCCACCTGTTCTCAAATGTTACAGGAAAGGAAGTTACAAAGGGAGATGAAGCTAAGTCTTCAGCAGTTCTTCACCTTACACATCCAGTTCTCTGGACTGACGAAGAAGCTGTTCTTGCTTCAATCATTGAATCTGAAGGCGGATTTGAAAACTGGAAGATTTATGAACCTGGTCCTGGCTCTGTTCTTTCAGGACTCTGGGGAAAAACAGAATATGCTGAAAAGCTTTCATGCGAATCAGTTAATACTGTAGAAACAATTCCAAACGCATAAAATCAAGGCCGGTTTTCTCTTTTTTACAGGAGGCAGCCGGCCTGAAAAGTTCAATGCAAAGAGCTTTTTAACAGCCGTTTTCGAAAGTATAAGTTTTTGATAACGGTTCACATATATTTTTTATCAGGTGATTTTGTCAACTTGTTCACTTAATAAAAATTAATATGGAGTTTAATTATGTTGCTTGAAAACAAAAAAGCTTTGGTAACAGGTTCCAGCCGTGGTATTGGCCGTGGAATCGTAGAAAAGTTCCTTAAGGAAGGTGCAGAAGTCTGGGGTCTTTGCTCAAAACCAAGTGCAGCCCGGGAAGAACTGGAAGCCCTTGCAAAGGAAAATTCAACTGCTTTCCACGAAATTCATGCTGATGTTGGAAATGAAACTGAACTTAAATCTGTAATAAATGCAGCCCTCACAGAAAGCGGAGGCTTTGATGTTCTTGTAAATAATGCAGGAATCACAAGAGACGGCCTTTCCTTCAGAATGTCAATTGAAGACTGGAATGACGTTCTCCGTGTAAATTTAACCAGTGCTTTCCTTGTATGTCAGATTGTTTCCAGCGATATGATTCGTAAACGCAAGGGCTCAATCATTAATATGTCTTCCATTGTTGGACTTCACGGTCAGGGGGGACAGGTAAATTATGCTGCCAGCAAAGGTGGCCTTATTGCCTTTTCAAAATCTCTTGCAAAAGAAGTTGGTTCAAGAGGGGTAAGGGTAAACTGCATTGCTCCAGGCTTTATTCAGACTGATATGACCGCCGTTTTAAAAGAAGACCTGCAGAAATCCATGATTGATATGGTTCCTCTTAAGAGAGCCGGTCAGCCGGAAGATATTGCAAACACCGCACTTTTCCTTGCAAGCGATTTAAGTTCTTACATCACTGCCCAGGTTATTGGTGTTGACGGTGGAATGGGTGCTTAATTAAACAGCTGCTGTAAATGGCCATAAAAAAAGCTGACTTCCAGGAGAGGTCAGCTTTAGTTGTTTTTAAGAAACTTTATTTTTCAGATTTCTTTGTACTTGTCTTTTTTGCAGTGGTTTTCTTTTCACTTGTTTTAGGAGCCTTTTCGCTGCTTTTTTCAGAAGGTTTTCTGCCGGATTTTTTTGCAGCAGGCTTTTCTGCAGATTCACTTTTCTTTGCAGATTTTTCAGCCTTTGCTTTTGATTCAGATTTTTCAGCTTTATCTGTTTTTTCAGCCTTGTCTGCTTTTGCTTTACCGGAAGTCTTTTTTGCAGGCTTCTTTTCAACCTTAACTTTTCTTGCAGCAGTTTCTTCAGGAGCCTTTTCTTCTTCCTTTGGCTTATTTACTGCGCCCCTAAGTCTTGCAAAAAGGCCTATTGATTCAGCCTTTGCTTTGTTTTCTGCCTGTTCACTGGCTTTTTCTTCTGAGGATTTTGCCTGCTTTCTGGATTTTTTACCTGTATCAAGTTCAGCAACAGACTTAACCATACGGTCTTCAACGGCTTTCAGTTCTTTTTCAATTTCATCAATGTCATCTCTTTTCTGAACCGGCTTACCCATCAGACGTGCTTCAATATCATCCAGACGCTGAATGATGTCATCATTCTGTTCAATTAGAGTAAGTTTCTGATCATTTGTGATGCGTACTGCATACAGAATTGAAAGGGCAATACCCACAATAAGCGGAATCGCACTTACGCTGTCAGAGTGTCCGTTTGCGCGGAGATAAAGCATACAGGCAGTTCCAAGTGCTATCCAGGCGACAATTTCCAGTCCTACAAAAATCAAGTTTAAAATTCTTCTTGTCTTGGTAACCTTTCTCTTATTACCCATTAATTCCTCCAGTTTCCCCTCAACTTCTAATATAGTTTAATAATCGGGAAATTCCTAGTCTTTAAATGGATAATGCTTGCATAAAATAAGGATTTTATGTAATATCAGCCTAATAGTTGACAAAATCACAAAAAGTGTCAAAGTGCCTTAATCGTACTTTTTATTATGGACCAAAAAAAGGAGCTTCTTATGAGAAGAGTAGTTGTAACAGGTTTAGGCTGTGTTTCTCCAGTAGGTAATTCAAGTGATGAAACATGGGCTGCCCTTAAAGAAGGAAAGAGTGGTATTGCGCTAATCAGCCATTATGATTCCACTCCATTCAAAGTAAAATATGCTGCTGAAGTAAAGAATTTTTCTGCGGGGGATTATATGGATCCTGCTGCTGCAAGAAAGATGGCCCGCTTTTCACAGCTGGCTGTTGCTGCTTCTAAAATGGCACTGGAAGATGCAAAACTTCTGGGAAATCAGGAAGTGCTTGATAATACAGCAATCTATCTTGGTGTAGGAATCGGCGGATTTGAAGCAACTGAAAATTCTTTCAAGAGCTACTTTGCCTCTGACTGCACAAGAATTCCTCCTTTAAGTATTCCTCTTCTGATTCCAAATGAAGCTGCCGGTAACGTAGCCCTTGCTTTTGGTATTCATGGAGCTGCCCACACTGTTGCTACAGCCTGTGCTTCCGGAACAGACGCTCTGGGAAATGCACTGGATCAGATTCGTCTTGGAAGATATGACGTAATCCTTGCAGGTGGTTCTGAAGCTGCCATGACAGGTTTCTGTAATCTGGGATTCAATATGCTTCATGCCCTTTCTTCAGGCTTTGCTGATGATCCTTCAAAAGCCAGCCGTCCTTTTGACAAAAAGAGAGATGGTTTTGTTATTGGTGAAGGTTCCACAATCCTCATCCTTGAAGAATACGAACATGCAAAAGCCCGTGGCGCAAAAATCTATGCAGAGTTTGCCGGATATGGTGCCAGCTGCGATGCTTATCATCTTACTGCTCCAAATCCTGACGGCCTTTGTGGTGCAAAAGCAATGACTCTTGCAATGAAAGATGCAGGTGTTAAACCGGAAGAAGTTGATTATTACAATGCCCACGGAACATCAACTCACTTAAATGATTCCGGCGAAACAAAAATGCTTCACATTGCTTTTGGTGATGCTGCTAAAAATCTGAAGATTTCTTCTACAAAATCAATGACCGGCCACTGTCTGGGAAATGCAGGTGCCCTTGAAGCTTATGTTTGCGTTAAGGCAATTGAAGAAGGCTTTATCCCTCCTACAATCAACCTGGATGAAGTTGATGTAGAAGGAGGATGTGACCTGGATTACACACCAAACACTGGTGTAAAAAAAGATATAAAAGTTGCCATGAGCGGTAACTTTGGTTTTGGCGGACACAACGGTATTGCTGTGTTTAAGAAGGTGACTGACTAAAATATGTCTTACGGAAGGTTACTTGCGGGCATCGATTCCGTCAATGTTTCCTGAGTAAGGGGTATTTGTGAGTCTGAAGATCAGCCCGCCGTTTTCATCACTGTCAATGGCAAGGCTGGTCTTTACCCATTCACCATCCACCTTTACTTCAAATTCATCACCGAACTTAAGCTGGGCACCGTAGTTTGCATTCTGGGCTACCCAGAACATACCTGACTGTTCATCAAAAATAAGTTTTCCTTCAATTACGTTTTCTGCCATATGATTTTCCTTTCAAAAAGTCTTATGAAAGAATATAGTAATAAAAGTTTTTTTTTGCAAATAGAATTATGCCGGAGGATAAAAATGGCTTTTACTGATATTGAAACTCTTTTACCACACAGAAAACCTTTTCTCTTTGTAGACTCAATTGACAGCTATGATGATAATGGTTGTGTCTGCACCAGAAAATTTACTGATGAAGATTTTTTCTTTAAAGGACATTTTCCTCAGTATCCTGTAGTACCGGGAGTTATTCTTATTGAAACAATGGCTCAGGGGGGCGGTGCAGCTCTCAGTCTTCAGAAGAAGTTTGAGGATGGCTCACTCTTTTTTCTTGCTACAGTAAATAATGTAAAATTTAAGCACCAGGTTCGTCCCGGTGATACAGTGCGCATGGAAATTGAAAACAAGAGAGTTTCTTCCAAAATGATTGTTCAGGCCGGAAAAGCTTACGTAGGAGAAACTCTCTGCGCTCAGGCTGAATGGATGTGCTTAGTTGGCGCAGCGAATTAATTCGCGAGCCAACGAGTATAATAAATTTCCTTGCACCACAGCCACTAATATGAGCAAGCAGGATAGCAGCGTATAGCTCAAATACGTGCCTGTGTTTATAGAACGTAGTGGCTGATGTGCCTTGTAGGAAAGAGTGAATAAAATCATTCAATCATAAATCCCATCAAATTTTTTCAATTAAACTTCTCATTCAATTTGCTTCCCTATTAAGTGCATGTTATAGTTTCTATTACATGATTTTACATGATTTTTAGAGAGGCATAAATGGATTCAATTGTAGTTTCCTGTGACAAGGAATTAAACAAAATCAGCCGTGATATTTACGGTCATTTTTCAGAGCATCTTGGACGCTGTATTTACGGTGGGTTCTGGGTTGGTAAGGATTCTGATATTCCAAATATTGAGGGATACAGAAAAGACGTTGTTGAGGCATTTAAGGAAATTGAAATACCAAACCTGCGCTGGCCGGGTGGATGTTTTGCTGATGAATATCACTGGCGGGATGGAATTGGTCCTTATGAAAAAAGAAAGCGCATGATTAACACCCACTGGGGTGGGGTTATAGAAGATAACAGTTTTGGAACCCATGAATTTCTGGGGCTCTGTCAGATACTGGGCTGCAAACCCTACATTAACGGAAATGTAGGAAGCGGTACTGTTCAGGAAATGAGCGAATGGGTTGAATATATAACCTTTAACGGTGAATCTCCCCTGAGTAGACTGCGCCAAGCAAACGGACACAAGGACGCCTGGAAGCTTGATATGTTTGGCGTTGGCAACGAAAGCTGGGGCTGCGGCGGAAATATGAAGGTTGAACATTATGCAAATCTTTACCGCCAGTATCAGACTTATGTTCGTCAGTATGGTCCGGACAAGATTTTTAAGATTGCCTGCGGACCAAATTCCAGCGATTGGAACTGGACAGAAGTCTTAATGAGGGAAGCAGCTCCTCTTATGGATGGTCTTTCCCTTCATCATTATACAATTGAACCAGACTGGGACAATAAGCATACAGCAACTAACTTTGATGAAAAGGGATGGTATCTTGCTCTTCGCAATGCATCTTACATGGAAACTCTGGTTCGCCGTCATGACGAAATTATGAGTAAGTATGATCCTGAAAAGCGGGTTGCTCTGGTTGTTGATGAATGGGGAATGTGGCATGCTGTTGAACCTGGAACAAATCCGGGCTTCCTCTACCAGCAGAACACAATCCGTGATGCTCTTGTTGCAGGCCTTACCCTGAATATCTTTAATAATCATTCTGACCGCGTCCGGGTTGCAAATATCGCTCAGGCTGTAAATGTTCTTCAGTCTCCAGTCCTTACAGAAGGAAATAAACTGATTAAAACCCCAACCTGGTACGTATTCCACATGTACAAAGGTCATATGGATGCAAATCTTCTTGCCAGCCGCGTTGGAACAAATATGATTGGTCCGGATGAAGCCCGTGTGGAAGCCCTTACTTCATCAGCTTCTCATAAAGATGGAACTTATACAGTTACAATTACAAATGCAGAACTTACAGGAAGCAAAAATGTGAATGTGACTCTTGCGGGTCTTAATGGAAAAATCAGGGAAGCTAAAGCAATCCTTCTTTCTTCTGATAAAATGAACAGCTGCAATACTTTTGACGAACCGGATAGAATTTGCGAAAAAGAAACTGCTGTTAACATAGTATCCCGGAATGAAGTTCAGTTGACAATTCCTGCCATGAGCGTTGTAACTCTTTCCTGTTCCCTTTAGAAATAAAGCCTGTGCTGTCAGAACAAATGCCGGCACAGGTAACTGTTACTGCGAATGGATTACCATTACAAATTAGATTAATTTTTTTTATCTGCCACATACCTGCTTTCGAATTCTTCCACGGAGAGGGGCTTTGAAAAGAAGAAGCCCTGAAATAGATTACAGCCCAGTGAGCGGAGCATTTGAACTTTTTCTTCATTCTCAACTCCCTGGGTAACTACATTCATTCCAAGGACTTTTGCAATCTGAATGATGAACTGCAGGATTGTGGCGTTGCGGCCTTCCTTATCAGATTCATTTATAAATTCCCCATCAATCTTAATGGTGTCGGCTTCAATATCCTTGAGCATGTTAAGGGATGAATAGCCGATACCAAAATCATCAATTTCAATCTGGAAACCTAATTCCTGCAGGGCTGCTGAAACTTCCATTGTCTTTTTGAAGTTTTCTGTAATTGTGGTTTCCTTAAATTCAATTTTGATGCGGGTAGGGTCTGAATCATATTTTTCCAGCAGTTTCTTAAATTCATTTACAATATCAATATAGAAAGAATCTTTTGGAGAAACATTTACTGCGATTTTCAAATTATCAATTCCCGCTTTTTTCCATTCGCCGATTTTTTTAATGGCAGCTTCCCAAACGTAAAGGTCCAGCAGATGAATGAGTCCTGCCTTTTCCAGAATGGACAAATAGTGAGCCGGCATAATCAATCCTTTTTCAGGATGAATCCAGCGGGAAAGTGCTTCTGCTCCGACTACCTGATGCTTTGCATTAAAAATTGGCTGAAGGTAAATCTGAATCTGCTTCTGGGAAATTGCCTTGTCAAAGTCAGAGATAATTTCTTTTTCTTCAACAATTTTATTCATGAGGGAATCATTATAGTAAGCAAAATCAGTGCTGTCGCTTTCTGAAATGGAATCCATTGCCAGCATAGTCTGTTCGTAAACCGTCTGGGCATCAAGTTCTGTTCCCTGAAAACATCTGATTCCTATGGCAATCCTTAATTTGAATGCAGTAAAGATTTCTGACTGCTTAAGGCTTTGAAGACTTGCATTCATAACTTCTTCGTCATGATCATCATAATCCATCATAATAGAAAATTTATCATCTCCCATTCTTCCTATGATGCAAGAGAAATTACATCTTTGAGAAATAAGAGCCGCATGTTTTATTAAAATTTCATCGCCTTTTTCCTGACCAAAAATCTGGTTAATCAATTTAAAGTCACGAATGTTTGAAGTGAGCATGCATTTTTTTCTCTTAGGGTTTTCTTTGATGATTTTATTTGCTGTGTCAAAGAAGGCCTGACGGTTTAAGAGTCCGGTTAAAGTGTCATGGGTAGAAATGTATTTGTCTCTTTTGTAATGATTGATTTCATCTGTGCGGTCGTTAAAGGCAATATAACTTCCAGCAAGTTTTTCCCCTTCGTACACATTGTTGTATTCGCAGGAAAAATGATGAACCTTTGAGTTAATGATGATTGTGTCTTCAGAATTTATTCCTTCAATTATTTTTGTATAGCGGGAAAATCTCTGCTGTAAATAAGTTTCCGCTGCAACTTTTGAAGACTGATATGGATTCTGGTAGCGGAGTATGAGGCGTGCCATTTTGTTCAGATAAATGCATTTTCCTTCAGCATTAAAACAGGCAATTCCATCCTTTTCACTTTCATAATATTTCTGCAGGGAAGCAATTATGAAATTTGTAGGAACAATGTAAAGGGTGTAACTTACAATGTAAATCACCATGAAACTGATAATAAATGGAATCATGTCAAAGTTTATGCCTAAGGTAAAACTTGCATAATTCATCAGCATGGTAATTAAATATGGAATTAAAACTCCCGTGTATTTTCTTCTGTATAAAACAGATTTCTTGAAAATTGAGTTTAATAAATTAAAGATTGTCACTGCTGAAGGTATTCCTGAAAGAATAAAGTGCAGCAGGAATGTTTTTTTGTAGACTACTCTCCAGTAGAAAAGGTGCTGATGATTATGAAGCTCAGAATTAACTCTTTCCAGTACAAATCCCCATGGAAAGAAAAAGTTCAGGACACAGAGAATTACATCAATTGAAAGTAATGTTCCCGTAATTGTTGTGAGCAGCTTGGCTTTTCTTCTGGAAACATTGCAGTAGTGGGCGGTAAAAGTCATCATTGTCATGTCCAGACAGTCTCTTACCAGATAATAGAGAATTTTTAAAAAGAGGGCATTTCTTGTGTATGCGGTTACAGTAAAGAGAATGTTAATCGGCAGCAGGGCAAGACCTTCCATACAGAGCCAGAGCAGGTGGCCTTTTGTTTCCTGCTTTTTAGATTTAACTGCCAGGTAAATAAAAATAAGGAGGGGCAGTTCAAATAAAGTACAGGCAATCAGATAAAGTATTTTTTCTTTGTACATTAATTGCCTCCCTCTGTTTCTATTCCCAGATATTTGCTTTCAAATTCTTTTACAGGAATTGGTCTGGAGAAGTAGTAGCCCTGGAAGAGGTCAGAACCTTTTTCGCTGAGGAATTTAACCTGGGCTTCTGTTTCTACGCCTTCATTTATAACTTTCATTCCTAACTGTTTAGCCATTGTGATTATTTCTGCCAGAATTGCTTTTGATCTTTCTACGTTGTCTGTCTGACGCAAAAATTCCATATCAATTTTCAAAGTATCAACTTTAAGGTTTTTCAACATGCTTAATGAAGAATAGCCTGAACCAAAATCGTCAATTTCTACATGGAAGCCGTAATCCCTGAGCCGCTGAATTGTGAGGGAAGTAGTAGTTTTTATTTCGTTAAGGTAGATTGTCTCGGTAATTTCCAGATTGAGCCTGCCGGGTGAAACGCCATATTTTTCTACCAGGTCCGTGAAAATCTTGTAGATGTTCAGATAGTGAAAATCTTTTGCTGAAATATTTACGCTTATGTGGTAATCGATTTTTCTTAATTTCCATTCTGCAAGTTTTTTTACAGCTTCTTCCCAGATAAAGGCGTCCATCTGATGAATGTAGCCCTTGTTTTCAAGAATGTGCACAAACAGTCCAGGGGCCATTAATCCGTGTGTTGGATGGTGCCAGCGGACAAGGGCTTCTGCACCTGTAACCTTGTTGGTTCTCCAGTCTATCTGAGGCTGCAGGAACATTACAAACTGTTTATTATCAAGGGCATTAATGAAGCTGTTTACAATATTTTTTTCGTACTTGATTTTTTCCATCAGGTTCATGTCGTACCAGGTGATGGTCAGGGAATACATTTCATGGATCGAATTAATGGCAACTATGGCCTTGTCGAACATTGTCTGTACGGATTCGTTGTGGTCCTGAATTTCGTATATGCCCAGCTTAATCTGCAGCTTGTAGCTGATGTTGTTCATAAGATTCTGGATGCGGGAAATTTCATTAAGGAAATAGTTCTGATCAAAATCTTCCTTTTGTATAAGCATTGCAATTTTGTCACCGGAAATGCGGCCCTGAACAGAGTTCCGGACACTGTTGCCCTTATTCTTAAACATTGAGGCAATTTCTTTAAGAATCCGGTCACCGCTTTCAGTTCCAAACTGAGTGTTGAAAAGTTTAAAACCGACTACATTTGAAACAATCATGAGAAAGTTTTTATTTTTTTCTTTCTGAAGGGTTTCAATTACCATGTCGAAAAAGGCCTGTCTGTTTAAGAGTTTAGTTAATTTGTCATGGCTGGCCTGAAATTTTTCATCATTCAGTTTTTGGATTTCTACGGTTCTGTCCTTTAACTTAAGGTAGGTTCCTGCAACTCTTTTTGTTTTGTCCAGGATTTTTGCCCAGGTGATTTCAAAGGTTGTGTTTACGGATTTTTCTCCGTCTGTAAGGATAATTTCTTTCTGGGTAACTAATTCATCTACACCTTCAGTGATGTTTTCTTCAATGAAGGCTCTGTAAAAATTTTCAATGAAGTGATCGGGTAAATATTTGCTGCCTTCTGATTTTGTAAAAATTTTTTCCAGTTCCAGACCCTTTTTGTTTTTATAAACACAGCGGTTGTCTGAATCAAATACAAAGAGTCCGCTGGAAATATTATCTGCAGTGTGCTGAATAATGTTGTCCACATCCTTCCGGGGAAAAAGTTTAAAGAAGAGGATGAAAATTGTTATTGCATAGAAGGGTGTAAAGAATGGTGAAAGATCCAGAAGGGATGTTACAATTTTTGAATACATTGGAATTCCCTGGAGGAGAACCAGCATAATTTCCAGAGCCAGAGTCAGCCAGTAGGAAAGTCTGTAAAAGTTATTGGACCTGTAAGTTTTCCTTATAATATCAATGAGGGAGATTAAAATAATAAAGGAAACAACCGCTATATGGATATGAATGAGAGGCTTAAATTCCGGCTTAAAGAAATAAGTAATGTCGTTGTAGTTAACAGGGGTGAGATTAAAATAAATGCTGTTAAAAACATTTGCTATGAGCAGGGCTGAATCTGCTGCCACAAGGGGAATGAGGATTAATTTAATTTTTTTCTGAAAGCCTGTTCTTTTAACAAGACCATTAAAGGCCTTTCCTTCGCTGATAGTCTCTCTCAAGAAGTAATACATGGAAAGAACAAAGCTGTCCGTGGCCATGTAATAAAGCCCCAGCATAAGGGAAGCTGTAAGAACTTCCTTTGACTGCAGGTATGCTACATAAAAAATCATAAGGGCTGTCTGACAAAGAAGAACAGTGACATACCATCTGCCAGAATCAGTACGCTTTCTCAGCGTAAAAAAAATGGTGAGCAGTTGAAGCAGCAGTACGATGGCCAGACCGTACAGGTAGTAATACTTCATTAACTTATATTTTAGCGCACTAATTGAAAAAATTCTTTTATTTTTTTGTTATAACAGGGTATTATTTACTTCTGGAGGAAAAAATGTTCATCAAGATTCTGCTGCTTGTTGGTTTTTTTGCAGTGATGGTTATTGTGGGAATTCTTGCCAGAAGAAAGGCCACAGATGTTAACGGCTTTGTTTTGGGTGGAAGAAGTGTAGGCCCCTGGCTTACGGCCTTTGCTTACGGTACTTCCTATTTTTCTGCAGTTGTTTTTGTAGGTTATGCAGGACAGTTTGGATGGAAGTATGGTCTTTCCAGTACCTGGGTAGGAATTGGAAATGCCGTTATCGGTTCCCTTTTAGCCTGGGTTCTTATGGGAAGGCGTACCCGTGTAATGACTCATCATCTGGACGCCAGAACCATGCCGGAATTCTTTGGAAAGCGCTACGATTCAAAATCCCTGCGGATTGTAGCTTCCGTAATAGTATTTGTCTTTTTAATTCCATACACTGCTTCTGTATATTCAGGATTGTCCAAGCTTTTTGGTCAGGCTTTCAATATTGAATACAAGTGGTGCGTAATATTTATGGCCGCCCTGACAGCCCTTTACGTAATTTTAGGCGGTTATATGGCAACTGTAATGAATGACTTTATCCAGGGAATTATTATGCTTTTTGGTATTTGTGCAGTAATTACAGCTGTTCTCAGGGGCAAGGGAGGTTTTCTTTCTGCCGTTCAGCAGCTTTCACAGATTCCTGCTGACCCTGCCAGCACAACTCCCGCTCTCCTGGAGATGAAGGGACCCTTTGTAAGTTTCTTTGGCCCTGATCCATTGAACCTGCTGGGGGTAATCGTCCTGACTTCTCTGGGAACCTGGGGCCTGCCTCAAATGGTACAGAAGTTCTATGCCATTAAGAGTGAAAAAGCTGTAAAAACCGGAACAGTTGTTTCTACAATCTTTGCAATCGTAATCTCCTGCGGCTGTTATTTCCTTGGAGGATTTGGTCGTCTCTTTGACAATCCTTCAATCCACGGGGAAGGGGGAAAAATCCTCTATGACGGAATTGTTCCTTCAATGCTTTCTACACTGCCGGACATTCTTATTGGTGTAGTGATTGTACTGGTTTTGTCTGCTTCAATGAGTACCCTGTCTTCCCTGGTCCTTACTTCAAGCTCAACCTTTACAATTGATTTCCTTAAAACCTCAGTATTTAAGAAAATGTCTGATAAAGTGCAGTTGCTGGTAATGAGACTTTTAATTGTTTTCTTTATAAGTGTTTCCGTTATTCTGGCCTTGAATCCTCCTACATTCATTGCTCAGCTTATGGGAATTTCCTGGGGTGCTTTAGCAGGCGCTTTCCTGGCTCCTTTCCTTTACGGCCTCTTTATGAAGAAAGTAAGCAAGAGTGCTGTCTGGGTAAGCTTTATCTATGGAGTGGGCCTTACAGTAGTAAATATGCTGCTGCCAAAATTCGGACTGCCAGCTCTCTTTAAGTCACCTATTAACTGCGGGGCTATGGCTATGATTGGTTCCCTGATTCTGGTTCCTCTTGTAAGTCTTGTTACACCTAAAATGGACAAGGAAAAGGTTGAAAAAATCTTTGAATGTTACAATGAAGAAGTTAAAGTTCCTAAGAAAATGTATCTTAAGGAAGATGATGGAGAGCCGGAAGAAGGTTTTTAGTTTTTTTACAGTAAAATATGGACGTGTAAAAAAAAGTGAAATATAATATATGATATAATCATTTAATAAAGAGGCAATTTTTTCCCTGGGGAAAGGATTGCCTTTTTTTTGCACAGTCTTTTAACTGTTAAGCATTTTCATTATAATCGTCCTGTTAAAAGCTTTGCTTATATCTACCAGGAGAAATCATGAAGAAAAGAGCTTTATTTGCAGCTTTATCAATTTTATTGGCTTCATCATTTATATATTCAGGGGCAGAAGATTTAGAGACTTTTGTTCCAGCATCCGGAGAAACAAATTCTGAAGACTTGTCCGGAGAAATCCTTTCCGTGGAAAATATTCCGGCCGCTGCAGAAGAAAAGTCTCCTGCGGACACTCCAGTTCTTAATGCTGCGGACACTTCAGCTGATAATAATGTAGATATTCCTGCGGATAATACTGCAGATAATGCAACTGACACCTCTCCTGAAAATCCATCTGAAAATATGGCCGTAAATCAGGCTCCAGCTACGGAAGAAAGCGTTTCTGCAGAGGAAGTTGCTCCTGAAAAATCCTCAGAGGAAATTCCCGCTGCCACTGCTGAAGAAGAAAGTGAATCAAATGGAGAAGCTGTAACAGAGGAAGTTTCTGTACCTGATCCTGTAATCGAAAGAATTAACAGCCTCCTTGCCACAGAAAGAGCGGTAGGAGTAACCTATGAAATTGTTACAGTAGAAAGCGGTTCCTTCAATATGGGAGCCCTTGATGATAATAATACAAAACCTCTTCACAAGGCCCGCATTTCAAAATTCATTATGGGACGGACAGAAGTAAGTCAGGAACTTTACCACGCAATTGTAGGAAAAGATCCTTCTGCCGTAAGAGGGGATGATTATCCTGTTACTAACGTTAACTGGTACGATGCAATTTATTTCTGTAACAAACTGAGCATGGCTTTAGGTCTTACCCCCTGCTATGCAGTAAACGGAATGAAAAATCCTGATACCTGGGGCTACATCCCTCAGAGTTCTACTGTAATTGAAGGGGTGATTACCTGCGATTTTACAGTTGACGGTTACCGTCTGCCTACAGAAGCAGAGTGGGAATATGCCTGCCGGGGTGGAAAATACAACGAAAATTACCGCTGGTCCGGCAGTAATAATGGTGAAGAAGCAGGAGCCTTTTCAGGTAACTGTAAATCCATCCAGAGACTGGGACTTTTTAAGTACAACGAACTGGGCCTTTACGATATGAGCGGTAATGCTGCTGAATGGGTCTGGGACTACTACGCAAAATCTTATTCTTCCGGAACTGTAACAAATCCTCGTGGCCCGGACAAGGGAACTGCAAGGGTAATCAGAGGTGGAAGCTATAAGAGTAAAGCTTCTGCAGGCAGAGTTTTCAGCCGTGCGTCCCTGAATGCTTCAAGCAGGGAGGATTATGTAGGATTCAGAATTGTACGCCACATCCTTACAGCAAAAGAAGAAGCAAAACTTCATGCAGAACAGGCAGCCGCAGTTCCTTATACAGAAGAGGAAATTGCTGAACTTAAGAAAAAGGATTCCAGCAAAAGAAAGGCTCTTACTTTCTATATTTCCATGATGCACAGACAGAGCAGTACAGAATCAATTTATACCAATCCTCAGCTTCTTACAGACTTCTCTGCACCGCTTAAAGGTTTTGCCGGAGGACTGGGATTTATCATGCCGGTTAACTCTCATCTTTTCTGGGGGCTTAATGCAGGTCTGGGCTACAATTTTGACGAAGACAATGTAGTTCATTACAAATTTGATGCTTCATGTAAGTTCGGTTTGAATACAGGAATGTTTTTGGGTGATATCCTCCGTACATCCCTCTATCTGGAAGCTGGTTTCATGAACAATATACCTGCTTACGGAGTGGGCGTGGATGTTGAAGTTCTGGGCCTTCTTACAGAAAGAAATTCTGGAATTGGAGTAGATGTTTTTGCAAGTTATGATGTTTCATTTGACGGAAAAGAACATTTCGGTAAGGTAGGGGTTAATATAGAAATCCTTCTGCCAAATATTAAGAAAGAATACAAACGCTAAAAAAAAGGCAGTTTCCTGAAAACTTCTCTTCGTTAATTCAGGAACTGCCTTTCTTTTTTTATTTAGCCCGAATGTCGA